>CAKZPD010000011.1 GCA_937138475.1 uncultured Sulfitobacter sp. | reverse complement strand
GCGCGCTGGAGGGGATGACGATGTCTGACGCTGACATGATCAGCGATCTGCACGGATCGGCCGCCTATCGGGCCCATCTGGTGACCGTGTTGACCAGACGCGCGGTGGCCGCTGCGGCCTAGTGCGGTTCGGCCTAGCGCTTTCAGGCGCGATGACATGAAAACGCCCGCCGCTGCCGATGCAGGGCGGGCGTTTGTTTCGATAGGGATCTAAGGCGCGGGGGGATAATCCCAGCGCGCGCCATGCCTGTTATTTCGGCAAAGGCCCGATCAGCATAACCATCTGGCGGCCTTCCATCTTGGGAAAGTTCTCGACGCGGCCGGCCTCTTTGGTGTCCGCGGCGACGCGCTCAAGCAGCTCGCGGCCCAGGTTTTGGTGCGCCATTTCGCGGCCCCGGAAGCGCAGGGTCACCTTGACCTTGTCTCCGTTCTGCAAAAACTTGAAAACATTGCGCATTTTGACTTCGTAATCGTTGGTGTCCGTGTTGGGGCGGAATTTCACCTCTTTGATTTCGATGATCTTTTGCTTTTTGCGCGCTTCGCTCTCGCGCTTTTGTTGTTCATATTTGAACTTGCCGAAATCCATGATCTTGCACACGGGCGGGTTGGCATTGGGAGAAATCTCTACCAGGTCCAGCCCGGCCTCTTCGGCCATATCCATGGCGCGGGCCGGGGTAACGACCCCGACGTTTTCGCCATCTGCGCCAATCAGGCGGATTTCAGGGCTTCGGATCTTTTCGTTGACGCGCGGGCCGGTTTCACGTTGGGGCGGCGCGTTGTGGGGTCTGCGAGCGATGACAGTGGTCCTTTGATTGTTACTGAATTCTGAGGCTGCAAATTAGACTTGGTGGTCGGGCACTTCAAGCTGCAAATGCGCAGCAAAAGCGGGAAACTTGGCCGGTGTGGCGAAATTGACCATGCGGGGCGGTGATGTGCCGGGGAAGGGGCGCTGCCCCTTCTTTGCTGCGCAAATTCATCCCCGAGATATTTGTGAACAAAAGAATGCAGTTACCCGACAAAGGCTTTTTCGACGACATAGTGTTGCGGATCGGAATTGGCGCCTTCGACCAGCCCATAGGATTCCATCAAGGCCTTGATGTCGATGTTGAAGCCCAGCGATCCGCAGACCATGGCGCGGTCGGTATCGGGCGAGATCCCGTCGATGCCAAGGTCGGCAAAGAGCGTGCCGTTTTCCATCAAGGTGGTGATGCGGCCCATCTTGGGGCTGGTTTCGCGTGTGGTGGTTGGGTAGTAGGTGACCTTGCCCTGAACCAGTTCCCCGATCAATGGGTCCTGAGCGAGACCATCGACCAATGTGCGGCCATAGGCCAGTTCATTCACGTCGCGGCAGGTATGGGTGACAATCACCTGATCGAATTTCTCATAGGTTTCAGGTTCGCGCAGCAGCGAGGCAAAGGGGGCAAAGCCGGTGCCTGTGGCAAACAGCCAAAGCCGTTTGCCGGGCAGCAGGGCATCATGGACCAATGTGCCGACGGGTTTGGGGCGCAAGATGATTTCATCGCCCACTTTGATATGTTGCAATTTCGAGGTCAGCGGGCCGTCGGGCACTTTGATCGAGTAAAATTCCAGTTCATCATCCCAGGCGGGCGAGGCGATGGAATAGGCGCGCAGCAGGGGCTTTTGTTTGCCGGTCTTTGGGTCCGGGTCACCCATCAGGCCGATCATTACGAATTCGCCCGAACGAAAGCGCAGCGACGCTGGGCGGGTCACACGGAAAGAAAACAGCCGGTCTGTCCAATGGGTGACTTGGGTCACGGTCTGGGCATCGGGCAGGCGGTCGATTTTGAGGGCGGCTTGGGACACGGGGGAAAGCTCTGTCATGGGGAATTACGCGCGAGGGGTTCGGCGTCCTTGTAGAAGGTCAGGGAAAGAAGGGAAAGGGGACAATCAGCCGCGCAGGCGGGCCTGATAATCATGCGCCGTCCAATTGGCGCGGAATTGCCACTCAGACTGGGGTTGGCGCGCGGCGTGGGCCTCGCTGATTTCAACTTCGTCAAAGCCGGCGCGGCGGGCCATGGCGTATTGATCTGACAGCACATGCCCGCGGGCGCGCAGCCGGCCGGTATAGCCGCGCAGACGCAGTTGCCGCGCGATGGTAAAGCCGCGCCCGTCAGCCGAGCTGGGAAAATCGATGCGGATCATCTGAACCGCGCCGCACAGCGGGATATCGCCGGGCTGGGCATCGGATGGCACATCAAGGGCCGGAGCATCATTGGCAGTGCCCAGCGGGGTGAAGGCCAGCGCCCAATCGTCGGGGGCAAAGCCTGTGTCGGTGACAAGTACGGTCATGCGTTTTCTCCTTTGCGGATCACTTTGCCATTGTCAAAGTGGATGCCACATTCATCTTTTTGTGCGCCGCGCCAGCGGCCGGCGCGGGGGTCTTCGTTCGGGCCGGCGGGCGAGGTACAGGGCGCGCAGCCGATGGACGGATACCCTTTTGCGACCAACGGGTGACGCGGCAGGCGGTTTTCTTCCATATAATCCTGCACATCGCCGGCCGTCCAATGCGCCAGCGGGTTGACCTTGATCCGCTTGGTGCCGGTTTCGGGTTCAAACACCTCAAGCTGGGCGCGGATGCCCGATTGAAAGCGTTTGCGACCGGTGATCCAGCCGTCATAGCCCGACAGGGCACGGTCCAGCGGTTCGGTCTTGCGCAGGGCGCAGCAGGCATCGGGGTCGCGGCGGTGCAGATCGCCTTGGGGGTCATGGGCGGCCGTGTCCTGCGGACGAATGATCTGCACGTTGCGCAGGGCCAGGCGTTCGGCCAGCTCAAGTTGATAGACCAATGTTTCGGTGAACAGCATGCGTGTATCGATAAACAGCACAGGCACATCGCGGTTGATCACCGAGGCCAGATGCAGCAGCACGACAGATTCGGCCCCAAAGCTGGAGACCAACGCCAGCTTGGGGATGCTGTCAAAGCCTTGCCGCAAAATATCCGTGGCGCTGTGACGGCGCAACCGGGCATTCAGCGCGCTGGCTGTTTGGGCCGCTTTAGGCTGCATTGACCTGGGCCTGCGGATAAAGCGCGGCCTTGAACGGGGCAAGCCCCAGGCGGCGATAGGTTTGCAAGAAGGTTTCCAAACGGTCGCTGCGCAGATCCAGATAGGCCATGACGATACGTTCGATGGCGGGGATGACTTCGTCTGCGGCAAAACCGGGACCGGCGCGTTCGCCGATTTGGGCATCTGCGGCCCCATCGCCCCCAAGGGTGATCTGATAGTTTTCGACCCCGGCGCGATCCAGCCCAAGAATGCCGATATGGCCCACATGGTGGTGGCCGCAGGCGTTGATGCAGCCCGAGATCTTGATCTTGAGCGGGCCGATGTCATGTTCCAGCTTGAGCGCGTCAAAATGGGTGGCGATGTCCTGGGCAATCGGGATCGACCGGGCCGTGGCCAGCGCGCAATAATCCATGCCGGGGCAGGCGATGATGTCCGAAATCAACCCGATATTGGCCGTGGCCAATCCGGCCGCGCGCAGCGCGGCGTGGACATTGGGAAGATCGCTGCGGTGTACATGGGGCAAAATGACATTCTGTTCATGGCTGATACGCAGTTCATCATGGCCATAGGTTTTGGCCAGATCCGCCATGACCCGCATTTGATCGGATGTGGCATCGCCCGGCGTTTGGCCATGGGCCTTGATCGAGATGGACACAATCGCATAGCCGTCGGCGCGATGGTTGCTCAGGTTGGTATCGGCCCAGCTGCGGAACAGCGGATCGGCGCCGTAAGCCTGGGTATAGCTGTCCAGCGGCGCGCTTTTGAACGCAGGCGCTGCGAAATCAGCCTCGATCTTGCGCAGCATCTGCTGATCGACCCCCTGAAATTGCGGACGGATCAGGGCAAAGCGTTCTTCGACGCGGGCGCGAATGTCGTCCAGCCCGTTTTCATGGACGGTGATCTTGATCCGGGCCTTGTATTTATTGTCGCGCCGTCCCAGCAGGTTATAGACGCTGACGATGGCCTCAAGATAGGGCAGCAGGTCGGCCTGGGGCAGGAAACTGCGCAGCACCTTGCCGATCATCGGGGTGCGGCCAAGGCCGCCGCCTACGATAACCTCAAAGCCGCGTTCGCCGTTTTGTTCAACGATCCGCAGGCCGATGTCATGGGCGCGGATGACTGCGCGGTCATTTTCGCTGCCGGTAACGGCGACTTTGAACTTGCGCGGCAGGAACTGAAATTCGGGGTGGTCGGTGGACCATTGGCGGATCAGCTCGGCCACAGGGCGCGGATCGGCGATTTCGTCAGCCGCAGCGCCGGCGAAATGATCGGCGGTCACATTGCGGATGGTGTTCCCCGATGTCTGAATGGCGTGCATGCCAACGCTGGCCAGCGCATCCAGCATGTCGGGCACATCGCGCAGCTTGGGCCAGTTATACTGGATGTTCTGCCGGGTGGTGAAATGGCCATAGCCCTTGTCCCATTTGTCCGCGATATCGGCCAAGACATTCATCTGGGCGCTGTTGAGCGTGCCATAAGGAATGGCCACCCGCAGCATATAGGCGTGCAGCTGCAGATAAAGCCCGTTCATCAGGCGCAGTGGCTTGAATTCATCCTCGGTCAGCGCGCCACTGATCCGGCGTTCGACCTGGGCGCGGAACTGGGCGTTGCGCTCGGCAAGGAATGCGGTGTCAAATTCGGAATAGTTATACATCTTGCTGGGTTTCCTGCTTGCCGTGGCGATAGTTTGATGGCCCGGTGGCGCGAAAGTCCTCGCGGAAATGCACCGGGCTGGGGGTGCCATTGATGTTGGCGATATCGGCCAGATAGGCCCCGACAACGCGGCTGTGTTGTTGGCTGGCATCAATCAGGCGGATATCGGCGTCGGCCTCGTCTGTCAGCACCTCGGCCTGGGCCAGGTCGCGGGTCCAGCCATCGGCGGTTTGATAGATCACGTCACCCTCAAGAAGGTCATTGGCGGTGACGACTTTGGCGGAAAATGGTTTGGCCATTATGCTTGCTCCTGGCGGATGAGGTCTGAAAGGGATTGTGCCGCAGCGCGGGGCGCCAATCCGTAAAAGGTCAGGGCGGGGCCGTTCATCTGGGCGGCACCCAGATCGGCGGGCAGACGGTCCAATGTGGTGGACAAAACGCGTTGTTCAGGCCGCGACGCGTTTTCCACGATGGTCATCGGGGTATGGCGATCAGCGCCATGCATCAGCAGGCGACCTTGGATAAAGCGGGCGGATTTTTTGCCCATGTAAATGGCGGCAACCTCGCCGCTGCGGGCCAGCGCCTTCCAGTCATGATCGGCAAAGCCCTTCATGTCGTGACCGGTCAGGAACCGCACCGATGAATTGCGCTCGCGCTTGGTCAGGCTTTGGCCAATGGCCGCAACCGCCGCCGAGGCCGAAGTAATCCCCGGCACGATATGCCAGGTGATGCCATGTTCTGCGACGGCGTCGATTTCTTCGTCGAGGCGGCCAAACACGGTGGCATCGCCCGATTTCAACCGCACAACCTGGGCGCCGTTTTGCGCATGCTCAACGATCAGCGCGTTGATGTCCTGCTGGCTCATCGAGGGGCCAAAGCCTTCTTTGCCGGCGTCCAGCATGATGGCTTCGCGGCGGGCCAGCTCAAGGATCGGGGCGCTGATCAGACGGTCATAGATCACCACATCGGCCTCATCCAGCGCCCGGCGGGCCTTGAGGGTCAGCAGATCGGGATCACCGGGGCCAGCGCCGACAAAGGCCACATGCCCGGCGCGGGGTTTGCGTTCGATATGTTGGGCCAGCAGATCGTCAAGCGCGGCTTTGATGGCGGTGTCTTTGACCGTTTCGTCGCCATCGGCAACTGCGCGTGGCCCGGCGTTGAAATAGTAATCCGACCAAAAATCCCGGCGGGCCCGGCCAAAGGGCAGGGCCTCGGCCGCTGCGCGAAAGGATTTACCAATGCGGGCAAGCAACCCAAGCGAAGCGGGCAGGCGGGCCTCAAGGTCGGCTTTGATGGCGCGGGCCAGAACCGGCGCGGCGCCTTCGGTGCCAATGGCAATGGTAACCGGATCGCGATCCACGATGGCCGGCGTGATGAAGGCGCTGTCTTGCAAATTATCGACGATATTGACCAAGGCGCCATCGGCGCGGGCCAGGGCCGCGGTGCGCGCGTCTTTGGTTGCGTCTTCGTCCGCCGCATAGAAAAGCGCCGCAGACACCGCATCGCCGGCCTGCATGTCGCGCCGATGCAATGTCAGCTTGCCCGCCGCAGCCCAGCTGATGATGTCAGCGGCAGGGTCCATAGCATAGACCGCTATGTGCGCGCGGGTCTTGAGCAGCAGGCGCAGCTTGGCCAGCGCAGCTTCACCGCCGCCCGACAGCACGACCGTGCGCCCGGCAAGGCTGATAAAGATCGGAAAATGGTCCATGTGGCACCTGTGAATTGATGTTTGCCTGCGTAATATAGGAAAATGTTCTGGTATTTGGCCAGATACTGAGGCAAATAAGGATCATTGTTCCAGATTGCCGGTTGGGCGGAACAGGTGTTCACAAATCGGGAGGGGAACGGAATGAGCGTCCGTATTGATGAGGTAGACCAGAAAATCCTTGCGCAGCTGCAACGCGATGCCAGCCAATCCCTGGATGATATTGCCGCCAAAGTCGGCAGTTCCAAGACCCCCGTATGGAACCGGATTCGCAAACTGCGCGAGGCAGGGGTGATCGGACAGCAGACCGTGGTTTTGGATGCCGAAGCGCTGGGGTTCGAGGCGTGCTTTTTCGTTTTGATCCGCACCAGCGAACACGAAGCCGATTGGCAGGCGCGGTTTCTGAAAGCCCTGCGCGACCGACCCGAAGTGCAAGAGGCGCACCGCCTGGCCGGGGATATCGATTATATTCTAAAGGTCCGGGTCAAGAACGCGCGGGCCTATGACGCCTTTTATCAGGCGCTGATTTCCGAGGTGCGGGTGCATAATGTCACGGCGCTTTTGTCGATGGAGGAAATCAAATCGACAACGATGTTGCCGCTTTGAGGGCCCATGTGACGTGATCCAAAGGAGCGGCGTTCCGCCGCACGCTTTTTATGGGTGCCACGGTGGCCCATGCGCCGCGCGGCCATGGGGCGCGACATGCAGCGCCGTGAGCCCGTGAAAATGGTATATATCCGCATAGCGCGGCGCCTGGGTCAGGGCCATTTCAGGGAAATGAGCGAACAGCTTTTGCAGGGCGATGCGCAGCTCCAGCCGGGCCAGCGGCGCGCCAACGCAAAAGTGCAACCCGCCACCAAAGGCCGCATGGCCGGGGCGTGGGCGCATCGGATCAAAGCGGTGCGGTTGTTCCACCCCAGCCGCCCCCAGAACCAGCGCGATTTGTTGGCCCGCAGCCAGTGGGTGGCGGCCCACGGTCATATCCTCGTAAAGATAACGGGTAAAAATGTGCAACGGCGGATCAAAGCGCAAGATCTCTTCTATTGTGGTGTCGATCTGCCCTGGCGCCAGCCAATCTGGGTGCCATCCATGGCGCAACAGGGCATGCACCCCATTGCCCAGGGTGTGGACTGTTGCCTCGTGACCGGCGTTCAGCAGCAAGATGCAGGTGGCGATCATCTCGTCGGGGGACAGGCTTTGCCCGTCGGTCTGGGCGGCGATCAAATGGCTGATCAAATCATCCGCCGGGCTGTGGCGCCTTTGGTCGATGTAACCAGATAGAAACGCCGAGAAATCCCTGGCCGCCGCATTGGCCCGGCATTGCGTTTCAAAATCGCACCCCGCCTGATAGACGGCGACCATTTGGTTGGACCATTGCAGCAGTTGGCTGGACATCCCCTCGGGCACACCCAAGAGCCGCGCAATGATCCGCACCGGCACCTGCGCGCAATACGCGGGCAGCAAATCAACCGTGTCATGGGGCAAGGCGGTCAGCAGGCTGTCGCAGATCTGGTCGATATCCGGGGCAAGCGCTGCGATGCGGCGCGAGGTAAAGGCGCGCAACACCAGCCCGCGCAGGCGGGTGTGGGTTGGGGGCTCTTGCTCCAGCATTGAATGGTGTTCGATGCGATAGAAATCCTGCATATGCGCCGGCGCGCTGACCGGCCCACCCGGCGGCACCCGGCCCAGCCGACGATCGCGCAAAAGCGCGTTTATCAGCGCCGGATCAAACACGGCGGGCATGTCATAATCTTGCCAGAACCGCACCGGATCGCCCGCCTGCATACGGGCATAGAACGGATAGGGATCCTGGACAAAGGCGGGATCTTGCGGGGATTGGATCACAGGTTTCATCCGCCCATATTCGCGCTTGGGCTGGCCAAGGCAAGACCGGCTTTGTAGAAGGTTTTTCATGACCCAAGTCTTGATGCAGCGCGGTGCCTTGATCCTTGCCTTTTTGGCCGCTGTTCTTGCAGTGTCCCTTGGGGTTTACCGCTATGCCTATTTTCAAGCGCTTGAGCAAACAACCGCGCAGGGGCGGGCTGATCTGGCGCTGGCCAGCGATCGCCTTGTGGGGCAATTGCAGCGCTTTCGCGAATTGGCGGTCTTGTTGGCCGATCACCCGGTTTTGGCGCAATCGGTTGTTGATGCCGGTCAGGCACAGGCGCTGTTTCTAAGCGTCGCCGACAAGATTGATGCCTTGGATATCTTTTACCTGAACCAAGATGGCCGGGTTGTGGCGGCTGCGCGCGCCGCACCGGGCGCAAACCTTGGCGCCCTGCCGTTCGTGCGCCGGGCGGCGCAGGGCGCCTTGGGCTGGGGGCATCGGGCGCAATCGCCCCTGGCGGCGCGGGCCTATTATTACGCCGCCCCGGTGTTTGCACCCGATGGGCGCGTGCAAGGCAGCGTGGTTGTGGCGGTGGACCTGAGCGATCTGGAAGATGACTGGCGCGGCGATGAACGGGCGGTGTTCTTTACCGATCAGGCGGGGGTGGTTTTTGTGTCCAACCGCTCAGAGTTGGTGCAATGGCAGCGCCGCGCGGATGGCCCCGGCCTTGCCCCGCCCACAGGTCCGGCGCCGGCTTTTGCCAGCGACTATATCGGGCCGCATGAGGTCTGGCGATTGGGCTGGGGGCCGTATTTGCCGGAAAACGCGCTGCACCTGGTGCAGGATCTGCCGATCATCGGACTGCGGGGGGAAATACTGTTCGATGTGGCCCCGGCGCGGCGCTTGGCGGGGTTTCAGGCGATTGCCCTGGCGGGGCTGTGTCTTGCGTTTGGCGCGCTGTTGTTTCTGGCCACGGAACGTCGCCGCACGCTGGCCATCGCCAATACCCTATTGGAAAGCCGGGTGGCGCGGCGTACCGCGGCCCTTTTGGAAACAAACGAGATGCTGCGCCGCGAAGCCCGCGAACGTGAAGACGCGCAGATGAAATTGGCGCAGGCGCAGGCCGATCTGGTTCAGGCCAGCAAGCTGAGCGCCCTTGGCCAGATGAGCGCAGGCATCAGCCACGAGCTGAACCAACCCTTGATGGCCATCCGATCGTTTGCGGAAAACGCGGTACAGTTTCAACAGCGCGGCCAAGAGGACCGGGTCAAGGACAACCTGGGCCGCATTTCCGATATGGCCCGGCGTATGGGCCGTATCATCAGCAATCTGCGCGCTTTTTCCCGGCAAGAAACCGAAGCCCAGGGACGGGTCAATTTGACCGCAATCCTGAACAGCACGATTGAGCTTTTGCAATCAAGAATAAACGATTGTGATGCGACGTTGATCTTTGATACAGGCCCTGCGCCGGTCTGGGTTCAGGGCGGCGAGGTGCGCTTGGGGCAGGTGTTTGTGAATTTGGTTTCCAACGCCCTGGATGCGATGGAAGGGCGGGCGCACCGGGTGCTGCGCATCACCGTGTCACAGGGCGAACGGGTGCAGGTGGATATTGACGACACCGGTGGCGGGATCGCGGCGCCGGAAAAGGTATTCGATCCGTTTTACTCTACCAAGAACGTCGGTGCGGCGATGGGGATGGGGTTGGGGCTGTCGATCAGCTATGGCATCGTGCAAAGCCTTGGCGGCGACATTCGTGGCCAAAACACCCAAGACGGCGCCCGCTTTAGCGTATTTTTGAAACCCATGCCCCAAGAGGAGCCGGCCCCATGACCCGCACAGTGCTGTTGGTGGATGATGATGCTGCGGTGCGCGATGCCCTGGCGCAAACGCTTGAGCTGGCGGGCCTTGAGGCGATACCGGCAGGGTCATTCCTGGCGGCCAAGGATCACATCGCGCCGGCGCTGGATGGGGTTATTCTGTCCGATATTCGCATGCCGGGGCGGGATGGGTTTCACCTGCTGGATTATGCCAAGGCCCAAGATGCCGATTTGCCGGTGGTCTTGCTGACTGGGCAGGGGGATATTCCCATGGCGGTGGATGCCATGGGCAAAGGCGCCTTTGCCTTTCTGGAAAAGCCCTGCGCGCCCAGTGATCTGCTTGCCGTGCTTGAACGCGCGCTCAAGCTGCGGGGGGTGGTGTTGGAAAACCGCCGTTTGCGCCGCATGATTGAAACTGGCGATCCGGCGGCGCGGATGATCTTTGGCACCTCGGATCTGGCCGATGCCTTGCGGGCGCGGGTGCGTCTGGTGGCCCGCCAAGACAGCGAAGCCCTTGTCACCGGGGCGCCGGGCACCGGCACATCCAAAGTGGCCGAGGTCATTCACCTGTGTTCGGGCCGATCAAAGGCGGCCTTTATCAAACTGGCAGGTGCCGGGTTAACCGCCGAGCGCCTGAACGAGGCGCTGACCGCAGCGGCAGGGGGCAGCCTGTTTATCGACCAAATCACCCTGCTGCCCGCGCAAACCCAGCTTGGCCTGCTTGAGGCGCTTGAGGCCGGGGCGCAAACCCGGTTGATTGCCGGATCCAATCATGACTTGCCGCAGGCCGTCAGTGATGGCAACCTAAGTGCTGATTTATATTACCGCCTTGACGTGCTGCCGGTGCGTATTCCCGCCCTGTTTGAGCGCCCCGAGGATATTCCGGTGCTGTTTCGTCATTATGTGGCCCAGGCCAGCGAACAGGCGGGGTTGTCGCCCCCAGATATCACGCCGGATGTGATCGCGGGGTTGATGGCGCGCGACTGGCCCGGCAATGCCCGCGCACTGATGTCCGAGGCAATGCGCTTTGCGCTGGGGTTGGATCACAGCCCCGAGGATCGCGGACCAATGGGCCTGGCCGAGCAAATGGCCCAGGTCGAACAATCGCTGCTGGAACAGGCGCTGCGGCGGGCAAATGGACAAGCCAGCGCGGCGGCCCAGGCTTTGAAACTTCCGCGTAAAACCCTTTATGACAAACTTGCCCGCTATGGGTTGAAGCCCGAACAATTTCGCCAGCAATAATGTGCGGATTTCCGCACACATCTGGTGGATGCCGTGCGATTTTCCGCACGATGGATGCGCGGCGTCGAATCAATTCCTAGAAATATCTAGTTTTTTCAAACACTAATATAACAAAGTTTATGTGTTTAAATTTTCGTTTGGATGGCGCGGCATCTGTGTTTTGCTGGGCGCAGCGTATCAGACCTGATGCGATTCAAGATCTATGATCCTGGGAGGACAACAGATGAAACTTTTGACTGCAACCGCGCTGGCCCTTAGCCTGAGCGTCTCGGCCGGTTCGGCCTTTGCGGCCTGTGATGATGGTGAAATCGTCATCAAACTGAGCCACGTCACCAATACAGACAAGCACCCCAAAGGCATCGCCGCCACCTTGCTTGAACAGCGCGTCAACGACGAGATGAACGGCAAGGCCTGCATGGAGGTGTTCCCCAACTCGACACTTTATAACGATGACCAGGTGCTTGAGGCCCTGTTGCAGGGCGACGTGCAGATGGCCGCGCCTTCGCTGTCGAAATTCGAACAGTTCACCAAGGTTTTCCGCATTTTCGACCTGCCATTCATGTTCAAGAATATCGCGGCGGTTGATGAATTCCAGAATTCCGACACCGGTCAAGCGATGAAAGAAAGCATGACGCGCCGCGGCCTTTTGGGGCTGGCGTTCTGGCACAACGGCATGAAGCAGATGTCGGCCAACAAGCCGCTGAACCTGCCGACCGATGCCAACGGTCTGAAATTCCGGGTGCAGAATTCGGACGTGCTCAAGGCGCAGATGGCGGCCCTGGGTGGATCGCCCCAGCCAATGGCGTTTTCCGAGGTGTATGGCGCGCTGCAAACCGGCGTTGTTGATGGACAGGAAAACACCTGGTCGAACATCTATGGCAAAAAGTTCTTTGAGGTTCAGGACGGTGTGACCGAAACCAACCACGGCATCATCGACTATATGCTGGTGACATCCACTGATTGGTGGGACAGCCTGGATGCGGATGTGCGCGATCAGCTGTCGACCATCATCGCCGAGGTAACCGAGGCGCGCAACGCGGAATCGACAGCTGTGAACGCCGCAGCCAAGGCCGCAGTGATCGACGCAGGCGGTGTTGTGCGCCAGCTGACCGGCGATCAGCGCGATGCCTGGGTGGCAGCGATGAAACCGGTCTGGGAAGAATTCAAAGGCGACGTTGGCCAAGACAACATTGACGCGGCCCAAGCGATCAACGCCAAGCACTAAGCCTTGGTGATGAACGGACGCCCGGCCTGCATTGGGCCGGGCGTTGCTTTATCCGTATTGCATTTGGCGATTGGGAAAGGATTGGCCCATGACGACATATAATAGCACCAGCAGGCTTGGCCGTATCGTCAACGAACTGGAAGAAACGGTGATTGCGCTGATCCTTGGGATCATGACCCTCATCACCTTTATCAATGTGATCTTGCGCTATGGGTTCAACACCGGGCTGATCTGGGGCCTTGAGGCGGTGACATTCCTGTTTGCCTGGCTTGTGCTGTTTGGCGTCAGTTACGCGGTCAAGGTGACGGCGCATCTGGGCGTGGATGCGGTGATCAACCTGTTGTCGCCGCCCATGCGCCGGATCGTGGCCTTGATTGCGGCGGCTGTGTGCCTGGCCTATGCGGCGCTGGTGCTGAAGGGGGCTTGGGATTATTGGGCGAATTTCGCCAACCTGCCGCAAACCACCGGGCGCTGGTTCCCGACCGGGTTCGAGGAAATGAAGCGCACATCCTATCGCAGCTGGTACGAGGTCGTGGACATTCCCATGCCCGAAATCCTGCGTTGGATCGAACCCTTGATCAACGAGGGTGAGGAATACGAGAAAATTCCGCGCTTTATCCCCTA
Source organism: uncultured Sulfitobacter sp. (assembly GCA_937138475.1). Lineage (GTDB taxonomy): Bacteria > Pseudomonadota > Alphaproteobacteria > Rhodobacterales > Rhodobacteraceae > CAKZPD01. Next base: position 11,843 of record CAKZPD010000011.1, on the reverse strand, counting down.
TGCGATTTTGCCATTTGGCATGGCGCTGCTGCTGTTTCGTTTCGTGCAGGCCACCATGCGGCTGCTGTCAGGGCAGCAAGACAGTTTGATTGTCAGCCACGAAGCCGAAGATGCCGTGGCCGATGTCCAACATTTGAACAAAGAGGGTTAACCCCATGGAAGTCGTCATTCTCTTTACCATGGTCGTTGGCCTGATGCTGATCGGGGTGCCGATCGCCGTGTCGCTTGGCATGTCGTCGATCGTGTTCCTTCTGGCGCTAAGCGATACGTCGCTGGCGTCGATTGCCCAGACCCTGTTTCAGGCCATGGCGGGGCATTACACCTTGTTGGCGATCCCGTTCTTTATTCTGGCATCGACCTTCATGTCGACCGGCGGCGTGGCCAAGCGGATTATCCGGTTTTCCATCGCCTTGGTCGGACATTTGCCCGGCGGTTTGGCCATTGCCGGGGTGTTTGCCTGTATGTTGTTCGCCGCCCTGTCCGGGTCATCGCCCGCAACCGTGGTGGCCATCGGGTCCATCGTGATCGCCGGCATGCGGCAGGTGGGCTATTCCAAGGAATTCGCGGCCGGCGTGATTGCCAATGCCGGCACCCTTGGCATCTTGATCCCGCCGTCGATTGTTATGGTGGTCTATGCGTCTGCGACCGATGTCTCGGTGGGCCGGATGTTCCTGGCCGGGGTCATTCCGGGCTTGATGGCCGGGTCTATGCTGATGATCACCATCTATGCCATCGCCAAACTGCGCAATCTGCCCAAGGGGGAATGGCGCGGCTGGGGCGAGGTGTGGCAATCAGGGCGCGAGGCGGCCTGGGGCCTGTTTTTGATCGTAATCATCCTTGGCGGGATTTACGGCGGGATCTTTACCCCGACCGAGGCCGCCGCCGTCGCCGCCGTCTATGCGTTTTTTATTGCCAGCTTTGTCTATCGCGACATGGGGCCGTTGCATGTGGCGGGCGAGGGCACTGCGAATATTTCGCTGCTGCGCAAGCCGCAGTCGCTGATTACGGTGTTTTTCCATCGCGACACCCGCGACACGCTGTTCGAGGCGGGCAAGCTGACGGTGACGTTGATGTTCATCATCGCCAACGCGTTGATCCTTAAACATGTGCTGACGGATGAGCAAATCCCCCAGCAGATCGCAACAGCGATGCTGGCGGCCGGGTTTGGGCCGATCGTGTTTTTGATCATCGTCAATGTGATCTTGTTGATCGGCGGGCAATTCATGGAGCCGTCTGGCCTGTTGGTGATTGTCGCGCCGCTGGTGTTTCCCATCGCGATTGAGCTGGGCATAGATCCCATTCACCTGGGCATTATCATGGTGGTCAACATGGAAATCGGGATGATTACCCCGCCGGTGGGGCTGAACCTGTTCGTGACCTCAGGGGTTGCAAATATGCCGATGATGAAAGTGGTGCGCGCGGCGCTGCCGTTCACCGCGGTCTTGTTCGTGTTCTTGATTATGGTGACATATATTCCGGCGATCAGCACCTGGCTGCCGACCCTGATGATGGGGCCGGAAATTATCACCAACTAATGGCAATTGCGTGGGCGGGCGGCGGTGCAGGGATGCGCGGCCGCCCGCCCTTTGACCAAACAGGCCGGAATGGTGGTTTGGCCCGATGTTGTCCGGCGCTAGGCCGCGGCAAGCGCCGTGATAATCGGGCCGAAATCCTCTGCCGACAGGCTGGCGCCGCCAACCAAGGCGCCGTCGACCTCGGGGCAGGCAAAGATCTGCGCGGCGTTGTCTGGTTTGACCGAACCGCCGTACAGCAGGCGCACATCATTGCCGGGGGCGCCAAAGCGTTGGCGCAGATGGGCGCGAATGGCGCTGTGGGCCTTTGTTATTTGGTCAAGCGAAGGGATCAACCCGGTGCCAATGGCCCAGATCGGCTCATAGGCGATGACGCTGGGCGCCTGTGTCAGATGATCTGGCAGGGACAAGCGCAGCTGATCCTGGATAACATCAAGCGCCTGGCCATTGATGCGTTGGGCGTGGCTTTCGCCGATGCAGATGATCGGGCACAGCCCGGCGTCAATCGCAGCCGCTGCCTTGGCCTGAATCAGCGCATCGGTTTCGCCGTGAGCCTGCCGGCGTTCAGAATGGCCAAGGATCACATAACGGGCACCGGTGTCGGCAATCATTGAGGCAGACAGATCGCCGGTATGGGCGCCGGGCGCCTGGGCGTGACAATCCTGTGCGCCGATTGACAGACGCCCCAAGGCCTGCTGAACGGCCGGGATCAGCAGCTGTGCCGGCGGGCAAATCAGCACCTCGCAGCCTGGTTGCGAGGGCGGCACCTGCGCCAACATCCCAAGCTGGTCTTGGGTTCCGTTCATTTTCCAGTTTCCCGCCGCCAATTTTTGCCGCATCTGTGTCCTCGATCTTGTGGTTCGTTCGTCCTAGCATCTTGAAAGCACTGCGGCAATTCGCGGCGCAGCCTTGCGGATGTTTAGCGTATATGGCAAAGGCCTGCCACAGGATAAGGACCAGGCAATGATCCCCAGAATTGATGCAAAACGGATGTTGGCCGGTGACGCAGAAACCCGCGAAAGCCTGCGCGTTGCGGCCACCCAGACCGGATTTGCCGTGGTGTATAACACGGCGATTGGCGCGGATCGTATCGCGCGGCTGATGCAATGTTACCGCGACTTTTTCCACCAGCCCGAGGCGTCAAAAGACAGCATCAACATGGCCAAAACCGGGGCGAACCGGGGCTGGGGGGCGCCAAAATCCGAACAGGTCGATGCCCGCGCCAACCCCGATTACAAACAGGTGTTTGACTGTGGGGTGACCCTGCCTGACACGGATCCGCGCCGGAAGATGGGGGTTTACGCGCCCAATCTGTGGCCCAAGGAACCGGCCGATTTCAGGGCCGAGGTCGAAGAGTATTTCACCGATGCCTGCGCGGTCGCGATGGGGGTGCTGCGCGGCATTTCGACGGCGATTGGCGCGCGCTCTGATTATTTTGACGCCGCGTTTGAAACGCCGATGGCATTGTTGCGGGGCAATTATTATCCCGCGCGCCCCAGCTGGGCCAGCGCCCGTGATTTCGGCATCGCCGAGCACACCGACTATGGCTGTCTGACGTTGCTGGCGACCGATGGCACACCGGGCCTTGAGGTGCGCAGCATCCAGGGCGAGTGGCTCCCTGTGACCGCCCCGATGGGTGCGTTTGTGATCAATTTTGGTGAAATGCTGGAAATATGGACCAATGGCCGGGTGCGCGCCACGCCGCACCGGGTGATCGGTCCGGCGCAAGAGCGTTTATCGGTGCCGCTGTTTTTTAATCCGGCGCATGACACGAATGTGGCCCCGATCGGATCAGGGCAGGTGGTTTTGGCCGGCGATCATCTGGCGCGGCGGTTTGGCGAGACCTATGTGCATCTGATGCAGGCGTCATAGGGCCGTGACCGCAGCGCCAAGCAACAAGGCGGCGACGCGGGCGGTGAGGGCAGGAGCCTCCGGCGGGGATATTTAAGAACAAAAGAAGGCGGCGGTGCAAATCGCGCGGAACTCAGCCGAATTTGATCGATTCGCCGCAGCCGCAGCTTTCCGTGACATTGGGATTGCGGAATTTGAAACCAGATTCGAGCAGTGAGGTTTCGTAATCAATTTGTGTGCCGAACAGGAACATTTGCGCCATTGGGGCAATCAGAACCCGTGCGCCATCCTGTTCAACGATTTCATCGTTGGGATCGCTTTGGGTTACATATTCCATGGTATATTCCATGCCCGCACAGCCGCCTTTTTTCACGCCAATACGCAGACCGGCGTGGCCAGCCGATTGCATCAGCTTGGCAACCTGGGCGGCGGCCTTTGGGGTTAGGGTGACGGCCTGTTTGCCGGGAATTGCGAACATATTGGACCTCTCCTCAGGGAAGATAGGGTGGGGGCGGGGCGCGCGCAAGGGGCGGTTACATAAAGCCCAGTTCAAGGCGGGCTTCGTCTGACATCATGTCCATGCCCCATGGCGGTTCCCAGACCAGTTCGACATCCACATGTTTGATGCCCGCGATCGGTTCGACCGCATCGGCGACCCAGCCGGGCATTTCACCGGCAACGGGGCAGCCCGGAGCCGTCAGCGACATCAGAATTTTGACCGCATTTTCGCCATCAATATCAATGGTATAGATCAGGCCCAGCTCGTAGATGTTGACCGGGATTTCCGGGTCATAGACGGTTCGGCAGGCCTCAACCACCTGTTCATAAAGCGGATGGTCGGTGGAAGAGGGCGCAATCAGCGGCGCGCCTTCTAGGGGTTCTGCGGTCATTGTCCAAGCCTTTTGTCGGTTCCTGAGTTTTTATATAGGGATTGACCCAAGCCGCGTCCACCGCCGTTTTTTGGTTTTTCCGCTGGTTCAGGACGTTTTGCGCCGGCGCACCGGCTGTGGTTTGGCGCGGGCTTCGATTTCGTCATAAAGCTTGCCGACGATGTCTTTGCCGGTTGCGGTTTCAATGCCTTCAAATCCCGGTGAGGAATTGACCTCAAGCACTTTTGGGCCGCTGGTGGCGCGGAGCAGGTCAACCCCGGCCACGCCAAGGCCAAAGGCGCGGGCGGCGCGCACGGCGGCGTCGCGTTCATCTTTGCTGATGCGCACGGCGACAGCGCTGCCGCCCCGGTGCAGGTTCGATCTGAAGTCGCCCTCGGCGCCGGTGCGTTTCATCGCGGCAACCACTTTGCCGGCGATCACCAGGCAGCGAATGTCCTCGCCCGCCGCTTCTTTGACGAAGTCCTGCACCAGAAAGTTGGCGCGCAGCCCGCGAAAGGCGTCAATTACGGATTCGGCGGCCTTGCGGGTTTCCGCCAGGACCACGCCCTTGCCCTGGGTCGATTCCAGCAGTTTGACAATCAGCGGGGCGGTGCCGACCAGCTTGATTAGATTTCCGGTGTCCTTGGGCGAGGCGGCAAAGGCGGTGGTGGGCATGCCGATCTTGCGCGAGGCCAGAACCTGGTGGGCGTGCAACTTGTCGCGGCTGGCGGTGATGCCGGCCGATCCATTTACGCAATAGGTGCCGATGGTTTCAAACTGGCGAATGACGGCGGTGCCATAGGGGGTGATCGACGCCCCGATGCGTGGAATGACGGCATCGTATCGCGGCAGGCGCACCCCGTCGCAATGGATTTCAGGGGCGATGGCATTGATCGCCATATAGCACCGCGTGGTGTCAATCACCTCGACCGTGTGGCCGCGGGCCTCGCCGACTTCGACCAAGCGGCGGGTAGAGTAATTGTCTTCGCGGCTTAGCACTGCAACGCGCAGGCTGCGTTTTGGGGCCACATGGCGGACGATGGCGGAATGATAGACGTCATAGCTCAGATCCGGCTGAAGGCGCTTTTCGGTCGGGGAAATGGTGATGTGATCGTTCAGGGCCTGGCGGCCCAGCAACATGCGGCTGGTCAGCCCGGCACGATTGGTCAGGGTGATTTCAATCGGCCAGCTCTGATTGTTGACCCGCAAGGGGGCGGAAATGACATAGCGCAGCTCGGCCTCGCCGTTCGATGATGTTACCTCGCGGCGGTCGGTGATCAGGGCCGAACAGGTGATGGCGATGTCTTCGCGCCCGGCGATGGGGTGGACGTTGAACCGCACCTTGGGCTTGTCGGCTGGGCCGAAGACCTCAATATCATGGGCGTGCAGGGCCGATGTGCGGGCACCGGTGTCGACCTTGGCCTTGATGGCCGGCAGCCCCAATGAGGGCAGGGCGACCCATTCTTCCCAGCCAAATGTCAATGCGTCCATGGGGTGTCTCAATCTTGTGAAAGTGGCGCGGCGCTATCACCCCGGCGGGGCGGGCGCAAGACGGGCTGATTATTCATTGATGTCTTTGGTGACGATGCGGCTTTTGCTGGATTGATTGCGGAAAATCCGCCGCAGCGCGAACCAGGCAAAAAGCGACAAGAACCCGTAAAGCGCCAGCAAGGGCGGGCCTGAGAGGGCCGGCGCCAGCACGGCGACAAGGGCCATGGCGGCGGCGCCAAGGGCAAACCCCAAAAAGATCGTGCCCGGCACGAACAGTTCAAGCAAGGCCAGCGCCAGCGCGATCCCCAGCCATGCCCACCAGACAATCGGGCCAGACAGCCAATCCACCCCGATCATGACGCGCGTCCTTTCAACAGTTTGAACGCGTCGCCAAAGGCCTCAAGCGCTGAAGCCGGCACGACGATGGTCTGTTGACCCGCCCCGGCGCCAAGGGCGTTCAGCGATTCAACCTGTTTCAGGGCGATCTGATACTGGGCCGCCTCAAGCCCGCCTTCGGCGATGGCGGCGGCAATCACACCGGTTGCATAGGCTTCGGCGTCGGCCAGGATACGCCGCGCCTTGGCTGCCTGCTCTGACGCATAAAGTTCCGCATCGGCCGCCAGCTCAACCGAACGTTTTTTGCCTTCGGCTTCGGTGACCTGGGCGCGGCGGGCGCGTTCGGCGTTCAGCTGCTGCATCATCGCATTGCGCGTGGCCTGATCCAGATTAACGTCAAGGATCTCGGCGCGGGTGACTTCGATGCCCCAATCATTCACGGCGTCTTCAACGCTGGCCTTGATAGTGGCAATCAAAGCAGAGCGATTGGCCTGCACCTCGTCCAGATCCATTTTACCGATCTCGGCGCGCACGATCCCTGCCACGGTGGTCGAGATGGCACTGTCGACATCCCGGATGCGATAGACGGTCTTTTCCGGTTCGGTGATGCGATAGAACACCGATGTATCGACCTGAACCAACACGTTGTCGCGGGTGATGGCGTCTTGGCTGGCGGTTGGCAATTGCCGTTCCAAGATCGAAATCTTATGGGCCACCCGATCAATGAAGGGCACGATCATATTGATGCCCGGCCCCAGAACCGCGCGCAAACGGCCAAAACGTTCGATCACATGTTGTTCGGACTGGGGCACGATCTTGACCGATTTGAACACCAATACAAAAAAGACTGCGGCCAGCAGCAAAAAGACATCGCCGGCTTGCAGCAGCCCAGACAAAAATGCACCAATATCCACGCGTTTATCCTTTGATTTGAAAGTCAGCCTAAATTCTGCGCCAGCGGCTCTTTGATTGCAAGTTCAGCTTAACATCGCTATCGCGTTCCGGCACAGCCCCCGGAGAACACAATGACCCGCATCAGCTTTGAAAAACTGGCCCAGGACGGCAAAGCCCGCCTTGGCGTGATCAAAACCCCGCGTGGTGATATTCGCACCCCGGCCTTTATGCCGGTGGGCACGGCGGCCACGGTCAAGGCGATGTTGCCGCAAAGCGTTCGCGAGACAGGCGCGGATATCTTGCTGGGCAATACCTATCATCTGATGCTGCGCCCCACGGCCGAACGGATCGACCGGCTGGGCGGGTTGCATAAATTCATGAATTGGGATCGGCCTATTCTGACCGATAGCGGCGGGTTTCAAGTCATGAGCCTGTCGGGCCTGCGCAAATTGACCGAACGGGGCGTGACCTTTAAATCGCATATTGACGGGTCCAAGCACGAAATCACGCCTGAGCGGTCAATGGAGATCCAAAAGCTGCTGGGCAGTGATATCGTCATGTGTTTCGATGAATGCCCGGCGCTGCCGGCGGACCGGGACCGGATCGCGTCTTCGATGCGGATGTCGATGCGGTGGGCCGAGCGGTCGCGCGAGGCGTTCGGCGATCGCCCCGGTCACGCGCTTTTTGGGATTCAACAAGGCGGGTTGGAACAAGATTTCCGCGAGGAAAGCGCCGAAGCCCTTAAGGATATCGGGTTTGACGGATACGCCGTCGGCGGCCTTGCGGTGGGCGAGGGGCAGGATGCCATGTTTGACGTGCTTGATTTTGCGCCAGATATGCTGCCCGAGGACAAGCCCCGTTACCTGATGGGGGTGGGCAAGCCCGATGATATAGTCGGCGCTGTGGCGCGGGGCATTGATATGATGGATTGCGTGTTGCCCAGCCGGTCGGGGCGCACAGGTCAGGTGTTTACCCGCCATGGGGTGCTGAACATCAAGAATGCCCGCCATATGGACGATCCGCGCCCCTTGGATGAAAACTGTGGCTGTCCGGCGTGTCGCAACTATAGCCGCGCCTATTTGCACCATGTATTCCGCAGCCAAGAAATCATCAGCTCGATGCTGCTCACATGGCATAACCTGCATTACTTTCAGGACCTTATGTCGGGAATGCGCGATGCGATTGCCCAAGGCAGCTTTGCCGCCTGGCAGGCCGATTTCCACGCCGCCCGCGCCGGCGGCGACCTGGAGCCGCTTTGATCACAGGTGATTTGGCCCTGTTTCCCTCGGCCCAATGCCGCCCGATAAATTAGTCGCGCATCGGGCCATTCCGACCTTGCGCTTCGCGGTTGCTCTGGTCATGCTATGCGGGCAAAAAACAAAGATCATGGTTGAATTTGGTTGGGTGACGCCCCACCTTATCGTCCAGAACCGGAGATGGCCAAACGTTGCTGCTTTTGCGGGACAAGCGCCATCTTGCCAATACAAGGAATGAGCATGAAAGAGCCATTGAACGCGTCCTATCCTGTCTTGCCGCTGCGCGATATCGTGGTGTTCCCACATATGATCGTGCCGTTGTTTGTCGGGCGGGATAAATCGGTCCGGGCCCTCGAAGAGGTGATGTCGGATGACAAGCAGATCTTGCTTGCCAGTCAGATCGACCCCGGTGAAGACGACCCAGAGGTGGATGGAATTTACCGGGCGGGCGTTTTGGCCAATGTGCTGCAATTGCTGAAATTACCCGATGGAACCGTCAAGGTTCTGGTCGAAGGGCAGGCACGGGTGCGCATTACGCAATACCTTGAAAACGAAAGTTTTTTTGAGGCAAGCGCCGAATATTTGACCGAAATGCCCGGTGATCTGACCACGACAGAGGCTTTGCTGCGCACGGTCGCAGACGAATTTGAACGCTATGCCAAGGTCAAGAAAAACGTTCCCGAAGAGGCGCTTGCCGCTGTCGGCGAATCCGCGGAACCCGCCAAGCTGGCGGATTTGGTGGCCGGACATTTGGGCATTGAGGTGCACCAAAAGCAGGACTTGCTTGAGACCCTCAGCATCTCGGAGCGGCTCGAAAAGGTTTACGGGTTGATGCAGGGCGAGATGTCGGTGCTTCAGGTCGAGAAAAAGATCAAGACCCGCGTCAAATCCCAGATGGAGCGCACCCAGCGCGAATATTATCTGAATGAGCAGATGAAAGCCATTCAGCAAGAGCTGGGCGATGGCGATGACGGCAAGAACGAAATTGCCGAACTTGAAGCGCGTATCGCCGAAACCAAGCTGTCCAAAGAGGCCAGCGAAAAAGTCACGGCCGAGCTGAAAAAGCTTAAGAACATGTCGCCCATGTCGGCCGAGGCAACCGTGGTGCGCAATTACCTTGATTGGGTTCTGTCGATCCCGTGGGGTGTCAAATCTCGGGTGAAAAAGGATCTGGGCCGGGCGCAAAGCGTTCTGGACAACGATCACTATGGTCTTGAAAAAGTCAAAGAGCGGATCGTCGAATATCTGGCGGTGCAGCAGCGGTCGACCAAGATCAAAGGGCCGATCATGTGCCTTGTCGGCCCCCCCGGCGTCGGCAAGACATCGCTTGGCAAATCGGTGGCCAAGGCGACGGGCCGCGAGTTTATTCGCATCAGCCTTGGCGGGGTGCGCGACGAAAGCGAAATTCGTGGCCACCGGCGCACCTATATCGGATCAATGCCCGGCAAGATTATTCAGGCTTTGAAAAAGGCGAAAACAACCAATCCACTGATCTTGCTCGATGAAATCGACAAGATGGGTCAAGATTTCCGCGGCGACCCTGCCTCGGCCATGCTCGAGGTTCTGGACCCCGAGCAAAACAGCACCTTTGTCGATCACTATCTTGAGGTCGAATACGACCTGAGCAACGTGATGTTCCTGACCACCTCGAACAGCTATAACATGCCGGGGCCGCTTTTGGACCGGATGGAGATTATCCCCCTGGCCGGCTATACCGAGGACGAAAAGCGCGAGATCGCCAAACAGCACCTGTTGCCCAAGCAGATCAAGAACCATGGCCTGCGCAACAAGGAATTCGCCCTTGACGACAGCGCCCTGACCGAAATGATCCGCACCTATACCCGCGAGGCAGGGGTGCGAAATCTGGAACGCGAAATCGCCAAAGTGGCGCGTAAGGCCCTGACCAAGATCATCAAAAAGGAATCCGATCACATCACCGTTGATGATCAAAACCTTAGCGATTTTCTGGGGGTCAAGAAATACCGCTTTGGCTTGGCCGAAAAAACCGATCAGGTCGGGGTGGTCACCGGGCTGGCCTATACCTCGGTCGGGGGGGAACTGCTTAGCATCGAAGCCCTGCGTCTGCCCGGCAAGGGGCGGATGAAAACCACCGGCAAGCTGGGCGATGTGATGAAAGAAAGCATCGACGCGGCCTCGTCCTATGTGCGGTCGATCAGCCCTCAGATCGGGGTCAAACCGCCGCAATTCGATAAAATTGACATCCATGTCCACGTTCCCGAGGGGGCAACCCCAAAGGATGGGCCGTCGGCGGGGCTGGCGATGGTGACGTCGATTGTATCGGTGCTGACGCAAATTCCGGTGCGCAAGGATATCGCCATGACCGGCGAGGTCACATTGCGCGGCAACGCCTTGGCGATTGGCGGTCTCAAGGAAAAACTGCTGGCGGCGTTGCGGGGCGGTGTCAAAACCGTCTTGATCCCCGAGGAAAATGAAAAAGACCTGCCGGACATTCCTGATAACGTCAAAGACGGGCTTGAAATCATTCCGGTCAGCCATGTCTCTCAGGTGATCAAACACGCGCTGGTTTCCACGCCCGAAGCCATCGAATGGGACCAAGAGGCAGAAGAGGCCGCCGCGGCCGCGCTGGCCGGGCAACCGGCCACAGGTCCATCGGCGACCGCCCATTAAACATCGCGCAAACGGCCCCCCACCAAGGGGGCCGTTTTCCTTTGGATCACGGCGTATGCCCCATCATCAGACCTTTCGCAAACATGCTCTGCGCTGGTTTCAGCGGGCAATTCTTGCGCCGCGCCTGTTGCGGCAGATTGCCCGGCTGGTCTTGACCGCCCCGCGCCTGCCCGAGGCGGCAGGCCCGCGCCATGGCATCACCGGCCAGGGGCCAAGGTTGCGGTTGTTGATCTTTGGCGATTCGTCTGCGGCCGGGGTCGGCGCGGCCACCCAGGATCAGGCTTTGGCCGGGGCATTGTTGCAGCACTTGGCCCCGCAGTCTTGCGTGCATTGGCAAATCCGCGCCAAGACCGGTCTGACCACCCGCGCCGCGATGGCACAGCTTGATCGGCGCGGGGGCTTTGATGTTGTGGTCATCGCTCTTGGGGTCAATGATGCAACCCGTTTTGTGCGTCCGGCGCGCTGGGTGCAACAGCTGCGCCAGCTTTGCGCGGGATTTGCCGCGTCAAATCCGGACGTGCGGATCTATCTGACCAAACTGCCACCACTTCAGGATTTTCCCGCCGTGCCCATGCCATTGGCCCAGGTTTGGGGCGCCCGCGCGGCCCGGATGAACCGCCAGCTTGCCGCCGATTTGCCCAGCTTTCCCAACACCTACCTGCTGGATCCAGGCTTGCCCTTGCATCCCGACCTGATGGCCCGCGACGGGTTTCATCCCAGCGCCGCAGGCTATGCCATCTGGGCCGGCGCCTTGGCTGAACGGATCTTGACCGATCAAGTTCAAACAAACATGGGGAAAAGTTCGAAAATCGCCAATTCACCGCTTGACGCAGCGCAGACCCCGCCATAAGACAGCCAGACACAAGGCAATGCCTTGTGATGCAGTGGGCGGTTGTAGCTCAGTTGGTTAGAGTACCGGCCTGTCACGCCGGGGGTCGCGGGTTCGAGCCCCGTCAACCGCGCCA
>CAKZPD010000010.1 GCA_937138475.1 uncultured Sulfitobacter sp. | reverse complement strand
CAGCGGCACAAAGACCCCCAGAACCCGCTTCCCCTCGGGGATCCAGCTTTCCTGCATCCGCCGCAGCGCCGCCGCCGAGGCGGTGTTGCACGCCAAGATCACCAGATCACAGCCCGCCTCGAACAAGCGGTCTACGCGGGCGCAGGTCAGCGCATAAATATCTTCGGACGTGCGCACCCCATAAGGCGCATGGGCGCTGTCGGCCAAATAAATGAAATCTTGGTCGGGCAGGCGCTTTTGCACGGCATCCAGAACCGTCAGACCGCCCAATCCGCTGTCGAAAATGCCTACGGCCATTGCCTTGCCCTGCGTCTTCCGCACATGCCCTTGGCGGGTTAATTGCGGTGGTGGTCCTCAAATTCATATCCCAGATCAAAGTTTTTGACCGGATCTGGGCTTAACTCATACGTCGATTGTCGCAGGAAATCCATCATCGCTTTGGGATCTTTTGCCAGGGGGGCCAAAACGTCGCGGGGGATGGGTTTTCCGATGACCGCCCGCACCGGGGTATCGACCCGCTTGTGAAATTCCTTGATCAACAAGCCCATGCGCAACGTGTTGTGCATATGGCTGGCGATCTGGAACAGGCGGCTGGTGTGGCCTTCGAAATAGATCGGCACCACGGTGGCCTGCGACTTGGCGATCATCCGCGCGGTAAAGCTGCGCCAGCCGGGGTCCATGGGTTTGGCAAAGGGGCGTATCGCGGTGCTGACGGTGCCGCCGGGAAAAACCCCGATTGCCCCGCCATGGCCAAGGTATGACAGCGCCTGCTTGCGGGTTTCGATATTCTGCGCCAAGGCCGCCTTGGTCTGATCGAAACTGATCGGCAGGATCACCCGGTTCAAATCCTCGGCGCGGCGAAACACCGAATTGGCCAGAATGCGAAAATCGCCGCGGGTCTGGCCAAGGATATGCCCCAGCATCAGGCCGTCAAGAATTCCGTAGGGATGGTTTGCAATGACAATCAACGGGCCGGTGCGCGGCACATGATCCAGCGATCCACCCGACAATTCCAGCGTCAGCCCATACCGCTGGGCCATCACCTCGAAAAAGTTGCGGCCCTGTGCCACCTCGTGTTCGTAACCTTTGGCGCGGCGGATCAGGCGCAGCCGGCCTGTTGTGTTCTCCATCATGCGAATCATTGCCCGCCCGCCGGGGGTTTCGGCCGAATAGGCATAGCTGATATCGCGGGCGACAGAGGGGCTGAATCTGGTCACTGAAATGCCTTGCTGGATCGTTTGCGCCCTCTTAGCGCGGCCGGGGGGCAATGCAAGCCAAGATTGCCCCCGCGCCGTTACTGGGCGGCGTGCGACAGCGGCGCATCACCGGCCCGGATCGCCGACAGCAGTTCTTCGCGGCGTTTGGCCGCCTTTTGTTCGGCCTGGGCCTTGACCGGACCAAAGCCTTTGATTTGCAGCGGCAGCCGCGCCAGCGCAATCACCGCATCGCGCGTTCCGTCGGTCATTTTCGGCAAGACCTCGGCCATGTCGCGTTCGTATTGCGTGATCAGCGCCCGCTCCATGCGCCGCTCGGCCGTATAGGAAAACGGATCCAGCGGTGTGCCACGCAGGAACTTTAGACGCGCCAGAATGCGCAGGGGCCGCAGCAACCACGGGCCAAAGCGGCGCTTGGCCGGGCGCCCGTCTGCCCCCATGCGCGACAGCAGCGGCGGCGCAAGGTTGAATTCCATGGTGAAATCACCGTCGAATTCGGCCTGGGCCTTGTCGCGGGTGGACAAAAGCAGCCTTGCGACCTCGTATTCGTCCTTATAGCTGAGCAGCTTGTGATACCCCAGCATCACCGCTTCGCGCAGCGCGGGATCGGTAATCGGCTTAAGCATCCGCGCAAAGCGCCGCGCCAGGCGTTTGCCCTGATAGGCGATCAGATGCGTGTGGCGAAAGGCGATTTTTTCCTCAAGCGTCTTGGGTTGATTTTTGGTCAGGGCCACCACTTTGGGCGCGCTTAGTTCGGCGGCCTCGCGCGGGTGCAACACCGCCCAGCGCCCGATTTCAAACGCCCGCAGGTTGCGATCAACCGCCGCGCCATTCAAGGTGATCGCCTGGACGATGCTGTCATGGGACAGCGGCACCAGACCGCGCTGCCATGCGCCGCCGAAGATCATCATGTTGGAAAAGATCGAATCCCCCAAGACCGCCTTGGCCAGATCCGAAGCATCGAACAGATCGACCCGCCCCGACATGCGCGCCTCAAGCGCCAGCGCCAGACGCTCTGACGGCAGCTGGAATTCGGTGTTGCGGGTGAAATCCCCGGTTATGATCTCGTGGGCGTTCACCACGGCGCCGGTGCGCCCGGTTTGGGTCAGCCCCAATGTTTTCGGCCCGGCCGATACCACAAGATCGCCGCCGATCAGCGCGTCCGCCTCGCCGATGGCCACGCGAATGGCGTTTATGTCCTCGGGGCGGTTGGCCAAGCGGCAATGAATGTGCACCGCCCCGCCCTTTTGTGCCAAGCCCGCCATTTCCATCATGCCGACGCCCTTGCCGTCGATATGCGCCGCCTGCGCCATCACTGCGCCGATGGTCACAACCCCTGTGCCGCCAACACCGGTGATAACCGTGTTCCATGTTCCGTTGATCTGCGGCAGCGCAGGATCGGGCAGATCCGGCAGGTCTATCTGCATCGTGGGGGCCTTGCGCGGTTGGGCGCCCTGCAAAGTCACAAACGACGGGCAGAAACCGTTCACACAGCTGAAATCCTTGTTGCAGGACGATTGATCAATCGCCCGCTTGCGGCCCAGTTCGGTTTCCTTGGGCACGATGGACACACAATTGGATTGAACCCCGCAATCGCCGCAGCCCTCGCAGACATCTGAATTGATAAACACCCGCTTGTCCGGGTCCGGGAACAGCCCGCGCTTGCGGCGCCGGCGTTTCTCGGCGGCGCAGGTCTGGATATAGACAATCGCCGACACCCCCTTAAGGGTGGCAAACCGCGCCTGCACCTTGGGCAATTCCGCACGTTCATGCATCGCAACACCCGAGAATTGCGCCCGGTCCACGTCTTCTTTTTCATCATAGACCACAGCGATATTCGGCACGCCCATCGCCTGTAATTCCCGCACGATCCGTGGCGCGTCCAGCCCCCCTTCGTTGTGCTGGCCGCCGGTCATCGCCACCGCGTCATTATAAAGGATCTTATAGGTGATGGTGGTCCCCGCCGCCAAAGCGGCCCTGATCGCCTGAATGCCCGAATGGTTATAGGTTCCGTCACCCAAATTCTGGAACACATGCGCGCGCGACGAAAACGGGGCCTCGCCGATCCAATTGGCCCCTTCGCCGCCCATATGGGTATAGCCAATGGTCGCACGATCCATCCACTGCACCATGTAATGGCACCCAATTCCCGCATAGGCGCGGCTGCCCTCGGGCAGTTTGGTCGAGCTGTTGTGCGGGCAACCCGAACAGAAATACGGCAGGCGCGCGGCGATTTCATCGGCATTGTCATTGCGCCGCGCGTCTTGCAGCACAGCCATCCCGGCGCGAATTCCATCGGTTTCTCGGCCCTCTTCGATCAGCACCTCGCCCAGTTTTTCCGCAATAAGGATGGGATCAAGCGCGCCGCGGGTCGGAAACAGCTCAAGCCGCCGCCCGTGTTCCCAAGTGTCGCCCTTGTGCCAGCCATAAACCCGCCGCCCGTGTCGATCATCAAAGATCGCCTCTTTTACCTGCACCTCGATCAGTTTGCGTTTTTCTTCGACGACAACGATCAGATCCAGCCCTTCGGCCCATTCATGGAAGCTGTCCATATCCAGGGGAAAGGTCTGGCCAATTTTATATGTGGTGATACCCAAACGGTCGCATTCGGCTTCGTCGATGTTCAAAAGCGCCAGCGCATGGCCCAGATCAAGCCAGTTTTTGCCCGCCGCGACAAAGCCGATCTTGGCGCCCGGTTTGCCCCACATCCGCTTGTCGATCCGGTTCGCACGGGCAAAGGCCTCGGCGGCGAAGCGCTTGTAATCAATGACCCGCGCCTCTTGTGCCACGGGTGTATCCACAAGGCGGATGTTCAGGCCGCCCTCGGGCATTTTGAAATCAGGGATCTGAAACTGCATCCGGTCCAGTGCCCCATCCACCACGGATGTGGCCTCGATCGTGTCTTTCATGGTCTTGAGGCCCACCCAAAGACCGCTGAACCGGCTTAGCGCAAAACCATAAAGGCCAAAATCAAGGATTTCTTGCACCCCGGCGGGGCTGAGCACCGGCATATAAGTGTCAACCATGGCGAATTCCGACTGATGCAGCACCGTCGACGATTCGCCGGTGTGGTCGTCGCCCATCGCCATCAACACCCCGCCATTGGCTGATGTTCCGGCCATGTTGACGTGGCGCATGACATCGCCGGTGCGATCAACGCCTGGCCCCTTGCCATACCACAGGCCAAACACCCCGTCATATTTGCCTTCGCCGCGCAGTTCGGCCTGTTGGCTGCCCCACAGCGCGGTCGCGGCCAGATCTTCGTTCAGACCGGGCTGAAATGTCACATCATGGGCGCCCAGCTCTTTTGCGGCGCGCTGCATTTGCAGATCAACCGCCCCCAAGGGGCTGCCGCGATATCCGCTGACCAGGCCGGCCGTGTTCAGCCCCGCCGCCCGATCGCGGGCCTTTTGCATCAACATCAGCCGCACCAACGCCTGAGTGCCATTCAGCAACACCGGGCTTTTGTTGAGGTCATAACGATCGTTCAGCGAAATTTTCTGAGTGGTCATGAACAGGATTCCTTGCGGTCTGAGAAACGGGCTAGGCCAACTATACCCCAAACATAGGTCACAAATGCTGACCCGTATAGCAAAAATTCTCGTGATCACCATATTAGCGTTAACCCCTGTATTTTGACGGCAAAATTCGCTACGAGGGGACCGCAAAGCAAAGGCAAAGCATATGGACTGGGACAAACTACGGATTTTTCACGCGGTGGCCGACGCCGGCAGCCTGACACATGCCGGTGACAAGCTGAACCTGTCACAATCTGCGGTATCGCGGCAGATACGCGGATTGGAAGAGGCGCTGAACGTCACATTGTTCCATCGCCACGCCCGCGGGCTGATCCTGACCGAACAAGGAGAGCTGCTGTTCGACGCCACCACCGCAATGAGCAAACGCCTCGAAGCTGCCGCCGCCCGTATCCGCGACAGCGAAGAAGAGGTCTTTGGCCAACTGCGTGTCACGACCACCATCGGCTTTGGCACCCTGTGGCTTGCCCCGCGCCTGCCCAAGCTTTACGAACAATATCCTGACCTCAAGGTGGATCTGATGCTTGAGGAACGGGTGCTTGATCTGCCCATGCGCGAAGCCGATGTAGCGATTCGCATGAAAGAGCCATCCCAGGCCGACCTGATCCGCAAACGGCTGATGACCGTGCGCATGTGTCTTTATGCCTCGTCGTCCTATATCAAGGCCAACGGGCTGCCCACCGAGATCGAAGACATCAAGGATCACCGGCTGATCTGTCAGAACACAGACAGCGATCAGGTGGGGGCCGGCCTGACCATGATTCAGCGTCTGATGAAACACGATGTGCGGTCGATGCTGACGGTGAACAATTACTTTGGCGTTCTGCAAGGTGTGCTTCACAACCTTGGGATTGGCGTCCTTCCTGACTATTTGACCCAGGATTTTCCCGATCTGGTGCAGGTCATCCCTGATATGACCTCGGCCGATGTGCCGGTGTTCCTGGCCTACCCGGAAGAATTGCGCCATTCCAAGCGCATCGCCGCCTTTCGCGACTTTGTCCAAAATGAAATCATCAGCTATCGCAAGCAGCTCAAGGAAAACGTCCTCGCCTAGCTATGCAAAAATCGCATAGCGGGGTTGATCCAAAATCGACATTTCTTGTCTTGATCGACAGCCGCACCATCCCTAGATCAGGTCTCGAAGACGTGAGGTGCTTCGCGCATCTCTTCTTCACCTCCCTGTTGGACTTGGCCGAGCGTAATGCTCGGCCTTTTTTTTGCGCAGGCGTCAGATCAACGCCCCCAGCCAGACCGGCCAAAAGGGGCGCGGGTTTTCAACCTTCCGTGAGCCCCTTGAATACCTTTTGCAAAGCCCAAACCATCCAGTCTATCACGGGTGCGGGCTGCGTTTGATTACCTCGGGCGTGGCCTGCTCCCTTTCTTTGCCTCTTTTCCCCGCGCCGCCCATCCTTTATGGACGCGCCTATACTTGCCACGGGGGATTATCGGCACATGAGCGAACCTGCGATCACACCAGAGCTAATTTCAAACCACGGCCTCAGCGCCGATGAATACCAGCGCATCCTTGAGATCGTCGGCCGCACCCCCACCTTCACCGAGTTGGGCATCTTCTCGGCCATGTGGAACGAACATTGTTCGTATAAATCTTCCAAGAAGTGGCTCCGCACGCTGCCCACCACCGGGCCACAAGTGATTTGCGGCCCCGGCGAAAATGCCGGTGTTGTCGATATCGGCGACGGACAGGCCGTTGTTTTCAAAATGGAAAGCCACAACCACCCCTCCTATATCGAACCCTATCAGGGGGCGGCAACCGGCGTCGGTGGCATTCTCCGCGATGTCTTTACCATGGGCGCGCGCCCGATCGCGGCGATGAATTCGCTCAGCTTTGGCGCCCCAAGCCATCCCAAAACCCGCCAGTTGGTGAATGGTGTTGTGGAAGGGATCGGCGGATATGGCAACTGTTTCGGGGTTCCCACCGTCGGCGGAGAGGTCCGATTTGATCCGGCCTATAATGGCAACTGCCTTGTCAACGCGTTTGCGGCGGGCTTGGCCGATTCTGACAAGATTTTCTACTCTGCTGCTTCGGGCGTCGGCATGCCCGTTGTCTATCTGGGCGCCAAGACCGGCCGCGACGGCGTCGGCGGCGCCACAATGGCAAGCGCGGAATTTGACGACACGATCGAAGAAAAACGACCGACCGTGCAGGTGGGCGATCCCTTCACCGAAAAACGCCTGATGGAAGCCACCCTCGAACTGATGGCAACCGGTGCGGTGATTTCTATTCAGGATATGGGCGCGGCCGGGCTGACCTGCTCGGCGGTGGAAATGGGCGACAAAGGCAATCTTGGCGTGCGCCTCGATCTGGAAAAGGTGCCGACCCGCGAACCCAACATGACCGCCTATGAAATGATGTTGTCAGAATCGCAGGAACGCATGCTGATGGTGCTGCGCCCCGAACTCGAGGCCCAGGCAAAGGCCGTCTTTGACAAATGGGATCTGGATTTCGCCATCGTCGGTGAAACCATCGCCGAGGACCGCTTCTTGATCGTCCTGAACGGCGAGGTCAAAGCCGATCTGCCGCTGAAAACCCTGGCCGGAACCGCCCCAGAATACGACCGCCCCTGGGTGGAAACCCCAACGCCCGCGCCATTGGCCGACGTGCCCGGCGTCGATCCCATCGACGGGCTGCGCGCGCTGCTGGCCAGCCCGAACTACGCCTCCAAACAGTGGGTCTATGAGCAATATGACACGATGGTCATGGGCGACAGCGCCCGCATCCCAGGCATCGGCGCCGGCATCGTGCGCGTTCACGGCACCGACAAGGCACTGGCCTTCACCTCGGATGTGACCCCGCGGTATGTCAAGGCAAACCCCGAAATGGGCGGCAAGCAAGCCGTAGCCGAAGCCTATCGCAACCTGTGTGCCGTCGGCGCACGGCCACTGGCCACGACCGACAACATGAACTTTGGCAATCCTGAAAAACCCCAGATCATGGGCCAATTCGTCGGCGCGATCCAAGGCATCGGCGCGGCGGTCAAAGCGCTCGATATGCCGATCGTATCGGGCAATGTCTCGCTCTACAATGAAACCGACGGCGCGGCGATCCTGCCCACCCCGACCATCGGCGCCGTTGGCCTGCTGGATCACACCGATGACATCATCGGCTGCGAGGTCCGCGATGGCCATGTCGCCCTGCTGCTGGGCGAAAGCCTGGGCCACCTGGGCCAGTCGGCCCTGCTGCTCGAGGTGTTTAACCGCGCCGAGGGCGATGCCCCGCCCGTCGATCTCACCGCCGAGGCCCGCCACGGCGCCTTCATCCGCGACAACCGCGCCCATATCAAGGCCTGCACCGACTTGTCGGATGGCGGATTGGCCTTGGCCGCCTTTGAACTGGCCGAAGCCACAGGCGTCGGCGTTCAGCTCGACGCGGGCGACACCCCCAGCCTGTTTGGCGAAGACCAGGCCCGCTATCTGATCGCCTGCAACTTCGACCAGGCCGAAGCCCTGATGATCGCCGCCGGCCAGGCCGGCCTGACATTGACAGCCATCGGAAAATTCGGCGGCGACACGGTCAAATTCGGCCCATCCGAGGCCCCCCTTGCCGAACTTGCCGCCACCTATCGCAACAGCTTCGCAGAACATTTCGCCTAACCGGCTCTGGCCGCCGCCCAGCATGCGCGGCGGCCAATCTCCATCCGATCTCTTCTTTTGTTCTTAAATATCCCCGCCGGAGGCTCCGGCGCGCGCCAAGAACACGGCCGCCCCGGCGCCCCTAACCGCGCAACAATCGCTGCTTTTCACCGCTGTCGTCCCGGCGCCCGATGGCCGCGGCCAACCCTTCAAGCGATGCGATGGAATGTCCGGCCCGCAGGCTGTCCACATGCGGCAGCATCGCCGCGATTCCCCGCGCCTTGGGCGCAAACCCGTCCCAGCGCAGCAAAGGATTCAACCAGATCAAATGCCGCGCCGACAGATGCAGCCGCTCGGTCTGGCGGGCCAGCTGATCGGGGGCGTCACGGTCCAACCCATCGGTGATCAACAGCACCACCGCCCCATGCCCCATAACCCGGCGCGACCAATCCCGGTTGAACGCGGCAAGACAGGCGCCGATCCGCGTTCCCCCCTCCCAATCCTGCGCCTGCGCCCCCGCCGCCGCCAAGGCCGCATCGACATCCCGCTGGGCCAGATGCCGGCTGATGTTGGTCAACCTTGTGCCAAAGGTAAAGGCATGCACCTTTGCCCAGCCCTGCCCTTTGGCATTGCTCAGCGCGTGGACAAAATGCAGCACCGCCCGCGAATACTGGCTCATTGATCCGGAAATATCGCACAGCACCACCAGATTGGGCCAACGCTGGCGCGGGCGCCGGTAAACGATCTGCTGCATTTCCCCGCCGCGCCGCATCGCCAGACGCAAGCTGCGGGCGCGATCGACGCGCGACCCCAAAGGGTCGGCGATCATCCGGCGCGACAAGATCGGCGGCACCGGCAAGCGCAGCTGCGCCAGCATCCGCTTGGCCGCCGCCATTTCTGCGACACTCATTTGTTCGAAATCCAGATGCCGCAAACGCTCGGTTCCGGACATCGTCAAACTGGCGTCCACCTCGACCTGCGGCTCATCTTGATCCTCGGGCCCTTCGTGATCCGGGGCCGGGGCACGGGCTCCATCCAACAACGCCTCGGCGGCGCGCTTTTCCCCCGCTTGCGTTTGGCGCTCTTGCGCCACGCCGCGCAGCGACGGCAACATAAACGACATCATATGTTCCAGATATCGCGGATCGCGCCAATACAGGCGAAACACCTGCGCAAACACCGCCCGATGCTCGGGGCGGTTCACAAAGCACGCGTGCAACGTCCAATAAAAATCGCGCTTGTCGTGAAACCCCGTTGCGGCAACCGCCCGGATTGCCCCAACCACCGCGCCGGGTCCGATCGGCACCCCTGCCCGGCGCAACGCCCGAGCGAAATGGGTGATATTGCCCACCAGCTTGGGATCATCCGGCAGGTCCAATGCGGGGTGCGCAGCCATGGTCAGGCCGGCTCAAGCGCGGCTTTGGCCTGATCCAAAATCCGTTTGGCCTCGGAACCTTGCAGACGCTGAATATCGTCTTGATACTTCAGCACCGCGCCCAGCGTATCTGCGATGACCTCGGGGCTTAGCTCGATCATATCAAGGGCCAGCAGGCATTTGGCCCAGTCAATCGTTTCGGCCACACCCGGCTTTTTGAACAAATCCTCGGTGCGCAATTGCTGGACAAAGGCCACAATCGCGCGGCTCAACTCTGTGCTGGCTTCGGGCGCGCGGGCCTGCAATATCTCCAACTCGCGCTGAAAATCGGGATAGTCGACCCAATGATAAAGACAGCGCCGCTTGAGCGCGTCATGCACCTCGCGGGTGCGGTTTGACGTCAAGATCACGATGGGCGGTTCTGGCGCTTTGATGGTGCCCAGCTCGGGGATGGTCACTTGAAAATCGCTGAGCGCCTCAAGCAAAAAGGCCTCGAACGGTTCATCGGTGCGGTCCAGCTCATCAATCAGCAATACCGGCGCCCCCGATGCGTCAGGTCGCATCGCCTGAAGCAAGGGCCGCTCAATCAGGTAATCGTCGCTAAAAAGTTCGGCGTTCAGTGCCCCGCGCGCGGCACCGCCCGTTGCCTCGGCCGTGCGGATCGCGACCATCTGCGCCGGAAAATTCCATTCATACACCGCGGTCGAGGCATCAAGCCCCTCATAGCATTGCAAACGGATCAACCGACGGCCCAGCCCGGCGGCCAGCGCCTTGGCGATCTCGGTTTTGCCGACACCCGCTTCGCCCTCAAGGAACAGGGGCCGCCCAAGCCGCAACGCCAGAAACACCACAACCGCCAGCGCCCGCCCGCAGACATAGCCCTGCGCGCCCAACATCGCCTGCACCGTTTCGATGCTGTCTATGTCACCTGTCTGATCCATTCCGCGCTCCTTTTTGACCAAAGGTGCATTGTTCCGCCCAAGGGTCAAGCCGCCTTTGCCCGGCGGGCCATGGCCATTGCCCACTGGCGCGGCAAGCCCGCCTGTGCTAGGGCGCGCGCCATGACACAGACACTGACCATCCGCCGCCCCGATGATTGGCACCTGCACCTGCGCGACGGCGCCATGCTGAACGCGGTTTTGCCGCACAGCGCCGCGCATTTTGCCCGCGCGATCATCATGCCCAACCTTGTCCCGCCCGTGGTCACCGCCGCACAGGCCGGCGCCTATCGCGACCGAATTCTGGCCGCCCGCCCCGCGGGCAGCGATTTTGAACCCTTGATGACCCTCTATCTGACCGAAGACACAGATCCCGATGACGTGGCCCAAGCCCACGCCAGCGGGTTGATCAAAGCCGTCAAGCTTTATCCCGCCGGGGCCACCACCAATTCCGCCAGCGGTGTGGCCAATTTTGACAAGGTCCGCGCAGTTCTGGACAAAATGGCCGACATCGGCCTGCCGCTTTGCGTACATGGCGAGGTCACAGACAGCGACGTTGATATTTTCGACCGCGAGGCGGTCTTTATCGACCGGGTTCTGGATCCGATCCGCAAAAGCACCCCCGGCTTGCGCGTGGTGATGGAACATATCACCACCAAGGATGCCGTGGATTACGCCCGCGCCCAGGACGACAGCCTTGGTGCCACGATCACCACGCATCACCTGGTGATCAACCGCAACCATATTCTGGCGGGCGGGATCAAACCGCATTATTATTGCCTGCCCGTGGCCAAACGCGAAACCCATCGTCTGGCGCTGCGCGCTGCTGCCACCTCGGGCGAGGCGCGGTTTTTCCTGGGCACCGACAGCGCCCCCCACACCGATGCCAACAAACTTTTGCCCTGCGGCTGTGCCGGATGTTTTACAGCCCCCAACACCATGGCCATCCTGGCGCAGGTCTTTGATGAAGACAGCGCGCTTGCGCGTCTTGAGGGGTTTACTTCGTTGCATGGGCCGGCGTTCTATCGCCTGCCGGTCAACAACGGCACATTGACCCTGCAAAAGACCCCCTGCACCTATCCACCCCAGATCGACACGCCCGACGGGCCTGTCACGGTTTTCGATCCGGGTTTTGCCGTGCAATGGTCTGTCGCCTGATCCCCCGTTTTACCCGCCATTCAGCCAAAAAGGGCCGCCAATGATTCCCTCCAGCTTTCCCGATGCCTCAGAAATCGCCCGCCTGACAGCGCGTATGCTGCTTGAAATCAAGGCCGTGCATTTCAATGCAGACCAGCCATTTACCCTGGCCTCGGGCCTGCCCAGCCCCACCTATATTGATTGTCGCAAGCTGATCAGCCACCCGCGCATTCGCGCAACCTTGATGGATTTTCTGTCCATCACCGTGATGCGCAACGCCGGGTTTGAGGCCTTTGACAACATCGCAGGCGGCGAGACGGCGGGAATTCCCTTTGCCGCGCTGGTGGCGGAACGGATGGCCCTGCCCATGACCTATGTGCGGAAAAAGCCAAAAGGCTATGGCCGCAACGCCCGGATCGAGGGGGATATGACCCCCGGCCAGCGGGTCTTGCTGGTGGAGGATCTGACCACCGACGGCGGCTCCAAGCTGTCGTTTGTCGATGCGATTCGCGACACCGGGGCCGAATGCGGCCACACGGCGGTGATTTTCTATTACGGCATCTTCCCGGAAACCGAAAAGACCCTTGGCGATCATGGCGTTGCGTTGCATTACCTGTGCACCTGGTGGGATGTCCTGCACGAGGCCCGCGCCCAGGGGGCCTTTGACGACCAAACCCTGGCCGAAGTCGAAAGTTTTTTGAACGCCCCGCGCGCCTGGCAAGACGCCCGCAAATAACCGCAATTTGTTGTGGTGGGGGATGAATTTTCCCACCACATGCGGTATGGTTTTTTCCACAGGCAATTCACAACTTATACAATTTGCCTTGCCCGACTTACGGGGATACACCGGCGCGGCAGGCAATCGGGGTGGGCAACATGAACGAAATATCAAGCATCGGAAACCTTCACCCCGAGGTCCAGACCCCCGACACGATGCCCCATTCCGTCGAAGCTGAACAGCAGCTTTTGGGCGCGATCCTGACCAATAACGATATTTACGACCGGGTGGCCTCGATCATTGGGCCAAAGCATTTCTATGATCCGGTCCATGCCCGAATCTTTGAGATTTCAGCCGCGCGGATTGCCAAGAACAATCTGGCCTCGCCGGTGACGCTCAAGGCGTTCATGGAGGACGACGACGGGCTGAAGGAACTGGGTGGCCCGGCCTATCTGGCCCGCCTGGCCGGGGCTGCGATCAGCGCCTTTGCCGCGCGCGATTATGCCCAGATGATTTATGACCTGTCGGTGCGGCGTGACCTGATCCAGCTGGGCCGCGATATCGCCGCCAAGGCCGCGCTTGTCGATGTCGCCTCGGAGCCGCGCGAGCAGATCGTCGAGGCCGAGCAGCAGCTTTACAAACTGGCCGAGCAAGGCCAGGTCGAAAGCGGCTTTCAAAGCTTTCTCAAGGCGGTCACGGATGCGGTCAATGTGGCCAATGCCGCCTATCAGCGCGATGGCGGTCTGGCCGGGGTTTCGACCGGGTTGATCGACATGGACAAAAAACTGGGCGGGCTACACCGGTCTGACCTGTTGATCCTGGCGGGCCGGCCATCCATGGGCAAGACATCGCTGGCCACCAATATCGCCTTTAATGTCGCCAAGGCCTATAAGCGCGGCCTGCTGCATGATGGCACCGAGGGCGCGGTGGATGGCGGTGTCGTCGGGTTCTATAGCCTTGAGATGAGCGCCGAACAGCTGGCCGCGCGGATCCTGTCCGAGGCCGCCGAGGTGCCCAGCGAACAGATCCGCCGCGGGGACATGACCGAGGCCGAGTTCCGCCGCTTTGTCGACGCGGCCAAGGCGCTTGAGGCCTGTCCGCTTTATATCGACGACACCCCGGCCTTGCCGATTTCGCAATTGGCGGCGCGGGCGCGGCGCTTGAAGCGGACCCATGGGCTGGACCTGTTGATTATCGACTATTTGCAACTGGTGCGCGGCACGGGCAAATCGGAAAACCGGGTGAACGAGATTTCCGAGATCACCATGGGCATGAAAGCCATCGCCAAAGAGCTGGACATCCCGGTCATTGCCCTGTCGCAGCTGTCGCGCCAGGTGGAAAACCGCGAGGACAAGCGCCCGCAACTGAGCGATCTGCGCGAATCCGGGTCAATCGAACAGGACGCCGATGTGGTCATGTTCGTGTTCCGCGAAGAGTATTACAAAGAGCGCGAGAAGCCCGGCGATCATGATCTTGAGGCCATGGCCAAATGGCAAGAAGAGATGGAGCGTCTGCATGGCCGCGCCGAGGTGGTGATCGGCAAGCAGCGCCACGGCCCGATTGGCACGGTCGATCTGTCCTTTGAGGGGCGCTTTACCCGTTTTGGAAATCTGGTTCAGCCTTGGCAGCAATCGGACGATCAAGCCTTCTGATCGCCTGGCGTGTGGCAGGGCGAGGGAGCCTCCGGCGGGGATATTTTCAGAACAAAAGAACCAGGGCGCGCGCCCCTGGCCCGAGTGGATTTCGCTTGACCCGGCATTTGAGCCTGTCAAAACCCTGTGTATGGCATCAGGAAGACTCAGCATAGATTTGAACGCGATTGCCGCCAATTGGCGCAGTTTGAACGCGCGGACCGATGTGGAAACGGCGGCAGTGGTCAAGGCCGATGGCTATGGCCTGGGGTCGGCGCGCGTGGCGCAGGCGTTGGCCGAGGCCGGGGTGCGGCGGTTTTTCGTGGCTTCCGCGGAAGAAGGGGCTGCGTTGCGGCAAAGCCTTGGGGAGGGGCCCGAGATCAGCGTATTTTCCGGCCATATGGCTGGCGATACCAGCCTGATCCGGCAAGCGCAGCTGACGCCGATGATCAATTCCCTGGATCAGCTGTTGCGGCATCTGGATGCCTTGCCCGGTCATGGATTTGGCATTCAGCTGGACAGTGGCATGAACCGGCTGGGGCTGGAGCCCGAGGAATGGGCCGCCATACGCGAGATCGCGTTGGAGCAGCGCCCGCGGTTAATCATGTCGCATCTGGCCTGTGCCGATATGCCGGATCACCCGATGAACCGTGCACAGCTGGCCTGTTTCACCCAGATGACCCAAGGGGTTGATGTGCCCCGGTCATTGGCGGCGACGGGGGGGATACTGTTGGGCCGTGAGTATCATTTTGAACTGACGCGTCCGGGGATCGGCCTTTACGGCGGGTTGCCCTTTGAGGCCGCCATGCCTGTTGTCCGGCTTGATATTCCTGTCATTCAGACACGGCAGTTGGCCATCGGCGAAAGCGTCGGCTATGCGGCGGCCTGGACCGCCGCGCGGGTGTCAAAGATCGCCACAATCGCTGCGGGCTATGCCGATGGGTTGATCCGGGCAATGGGGCCACAGGCGCAGCTTTGGCATGGCGGCCAGGCCCTGCCGGTGGTGGGGCGCGTGTCGATGGATATGATCGGAGTTGATGTCACCGATTTGCCCCAGACCCCGCCCAGCTTACAATTGCTTGGGCCAGATCAGGGGGTGGATCAGCTTGCCGCCTGCGCGGGCACCATCGGGTATGAAATCTTGACCAGCCTGGGCGCGCGATATCACAAGGCGATTGTGTAATGACCATTTTGGCAGCCATCGGTCGATCAGTTCTGGCGCTTTTGGCGTCGGTCGGGCGGGTCTTTATCTTTGCGGTCCAAGCCCTGTCGCATGTGGTGCGCCCCCCGTTTTATCACAAGGAACTGGCGGCGGCTTTGCTGAACATCGGCTGGTTGTCCTTGCCGGTGGTTGGGTTGACGGCGATCTTTACCGGCGGGGCGCTGGCGCTTCAGATTTATGCCGGCGGGGCGCGCTTTAACGCCGAGGCCGTGGTGCCACAAATCGTGGCCATCGGCATGGTCCGAGAGTTGGGGCCGGTGTTGGTCGGGCTTATGATCGCCGCCCGTGTGACCTCCAGCATCGCCGCCGAGATCGCCACCATGAAGGTGACCGAACAGATCGACGCGCTGATAACCCTGTCCACCCATCCGATGAAATACCTGACCGTGCCGCGGGTCTTGGCGGCCCTGATTTCGGTGCCGGTGCTGGTGGCGGTGGGCGATATCATCGGCGTCTTTGGTGGCTATGCCGTGGCAACCGGCACCTTGGGGTTCAATCCCGCCGCCTATATCAAGAACACCGTCGATTTCCTTGAACCGCTGGACATTATTTCGTCGTTGACCAAGGGGGCTGTCTTTGGCTTTGCCGCGGCGCTTATCGGGTGCTATTTCGGCATGCATTCGGGCCGTGGGGCGATGGGGGTCGGGGCCGCCACCAAAGGATCCGTCGAAGCCGCCGCCATGGTCATTCTGGCCGCCAATTTTGTTCTGACAGGGGTGTTCTTCACGCTATGATCAAGATGGAAGGCGTCACCAAATCATTCGGATCGAACCATGTGTTGAAGGGGCTTGATCTTGAGATCGCCCGCGGCACGTCGATGGTAATCATTGGTGGATCGGGCACCGGCAAATCCATTGCGCTCAAGTGTATATTGGGGCTGGTTACACCCGATGCCGGGCGCATCACCGTGGCGGGGGGCACCAGCGACCGCGACGCGTTTCTGGCGCGCTTTGGCATGCTGTTTCAGGGCGGGGCGCTGTTTGACAGCCTGCCGGTTTGGCAGAACGTCGCCTTTCGCTTGCTGCGCGGCAGCCTTGCCAAACCGCGCGCCGAAGCCCGCGAAATCGCGATTCACAAACTGCGCCGGGTGGGGCTGGGCGCCGATGTTGCCGACCGTTTCCCATCCGAGCTGTCGGGCGGGATGCAAAAGCGTGTCGGCCTGGCGCGGGCGATCGCCGCCGACCCCGAGATCATCTTTTTCGACGAACCCACCACCGGGCTGGACCCGATCATGGCGGGTGTCATCAACGCGTTGATCCGCGAGATCGTGACCGAAATGGGCGCAACCGCGATGACCATCACCCACGACATGACATCGGTGCGCGCCATCGCCGACAACGTGGCAATGCTGCATGACGGGGTGATCCAATGGAGCGGGCCGGTGGCCGATATCGACCACAGCGGCAATGCCCATCTGGATCAGTTCATTCATGGCCGCGCCGAGGGGCCAATTCAGCCTCTGCGCTAGCAAAATGCCTTTGACCCATCGGCACAACTGGGGCAAGACAGGGCATGGCGAAATCACCCTCTTATTCATGTTCCGGCTGCGGCGCTGTCTTTACCAAATGGTCCGGCCGCTGCGAGGGCTGCGGCGAATGGAACACCATCCACAAGGATGAAGGTATCTCAAGCGGGCCGGCCAAATCGCTGGGCGGGCGGCGCGGTGCGGCGCTTCGGCTAAGTGACCTTGCCACGCAAGAGGCGCCCCCCCCGCGCACCCATTCCGGCCTGCAAGAGCTGGACCGCGTCTTGGGCGGCGGTTTGGTGCCTGCCTCGGCGATATTGGTTGGCGGCGATCCGGGCATCGGCAAATCCACGCTGTTGCTGCAAGCGGCGGCCCAATTTGCCCGCAGCGGTTTGAAAACCATTTATGTGTCAGGCGAAGAGGCCAGCGCCCAGGTGCGGATGCGCGCCCAGCGCCTTGGCCTGGCCGATGCGCCGGTGCAATTGGCCGCCGATACCAACCTGCGCGACATTCTGACCACCCTAGAAGCCGAACGCCCGCAGCTGGCAATCATCGATTCGATCCAAACCATGTGGGCCGATAATGTCGAAAGCGCTCCGGGATCGGTCAGCCAGGTCCGGGCCGCCGCGCACGAGCTGACGAATTTTGCCAAGCGCAAGGGCGTGTCGGTCATTTTGGTGGGCCATGTCACCAAGGATGGACAGATCGCCGGGCCGCGTGTGGTCGAACATATGGTCGACACGGTGCTGTATTTCGAAGGCGAACGCGGCCATCAGTTCCGCATCCTGCGCGCGGTCAAGAACCGCTTTGGCCCAGCCGATGAAATCGGTGTCTTTGAAATGACCGGGCGCGGCCTGGCCGAGGTGACGAACCCTTCGGCGCTGTTTTTATCCGAACGCGGCACCCCCTCGGCGGGGTCGGTGGTCTTTGCCGGTGTCGAAGGCACCCGCCCGGTTCTGGTCGAATTGCAGGCGCTTGTTGCCCCGTCGCCACATGCCCAGGCCCGCCGCACGGTGGTCGGATGGGACAGCGGGCGCCTGGCGATGATCCTTGCCGTGCTCGAGGCGCGCTGCGGCATCCCCTTTGCCGGATTGGATGTCTATCTGAATGTGGCCGGCGGTATGAAAATATCTGAACCTGCCGCCGATCTGGCTGTCGCGGCGGCCCTGCTCAGCGCCCGCGAGGATGCCGCCCTGCCGCCCGACACGGTGGTCTTCGGAGAGATCAGCCTGTCCGGCGCGCTGCGCCCGGCCTCGCAAACCGAAAGCCGCCTGAAAGAGGCGCAGAAACTTGGCTTTTCATCGGCTATTGCACCCGCAGGGGGCAAGGCGGTAGGAGTGGAAGGCATCGCGCTGAACACAATGAGCGACCTAACCGGCTTTGTCGGTGAAATCTTCGGCGCCGGCTAGCGGGCGAAACACACGGGAAGACACGGCCATGGACACATTTACCATCATAGACGGGATCGTCGCGCTTGTGATTGCGGTGTCCGCCCTGCTGGCCTATGCGCGCGGCGTGGTGCGGGAAATCATGGCCATCGCTGGCTGGATCGCGGCGGCGGTTGTGGCCTTTGTCTTTGCCCCGCAGGTCGAACCCCTGGTGCAAGAGCTGCCGGTCATCGGCGAATTCCTGGCCGCCAGCTGTGAATTGTCGATCATCGCGGCCTTTGCGGCGGTCTTTGCCGCGGCGCTGATTGTTGTGTCATTCTTTACGCCGCTGTTTTCATCGGTGGTGCGCAAATCTGCGCTGGGGGGCATTGACCGGGGTCTGGGATTCTTTTTCGGGGCCGCGCGCGGTGTCTTGCTGATTGCCATCGGTTTTTTTGTCTATGGCGCGGTCAATACCGGGGCGCCGCACCCCGCCGTTGAACAAAGCCAATCTGCGGCGATCTTTGCCCAGTTGAACCAAAAGGTAGAAGAGGCCAACCCAGAACAGGCGCTGGGATGGATCACAACCCGCTATGAGCTGCTGGTCGGCAGCTGCGGCGCAAGCTGACCCAGAGGCGCCCGCGGGCGCCTTTTTCTGAATTCTACGTCATAGTTTCGTGACACTTGGAACCTGAGCGACTAAAGAGACCCCAGTTTCAATTTGGATTCGGAGCCCGGCCGTTGTCCACCATGTCATCCAAGATCATGCCCCCCGCCCATCCTTTTGATACCTCTTACCTGCGCGACGCGGAAGATGGTGACAAACTGAAAGAGGAATGCGGGGTCTTTGGCGTCGTTGGTGTTGCGGATGCGGCCAATTTTGTCGCCCTTGGCCTGCACGCGCTGCAACATCGCGGCCAAGAGGCCGGCGGCATCGTCAGCCATGACCCGGAACAGGGGTTTCAATCGGCGCGGCGCTTTGGCTATGTGCGCGATAACTTTACCTCGCACAAAGTGATGGAAACCCTGCCCGGCCCGCTGGCCATCGGGCATGTGCGTTATTCGACATCGGGCAACAAAGGGCCAACCGCAATCCGTGATGTGCAGCCGTTCTTTGGCGAATTTGCCATGGGCGGCGCGGCCATTGCCCATAACGGCAATATCACCAATGCCAATGCCTTGCGCCGCGAACTGATCGAGCGCGGCTCGATCTTTCAAAGCTCATCCGACAGTGAATGTATCATCCACCTGATGGCGCGCTCGCTTCAGCGCAACATCCCAGAGCGGATGGAAGACGCCCTGCGCCGGGTCGAGGGCGCCTTTTCCGTGGTGGCCATGACCCGCACCAAGCTGATCGGGGTGCGTGATCCGCTGGGCGTGCGGCCCTTGGTTCTGGGCAAGGTCGGCGACGGCTGGGCGCTGTCGTCAGAAACCTGCGCGCTGGATATCATCGGCGCCGAATTCATTCGCGAAATCGAACCGGGCGAAATGGTGGTGATCACCCAGGATGGTGTGGCCTCGCATTTTCCATTCCGTCCGACCAAACCCCGGTTTTGCATCTTTGAGCATGTCTATTTTTCGCGGCCTGACAGCATTCTGGGCGGCCGCAGCGTTTACGAAACCCGCGAGGCCATCGGCCGCGAACTGGCCAAGGAAAATCCGGTCGAGGCCGATCTGGTCTGTCCGGTGCCCGACAGCGGCACCCCGGCGGCAATCGGATACAGCCTGCAATCGGGTATTCCCTATGCGATGGGCATTATCCGCAACCAGTATATGGGCCGCACCTTTATTGAGCCGACCGAACAGATCCGCAACATGGGGGTTCGGCTTAAGCTGAACGTCAACCGGGCGCTGATCAAGGGCAAGCGGGTGATTTTGGTCGATGACAGCGTGGTGCGCGGCACCACAAGCCGCAAGATCAAGGAAATGATTTTGGATGCCGGCGCCGCCGAGGTGCATTTCCGCATCGCATCGCCGCCAACCGCATGGCCCTGTTTTTATGGGGTGGATACGCCGCAGCGCGAAAAGCTGTTGGCCGCAACCATGTCCGAGGATGAAATGCGCAGCCACCTTGGGGTTGACAGCCTCAAGTTCATCAGCCTGGACGGTCTGTATCGCGCCGTGGGGGAAAGCGATGGCCGCAATGCCGCCTGCCCCCAATATTGCGACGCGTGTTTTTCCGGCGAATATCCGGTCAGCCCCAGCGATCAGATCAAGGACGGGTTTCAGATGAAATCCGCTGCCAAGTAAGCCGCCCAAGCCCGCCGCCAAGCCGGAAAGCCCAAGACCATGACCCAGACGCCTTCTTCCCCCCGCCTGCCTGTCGCGCTGATCACCGGGGCCTCGCGCGGGTTGGGCGCGGCGCTGGCCGAGGCATTGGCCCCCAGCCACCACATCATCGCCGTGGCGAAAACCACCGGCGCCCTGGAGGAGCTGGACGACCGCATCAAGGCGCGCGGCGGCTCTGCGACCCTGGCGCCGATGGACATCACCAACCAAGATGCGATGGCGACGCTGTGCCGGGGGATCTTTGACCGGTGGGGCCAGCTTGACCTGTGGGCGCATACCGCCATCCACGCCGCCCCCCTGACGCCGGCCGACCATATTGACAGCAAGGATTTTGACAAATCCATCGCCTGTAATGTCACCGCAACAGCCGTGCTGATCCGCTTTGTTGCGCCGCTGTTGGGACAGGCCGGAACCGCCCTGTTTTTTGACGATCCCAACAAGGGGGGGCGGTTTTTTGGCTCGTACGGGGCGAGCAAAGCCGCGCAAATCGCATTGGCGCAAAGCTGGCAATCGGAGGCGGCGCGCACCGGACCCAAGGTGCAGATCGCTGTGCCTCAACCCATGCCAACCGCCACCCGCGCCCGGTTTTTTCCCGGCGAGGACCGCGCGGCGCTGGCAGATCCACACCGCCAAGCCCAAGAAATCCTCAAGGCGCTGACCCGCGCGGCGTAATCGCCCCTGGGGGGCTGGGCGCCCCCCGCGATGGGCGCGCGCCTGAAAAGGCGGCGGTGGCTGAGGCCGGGTGCGGGAGCCTCCGGCGGGGATATTTAAGAACAAAAGAAGCGCGGGCGCAGGCGATAACGGGCGGGGCCTTGCCCAGCGCTGGGCCCTCGCCTATCAAGGGGGAAAGGGGTGGGTATGCGAATTCTTATTACCAATGACGATGGGATCAATGCGCCAGGCTTGGCCGTGTTGCAGGAGATTGCCACCGCGGTGGCCGGACCAAGCGGCGAGGTCTGGACCGTGGCCCCGGCGTTTGAGCAATCGGGCGTAGGTCATTGCATCAGCTATACCCATCCGATGATGTTGATTGAGCTGGCGCCGCGCCGTTTTGCCGCCGAGGGATCGCCAGCAGATTGCGTATTGGCCGGGTTACATGAGGTGATGCAGGATGCGCCGCCGGATCTGGTGCTTTCGGGGGTAAATCGCGGCAATAATTCCGCCGAGAACACGCTTTATTCGGGCACGGTTGGGGGTGCGATGGAGGCGGCGCTTCAGGGTATTCCGGCCATTGCCCTGTCGCAATATCTTGGACCAGCCAACCGCGATGCCCCCGATCCGTTTGAGGCCGCAGCTGTGCATGGTGCCGATGT
This sequence comes from uncultured Sulfitobacter sp., assembly GCA_937138475.1. GTDB lineage: Bacteria > Pseudomonadota > Alphaproteobacteria > Rhodobacterales > Rhodobacteraceae > CAKZPD01. The sequence goes on along the minus strand of CAKZPD010000010.1, from coordinate 36,650 downwards.
CGTGCGGCGCATTCTGCAAGCCTCCCCGCCCGAGACTGGCGGGTATCGGTTGTTTTACAATGTGAATTTCCCGCCGCTTTTGGCTGCGGATGTCAAGGGGATGCGCGTGGCCACCCAAGGGTATCGCGAGGGGCTGGGATTTTCGACCGAGCCGCATTCCTCGCCTTCGGGGCGGCGGTTTTTGTGGATCAAGGGCGGCGATCAGCGGCGCATGACCGCCAAGGGATCCGACGCGCGGCTTAATCTTGAGGGGTTTATCTCGGTCACGCCTATGCGCGCCGATCTGACGGCACATGATATGCTTGCCCCTCTGGCGGCCCTGAACACATGACCGATGACGCGCTGCAAAAGATGCAGTTCCTTTATGCTTTGCGGTCGTCCGGGGTGACAGACAAGCGGGTGCTGAGCGCCATGGAGGCGGTGGACCGGGCGCCCTTTATCACCGGGATTTTCAACACCCGCGCCTATGAGGACATGCCGCTGCCGATTGCTTGCGGGCAGACCATCAGCCAGCCCTCAATTGTCGGATTGATGACGCAGGCGCTGCACATCAGCCCGCGCGACAAGGTGCTTGAGGTTGGCACCGGCTCTGGCTATCAGGCGGCCATCCTAAGCCGGCTGGCGCGGCGGGTGTACACCGTGGACCGGCACCGCAAGTTGGTGATCGAAGCCCGCGAGGTCTTTGACAGCCTTGGCATCAGCAATATCACCGCCATCACCGCGGACGGCAGCTTTGGCCTGCCGGATCAGGCCCCCTTTGATCGCATCATTGTGACCGCCGCCGCCGAAGATCCCCCCGGCCCGCTGCTTGAACAGTTGAAGGTCGGCGGGATAATGGTGGTTCCGGTTGGGCAATCTGATGCGGTGCAACATCTGATCGTGGTGCGCAAATCCGAGACAGGGTTCGATTATGACGAATTGCGGCAGGTGCGCTTTGTGCCGCTTCTCGAAGGGTTGGGCAAGGACGTATAACTTGCTATAGTGGCGCCGTCAGCCTTGGGCCACATGAGGCGACGCGTATTTTTGAGGACAAGCAGATGATCCACCTTTCCACGCCGCGCAGCCTGTTGATTTGCGGGACGGCGCTTGCCCTTTTGGCCGGTTGCAGCCAACCGATTGATTTTGATCTGCGGGGGCTGGGCGGCGGGTTTTCCACCGCCGAGGCGGCACAATCAGGCACGGCCCCCCGCCCGGAACCCGACGCCCGCGGGGTCATCAGCTATCCCAATTATCAGGTGGTGGTGGCCCAGCGCGACGAAACAATCGACCAAATCGCCGCCCGGCTGAACCTTTCGGCCCAAGACCTGGCGCGGTTCAATGGTCTGCAAAGCGATGTGCCGCTGCGCCAGGGCGAGGTGATCGCCCTGCCCGGCGATGCCGTCCCCGGCGCCGGCGTTGATATCACTTCGCTGGCCGATGGCGCGATCAGCCGCGCGGCCCCCTCCTCCGGGGTGCAGACGCAAACCCTGCCCCCGGCCGCGCCGGCAGACACCGCCGCCCCTGCGCCGCAAATCCAACAGCCAACACAAGCCGCCGCACAGAATACACAAACCACCGACACCCCGATCGAACCGGTGCGCCACAAAGTGCAACGCGGCGAAACCGCCTTTATCATCTCGCGGCTATACAACGTCACGCTCAAATCGCTTGCCGAATGGAACGGCCTTGGCCCCGATTTCGCCATTCGCGAAGGTCAATATCTGCTGATCCCGGTGCCCAACCAATCCCCCCCCACCCAATCCGGCACAGCCGCAACAACCAGAAAACCCGGCACAGGTTCGGCGGCCCCGACCCCGCCCAGCGCCAGCACCCCCCTGCCACAAGAAACCGCTGCCCCTGCGCCTGCCGAACCCTCCGCCCCCGTCGCCGATCTTGGCCCGACCAGCAGCAGCGCCTCGATGGTTTATCCAGTGCGCGGCTCCATTGTCCGCGCCTATGCCAAAGGCCGCAATGACGGGATCGACATAAAGGCCGCACCGGGGGCATCGGTCAAGGCCGCCGACCAAGGCACCGTCGCCGCCATCACCAAAAGCGCCGAAGGCATCCCGATCATCGTCATCCGCCACGATCAAAACCTGCTGACCGTCTATGCCAATGTCGCCGACGTCACCGTGCAAAAAGGCGATACCGTGGCGCGCGGCCAGGCCGTCGCCAAACTGCGCAGCGGCGATGACGCCTTTCTCCACTTTGAGGTCCGCAACGGTTTCGAAAGCGTCGACCCCCTGCCCTATCTGCAATAACCCAAGGCACCGGGCAGCCGCGAAACACAATCGCGCCGCCGCCTTCTTTTGTTCTGAAATATCCCCGCCGGAGGCTCCTGCCCGGACCACAGGCGCGCCCGCAGAAGCACACTGGCGGGCCCGGCGCCAGGCGCGCCTACAAGGCTGCGCCCATCCGCCCGGCCAGATCGGTAAAATACTGCCAGGCCACGCGCCCTGACCGCGATCCGCGGGTGGCTTGCCACTCGATCGCTTCGCTGCGCAGCACATCTTGCGCCACCCGCAGCCCATAGGCCGCGCAATACCCTTCGATCATCGACAGATACTGATCCTGATTGCAGGCATGAAACCCCAGCCACAGCCCGAACCGATCCGACAACGACACTTTTTCCTCCACCGCTTCCGAGGGGTTGATCGCCGAACCACGTTCGTTTTCGATCATATCGCGGGGCATCAAATGCCGCCGGTTCGACGTCGCATAAAGCACGACATTCTCGGGCCGCCCTTCAATACCGCCATCCAAAACCGCCTTCAGGCTTTTGTAATGGGCATCGTCATGCCCAAAGGACAGATCATCGCAAAACAGCACAAACCGAAAGGGCGCGCCGCGCAACAGGTTCAAAAGCCGCCCGACGCTGGGCAAATCTTCGCGCTGCAACTCAACCAGGCGCAGCCGGTCGTGCCCGGCCTGCACACGGGCATGAACCGCTTTGACCAGGCTTGATTTCCCCATACCGCGCGCGCCCCACAACAAGGCGTTATTGGCCGGCAGCCCTTTGGCGAATTGCACCGTATTGGCCAACAGCGTATCGCGCGGGCGATCCACCCCAACCAACAGATCCAGATCAACCCGCGATACCTCGGGCACCGGCTCAAGGCGATCGGGATCGACATGCCAGACAAACGCCGATGCGGCGGAAAAATCAGGCCCGGCGCCGGGCGGCGGCGAAATACGCTCAAGCGCGGCGGCAATGCGCTCCAACGGGTCGGCGGTCATGGGTTTGCGTCCCCGTCCGCGTCCTCATCGACCCACAGCCCTTCGGCCCGCAATTTCGCCTCGCGCTTTTTCTCGACCCGGCGGACCAGAAAAATTGAGACCTCATACAGCCCATATACCACAACAAACAAAATCACCTGGGTGATGACATCCGGCGGCGTGACCAATGCGGCCAAAACCAAAATCGCCACCACCGCATATTTGCGCACATTCCCAAGACCCTCGGCGCTGACCAAGCCCGCCTTGCCCATCAAGGTCAACAGAACCGGCAACTGAAAGCACAGGCCAAACGCGACGATAAACTTGATGGTCAGGCTCAGATATTCTTGCGCGGATCCTTGGAACGCGATGGCCGCAATGCCGCCGGCTTCGTCTGTTTCTCCGACCAGGCTGCCAGCCTGCTGAAAGCCCAGAAAGAAATCAAAGGCCAGCGGCGTCACCACATAAAACGCAAAGCTGGCGCCCAGCGCGAACATCAGCGGGCTGGAAATCAGAAACGGCAAGAACGCCCCGCGTTCATTCTTGTAAAGCCCCGGCGCCACGAACCGCCACATCTGATAGCTGATATAGGGAAACCCCAGCACCAGCCCCCCCAAAAGCGAGATCGAGATCGCAACGAAAAAGCCCTCTTGCAGCTTGATCAGGATCAGCCCGCAATCGGTCTGGCCGCGTTCTGCCATGGCCAGGCACAGCGGGCTGGTCAAAAAGTTAAAGATCGGGTTCCACACCGTAAAGCAAATCACCATACCGATGATAAAGGCCAAAACCGAATGGATCAGCCGGGTGCGCAGTTCGGCCAGATGTTCAATCAACGGCGCGCTGCTGTCTTCGATTTCGTCGGAATGGCTCATGATTCGCTCTTTGGCTGGGATGCCTGATCAGGCGCGGGCGCCGGCGCGGCCGGCGCATCTGTCAACGCGGCCTCGGCTTCCTCGGCTTTGGCCAGGGCTTCGCTGGCTTCGCGGGCCTTGCGCTCGGCGGCGGCGCGGGCCGTGGCGGCCTGAATTTTCTTGGCTTGATCGGCCCGTTCGGCCGCCAGCTTGCCGGTTTCGCTGTCTGGGTCCAGGTTCGTCAACCCCGAGGCCGCGGATTTCACCCCATCCATGGCCGACCCGATGGGGTTGCTGGCCGCCTTCAGGGTTTTGTTCAATCCGGCCGTGACATCGCGCACCCCGGATTCATCCGCCGCGTCATTCATCGCCCGGCTGAAATCGCGGGCCATGCCTTTGGCGCGGCCGACAAACTGCCCCAGCGTGCGGAACAACACCGGCAGGTCCTTTGGACCCACCACAATCAGCGCAACAACGCCAATGACCAGAAGCTCGGTCCAGCCCAGATCAAACATGGCTTAGCCCTTGGTGTCGGTCTTGTCTTCGCCGTCTTCCTTGGACGCGGCGGCGACCTCATCTTGACCTTCGCTAATGCCTTTCTTGAACGAGGTAATGCCTTTGCCGACTTCGCCCATCAGGCTGGAAATTTTGCCGCGCCCAAAAAGCACCAGCACGACAACTGCGATCAGCAACAGGCCAGGAAGGCCGATATTGTTCAACATGGGGATTCTCCATCTTTGCGTCAGGGACGCCCTGCGGCGCCATTCTTGACGATGTTCTAGGCAGTTTGCCGCCCCGGCAAAAGCGCGCAAACGCCCCAAAACCGGAAAAATCGCATCAAAAGGGTTGAACTGGCCGGGAAAATTGTCACAACTGACAGCTATATGGCAGTTACGGGCAGGAAAGATGCGCAAAGATCAGCGCCTGATGCGCATATTGGAGTGTTTGCAAGACGGCGCGACCCATCGGGCCGAAGACCTGGCGGAATTGCTGGGGGTGTCGCTGCGCACCGTTTATCGCGATATTGCCGCGCTTGGTGCCGCCGGGGTGCCGGTGCAGGGGACCAAAGGCAGCGGATACAAGATGCACCAAGACAGCGCCCTGCCGCCGCTGCGCCTGACCGCATCAGAGCTTGAGGCGCTGCACCTGGGCATTGCCATCGTCGGACAGGCCGCCGATGACACCCTGCGCAGCGCCGCACAAAGCCTTGCCAGCAAGCTGGATCAGGCCCTTGGCACCCAAGCCATCCCCAGCGCCGAGGCCTGGAAAACCGCCTTTTCGCCTTTTGCAGATGCGGCGCGCGGCTATCGCCACCTTGGCACGCTGCGCTCGGCGATTTTGGCGCGGCAAAAGCTGCAGCTGGTTTATACCGACCCCCAAGGCACGGTTTCACAGCATCGGCTGCGGCCGCTGCGGGTCGAACAGTGGGCGCGGGCCTGGACCCTGATCGCCTGGAGCGACAGCGCCAGCCGCTTTGTGGTGTTGCGGTTGGATCTGATCGAAAGCACCGCCGCTTTGCCCGAATTATTCGTCGATGAACCGGGCAAGACCCTGGCCGATTATCAGGCGGGCCGGTCGGTGACGCGCCACCCGGTCTGAACCGGCAGAAATGCCTCGATGCTGGCCTGCGCCACAACAATTGTGTCCGCGCCTGGGGCCGCAACGTTCAGCCCGCCCTTGACCACCGTGACCTCGGCCCGCCCGCGTGGCATCTTTTGCAACAGTTGCTGACGGTCAACTTGATCGGGATCTTGCACAGCAACCGTTACCGCCACGCGCATTTGATCGAATTCAAGACTCAAAGTCTCAAAAATTGGCAAGGACGAATGGCGCATCGCATCCTCGATCGCGCGCAAGGCAGCCTTGGTGTAATCCATCCCATGCAGATCGTTGCCCATGCCCATTTCAATAATGACCCGCTGCTCAGCCATCGGTCCGCTCCATGTCAAAGCCCACCGAAAGCGCGACATTGGCCATGATCGTGGGATGGCCCTGCCCATCCGGGCGCGGCGTGTCCAGACCGCCGTGATGCAATTGCACCTGGGCCTGCCCATAGGGAAAAACCTTCAAGACCTCGGCCACGTCCACCGCCTGGGGCTGTTGCACGCCGATGTCGACGGTGATGCGCATATCGGCCTTTTCAAAGCCAAACAGCTCGGCCAGGTTGATCGAATTGCGCCACAGCGCGTCGCGCACCCCGCGCACGGCGGCCTGTGTATAATCCCCGCGCCGCAGGGATGTGCCCATGCCAAATTCGACGATCAGTCGCTTCATTCTGCCCCCTGGGTCAATGCTTTGAAAACGAAACATTTATCGCGCCGGATGGTCAGCCACAAAGGGGTGCCGACCCGCGGCAAGAACACGTTTGGCACCGTCACCCGCAATTCGGACCCGTCATAATCCATGGCGAATTCCACCAGGCTTTCGTTGCCCATGAATCGCGCCCGTTTGACCACCCCGCGTGCGGCGGTTCCATCTGTGGCGGTGGGCTTGGGGCCTTGGCCGTTGCGATCAAAATCAATGCGCACATGCTGGGGCCGGAACACGATATCAACCGCCGTGCCATCGGCATGACCGGGCGCCAGAAACCGCCCAAAGGGGGTTTGGGCCAACGCGCCCTGCACCTGCGCATGCAGCACATTGGTATCGCTGAAAAACGCCACGGCGGCGCGATCCACCGGGCGGGTATAGACGTTATAGGGCGCGCCTTGTTGCACAATCTTGCCATCGCGCATCAACGCGATTTCATCGGCCATGCGCATCGCCTCGTCGGGTTCGTGGGTGACCAACAGGACGGCGGTGTCTTCCTCTTTCAGGATGCTGAGGGTTTCATCCCGAATGCCATCCCGCAGCCGGTTATCAAGCCCCGAGAATGGCTCGTCCATCAGCATGATCTTGGGGCGCGGCGCCAAGGCCCGTGCCAGCGCGACGCGCTGCTGTTCGCCACCCGAAAGCTGATGGGGGTATTCATCAATAAAACGCAGCAAATCCACCCGGCGCAACAATTCACGCACCCGCGCACGCTTGTCGGTCTTGGTGCCGGATTTCAGGCCAAAGGCCACGTTTTCGGCCACGCTCAGATGTGGAAAAAGCGCGAAATCCTGAAACATCAGGCCAATTTCCCGCCCCTCGGGGGGGACGCGAAACACCGTGTCACAGATCAGCCGGCCATCAACGAAAATTTCGCCGCTGTCTTGCATTTCGACACCGGCAATCATCCGCAATGTGGTGGATTTGCCGCATCCCGACGGGCCAAGCAGGCAGGTGACCTGCCCTGGGTTGATCCGCAGCGACACGTCATCCACCACCGCGCGCCCTTCGAACACACGCCGAAGGCTGCGGATTTCAAGACGCGCGGTTTCTTGTTGCATATGGTCTTTGCCTTTGACCCCAATCCCTTTGGCGCTTGGGCTATCAGGCGCACGGCCCGCCCGCAAGCGCGCCGGGGTCACAGGGTCATATTGGTCGCACCGCCGTCCAGCAAGATATTCTGCCCAACGATGAAACCCGCATGTTGCGAGCACAAGAACGCACAGGTGGCGCCGAATTCCCCAGGCTGACCATAGCGCCTGGCCGGAATTGTCGATGCGCGTTCGGTGCGGGCCTGATCCAGGGTGATCCCCCGCGCCGCAACCACCGCCCCATCCAGCGCATCGGCGCGATCCGTGGCGTGTATTCCCGGCAAAAGGTTGTTGATTGTCACGCCTGATCCGGCGACCTGCCGGGCCGTGCCAGCCACATAGCCTGTCAACCCCGCGCGGGCCGAATTACTAAGCCCCAGCACCGCAATAGGCGCCTTGACCGACTGCGAGGTGATATTCACCACACGCCCCCAGCCCCGGTCGATCATTGCTGGCAAAAGCGCCTTCATCAGGGCAATCGGCGTCAGCATATTGGCATCAAGTGCCTTGATGAAATCATCCCGGTCCCAATCGGACCACATGCCGGGGGGCGGGCCGCCGGCATTCGTCACCAGGATATCGACATCGCCTGCCGCCTCAAGCACCTGGGCGCGGCCGCTTTCGCTGGTGATATCCGCCGCGATGGCTGTCACGGAAACGCCGTGTGCGTCGCGCAGCGCCTTGGCTGCGGCGTCAAGCGCGTCACCGCCGCGCCCGTTGATCACCAGATCCACCCCCGCCCCAGCCAGCGCCGATGCGCAGCCAAAGCCAAGCCCCTTTGATGACGCGCACACCAATGCGCGTTTGCCGCGAATACCCAAATCCATGCTGTTCCCCTGATTTGATTTTGCCAAAGTAAACACGACTTGGGCCGGGAAAACCAGCCACCCGCCGGCCGAATTTTTGCAAAGTAATTTCGGGCGACCGGGCGCAACATCGCTTGCCGCGCGCCAAGGCCCCGGATATATGCGGGCCATGTTGGATACGCCCCAGAACCGCCCCGCCCTGCCCGCCGAGATCGCGCGCCGCCGCACCTTTGCGATCATTTCGCACCCGGATGCGGGGAAAACCACGCTGACGGAAAAGTTTTTGCTGTTTGGCGGGGCGATCCAGATGGCCGGTCAGGTGCGCGCCAAAGGCGAGGCGCGGCGCACCCGTTCAGATTTCATGGCCATGGAAAAAGATCGCGGCATTTCGGTTTCGGCCTCGGCCATGTCGTTTGATTTCAAAGAATTCCGCTTTAATCTGGTGGACACGCCCGGCCACTCGGACTTTTCCGAGGACACCTATCGCACCCTGACCGCCGTCGATGCGGCGGTGATGGTGATTGACGGGGCCAAAGGTGTGGAAAGCCAGACGCAAAAGCTGTTCGAGGTCTGCCGGATGCGCGACCTGCCGATCCTGACCTTTTGTAACAAGATGGACCGCGAAAGCCGCGATACCTTTGAAATCATCGACGAAATTCAGCAAAACCTTGCGATTGACGTGACCCCGGCCAGCTGGCCCATCGGGGTCGGCCGCGATTTCATTGGCTGCTATGACATCCTGAATGACCGGCTTGAGCTGATGGACCGCGCCGACCGTAACCATGTGGCCGACAGCATCAAGCTGGGCGGGTTGAATGACCCCAAGCTGGCCGAACATGTGCCGGCTGTGCTGCTGGACAAGCTGCGCGAAGATCTGGAAATGGTGCGCGAATTGATGCCCCCCTTGGATCGCGCCTTGATGGCCGAAGGGTCGCTGACCCCTATTTGGTTCGGATCCGCGATCAATTCATTCGGGGTCAAGGAATTGATGGAAGGCATCGCCGCCTATGGCCCCGAGCCGCAAATCCAATCGGCCCAGCCCCGGCAGATCTTGCCCGAAGAAACCAAAGTGGCCGGATTTGTCTTTAAGGTGCAGGCCAATATGGACCCCAAGCACCGCGACCGCGTGGCCTTTGTCCGGCTGGCCTCCGGGCATTTTCATCGCGGCATGAAGCTGACCCATGTGCGCAGCAAGAAACCGATGGCGATCACCAATCCGGTGATGTTCCTGGCCTCGGATCGCGAATTGGCAGAAGAGGCCTGGGCCGGCGATATCATTGGCATCCCCAACCACGGACAGCTGCGCATCGGCGACACCCTGACCGAGGGCGAGGCGATCCGCGTCACCGGCATCCCATCCTTTGCGCCGGAATTGCTGCAAGGCGTGCGGGCGGGCGATCCGATGAAGGCCAAGCATCTGGAAAAGGCCCTGATGCAGTTTGCCGAAGAAGGCGCGGCCAAAGTGTTCAAGCCGTCGATCGGGTCGGGGTTTGTGGTCGGCGTGGTCGGGCAGTTACAGTTTGAGGTGCTTGCCTCGCGGATTGAGCTGGAATACGGCCTGCCTGTGCGCTTTGACACCACGCAGTTTACCTCGGCGCGCTGGGTCAGCGGTGACAAGCCGGATGTTGATGCCTTTTGCAACGCCAACCGCCAGCATATCGCCCATGACCACGACGGCGACATCGTTTATCTGACCCGCCTGCAATGGGACATCGACCGCGCGGTGCGCGATTACCCAAAGGTCAAGCTGACCGCGACCAAGGAAATGATGGTCTAGGGCCGGCGCGCCCGACCGACCCCCACCTGAACCCCGGCCGAACAGAGTGAATTTTGCAACACATTCGCCCCAAGCTGCCTTGCGCGGCGCGGTTTCAGGCAAACATTTGACGGCCAAGGGCACAGTTGATATGGACGCGTCAATTGTCGCGGCACCACGGTGCCGCCTTTGGGCCACGCGGGCCGGCATTCATTGATGAAGCGGGCCAGGAACGTGTCCGCGAACATGGACACACATGACAAAATTTACTGATCTAAACCTGAACCCCAAGGTTCTCAAAGCCATTGACGAAGCGGGTTACGAAACCCCCACCCCCATTCAGGCCGGGGCCATTCCCCCCGCGCTTGAGGGCAAGGACGTGCTGGGCATCGCCCAGACCGGCACCGGCAAAACCGCCAGCTTTACCCTGCCGATGATTACCCTGCTGGCCCGTGGGCGGGCGCGGGCGCGGATGCCCCGGTCGCTGGTGCTGTGCCCAACGCGGGAATTGGCCGCCCAGGTGGCCGAGAACTTCGACACTTATACCAAGCACCTGAAGCTGACCAAGGCTTTGCTGATTGGCGGCGTGTCTTTTAAGGAACAGGACCGGTTGATCGACAAGGGCGTTGACGTGCTGATTGCCACCCCCGGCCGGCTGCTGGATCATTTTGAGCGCGGCAAGCTGTTGCTGACCGGGGTGCAGATCATGGTGGTGGACGAGGCCGACCGGATGCTGGATATGGGATTCATCCCCGATATCGAACGCATCTTCAGCCTGACCCCGTTTACGCGCCAGACGCTGTTTTTCTCGGCGACGATGGCCCCCGAGATCGAGCGCATCACCAATACGTTCCTGTCGGCCCCGGCCCGGATCGAAGTGGCCCGTCAGGCCACGACCAGCGAAACCATCGAACAGGCCGTGGTCCTGTTCAAGGGATCGCGCAAGGACCGCGAGGCCAGCGAAAAACGCAAGCTTTTGCGCGCGCTGATTGATGCCGAAGGGGATAGATGCACCAATGCCATCTTGTTCTGCAATCGCAAGATGGATGTGGATATCGTTGCCAAATCGCTGAAGAAATACGGCTATGATGCGGCGCCCATTCACGGCGATCTGGACCAAAGCCAACGCACCAAGACCCTGGATGATTTCCGGGCCGGGACCCTGCGGTTTTTGGTGGCGTCAGATGTGGCGGCGCGCGGGCTGGATGTGCCTTCGGTCAGCCATGTGTTCAATTTCGATGTGCCCAGCCACGCCGAGGATTATGTCCACCGCATTGGCCGCACCGGCCGGGCCGGGCGGGATGGCAAGGCCATCATGATTTGCGTGCCGCGCGATGAAAAGAACCTGGCGGATGTCGAGGCGTTGGTGCAGCGCGAAATCCCGCGCATTGACAACCCAATCGCCACATCAACACCCGAGGCGGCGCCATCTGCACCAGCCCCTGTGACCGCGCCAGAAGAAGCCCCGGCCCCCCGCAAAACCCGCAGCCGGCGCAAGAAGCCGGCCCCGGCCGAAGCGGCCCCGCAGGCCGCCGCTGCGCCGAACGAGAGCCCCGCCGAGGCGGCCGTGCCGGCGCCAGCCGCCCCACCACAGACGCCAGAGGCCAAAGCGCCCCGGCAAGAGCCACGCACGCGGCGCGGCAAATCCGAGCCGGGCAACCCGGTGATTGGATTGGGGGATCATTTGCCCGGCTTTATCGAGTTCAGCTTTCGCGAGCGCAGCGCCCAAGGCTAGGCGCGGGTCATCTGGCCCCGCGCCGGCCGCCAGGTGCGGCCGAGACCCGGTTTGCGCCGAGCCGAGGCCCAGGCCCAGAGCCGTCCGCGCCAGGTGAAAGGCGTTATGTCGGAGCCTCCGGCGGGGATATTTAAGAACAAAAGAAAGGGGCGGCCTTCTGTAAGGGCCGCCCCGTTTTTCGTGCTGCGCCGGCCCTTAGCTGAGGCGGCTGATGACGATTGTGACCTCGGGTTTTTTTCCGATCTCATTTTGGCAGCTTTGCCGGACGAGCCGTTTCATATCATCGTGCAGCTTATCGTCATCGCGCATGGTTTTGGCGCTGGCGCGGCCGATGAGCTGGCTGAGGTCGGCCTCGAGGATGTCAACCAGCGGAACGCGCGTGCGGCCGGTTTCTGGCAGGCCCATGACCTCGCACCATGGGTCGCCCAGGGCTTCGTCTGTGTCATCAATGATCAGCGTCACCACGACATGGCCATTGAGCGCCATGCGGATGCGATCCCGCACCACCCCGTCAAGCGCGCCAACCTGCACCGAGCCATCCAGATAGGTGCGCCCGGTTTCGATGTATTCGGCCACTTTTGGGCTGTTGCCGGACAGGTCAATCATCATGCCGTTGACAGCCAGAATGCTTTGTACGCCATTGCCTTGCGCCAGTTTGGCATGTTCGCGTAGGTGGCGGTGTTCGCCGTGCATTGGGATCAGGGTTTGCGGCTGAACGATGGCCGTCAGGCGTTCAAGGTCGGGACGGTTGGCGTGGCCCGACACATGGTAAAGCCCCGAGCTGTCATCCACCACGTCGACGCCAAGTTCAGAAAAGGCATTGATGATGCCAATAACGCCGCGTTCATTGCCGGGGATGGTCTTGGACGAGAACAAGAAGAGATCGCCCTCTTTCATCTGGAGCCCCTGGTATTTGCCGCGCGCCAACTGCGCCGAGGCGGCCCGGCGTTCCCCTTGGGATCCGGTGACCAGCAGCATCAGGTTTTCGCGGGGGATGGCGCGGGCGTCTTCGGGGCTGACCACTTTGGGGAAGTCCTTGAGAACGCCGGTTTCAATCGCCGCCTCGATCATGCGGCGCATCGCCCGGCCCAGCAGCACGATAGAGCGCCCGGCCCGCTGCCCGGCATCCGCCAGGGTTTTGACCCGCGCCACATTCGACGCAAAGGTGGTGGCAACCACCATGCCCTGCGCCGCCGCGACAAGCTTGGTGATTTCGGGGCCCAGGCTGGCTTCGGAACGGCCGGGGTTCGGGCTGAACACATTGGTGCTGTCGCAGATCAGCGCCTTGACCCCGTCTTTGGACACTTCGGCCCACAGCGCTGGATCAAAGGGTTCACCGACCAGCGGCGTTTCATCCAGCTTGAAATCCCCAGAATGGATCACCCGCCCGTCCGGCGTGTCGATGATCAGCGCCGAGGATTCCGGAATGGAATGGGACATCGGCAAAAAGCCGATGTGAAAGCGCCCCGCCTGCACCGTTTGCGGCCAGGGGGAAACAGTGGTTATCGCCTCGGCCGGGTGCCCATGTTCGGACATCTTGCGGCGGGCAATATTTGCGGTAAAGGCGCGCGCATAGATCGGCGCCCCCAAACGATCATAGGTATGGGCGACGGCGCCTATGTGGTCCTCGTGGGCGTGGGTGATGAAAACCGCGTCAATGCGGTCGCGCCGCTCGGCCAGCCAGGTGATGTCGGGCAGGATCAGATCGACACCTGGGGTGCTGTCCATATCTGGGAAGGCCACACCAATATCAACGACGATCAGCCGCTCTTGTCCGGGCTTGCCATACCCATAGACATAGGCGTTCATTCCGATTTCGCCTGCGCCGCCCAGGGGCAGATAGATCAACCGCTCATTGCTCATAGAAACTATGTCGTACCTTTGTTATAGTCATGGATCACGGTCAGCCCGTGCATCGTCAGATCATCTTCAAATTCATCGAACAGCGCATGACCTTGTTGAAACAAGGGCGCCAGACCCCCGGTTGAGATCACCTTCATCGGTCTGTCCCGCTCGGATCGGATACGTTCGCATATCCCGTTGACCAAGCCGATGTAACCCCAGAACACACCCGATTGCATGCAATCGACGGTGTTTGTACCAATCACATGCGGTGGTTTGGTCACATCCACATGCGGCAAGGCGGCGGCGGCCTGGTGCAGCGCCTCAAGGCTAAGGTTGACGCCAGGCGCGATCACACCGCCAATATAGGCCCCATCGCTGTCCGACACGTCAAAGGTGGTTGCGGTGCCAAAGTCGACAACGATCAAATCCCCACCATAAAGATCATATCCCGCCACCGTGTTGACCAATCGATCCGGCCCAACCGCAGTGCCCGCATCCACCCGCACGTCAATCGGCAACTTGCAATCGCTTTTGCCCACCACCAAGGGCCGTGTCTTGAAATAGCGATCTGCCAGCACCCGCAAGTTAAACACCACCCGCGGCACGGTTGACGAAACGATCACATCGGTGATTTCGGCGTCGATGCCCTGCAACCGCATCAACGTGCTCAGCCAGACGTAATACTGATCGGCGGTGCGCTTCCAATCGGTCGCGGTGCGCCATGTGGCGACAAACGCCGCCCCGTTCCAGATCGAGAACACCGTATTGGTATTGCCACAATCAATCGCCAGCAACATGGCTGCCCCTCCCCTTGCCGCTAAAAATAAATATCCGCCGCAGGCAAGCTCAGCTGCCCGCCCGGCGTGCCCAGCACCAGATTGCCCTCGGCGTCGACATCCTCGAAAATACCGCTGACCTCGCGTTGCATCATCCGCGCCCGGATCATGGTTCCGCGCCGCGCCGCCCGCGCCAGCCAGGCCTGCCGGATCGGCGCAAACCCCTCGGCGATGAACTGGGCCTCGCGCCGGGCATAGGCAACGGCCAAACTGTGCAGAAACACCTCGGGGGTGGGGGCGCGCCCCGCCTGCTGGTGCAAGGACACGGGCGCCATGGCCCCCGCCTCCAGCGCCCCGGCCGGCGGCGCCTCCACCAGGTTCACCCCAACCCCTATGGCCAAATAGACAAGCCCCGGCGCCCCGCCAGCGCTTTCCAGCAAAATCCCCGCCAGTTTCCGCTCATCCAGCAGCACATCATTGGGCCATTTCAACGCCCATGCCCCCGCTTGGTCGCCCTCGGCCTCTAACGCCTCAAGCAAGGCCAATGACATCACGAAACTGCGCAAAGCGGCCTGACCGGCCGGCTCTGCAGGTCGCATCACCAAGGTTGCGGCAAAATTTCCCGGCGCCATCGCCCAACGGCGCCCGCGCCGCCCGCGCGCCGCGGTTTGTCGATGGGCCAAAATCCAGGTCGGCTCGGCCAAATCACCGGCCATCTCGCGGGCGACATTCAGGGTGGAATCCACCTCATCCAGCACCAGCCGCCCATATCCGGCGGGCCAATCGCTCATGGCTTCTTTTGTTCAAAAATATCCCCGCCGGAGGCTCCCGCCGGGGAAAAACACGCCGCAGCCCTCAATTGACCAGCGACGCCGCAGCAAGCGCCGCAGCGGCCTCAACCCCGAACATATTGCCAATGCCCAGGACCATGATCGCCGCACTCAGCGCCAGAACCCCCCACAAGACCGGCGATTTTCCACCGTCCAGCCCGTCCGTGTTGTCATCACCGAAATACATGAAATAGACGATCCGCAGGTAATAGAACGCCCCAATCACCGAGGCAACAACCCCTGCAACGGCAAGCCAGGCCAGCCCCGCATCATAAGCGGCGCGCAGCACATAGAATTTTCCGAAAAACCCCAACATCGGCGGCACGCCAGACAGGGAAAACAACAAGATCAGCATCGCCAGCGCCCGCCCCGGCTCGCGCTTGGCATACATATGCAGCGCCGAGATATCCGCCACCGGCTGACCATCTTTTTCCATCATCAAGATAAAGGCAAAGGTTCCGACATTCATCGTAACATAAATTGCCATATAGATCAGCATCGCCTGCACGCCGAAAACCGTGCCTGCCGCCAGGCCCATCAACGCATAGCCCATATGGGCAATCGACGAAAATGCCATCAGGCGCTTGATATTGCTTTGCCCGATGGCCGCCACGGCGCCCAGGAACATCGACAAAACCGACAACAATGCGACGATCTGGCTCCAATCGCTGATCGCTGCGCCAAAGGCATCATGCAGCACCCGCGCAAACAACGCCATGGCGGCCACTTTTGGCGCCGTGGCGAAAAACGCCGTGACCGGGGTGGGCGATCCCTCGTAAACGTCTGGGGTCCACATGTGGAACGGCACAGCCGACACTTTGAACGCCAGGCCCGAGATCAAGAACACGATGCCAAACAGCAACCCGATCGACACATGGCCCGATTGCGCTGTCTGGATAATCCCCGAAAACAATGTGGTTCCGGCATAGCCGTAAACCAAAGACGCCCCATACAACAAAAGCCCCGACGACAGCGCGCCCAGCACGAAATACTTAAGGCCCGCCTCGGTGGATTTGACGCTGTCGCGGCGCAGCGATGCAACCACATAAAGCGCCAGGGATTGCAGCTCAAGCCCCATGTAAAGCGCCATCAAATCGCCGGCGCTGACCATCATCATCATGCCCACCGCGCTAAGCGCGACCAGAACCGGATATTCAAACCGCAGCAGACCGCGCGCCGACATATAGCCCTCGGACATCGCCAGAACCACCGCGGCTGACAACAAGATCGCAACCTTGGCAAAGCGGGCAAACCCGTCATCGACGAACATCCCGCCAAAGGCCACCTGCGTCCCCCCCCCGGTCGAGGCAATCCACCCCGCCAGCGCAACAAACACAGCAGAGGTCAGCCACACCATTGCGGATGCCGCCTTGTCCTTGGAAGAATACACCGCCCAAAGCAGCGCCAGCAGGGCAAAGCCGGCCAACAGGGTCTCGGGCAGGATGATTGTCAGATCAGCGGAAATCATCAGGCAGTCCTTTACTTCGAAGCGTGCAAAAGCGCGGCATCCGCTGCGCTTTGCGCCATATCATAATTGTCGACCAGCGCGGCAACCGCCGGACCGGTGATATCCAAAACCAGCGCCGGATATACCCCCAGCAGCAAGGTCATCACCACCAGCGGCGCAAAAATCAGACGCTCGCGCCCTGTCATATCGGTGATCGACCGCAGGCTTTCCTTGATCAGATCGCCCATCACCACCCGGCGATACAGCCACAGCGCATAGCCCGCCGAAAAGATAACCCCGGTGGTGGCAACCGCGGCCACCCAGGTGTTGACCTGGAACACCGCCATCAAGGTCAGGAATTCCCCAACGAAACCGCTGGTGCCCGGCAGGCCGACATTGGCCATGGTGAACAGCATGAAGATCAACGCATAGGCCGGCATCCGGTTTACCAGACCGCCATAGGCGTCAATCTCGCGGGTGTGCATCCGGTCATAGATCACCCCGACGCAAAGGAACAGCGCGCCCGAAATAAACCCATGACTGATCATCTGGAAAATCGCCCCATCCAGCCCCTGCTGATTGGCCGCAAAAATTCCCATGGTGACAAAGCCCATATGCGCAACAGACGAATAGGCGATCAGCTTTTTCATATCGTCCTGCACCAACGCCACCAGCGAGGTATAGACAATCGCAATGGCCGACATCCACAACACAAGCGGCGCCATGATATCGGCGCCCACCGGGAACATCGGCAGGCTGAACCGCAAGAACCCATAACCCCCCATCTTGAGCAGGATCGCCGCCAGAACCACCGATCCGGCAGTTGGGGCCTGAACGTGGGCATCGGGCAACCAGGTGTGAACCGGCCACATCGGCATCTTGACCGCAAAGCTGGCAAAGAACGCCAGGAACATCAGCGTTTGCATCCCGCCCATCACATGAATGCCCAGCACGCTGAAGCTGTCAAAGGCAAACTGATGCACCAAAAGCTGTTCGATATCGGTGGTGCCCGCATCTGCAAACATCGCCACCATCGCCACCAGCATCAGCACCGACCCAAGGAAGGTATACAAAAAGAACTTGAAGCTGGCATAAATCCGGTTGGCCCCGCCCCAAATGCCGATGATCAGGAACATCGGGATCAGACCCGCCTCGAAAAACAGGTAAAAAAGCACCAGATCCAGCGCCATGAAAACACCCAGCATCAGCGTTTCCAGCAGCAAGAAGGCGATCATATATTCCTTGACGCGGCTTTCCACGTTCCATGATGCGGCAATGACCAGCGGCATCATAAAGGTGGTCAGCATCACGAACAGGACGGAAATTCCGTCTACGCCCATCTTATATTGCAGCCCGGCCAGCCACTGGGCCTGTTCCACGAACTGAAATCCAGTGTCGTTGGCGTCAAACCCGGCCAGAATGAACAGCGATACCAAAAACGTCGCACTGGTGGCGATCATCGCCAGCCACTTGGCGTTGCGATTGGCCGCTGCATCCGTGCCGCGCAGGAACACCGCCAGGATCAGCGCCGCCAAGGCGGGGATGAAGGTGACGATTGACAGAAGATTGTCCATTAGTGCGCTCCTCCGCTGAGCGTCATCCATGTGACCAGAACCGCAATTCCGATCACCATGGCGAAGGCATAGGTAAAGATATAGCCCGACTGCGCCCGGCCAGCCAATTTGGTAAAGAAGGGAATGATCCCCATGGCCACGCCGTTCAGGCCGCCGTCGATCACATCACCATCGCCGCGCTTCCAAAGGAAGCGGCCCAGTTTCTTGGCCGGATTGACGAAAAGCGCATCATAGATTTCGTCGAAATACCATTTGTTGAGCAAGAACAGGTAAAGCGGGCGCTGATTGGCCGCCAGACGCGCCGGCAGGCTGGGGTTCCAGATATAGAACCAAAGCGCCATGACAAACCCGGCAAGCATGGCAATGAATGGCGAAACCTTGACCCAGTTGGGCACGTTGTGGGCATCGTCCAGAACGTGGTTGTCCGGCGCGAAATACAGCGCCCCCTCGCCCGGTTGGCCGGTAAACACATAATGGTGCTTGTCCTTACCTTTGCCGCCGTCCGCGCCGTGATCGTCCTTGGCGTGGCTATCGGTTGCGTGATCATCGCCGTGATCATCCGCATGCCCGTCGCCGTGGGCCGCAGCTTCGGCATAGGGGATGCCATAGAATTTGCCGACCTGATCGGCGTGCCCAAAGAAGCTGGAATACCAAAGCATCCCGGAAAAAATCGCCCCCAGGCTCAGAACGCCAAGCGGCACCAACATGGTCATTGGGCTTTCGTGTGCGTGATCATGGGTATGCTGATCGCCGCGCGGCGCGCCATAGAATGTCAGGAAAATCAGGCGCCAGCTGTAAAAGCTGGTCATCGCGGCCGCGGCCACCAGCAACCAGAAGGCATAGGCGGTGCCGCCGGCAAAGGCGCTTTCGATAATGGCGTCTTTGCTTAGGAACCCGGCAAAACCGTAATGGGTCAGCGGGATACCGACCCCAGTGATGGCCAGCGTGCCGATCATCATCGCCGCAAAGGTATAGGGGATCTTTTTACGCAGCCCGCCATAATTGGTCATGTCCTGTTCGTGGTGCATGGCATGGATCACCGACCCCGCACCCAGAAACAGCATGGCTTTGAAGAACGCGTGCGTCAGCAGGTGGAACATCGCGGCGGAATACATGCCCACACCGGCAGCCACGAACATATACCCAAGCTGTGAACAGGTCGAATAGGCGATCACGCGTTTGATATCCGTCTGGACCAGACCAACAGTGGCCGCGAAAAAGGCCGTTGTGGCGCCCAGGAAGGTCACGAACATCATTGCCTCGGGGGCAAATTCCATCAGCGGCGACATACGGCACACCAAGAACACACCGGCGGTGACCATGGTCGCGGCGTGGATCAGCGCCGAAACCGGCGTTGGGCCTTCCATCGCATCGGGCAACCATGTGTGCAAGAACAGCTGGGCCGATTTGCCCATCGCGCCGACGAACAGCAAAAAGGCGATCAGATTGGCCGCGTTCCATTCGCTCCACAAAAAGGCGATCTGCGTTTCAGCAAGCTGCGGCGCAGCGGCAAAGACATCGTCAAACCGAATTGAATCCGTCAGATAGAACAGCCCGAAAATACCAAGCGCAAAGCCAAAATCACCCACGCGGTTGACAACGAAGGCCTTGATCGCCGCCGCATTGGCCGATGGTTTGCGATAGTAAAAACCGATCAGCAAATACGAGGCAACGCCCACGCCTTCCCAGCCAAAGAACATCTGCACCAGGTTGTCAGAGGTCACCAGCATCAGCATGGCAAAGGTAAAGAACGACAGATACGCGAAAAAGCGCGGCTTATAGCTTTCGCCTTCGTGCCACTGGGGATCATGCGCCATATAGCCAAAGGAATACAAATGCACCAAGCTGGACACGGTTGTGATCACGATCAGCATGATCGCGGTCAAACGGTCCATACGGATGGCCCAATCGGTGCTTAGGCTGCCGCTTTCGATCCAACGCAGGATCTGAATATGCTCGGTCACGCCGTCAAAGGTCAAAAAGACAACCCAGCTGAGAGCGGCAGACAAGAACAACAGCCCGGTTGCCACCCACATCGCGGCGCTTTCGCCGATGAATTTCCAACCGAACCCGCAAAGAAGGCTGCCCACCAGCGGCGCAAAAAGGATAATATTTTCCATGATGCTTAGCCCTTCATCACGTTAACGTCTTCGACGGCAATGGTGCCGCGATTGCGGAAGAAACAAACCAGAATGGCCAGACCAATCGCCGCCTCGGCCGCCGCGACGGTCAGCACGAACAGGGTGAACACCTGCCCGACCAGATCGCCCAGAAAGCTTGAGAACGCCACAAGGTTGATGTTCACCGCCAGCAGCATGAGTTCGATGCTCATCAGCAGGATGATCACGTTCTTGCGGTTCAGAAACAGCCCGAAGATGCCAATGACAAACAGCGTCGCCGCCACCGTCAGATAGTGCTCAAGTCCGATCATGTCTCGTCCATTCTTTCCGTCTTGTTGCGCAGCGCAGGCGCGTGTTGGTTTCTGCTTATGCAGGCGTTACAGCCCCTGTCCGGGTTTGATGTCCTTCAGCTCCATCGCGGTTTTGGGGTCACGCATCATCTGCGCCACCACATCCTGACGTTTGACATCGCCGCGATGGCGCAGGGTCAGAACGATCGCGCCGATCATCGCCACCAGCAGGATCAAACCGGCAAGCTGGAACAACAGGAAGTAATCGTCATAAAGGATCAGGCCCAGGGCCTCGGTGTTGTGGCGATCCAGCGGTGTTACCTGCGCACGCAATCCGGCGGCCTCGTGGCTGGCATCCCAGGCGCCAAAGACCATCACGAATTGCATCAAGATGACCAGACCGATCAACAGCGCAAGCGGCATGTATTTCGCCATCTCGGCCTTTAGCTCGGCGAAATCGACGTCAAGCATCATGACCACGAACAGGAACAAGACCGCAACGGCACCGACATAGACGATCACCAAAAGCATCGCCACGAATTCGGCCCCCAGCAGCACAAAAAGCCCGGCCGAGGACAGGAACGCCAGAATAAGCCACAGCACCGAATGGACCGGGTTGCGGCTGATCACGGTAAACAGCCCGCCGACGATCACGCAGATCGCAAACAGATAAAACGCGAATACGCTCATGCGTCACCTTCTTTCTCTTCGAGCACAGGCTTTACGATTTCCATCGCCCGCGTCATGGCAGGAAGCCCGGCGAACACCGACATCTGCCCAATTGTCTCAATGATTTGCTGGCTGGTCACGCCCGCCTCAAGCGCGTGGCGCGCCGTCTGGCGCAGGGCGAAATCATTCTGTGCCCCCTGCATGGTCAGCCCGGCCAGCGTCAGCAACAGCCGCGTGCCTGCATCCAGCCCACCTTCGTTGAAGGTATTGCCAAACATGACATCCATCATGTCCTTGGGCATGGTTCCCACCAGCTTTTCAAAGCCCTTGGGCGAAAAGGCCTCCATGGCCGGAAACGACTTGGCCATTTCCTGCACCTGGGCCATCATTGCCTCGAATGGGTGTTTTGCATCGGTCATCGGTAGGGCGCATCCAGTTCCAGATTGCGCGCGATCTCGGCCTCCCAGCGGTCGCCGTTGGCCAACAGCTTGGCCTTGTCGTAATACAGCTCTTCGCGGGTTTCGGTCGAAAATTCGAAATTGGGGCCTTCGACAATCGCATCCACGGGGCAGGCCTCTTGGCAGAAACCGCAATAGATGCACTTGGTCATGTCGATGTCATAGCGCGTGGTGCGGCGGCTGCCGTCTTCGCGCGGTTCGGCGTCAATGGTGATCGCCTGCGCGGGGCACACTGCCTCGCACAGCTTGCAAGCGATGCAGCGTTCTTCGCCATTGGGATAACGGCGCAGCGCATGTTCGCCCCGGAACCGGGGGGACAGCGGTCCCTTTTCATGGGGATAGTTCAGCGTCGCCTTGGGCGAAAAGAAATACTTGAGCCCCAGCTTCATGCCGGTCCAGAAATCCTGCAACAGGAAATACTTGGCCGCGCGTGTGTAATCAATCTGCGTCATATCAGCCCCCCATGCCCCAGCGCGCATAGGCGCCCCAGAACCAATCAAACTTTGCCGCAAAGGACACGAACACCACCCAGAACAGGCTGAAGGGCAAGAAGACCTTCCAGCCCAGGCGCATCAACTGATCATAGCGGTAGCGCGGTGTGATGGCCTTGACCATGGCAAAGAGGAAAAAGAAGAACGCCATTTTCGCGACCATCCACAGCACGCCGTCAGGCAGGCCCGGAATGGGCGACAACCAACCGCCAAAGAACAGCAGCGATGTCAGCGCGCACATCAAGAAAATGGCGATATATTCACCTGCCATGAACAGCAGGAACGGCGTCGATGAATATTCCACCTGATATCCGGCCACCAATTCCGATTCCGCCTCGGGCAGGTCGAAGGGCGGGCGATTTGTTTCCGCCAGCGCCGAGATGAAAAAGAGGAACACCATCGGGAAATGCGGCAGCCAATACCAGCTGAAAAAGCCGTAATTGCCGTCTTGTGCGGCGACGATACCGCTGAAATTCATCGACCCGGTCGAGATGATAATACCGATAATGATCAGCCCCAAGGACACCTCATAGGAAATCATCTGCGCCGCAGAGCGCAGCGATCCAAGGAACGGGTATTTGGAGTTGGACGCCCAGCCGCCCATGATCACGCCGTAAACCTCGAGCGAGGAAACCGCAAAGACGAACAGGATCGCCACGTTGATGTCCGACAAAACCCAGCCATCGTTGAACGGGATCACCGCCCAGGCAATCATCGCCAAAACAAAGGATGTCAGCGGCGCCAGCATAAAGACCGTTCGGTCTGCGCCTGCCGGGATCACCACCTCTTTGACGACGTATTTCAGGGCATCGGCAACGGATTGCAGCAAGCCAAAGACCCCAACAACGTTCGGCCCACGCCGCATTTGCACGGCGGCCCAGATCTTGCGGTCCCCATAGACCAAAAACAGCAGCGAGATCATGACAAAGGCCACGACCGCCAGCACCTGGGCCAGGATCAGCGCGGCGATGCCGACAGGGGTGGTTAAGAAATCAGCCATAGGTCCTCACACGCTCGGAATTCTGTTTTCCGCGCAATCCACAGCCACGACGCCCAGGTCGTTGGTCCGCAGCCCGCGCGGCAGGGATGGCGAGATGGTGTAAACAGCATCTGCCGTCCACACGCCACCCTTTTCGGCTCGTTTTGTGCGCAAATGTCTCGCATATCCAAAGCCTCGGGTCGGGGTCTTGGTTGCCACTGCGCATTTGGCCTGACCGGCCGGGAATTGCCCATGCCGTGCCCCGGTCACAGCCCCATCGCAACGCGCCAAATCAGGGCTTGGCGCGGCGGCGTTTCCCGGTATCCGGGATGATATGGGGGCCAAACGCTTCATTCGGCGGCCACGGGCGGTGCATTGCGCGCCTTTGCATTGGCGCTCAGCTCGGCCATCAACGCGCTGGCGCGGGCGATGGGGTTGCTCAGATAGAAATCCTTGACCGCATATTGAAAGCTTGCCTTGCCAAGCGCGCCGGCCTCGACCGGCTGCCACGCGTTGTCGGCAACCTGATCAACCTGGGCCAGATGCGGCACCGCCGCGACCAGGGCCGTGCGCAATTGCGCCAGGGAATCGTAACCAAGCTGCGCCCCGGTCTCGGCGCTTAGCGCCCGCAGAATGGCCCAGTTTTCCTTGGCCTGCCCCGGTGCAAACCCGGCGCGATGTGCCAGCTGGGGCCGCCCTTCGGTGTTGACGAACAGGCCCGATTCCTCGGTATAGGCGGCGCCCGGCAGGATAATATCGGCGCGATGCGCCCCCCGGTCTCCGTGGCTGCCCTGATAGATCACCACCGGGCCGGCGGCAATTTCGATTTCATCGGCGCCCAGATTGTAAATCACTTCAGCCTTGGCCACAGCGTCCATTCCGCCGTCATTGGCCGCGCCGATATCCAGCGCCCCGACCCGTGCCGCGGCCGTATGCAGCACCAGCAGCTTGGCATCGGCGGCTTGGCACAGCGCCATCGCGTGGCCCAGAACCGCGGCGCCATCGGCCTCGCGCAGCGCACCCATGCCCAGAACCACGATCGCCTGTTTCCCTTGCAACGTCTTGGCCGTCTTGGCCAAAGCCGCAAGCGCCGCGCGGTCGCTGCCCAGATGGGTATAGGGATAGGTCAGATCGACAGCATCACCGATCAGCGACACATCGGCGCCTTTGGTCCACGCCTTGCGAATACGCGCGTTCAATACCGGGGCCTCGGCCACGGGGTTGGCGCCGATGATAATCACCGCCGAAGCCGCATCCAGATCTTCGATCCGCGCCGTGCCGACATAGGCCGACCGGTTGCCAAGGGGCAGCTTGGCGCCATCGGTGCGGCATTCAACCACGCCGCCTTTGGCTTCGATCAGCTGTTTCAGGGCGAATGCCGCTTCGACAGGGGCCAAATCACCGACCAGCCCGGCGACGGATTTACCCTCCATTGCCCGCGCCGCAGCCGACAGGGCCTCGGGCCAGGTGGCCGGGCGCAACTTGCCGTTTTCGCGGATATAGGGGGTATCCAGACGCTGGCGGCGCAACCCATCCCAAACAAAGCGGGTTTTGTCGGAAATCCATTCCTCGTTCACGCCATCATGGTTGCGCGGCAACAGGCGCATCACTTCGCGGCCCTTGGTATCAACGCGGATATTGCTGCCCAAGGCATCCATCACGTCGATGCTTTCGGTTTTTGTCAGCTCCCACGGGCGGGCGGTAAAGGCATAGGGCTTGGACACAAGCGCGCCAACAGGGCACAGATCAATGATGTTGCCCTGAAGGTTGCTGTCCAGCGTTTCGCCAAGATAGCTGGTGATTTCGGCGTCTTCGCCGCGCCCGGTCTGGCCCATCTGGGTAATGCCGGCCACCTCGGTGGTGAACCGCACGCAGCGGGTGCAGGAAATGCAGCGCGTCATGTGGGTTTCAACCAGCGGACCAAGGTCCAGATCATCGGTGGCGCGCTTTGGCTCGCGATAGCGGCTGAAATCAACGCCGTACGCCATCGCCTGATCCTGCAAATCGCATTCGCCGCCCTGATCACAGATCGGGCAATCCAAGGGGTGGTTGATCAGCAAGAACTCCATCACGCCTTCGCGGGCCTTTTTGACCATGGGTGAATTGGTCTTGATCACCGGCGGCTGCCCCTCGGGGCCGGGGCGCAAATCCCGCACCTGCATGGCACAAGACGCAGCCGGCTTGGGCGGGCCGCCCACCACCTCGACCAGACACATCCGGCAATTGCCCGCGATGGTCAGGCGTTCGTGATAGCAAAAGCGCGGAATTTCAACGCCGGCCTCTTCGCAGGCCTGAATGAGCGTCATTGCGCCCTCAACCTCGACCTCGGTATCGTCGATAATGATCTTGCGGATATCGCTCATCTGTTCACTTCGCCTTGAGTAACGTGCCGATTTGGCTCGATTTTTCGATTTCAGCACGCCCAAGCGTGCAATAGCTTTGCGGATCGTCCCCTGTGACCCCATGTGCCCGAAGATAGGCCGCGCCGCGGGCGCGCATCCGCGCTTTTTCCTCTTCGGATCCGGTATAGGCCCGGATTTCTTCGGCGCTATAGCCCATATCCTTGGCCCGCCCTTCAAGCGCCTGCATTGCCACAAACGCCTTCAAAAGCCGCGCCGATATGCTGGGACAGTTCTTACGGATTTCATCCGCAAGCGCGATATAAAGCAGCCCGTTGTCTATTTCCGGCACATCCCGCAACGCGGGCTTGGCAAAGGCCGCCGCCCCAAGCAAGACCGTCATCACCGCCGCCATGGTCAACATACGCATTCCACTTCTCCTGTTGTGTGCCAGCAGGGGAACGGCAACGGGGCGGTTATGCAATAACGCCAAAGGGGGGCGGGTGCGGTCATTGCGGGCAAGCCCCCTGCAAGGTCAGGCGGTCATCACTGACCGGCAAGGCGTCAAGGTCTTGATCCGGTCCGACGGTCCAGACGATCTCAGAGCTGCCAAAGTTGCTGACGCAATAGCGCGTGGCCGCATAGCGCGCCGCTTCGGCGGCCCCAACCCGCGAGGCCGACACCGGGCTGGCCGTAACCACAAAGACATGGCGCGCGTCTTGCTTGGACAGTTTGGTCCGAAAGCGCTGCCCGTCAAACAACGTCGCATCCTGCCCCAGATCACAGCCGGCCAGCACCGCGGCCGCACCCAGCGCCGCAAGGGATATGAAAACCCCGCGCATCGGTTTACCGCGCCGCCACAGCCGAAGACCGGCCCGAACGTTTGTGTTTGATGCGGTCCTCGATTTCATCGCGGAAATGCCGGATCAACCCCTGAATTGGCCAGGCGGCAGCATCGCCCAGCGCGCAAATCGTATGCCCTTCGACCTGTTTGGTCACATCCAGCAGCATGTCGATTTCTTCTGGCTCGGCCTCGCCTGTGACCAGCCGGTCCATGACCCGCATCATCCAGCCGGTGCCTTCGCGGCACGGCGTGCATTGGCCACAGCTTTCGTGTTTATAGAACTTGGACAAGCGCCAGATCGCCTTGATCACATCGGTGGAATTGTCCATGACAATCACCGCCGCAGTCCCCAACCCCGATCGCTGCTCGCGCAGGTAATCGAAATCCATGATCGCATCACGCATGTCTTTGCCGGGAATCATCGGCACCGACGATCCACCTGGAATAACCGCCTTAAGGTTATCCCAGCCGCCACGGATACCGCCGCAATGCGTTTCGATCAGTTCCTCAAAGCTGATGCTCATGGCTTCTTCGACGACGCAGGGCGTGTTCACATGGCCGGAAATGGCAAACAGCTTGGTGCCGGCGTTGTTTGGCCGGCCAAATGACGAAAACCATTCCGGCCCCCGGCGCAGGATGGTTGGCACCACCGCAATGGATTCAACATTGTTCACCGTGGTTGGGCATCCATACAGCCCCGCGCCCGCCGGGAACGGCGGCTTCATGCGCGGCATCCCCTTCTTGCCCTCAAGGCTTTCAAGCAAGGCGGTTTCTTCGCCGCAGATATAAGCACCGGCGCCGTGATGCAGATAAAGATCGAAATCCCAGCCCGATTTCGCCGCATTCTTGCCCAGCAGCCCGGCGTCATAGGCCTCATCAATGGCGGCTTGCAGGGCCTCACGCTCGCGGATGTATTCACCGCGAATATAGATATAGCACGCGTTGGCGTTCATCGCGAAGCTGGCGATCAGGCAGCCTTCGATCAGGGTATGCGGATCGTGGCGCATGATTTCGCGGTCTTTGCAGGTGCCGGGTTCGGATTCATCGGCGTTGACCACCAGATAAGCCGGCCGGCCATCGCTTTCCTTGGGCATAAAAGACCATTTCAGACCGGTCGGGAACCCCGCACCGCCACGCCCACGCAGGCCGCTGGCCTTCATCGTGTCGATGATCCAATCACGTCCCTTTTTGATGATCGCCGCTGTGCCGTCCCAATGCCCGCGTGCCTGCGCGCCCCGCAGGGTGCGCTCGTGCATACCATAGATATTGGTAAAGATCCGGTCTTTGTCCTGAAGCATCAGTTGCTACCTTTGTTGTTTGCGCGCGCCCTACCACGCGAACGCCAAATTTGTAATGTGACGACCAGCGCCCAGAAAAGCGCGGCAAGGGCCAGAAAATCCACCAACAGCGCATAGCGACCGGCAAGCCCCAAGGCCGGGCCAATCGCCTGCATCAACAACCACACCAACATGGTTCCCGCGATGACCAGACTGACCATCCGGCCTTTCTTGCTGTTTCGAAGATCGCTGTCCGTTTGCATGGCAGATCACAGCCCCCCCATCATCGGGGCGGTCTGTGCCGTATTGCCATGTGACCTTTGCGTCGTCATCGAATATTTCCAACCCCAGTCGGTTATGCCTTTTGCGCCAGATCGGCGGCCTGCAAGACCCACCCATCACGGCTGGCGCGGCCTTTAAAGCCTTCCAGATTTTCATCAACCCAAGCGATTTCTGCGTCAGACCATTTCGCAATCTGGTCATAGTGATAGAACCCAAGGGAATTGAGCACCTCGGCAAGCTTGGGCCCCACACCTTTCAGCGCCGTCAGATCATCGGCCCCGGCCTTGCGCGGCGCCTTCAGGCTGCGCGGTTTTTTCGGCGCAGCGGCTGATCGGGCAGCGGCAGGCTTGGCCTTGGGGCTGGTTTTCGCGGCAGCCCCAGATTTTCCCCGCCACGGGGTCAACAGGGGCACTTCGGTCCCGTCGATACGTTTGACCGTGTCGCCGATTTCAACCGCCAGCGCCACGGATGCGTTATGTGGCGGCTTGCCGGCCTCATGATCCTTCAGGCTGGTCACACCGCCCAACGGTTCGGCCCCATAGCGGCCATTTTGCGGCCCCGGCAGCGGCACGCCACCTTTTGACAAATCCGTAATCAAGGCCCGCATTTTGTCGGCGGTCAGGTCTTCGTAATAATCCTTGCCGATTTGGGCCATTGGCGCATTCGAACATGACCCAAGGCATTCAACCTCTTCCCAGCTGAACTTGCCATCTTCCGACAGCTGGTGCGGTTTGGCAGCGATCATCTCCTTGCAAACCTGAACCAGATCCTCGGCGCCGCAAATCATGCAAGACGTGGTGCCGCAAACCTGAATATGCGCGACCGACCCCACCGGCTGAAGCTGGAACATGAAATAAAACGTCGCGACCTCAAGCGCCCGGATATAGCTTAGGCCCAGCATCGTTGCGACATGTTCAATTGCCGGCCGGGTCAACCAGCCTTCTTGTTCCTGCGCGCGCCACAAAAGCGGAATGATCGCGCTGGCCTGACGTCCCTCGGGATACTTACTGATCTGGCCTTCGGCCCATGCCTGATTGGCTGCCGTAAAGGCAAATGTATCGGGTTGTTCTGGATGTAGTCGGCGCAGCATCAGTTCAGTCTTTCAAAGTGGCGCACAAAGCCGCAGCCTTGGCAAAGATATGTGTAACCCATGTGTTCAAAGCAAAACGCATCAGCGGTCAATTTCCCCGAACACGACATCCATCGTGCCGATAATGGCGGCGACATCGGCCAGCTGGTGGCCCTTGCTCATGTGGTCCATCGCTTGCAGGTGCAAAAAGCCCGGCGCGCGCAGCTTGGCGCGGTAAGGTTTGTTGGTGCCGTCGGCCACCAAATACACGCCGAATTCCCCTTTGGGGGCCTCGACCGCGCAATAAACTTCGCCTGCGGGAACGTGGAACCCTTCTGTGTAAAGCTTGAAATGGTGAATCAGGCTTTCCATGTCGGTTTTCATGGCCGAACGCGACGGTGGGGTGATCTTGCCACGGGCCAGAACATCGCCCTTTTCCACCCGCAGCTTGGCCACGGCCTGCTTGATGATCGACACCGACTGGCGCATTTCCTCCATGCGGACCAGATAGCGATCATAACAATCGCCATTCTTGCCCACCGGGATCTGAAAGTCGAATTCATCATAGCATTCATAAGGCTGCGCGCGGCGCAAATCCCAGGCCAAACCGGACCCCCGCACCATCACACCGCTAAAGCCATAATCCAGAATATCTTCTTCGGTAACGACACCGATATCGACGTTGCGCTGTTTGAAAATCCGGTTTTCCGTCAGGAGCCCGTCAATGTCCGACATAAACCGCGGGAATTCATCGGCCCATGTATCAATATCTTCGATCAACGCATCAGGCAGATCCTGATGCACCCCGCCGGGGCGGAAATAGGCCGCGTGCAAACGCGCGCCGCAGGCCCGCTCGTAAAAGCCCATCAGCTTTTCGCGCTCTTCAAAGCCCCAAAGCGGCGGGGTCAGCGCGCCAACGTCCATGGCCTGGGTGGTGACGTTCAACAAATGGTTCAAGACCCGGCCAATTTCCGAAAACAACACCCGGATCAGGCTGGCCCGGCGCGGCACCACAGTGCCCGTCAGTTTTTCGATGGCCAGGCACCAGGCGTGTTCCTGATTCATTGGGGCCACATAATCCAACCGATCAAAATACGGCAGGTTTTGCAGATACGTCCGGCTTTCCATCAGCTTTTCTGTGCCGCGATGCAGCAGCCCGATGTGCGGATCGCACCGTTCGACCACTTCGCCGTCCAGCTCAAGCACCAGGCGCAGCACGCCATGCGCAGCAGGGTGCTGAGGCCCGAAATTGATGTTGAAATTGCGAATCTTCTGCTCGCCCGTCAGGGCGTCCTCGAAGCCTTTGGTGCCGTCCATCATGTCAGCGTCGCTCCAGATCTTGTAATTTCAGCGCCATCCACCAAATCAGCGCCAGGGTGCCGATGGGGACAATCCCCGCCAAGGCCCATAGTTTGTTAATGCCAAAATGCGGCAACAGCTTTAGCATCGGCACAACCGTCAAAACCGCCATCACCAACCAGAACAAGGCGCTCATGCGGGCACCTCACTGCGAACCTGCGCCTTTTGCGCGCAGAGATGCCCGCGAAACACGCGGGCCGTGGCTTGATGGATCAGGCGGACAGGCGTCATGGCGATCACTTGCCCCCTTCGGTTTGCTTTTCGTCGCCGGGCAGAATGTATTCCGCGCCCTCCCAGGGGGACATGAAATCAAACTGGCGATATTCCTGCACCAGGCTGACCGGCTCGTATACCACGCGCTTTTGCACCTCGTCATAGCGCACTTCGGTATATCCGGTGGTGGGGAAATCCTTGCGCAGCGGATATCCGCGAAACCCGTAATCGGTCAAAATACGGCGCAAATCGGGATGCCCCGAGAACAAAATCCCGAACATGTCAAAGACCTCGCGCTCGAACCAATTGGCCGAGGGGTGTACGTCGGTGATCGACGGCACCATCTCGTCCTCGCGCACCGAGGCGCGCAAGCGGATGCGATGGTTTTGATACATCGACAAGAAATGATAAACCACGTCAAAGCGCTTGTCGCGCCCGGCATAATCAACCGCGGTAATATCCACCAGGCTGGTGAACCGGCAGGTCGCGTCGGATTTCAGGAAATCGACAAAGCCCGCAATATTCGACGGCGTTACGTCAATATTCAGCTCGCCATGCGACACATCCCAGCCAGCAACGCAATCCCCGCGCTTGGCTTCGATATAGCCGGCAAGATCTTTCAAGGCGTCAGACATGATCGCTCCTTATCGAATGATGGTGCCGGTGCGGCGGATTTTACGCTGAAGCTGCATGATGCCATAAAGCAGCGCCTCGGCTGTTGGGGGGCAACCCGGCACATAGACATCCACCGGCACAACCCGGTCACACCCACGCACAACACTATAGGAATAGTGGTAATACCCGCCGCCATTGGCGCAGGATCCCATCGAAATCACATAGCGCGGCTCGGGCATTTGGTCATAAACCTTGCGCAGGGCCGGGGCCATCTTGTTGGTCAGCGTGCCCGCTACGATCATCAGGTCCGACTGGCGCGGGCTGGCGCGGGGCGCGGTTCCGAAACGCTCAAGATCATATCGCGGCATGGACGTGTGCATCATTTCGACCGCACAACAGGCAAGACCAAAGGTCATCCAGTGCAACGAACCGGTGCGCGCCCAGTTGATTACATCCGCGGTCGAGGTCAGCAAAAAGCCCTTGTCCTGCAACTCGCGGTTCAGCTCTTGCGTTGCGACCTCGCGGTCAACGCCGGCCGTTACTGCTCCGGTGGCTACTGCCATTCCAGCGCTCCCTTTTTCCACTCATAGGCAAATCCAGCGGTCAGAACCGCCAAAAAGACCATCATCGACCAAAAGCCCACCATGCTGACATCTTTGAACGCCACAGCCCATGGGAACAAAAACGCAATTTCCAGATCGAAAATGATGAACAGGATCGACACCAGATAAAAGCGAACGTCGAATTTCATCCGCGCGTCGTCAAAGGCATTGAACCCGCACTCATAGGCGCTGACTTTTTCCGGATCAGGGTTGCGCACCGCAACAATGATCGCGGCCAGGATCAGCACGACGCCCAATCCAATGGCAACCGCAAGAAATACAAGGATGGGAAGGTATTCCCGCAGCATCTCGTCCACGTTGAGGCTCCTTTTGGGTATCTCAGGCATTCGCGCCCGCCCCCGGCCCGCGCCGAGGTATCGAGCAAGGGTTTACCTCCCCCTCTGCGCAGGGTCAACCAAGACTGGCCCGTTTTCAACCAAGCAAAGCAACCCGGATTTTTCGCGAAATTCCGGGCTTTTCCCCTGTCATCCTTGGCGGTAAATCATCGCCCCCATCTTGGCGCCGTCTTGGCGCCGTCGGCTCAGCCTCACCCGCGCCGGTCTTTATCCCTGGCCCTGGGCCCACGCCGGCTTGCGTTTGTCAAAAAATGCGCCGATTCCTTCGGCGGCTTCGGCCGTGTTCCAACGGTCGGCCAACGCCTTGATGCTCAGCTCAATCGCCGACTGGTCGATCACCGGCCCCAAATCGCGCGCCAGCTTCTTGGCGGCGGCAACCGCGCCGGGGGCACATGACAGATAAGGGCGCACCTCAGATTCAATGGCAGCATCCAGATCGTCTGCCGCAACCATCCGCGACAAGATCCCCAGATCAACGGCCTCGGCCGTATCAAACAGGCGCGCCGACATAAACACACGCCGCGCCCGCCCTTCGCCCATGCGCGCCAGCACATAGGGGCCGATGGTGGCCGGGATGATCCCCAACCGCGTCTCGGTCAAGCCGAATTTGGCCCCCTGCGCCCCGATGGCCACATCGCACACACAGGCCATGCCGATGCCACCACCAAAGGCGTTGCCATGCACGCGGCCAATCAACGGTTTTGGCAAGGTGTTCAGCGCGCCCAACATGGTTGCCAGCTTTCCGGCCTCTTGTGCGCGGGTGGCGGCGTCCATGTCCATTTGCGCGCGCATCCACCCCAGATCACCCCCGGCGCAAAAACTGGCGCCCTGCGCCGCCAGAATCACACAGCGCACGGTATCATCTTCGCCCAGCGCCTTGGCCGCGCGCGTCAGTTCGGCCAACATCTGTGCCGACATGGCGTTGTGCTTGTCTGGCCGCGCCAAAGTCAGGGTTGCAACGCCGCGCGCGTCGGTGGTTATCGAAATGGTTTCGTACATCCGGTGACCTTTCAATCAGGCACTGCGCAGGCTGCGCGCCAGCTGTGCCGCTTGGTTTATCTGGTCCAGATCAAGCCCGGTTTCATAGCCCAGGTCCGCCAGATGCCGCGCCACGGTTTCCGTCGCGACATTGCCCGAGGCCCCCGGCGCATAAGGGCAGCCCCCCAAACCACCAACCGCCGCGTCAAAAACCCGCACACCCAAAGACAAAGACGCATCGATATTGGCAATCGCCCGTCCGCCGGTGTCATGGTAATGACCCGCCAGGCGCCCAACCGGAACCGCATTTCGCACCGCCAGCAACATCCGCGCAATGCTGTCAGGGGTTCCGGCGCCGATCGTGTCGCCCAGACTGATTTCGTAACACCCCATTGCAAACAGCTTGTCCGCGATCCGCGCCACCTGGTCGGGGGCCACCGCCCCGTCATAGGGGCATTCGATCACGCATGACACATAGCCGCGCACCGGCAGATCAATATGACGGGCCTCTTCCAAAATCGGTGCAAAACGTTCCAGGCTTTCGTCGATGCTGGCATTTACATTGGCCTTGGAAAACCCCTCCGACGCCGAGGCAAAGACCGCCACTTCGTCGGCCTTGGCAGCCAACGCCGCCTGAAAGCCCTGCATGTTCGGCGTCAAGGCCGCATAGCGCACGCCCGGCGCGCGGGTGATCTGCGCCAGCACATCGCCAGAGCCGGCCATTTGCGGCACCCATTTGGGGGAAACAAAACTGGCCATTTCAATCCGTGAAAAGCCCGCGCGGCTTAGGCAATCCACCAAGGCGACCTTTTGCGCCACCGATATCTCGGATGGCTCGTTTTGCAGGCCATCGCGCGGGCCTACTTCAAATATCTCGACCGGTCCCAAGCTCATCTTGATTTTTCCTTCCCCAATGCCACTTGGCCCATCGCCAATTGCGCCAGCCTAGGGCATTGCCCATGGCGGACAAAACCCTTTTTGATACAGCCGCAGATCAATGTGCGCCCCAAGATCAGACAGCAACCGCCGGCGGCGCATTGACCGCGTTTGGGCGCCCGGCGGCAGAACGATCATGGGTCTGCTGTGTCCTCTGCCGGTTCAAGCTGGATCAACGCGGCGCCTGCCTCGACCTGATCGCCTGCGGCAGCAAATATCTGCGCCACAACCCCATCGCGGGCGGCCAAAAGCGCGTGCTCCATCTTCATCGCCTCAAGAATGGCCAGACGATCACCCTGGGCAACCTGCATTCCGGGCTGCGCGTCGATTTGCTTGATCAGCCCCGGCATCGGCGCTTCGATCACATTGCCATCCCCTGCGGCGCTGGTTTGGCGATCCAGCGGATCAACGATTTGAAATTCGACACCATAGGCATCAAACACGGTGACCTGATGCCCCGCCACGGCCGCCTGCACCAATCCGCACGCCCCAAGCATCCATCCGCCCGGCCCGCGTTTGACCAGATGTTCCGTCTGATCAATTTCCCAGCGTTGCTGGTCAGGGCCATCGACCCGCACATATGCGGTAAATTCGGTATCCTTGTGGATCAACTGCACCTGCCGACGCAACGAACGCCACAGGGTAAAGCCGGCAACATCCGATCCCCGATCAAGACCCAGGGCCGCCATGCCGGCGGCGATCTTTTGGGCGACGCTGGGGGCGGGCACCTGTGTCAGGGCCTCAAGATCACGGGCAATCAACCCTGTGTCGACATCCCCGCGATTGAACCCCGGATGCGCGGCCAGCGCCCCCAAAAAGGACAGGTTCGTGACCGTGCCGCCAACCCGCGTTCCGGCAAGCGCGGCGCGCAGCTTGGACAAAGCCGCCGCGCGTCCAGGCCCGTGTACGATCACCTTGGCAATCATCGGATCGTAAAACGGGCTGATTGCATCGCCGGCCCGCACACCGCTGTCGGCGCGGCACCCCGGCGCAAATTCCAGATGCGACAGCGTGCCGGTCGCCGGCAGAAACCCGGCAGGCACGTCTTCGGCATAAAGGCGCGCCTCAAACGCGTGGCCGTTGATCGACAGATCGCTTTGCGCCTTTGGCAGCGGCTCGCCCGCCGCTACGCGCAACTGCCATTCGACCAAATCCACACCGGTTATTGCTTCGGTCACCGGGTGTTCAACCTGAAGGCGGGTGTTCATCTCCATGAAGAAAAACCCGTCAGGGCGCAGCCCGTCGGCGCCATCAACGATGAATTCAACCGTGCCCGCCCCGGCATAGCCAATGGCCTGCGCCGCGCGCACAGCCGCATCCCCCATGGCTTGGCGCATTTGCGCCGTCATGCCGGGGGCCGGGGCCTCTTCTATTACCTTTTGATGACGCCGCTGAAGCGAGCAGTCGCGCTCAAACAAATGCACAGCGTCAACACCGTCGCCAAAAATCTGCACCTCGATATGGCGCGGCTTGGTCACGAATTTCTCGACCAGAACATCGCTGTTGCCAAAGGCCGCTTGCGCTTCGGACCGCGCCGAGGTCAGCGCCTCGG
Source organism: uncultured Sulfitobacter sp. (assembly GCA_937138475.1). GTDB lineage: Bacteria > Pseudomonadota > Alphaproteobacteria > Rhodobacterales > Rhodobacteraceae > CAKZPD01. The sequence continues at coordinate 1,005 of CAKZPD010000010.1, read as the reverse complement.
CAAAGGCGTTGGGATCTTCGACCAGCCGCATCCCCTTGCCGCCGCCACCTGCCACGGCCTTGATCAGCACCGGATAACCAATTTGCGCCGCCTGGCGCGCCAACAGCGCATCGTCCTGATCCGCCCCGTGATAGCCAGGCACAACCGGCACCCCGGCCTTTTCCATCAGGGCCTTGGCCGCATCCTTCAGGCCCATGGCGCGGATCGCCTGCGCCGACGGCCCGATAAACACCAACCCGGCGGCGGTCACCGCATCGACGAAATCAGGGTTCTCGGACAGAAACCCATAACCGGGGTGGATGGCCTGCGCGCCGCTGTCCAGCGCCGCCTGAATGATCACATCGCCGCGCAGATAGCTTTGCGCCGGCAGCGCCCCGCCGATATGCACCGCATGATCCGCCATTTGCCGATGTTTGGCTCCGACATCTGCGTCGGAATACACCGCCACCGTGCGCACCCCAAGCGCCCGCGCGCTTTCGATTACACGGCAGGCGATTTCACCCCGATTGGCGATAAGAATAGTGTCAAACATGGCGCAGCGCCCCTTGTTTCAAGGAAAGATCACATACGGAATATGCCAAAGCGGGTCTCCTCGATTGGCGCATTCAGCGCCGCAGACAACGACAAGGCCAACACATCGCGGGATTTTCGGGGATCAATTATTCCATCATCCCACAACCGCGCCGACGCATAAAGCGGATGCGATTGCTGTTCAAACATATCAATGGTGGGCTGTTTAAAGGCGGCCTCTTCCTCGGCGCTCCAGCTGTCGCCGGCGCGCTCGATTGCGTCGCGCTTGACCGTGGCCAGCACCCCGGCGGCCTGCGGCCCGCCCATCACGGAAATGCGCGAATTGGGCCAGGTCCACATGAAACGCGGACTATAGGCCCGCCCAGCCATGCCATAGTTGCCCGCCCCAAACGATCCACCCACCAACATGGTGATTTTCGGCACATTGGTTGAGGCCACCGCCGTGACCATCTTGGCGCCATGCCGGGCGATGCC
>CAKZPD010000009.1 GCA_937138475.1 uncultured Sulfitobacter sp. | reverse complement strand
GTCTTCCTGTCTGGCACGAGCCGCTTCATCAGCGGCCCGGTCCATTTCGTTGTAATCGGGTTCAGGCATCTTCAGCTTCGCCCTTGCCATCACCGCCTTCGAACAGATCACCTTGCGCAGTGACCGGCAAACCGATGGCTTCCCGAACAATGTCATAGGCAATGTCGAAGCCTTCACGCTTGTCCGGGTCCATGTTCATGTAGGTCATCGCCATGTCCAGCGCCTTCTTGTGAACACCCTTGGCTTCAAGGTCCGACTTGATGGCCGCGATCTGTTCATTGCAAGCCGTCCGTTTTTCCTTTTCAGCGTTGATACGCTTCACCCCGTTGGAAATGTCTTCCTTCAGTTTGGTGATGTTTGATCCAGCGTGTTTCAGCCCTGCCGCTTCCTCTTTTGCCGCAGGAATATTGCCTGTTTGTGTCATGTTTTCAGTTCCTTATGCTGATGTGAGTTTGACGGGCATTCCTTGCGCCGCCATGTGTCGAAGTTTCCAAGCGGCAAGATCAGTCATGCCCCCTTTGAAGTCTTCGATCACCTGTTTTCCGTCTTCCATGTAGACGAAATCCGCGATGTATTGACCGACTTTTGCCGTGACAGTTCGGCCTTCCAAAACCCGCGCAGCCATCAAATCAAACCGAACCTGCCTTTGCAGATCAGTGATCATGCCGCGCCCTTCTTTCAGTTGAAGCGTTGCCCAGCGCCCAGCTTCGCCCGTGCTATCGAACACCGTGAAGGCCAATCCGCCACATGACCGATCCATGCACTGATCCGGCTTGCGTCCCGGCGGATGCTGCAATCCGCACGACCGGCACACATACACCTTGACCGCCACGCGGCCAGCCTGCGCACCTGACACCCGCTTGAATGATGATGCCTTGCGGCCTTTCCACGGCTGTTTAGCCATCTGTTTTGGCTTCCATTTCTGCCCGTGCTTGCAATGCTTCTTCGATCAACACCGCCGCTTCGAATTTGAAATGACGCCGCGACTTTGCCGCTTCATCCTTCACCTTGTCGAATGTTTCTTCAGTGAACGGGATCAGGCGTTCTTTGTCGTTTGCCATGCGCTTCATCCTACCTTCGCAAATATCTGATGGCATATCCAATAAACATTTATTGAGATACGTCAACAATATTTTTTGCTTGACGTATCGCGTTGGTGATTTTATGTGTCGATAACCAACCAAGCGAAAGGCAGTTCCAAATGGCATCCGCAAAATACAATGGTGAAGAAGTCGAAGTCACATTCACCGCGCGAATGGTGAAGACAGATTATGGCGTTGACCGTTCGCCAGTCTGGTATGAGCCGGAAGATATTGAAATCGACACATTGTCCATTCTTGGCGTTGAGGTCGATCCAAAGGATTTGCCGAAGGCTTTGGTCGAAGCAATTCATGAACTGTCAGACGAAGTTGAGTTCGAAAACGACGACTGATCCAAATCAACCCAAGCAGAAAGACCAATCCCATGATGAACATTCACCAAGACATTCACGGCGTTTGCAAGGTTCGCGCCGTTCGTTTGCACCCTTCGAACAGCAACAGTGTTTCGATTGATATTGAAACAGAAGGGGGGCTTTTAAACCAAACGCTTTACTTTGGATATTCAGCACATGCCGCAGGTCAGGCCAACGCCCTGTTTTATGCGCTGGGCGGAAGTCCTGAAGATGTTGTTGGGTCAGCAGCCGAAGCGGAGGCGGGCAAATGAAAATCTGTTACAAAGACAAATCATTCCGCTCCGGTTCTTTAGGGGTGATTGAGGACGCCAATCGCATCTTGGACGCATATGCTGCGCAAGAATACCTGTCACAATTTGGGCAAACATGCTGGGAACTGGATGCGTTAAAGCCGCGCATCATTGAAAGCCTTGTCGATCAAAAGATTTCAGAATTTGTCGATCAAGACATGATGAACGAACGTAAAAGAGAGCGTTCCGAAAAACGACGTGTATTGCAGTGGATTTCCGAAAATTCATGGGACGTTTTTGAATACGCGGAACATCGCATGGAAAATGAATGACGCATCGGTGAGGGGCGGCACGTTTCGCCCCCATCCCATGCGCCAAGCATGACAACAGAAAAAGGAAACCAAGCATGACCATCGAACCACACAAGGACGTAACCACCATCGGCAATGTCCACTACTACCACCGCTTAACGCAAGGCAGTCAGGAATGGCACGATCTGCGCAAAGGGATGTTGACGGCAAGCATCATGGACAAGGTGATCACACCGGCCACGCTGAAGATTGCCAACAACAAAGACACGCGCACCAGCATCTTCGAACTTGCAGCCCAGCGCGTCACCGACATTCCGGCAGATACCTTCATCAGCTATGCGATGGAACGGGGCAACCTTGAAGAAGTTGAAGCGCGGATTGCCTACAGTCAGCAGATCGAACCTGTTGCGGAATGCGGCTTTGTGACCAACGACAGCCTTGGCTTTCACGTTGGCTTTTCACCTGATGGCCTTGTCGGTGATGACGGCATCATCGAAAACAAAAGCCGTGACATGAAATACCAGATGCAGACGATCATCGAACACCTTGTCACGCAAGATGATGCCAACCTGATCCCACGCGAATACATGCTTCAGGTTCAAACTGGGCTTTGGGTGACAGGCCGCAAATGGTGTGACTTCACCAGCTATTCCAACGGCATGAACATGGCCGTGATCCGCGTTGAGCCAATCCCCGTCTATCAGGACAAGATTTCTGAAGCAGCAGAGGCGACGGAAAAGCAGGTTCAGCAGTGCGTGGACCAATACCGCGCGGCCATCGCCAATCCTTCCAACCGCATCATTCCTGTTGAATGGATTGATCACCACGAGGAAATCATAGCATGACCGAAGTTGTTAAGGTCCAACGTCCTATAATGACAAGCAGCCCGGAAACACCTTGGCTGATCTATGACAAAGACCGCAAGCACGTCACCGAAGTCCCCGACATGATCATTCCCGCACACGTCAAGGAAGCGATGGGACAAGACTTCAAAGCATACTTCATTGGCGCATGGTCCAGTGTTGTCGGCTGGGGGCTTTCCAAACGTGTCAGCGACATTCAGGAGTTTTGAACAATGACCGATCTTTCGAAAACGATCCTTGCAAAGTCAGACCAGTTGAACGCCGACGATCTGGCCGCGCCTATGACAATCACAGTAACGGAGGTTCGCGCAGCAGACAGCGCGGACCAGCCCATCACGATCCGCTATGACGGCGATCAGGGCAAGCCGTTCAAGCCGTGCAAGACCGTGCGCCGTGTTCTTGTTCGGGCTTGGGGTCCACAGGGTCAGGAATATGTTGGCCGGTCGATGACGCTTTACAACGACCCCACGGTCAAATGGGGCGGGCAACCAGTGGGCGGGATTAGGATCAGCCACCTTTCCCACATCGACCAAGACTTGACGATCCCGCTGACAGTCACACGAGGCCAGAAGAAACCCGTGACGATCAAGCGCCTTCAGGTCCAACAACAGCAGCAGCAACAACAAATGAACGAAAGCGATGTTATGTCGCTGATCGTTCGCGCGAAAACCAACGCACAAGCTGGGATGGACAACTATCGTCAATGGTTTTCAGGGCTAGACAATTCGTCCAAGGCAGCTTTGACCGCGAACGAAGAAGCTGATCCTGATGACTTTGATGCAGTCAAATCAGTTCACGAAATCTGCAAAGGAATAGCTTCCCGCGCAGACGAACAGAATGGTGGTGAAGCATGAGGAACATCAGCTTTGCCATGACAACGCAGCAGGTTCAGGATCGAACCAAAGATGTGACCCGTCGCTTTGGATGGTGGTTTCTGAAACCGGGGGATCGTGTTCGCGGCGTGAAGAAGTCAATGGGCTTGAAAAAGGGCGAGAAGATCGAAGCCCTTTGTGTCATTGAAATCATCAGCGTTCGCCCAGAACCATTGAACGCCATCACGCAAGAAGACGTGGTGCGTGAAGGTTTCCCAGATTGGACGCCAGATCAGTTTGTTCAGATGTTGGTCGATCACTACCGCTGCGATCCCACCAAGGAATGCAATCGCATCGAATTTCTCTATGTCGAAGGGGATCAATGATGGCCGATGATCCACACGGTAAGGCAATCAGCGCCGCGATCTATGACGGGATGGTTGCCTACACCAAAGAACACAAGCGCATCTTTCGCCGTGACGCTAAGATCAATGGTCGATGTTTCCTTGTCGCTGTTGATGCCTTCAACAAGCGCATGAGGGAAGGTGAAGAACAAGTCGATCTGATTGACGATGAAGACAGTCACATCGAAACGGGGACAGCACATGAAGCCCCTTAAACACCGATCACTTCCCATCGAACCCAGTGACCAGATGATTGAAGCGGCCTATCCCCTGTTGTCCAGCATGACAGGGGGAACGCCACGGCGCGACAAGGCCATCATCCGGGCGATCTGGACGGAAATGCTGGAAGCTGCACCGAAGCCCCTAATCCAAGGCTTGACCGCAAATCAGGCCAAGGTTCACCAGTTCATCGAGGCGTATATTGCCGAACACCAGCTTTCCCCAACCTATCAGGAAATCGCAGACGGTTGCGGCTTTGGCGGCAAGGATGAAGCGTTCATGGTAGTGCGATCCCTGATCAACAAAAAGATCGTCAAGCGCCGGGAAGCTGGACAACCGCGATCCCTTGTGGTTCTTGTGCCAACTGGCCTGAAGCCAAAGAAAAAATACATCTTCAGGCGCGGGACCGTGCCAAGGGTGAAAGGCCCAAAAAGGGCAGAAACATGACGCTAAAGGTTCTTGATCTATTCAGCGGCATAGGCGGCTTCAGCCTTGGCCTTGAGAGAACGGGCGGCTTTGAAACTGTTGCATTTTGTGAAATTGAGAAATTTCCCCAAAAAGTTCTGAAAAAAAACTGGCCAAAGGTTCCAATATATGAAGACGTTACAAAACTCACAGCCGACATTATTCGACAAGACAGAATTGAAGCCAATGTCATCACCGGCGGCTTCCCATGCCAAGACCTTAGTTCCGCAGGGAAGCGCGGTGGCATTGAGGCTGAAAGGTCAGGGCTTTGGTCTGAAATCGTTAGACTTGTTAGCGACTTACGACCCGATTTCGTCATCATTGAGAACGTCGCAGACTTGCTTGTTGGACCCACCGAGCAACACGGCCAATGGTTTTGCAAAGTTCTTACAGACTTGGCCCAATGCGGGTATGATGCAGAATGGGAAAATATACCGTCTTGCGCCTTGGGCGGATGGAGCATTAGGGAACGTGTCTGGGTTCTGGCCTACCCCAACGAAAACAGACTTCAAGGACTGCGGCCTATCAGCCAATTCTACCCAACGACAGGCGCGAGACTTCAAGCGGAAAGATTACAAATCTACAAAACGAATTACGATGGCTTATGCAGCGGTATATGGACAGCCGATGCCGGCCGAGTTTTCGGAATGGATAATGAACTATCCGATAGGTCACACCGCATTGCTGCGCTTGGAAATACCGTTGACCCTAGAATTGTTGAAATGATTGGGGGCGCAATATTGCGATCGCTACAATGAGCAATGCACGAGACTGCGCAATCAAATGCGGAACTGGCATATTCCAAGCATTCATGCGGGAAGAACTTCAGACCGTCGAACACGTTGACCACATCCCTGAAGGCGCAACATGGACCCAAATACGGGACGCACAGGAAGCGGCCCGCGCTGTTCGGTTCTTGCTGATGGTGGATAGCCGACGCGAAATCAACGACGGACAAGGCGCGGAACGATGGAACCATTTGGCGGGAAGGTTCGAGTTGTGGAAGCGCGATCTGCTATGAGAAAGGCCCGGTGTGATCCGGGCCTTTTCTATCGTGTTACCGTGAAATGAACCGGCGGATAATCAACACTGACAGGCCGCAATCTTTGAAGCCACGAGCATTTTGAAATCTCTGAGGCGTAATAAACCGCTGGCCCTTCCGCGATCAAAACAGGCACTTCGACCGTGAGTTCATACGATGTTGACCCAAGCTGATCTTCAGGCAAAGCGCCAAAAGACAAAGCGCGAAGCGTCGTGATCACATCATTTGCATCGACAATGTGGCGGCGGATTTCGATGGGGCATGACCTGTAAACATCACCCGACCATTCATAGACCAGAGCATCACTATCCTTGAAGGGTTCCGCAATGACGCGGACAGAAACATCGCGCGACGTGCTTCCGTGGTATCCAACTATAGGGCCGATCAGCCCAAAGGATGCCCAAACAGAAATGGAAGTAATTGCAAGCGTAGTTCTGATCATGGCGCACGTCCTAACATTTCAAGGATTTGCGGCCCTACCGTAGCAGCCAGCGCAGCCGCAACCGATAGGTAAAGCAAAAAATCCTTCATTTGTGTTCGGCGTCGTTCTTGTGTTCGCACCCGATCCGCATATTCAATCAACAGAAGTTCAATCGTCTTGCGTCTGTTCTGGCCTTGAAGATGTGTTGCCGGATCGTCCAGCCAAGCCACAATATCCACAACCAACTTGTGAACTTCATCAGCGTTTAATTCGTCCTTTGACATTGACTGCCCCTATTTATTACGGCGCTGTTTGCGCAACCTAACAATGCAGCCAGCCGATAAGTGCAAAACAAACATCGTCATAAACGGCGTTGTTGCCTTAATGTCAAAAGCCACCAATCCGACAGGAAGCCCCGCCAATTCAAAAAAAGAGGCAAGTGTTCCACCCGCCCCGTAAATCACCACGAACATGAAGTCTTCAATCGTGTCGAAGCCATGCCAGCGATCCAGCAAAAGTTCCTTTAAGGCATAGACCACAGCAACAAACACAAACACTTGCCAGCGATACGGAAATTCCCCAAAGAACCCCAGCCATCCGGTGCATAGTGTCAACACAAACAATAGACCCAATGCGCAATGACTGACCTGATTTAATAGATACCCGTACCAGTCATCAGCAAACCGATCTGGCGTCGTAAGTGTCGTGAATATGGTGCTTACTGTGCGCATCCGAATTTCTCACATTTGCGTCGTGTTTCAGCGATCCATTCCGCCAAAGGTCGATCATTTGCAACGATCACACGAACGGTTTCTTCCGAAGGAACAGGCGGAATGCGCTGCACATCCTTGAAAGCAGGATCAACAGCTACGACCGAGCAAGCAGTCAGTAAGGGCATCATCAGTATCAGACCGAGTTTCATTTTCAATTTCCCTTGCATCTTCAATGTGTTCAGTTCTTGCGGCATCAAGTTCACGCTTTAGGTCTTGCCGCGCATCATGCCGCTGATAAGCGACGAAGGCGGCACATGCCGCCAACGCCCCAACGATAAGGTAAAACCGGATCATCGCCGCCCCCGCTTCCAGTCTGGCCCCATGCGCCGATACAACGCCAGTCCGATCCCGGCCAAGGTCAGAACTACAAAAGCCCATTTGAGTGAAGGCGCATATTGCAACAACCCTTGAACCTCACCCGCCGCAGTTTGAAGTTCAGACGCCATATCTGTTGCGACGGTTCCGCATGTCCCAACACCGGCCAGTGCACCACCTTGAACCGTTTGGCTTTGCATTCGGCCACGCGGGGGATTGCTCGAATACCACTGTGACACCTTGAAGCCCGGACACGCTTTTGCCGCAAATTCGTTGTGTCCATGCAAAGCCAGCGGCCCAAGTATTTCTTCCAGTTCACGGATCAAATCACGTAAAGCCTTGTTCTGTTCAGCCGTGAAATGATCAGCAAAGCCGTCGTTTTCACTTGAACCATGCCCGCCAATCAAACAAATGCCGATGTTGGCTTTGTTCTTGCCCTTGGTATGTGCGCCAATTTCTTCCCAAACATTTCCATCGCCATCGAGGTCACGCCCTTTTGCAACGGTCCCGTCACGGTCAATCAAATACGCATACCCAATGTCACGCCACCCACGATCCTTAACGTGCCAGTGCCGAATTTCAGAAACTTTTTCGGCAGTTGTCTGCCCTGCCATCCAAGATGGTGGCGTTGCAGAGCAATGAACGATTATTCCTGTTTTGGTCATTTCACTTCCCCTTATCCGATTGCCAATTCGATTTCGCCAGCGCCAGAACTGTTAATCAGCACCCCACGCGACGAAACAATCGCAAAATTCATGTCCTTGCCCCCTGAATTATATGCTGCAAGACACGGCCAACGACGCGCCCGCTATGTCGTAAAATTCCTGCGTCATATGGAGGTTATCAATCATCTGCCCCTTAGCCACGGCGTATCTGGCGGAATACCCCATAAACACGTTGTCGTTTTCGCGCACAATCTCTTGCTGGGCCTCCTGAATGTATGCAACCGCCGCAGCATATGATCCGTCCGTGAAGGGTCCGGTTTCCATAAGAACAACAGGCACGTCATCGCCACCATTAACCAACGTCCGGCCTCGTGCGATCAACGACAAAATGGCCGCTTTGAAGTCGGCTTTTGAAGTGCCGACAGCGGCGTCGTTGCTACCCAGAATGATCGAAATAGACTTGCCCGAAATAATCAATTCGTCGCTTTCCGCCGCAGTCATAGCCTTGCCCCAGTCGTCAACTGCTTGAAGCCACGACGCGCCGCCGCTGGCCCAATGATTAAAGGCTGTTGTGCCACCATCGCCAGAGTTGACCACCAGTGCGCCTTTAGCGTTTGCGGAAAGGCTTAAAACCTGCGATCCGAACGCGACGAAAGGCGACCCCCGATTGCTTGCAATAGCGGATGCGCTGTTTCCTGTAGGGTCTTGCAGATCACCAAGGGTTTCGGTTGCGCGGCGGTAGCAATAACCGCGACCCACGGGGACCGTGATTGAACTCCCGCCAATAGGAACGCCCGCCGCGTGGCTTTCACCCAGAACAAGGTGTGCGTGGAACGTGGCCGCATCCCCGCTACCGATCACAACCGACCCACCGTTATTTGCCAACTGCAAATCCGCAAAGGCATCGCCCGTCACAACCTGCCCCAAAATACTGAACCGATGATTGACAGTTATGGTAGTGGTCAGCGTAGCGTCGTCATACGTGCCACCCTTGGAAATCGGTGCCGTTGTGAACCACCACCCGCCCGCTGGGTCCGCTCCTGCCATTGCAGAGATAGTGCCAGACGGGGAGGCGCGAACACCAACATACTGCCCCACTTCGCAAGAAAGGTCCAAAAACTCCGCCACCCCTGCGCCTGCGCCAGAAACCACAATCTCCCGCTCGTCAATAATCGTTTTGGTGTCACCGGACACTGACACAATCTGAACGTGGATCGTTCCCGCATTGTTGGCGTTGTATTCGTATCTAATACCTGTGCCAGCCTTTGTGATAGCCTGCTCGTGGGTGTAAGTCCCGAATGACGCATTCGCCTGCGCAGTGATTGCGCCACTGACGCCGATAGTTTCAAGTGTGTGCATTAAACTGCTCCTAATATCGTCCACCAGCGCAGACTTTGGATAACGGGCTTGCTCAACGGCAACCCCTGAAAGGTCTTTGTAAACACCAACATAGGTCACATCATCACCGCTGGCATGGAATACGTCTCCCTCGCTGGCAGCGGCAAGCCCCGTGACAATGGCAGCGGCAAGCGTTGTGTCCACATGGACGCCTGAACTGGTGACTGCCAAAACAGCACCATCACGCGCCGACTGCGCTGAAACACGGGCCGTTTGTGATAGCTGGCGATCAGCGGAACTAGCAGCCGCAGCCACTTCCGCATCATCACGCGCAGCTTGTGCCGCCAAAACATCGACAGCAATGTCAGCTTCCCCAACAGAAGCGTTGATGAACTTGTTTTCGTTTTCGTCCCAAACCAACGCCTTGCCGCCTTCGCGGGCCGGTAGTGATCCGATTGGGGGATCACCAAAAGCAGCCTTTGGCGTCCGATCAATATCCCGCTGCATTTCCTGCATCATCATAGTTTGCAGGTCTTCTTCACGGTTCACCGTGTCAGCCTTGTAATCACCAGCCTGTTGAAAATCAGACAGGCGTTTGATTGGCGTTGCGCCCAAAATCAAAACCTTGTCGCCGGTAGAAATGCTTTGCCCGATCAGCGTGATTGTTCCGCCGTTCGCGTTGTTCAAGCCAGACACCGAGAAGTCACCGGGGTATGATAGTTCCGCTTCCGTTCCCGCCGAAACATCGGTCAGCACTGCACCAACCTGTTCCGCATCGAAAACCAAGAAATCGAAATCGAAGTCAGTTTGACCGTCCGACGTTGCCGTCACGATCACAAACCGATCATTTGCATTTACTGGAATGTTTGCCATCAGTTTTGTTCCCCTTGTAGGATTTGGGCGCGTTCAAGTTGACGCATATAGGATAGGCGCTGAAGTTCGGGATATTCCCGCATCATCAAAGCCTTAGCGCGGTTGCGGAATGTGTTCACAGCATCCCGAATGACTTCAGCTTTCATGCCATCAGGACCATCAGAAAGCCGCTGGAACCCCGGCGTTGCCACGAGGGTATCAAGGTGTTCTTTCAGCGGTTGACCAGCCAAACGGCTAAATTCCGAATACTGTTCGCCAGACAGCGACACACCTTGAATGACGCGAGGCACGGCGCTGATCCTGATTTGATTGTCCAAGATCACTTGCGTCACAGGGTCAGGGTTGTCAGCGCGGGAAGCGATTGGCGAAATGAAATCATAACCCCAGCCAAGACCAGACGCGCGGTCAATAGGTTCCCCGAAAAGATCACGACGCGGCGGCAAGTCTTCCCCCATGCCCGGAATGGCGCGGCGCACATTGCTGATCATGTTGTCCAAGTAGGTTGCAACAGGATCGACTTTGCCATCTTCGCCGTATGTTGATCCGCGCGTTTCACGAAGAACCGTATCGTTGGCAGATGACACACTGCGAAGAAACGATGAAAACGGTGTCATCGAGCCAGCAAAGTCCTGAATATATTTGCCGGGGGTGTTTGTCGGATTTGACGGATCAATAGCGCCGATGAAGTCATAGATGCCCGTCATGTAGGTTTTGTTGGCAAGGTTGTTTGCCAACGCCAACACCGCAGCCGTTGCCATCATTTCAGCTTCTTCACCGTTGGCGTTGGCCGTCAGTTCTGTAATGTCCGCGCCGATCCCCATCATCATGCCAATCGGGTCAGTCCGTGAATATTGATACCAGCGATCACCGACCTTCACAGAATACGGCATCCATCCCGTGTTCATTTGCGCCGCACGAAGGCGATTGTCGGATGGACCGCGACCCGTGATCGTGCCTTCCATCGCCATATCAGCAACGGCCAGCATCAGGGTTGACCCCAGTGCGATCCGCGCATGGGCTTGCGCAGCAGCCGCGCCACCCTTGGCAATGTCAGAGCGAATGGCCCCAGACATATAGGCCAGCGGCGTCCGCGCGAACGTGTATTTGATGATGTTTGTTGGCGTTCTGATAAACGGCAAAACCAGCCTTGCGGCTGGAATGGCGTTGACCCCTGTTGTGAACTTCTTCCCGATCTTCCCAAGTTCGTTGGTGAAGGTCATGTAATGCGCCGCATCGAGCGCATCAGCCTTCAAATTTTCCGGCGGGTTCAGAAGAATATCCGCGATCCGTCGCGCCGCATCCTCACCGTCCAAACCTTCAGCCGCAGCCGTGCGATATGCCAGCGCGTTCAGTTCCATGCGATAGCCCATCGACTTGAAGAACTTGTCTTCGATCTGAAGCATCGAACCGGGGATGTTGACCACGCGGCCAAGCATATCGAGGCCACGGCCAAACGCGCCTTCCGATCCCATGCCAAACGCTTCCGCCGAAATGTCACTGACATGGATTTCAGCCTTGCCAAACGCATCGAACACATCACCGATGCCTTCCACGCCTTCAGCATTGTTGCCGTGATAGATCAAACGCAGGCCATCGCGCATCCCTTTGATCATCCCGAAGAATTGCGCGGACGCTTCACCAGATGCGACTTCCCCATTGTAAAACGCTTTGGAAATACCTTCCGCCAAATACCGTTCGGGGATCGAGTAACCGGCCACCATAGCGTTCGACAGCATGTTGACGACGTGGGTTTTGGGCGATGACAGAATGCCATTGATCCACACTTGATACAGCGCACGGCCAAACTTGCCGCGCCCCAGTTCCCGCGTCATCGCGTTGAGCGCCGCAGGATTGTCACCAACCGTCCCGACAGCTTTTGCCAGCGATTGCAGATCACCAGCGCCACCGTTCTGCATGATCAAATCAGTAATGGCCTGTGACCGCGCCGGGGATGATCCAGCAGGGATCGACCACGCCTGAAGCGCCCGTGCCGTTTCAGTTCGGGCAGCAATCACTTCCGATTGAATGGAATAGTGAACGGTCATGGCGCGACGGAAGTTGAACAGATCAGCCGGTGACGCATCAGGGGCAGACGCACGACGCGCCAGTTCCACAATCTGTTCACCAGACGACACAAGCAAACGACGCGCCGCCGTCGCTTGTGCCGCCGTCATCGGGCCGGGAGGACGCCCAATCAGGTCATCAAGATCACGATATTCCTGTGAACTTTCACGGATCGTTTGTTCGTTCGAAACCACACCGCGCGTTTTGTCAGCAATGGCATCCGCATCAAGGTCAGCCATTTCCTGAAGAACAGCCCGCACGTCATCCGGCGAGTTGATCCGCGCATGGTTGATGAACACACGGCCTTCAGGTGGCGCAGCACCAGCCGCTTCAGGCCGCGCACTATCTGGCATGTCAGCATCAAGAACATCATCGAGAGTGGCAGGCTTTGCGTCATCGGGGGCAAATTCACGCGCAAGCTGTTCTTCTTCTTCGATGATGTCAGCGATCCGTTGACGGATTGTCGCATTGGACATTTCCGATGGGTCGATGCCAAGGCGCTGAAGTTCTTCCTGAAGGTCTTCGACAGGCTGCACTTCATCCGCGTATCGCGCCTGTTCATCCAGCGAGCGCCAAGGATCACCAGCCACTTCATCTTGCATGGCATCCAACCACGCTTGTTCCGGCACATACCCATTGCCGTCATCAAGGTCACGCGCTGCAAAGATAGGCTGTTCACTGACTGGCACGTTGTCCAAGTTCTGAAGGCCACCACGACGGAACAAGCCCGGATGGGTGCGGCTTGTGACGCCCAGATTGCGCAGTTCAGCAGCAAGGCCAGACGAAGGATCAACTCCGCCCATGCCCTTGATTATCCCCGCGACAGGCTTTGCACCGCCAACGGAAGGCGTGTCACCGCGCCGCACAGCGTCCAGCAGGGCATCAAAGGCATCATCCGACGTGTCAGCGCCCATGCGGGCCTGTGCCGCCTCTGTGACAGCCGTTATGCGGGACAGCGCATCATTCCGTTCCAGTGATGCCGCAGCGCGATCTTCCGCTTCGATTGTGCGCAGGTAGGCTTCGATCTTCGTTGTGTCACCGGCGTCAGGCGCAAGCTGGGTCAGCATTGGCCCATCAGCACGACCGAGAGGGGCAAGGGCGGCATCAGGAATGTCCTGCACCAGTTCTTCCCGCGCGGCAGCACGAAGGGCATCACGCCCCGCTTCAGCTTGCACAGACGGCGCTTCAGGCGCGAAGTTAGCCGCCGATTGCCGCTGAACCTTGTAATACTTGAACGCCCGGAACAGCGCACCAGCGGCTTCCGCCGTGATCCCGATGCCAGCGCCTTCGATGGCGTTCTTCATCCGACCTTCCCAAGAACTTTCGTTTTCAGGATTGTTGTCAGCCAGATAATCCGACACGAAAGGTTCAAGCGCAGGAACTTCATTCAGGAACGTGGACAGCCGGTCTTCATGCGGGTCAAACACAACCGCATCAGCCACAGCACCAGCGACCATTGAACTTGACACCGAACCCGTTATGCCCAGCGCCTTTGTCCCCTTCAGCGCCGGGATGAAACCCGTCAAGAACTGTGATGTTGCACGAACAAACCCGCCGGTTGCACTATCGGCGGGATCAAGGGCAATGCTTTCGAACAACAGTTCAACGCCGCGATCTTCCATGCTTTCAGGTGGGATGTGTTCAAATTCGATCATCCCATTGCTGGCATGTTTGCCCGTGCGGACCTGAAGAACGCCGATCCCAGTTAGTTCGGCCAGCAGTTGTTCCGCTTCCCCAAACGCATCAATCACACCGCCCACAACCTGTTCAGGCGCTTCGACAACACCACGGCCAAGATCAGACATGACCGAACGGAACTTTTCACCAAACGCCACACGGTTTGCAGCAGCTTCATCCGGCATTGTTACGCCATCACGGGACGGATCAGGGCCGTCAGTGGCATCGACACCCAAAGATGCAGCCAGTTCAGGCGACAGGCGGCGCACAGGCTGTTCCCCAGCCGGTTGCGGGGCGGGTTGCGCGGGCGCTTCAGATGACTTGCCAAGCAATTCCGCCCATGCCGCATCCTCTTGCGCTACACCTTGCGCATCAACAACGTCCATATAGCCAGAAGCCGCATCATCTTCAGGACGCGGCGGATCGACTTGGACAACACCCAAACCAAATTCATCATCAAGGCCAGCCATCAGTTCACATCCCCTTGTAATCTTGCCCACTGCATCACCAGCGCACGTTGCCGCTGATATGACGCTTCAGAAATTGTTCCCGCTTCCTTTGCCGCTTCCAAGGCCAGCGCGGTTTCACGAACATTGATCCGGCCTTCAGCGCCTTCAGCAATGGCAAAGCGTGGCCGCAACATACGCTGAAGCTGGGTTTGCTCAAATGCAACCGTGTCACGTTGCGCACGATCCACAATGTCACGCGCCACAGTCGCCGCATCTTCACCTTCAGAAATGCGCTTGCGATATTCGTCTTGCGCATTGAACGCCCGCATAGAAGCACCGGCATCGAGTTGGGCCAGCATACCTTCAGGGGCAACGGTTTGACGGATCATGCCGAGATAGCCGCGCTGTTCTTCAGTCATCGTGGACGCGGTTTCGCTGTTTAATCCGTTGTTCTTTGCCAACAGCGCCGAGGCATCCGCTTTCGACAGGCTTCCCAAGCTGGCCTGAATATCCGCTTCAATATCATCACCCTGATACATGCGGCGTTGCAGTTCTTCGAACACGGCTTGATTTGAAACATCTGGCGCGGGTGTTGCCATCCATTCCAGCGCACGACGCGCATGGGCATAGCTGATTTCCTGCCGTTCCAGCATCCCTTGGATCATGTCTTCAGACAGCGGTTCGACGCCATCCTGACCGCCGTTCAGATAGGAATGCGTCAGAAGCGTGAAGCCGATTTCCTGCCGTTCAGTGTTGGCGCGGTCTTCTTCCCGCTGTTCACGATCAGCAAGGTTGTTGGCGAATGCGATCTGGGAACGCATTTCAGCATCGAGGGCGGCAACCGCTTGTGGCGGCATGGCTTGGCGAAGATCAATCGGTTGACGATCCGCAACGTCTTCCGCCTTCCTGATCCACAGGTTTGCAAACTGTTGCGCCGTCATGTTGGCCGACCCACCGTTCAATGTGACGGCATCAGAGCCAACAATATCGACGGCCAGCGCCGTTGGGTTGCCCAACAGTTCAGACGCACCGCCCCCGCCCTGTTGATGGGCAAGATACAATTCGCCAACCGTGGGTTCACGACCCAGAACCCCACGAAGGGTTGCGGCGTTGTCCTTCATCAAGCGGGCAGCAGCATCCGACGACTGATCAGCATCGAAGCGATCCTGAAGCCCATACTGATCTGCCGTGCCATTAATGAACTGGAACAGCCCGCCCGCTGATGAATTTGGGTTCTGTGCATCAGTGCGAAACCGGCTTTCGAGATAGGCAATCGTTCCCAGCGCATCCGCATCGACACCGTGGCGTTGCGCCGCCCCCGCAATAGCCGATGACACATTGGCAGGCATACGACTGAAATCAGGGCCGGTCATGTGAAGGTCGATTTTGAAATCACCGTTCACGAAATCCAAATAGGCTTGCGACTTGTCTTCCTGCCCAGCAAACCATGACAGCGTGGCTTGGCGGAAAACCGTGGATGTGAAATCAGCTTTCGCTCTCGCCCGTTCGGAAGCCGAATACAGCGGGCGACGTGTCACAGGATCAACGGCATCGTAAACCCGCATGAGTTCCGCACCGACCACACCCACAGCGTTTGCAGCAGCGCGTGACCGATCCGGGTTTTCTGAAAACAGATCAGCCGCATGGCTTTCCAGTTCAGCATTCAGCGCCACTTGCGACTGGATCAGCATCGCATCAGCTTGATCCCGTGTCAGTGTGAAGGCGGCATCACGCGCACGTTCAACCGCTGGCACCGTCCGAGCCGCCGCCCGTTGAAGATACGCAGCACCAGCACCGGGGGAAACGCCATTCAGTTCGCCCGCGATGCCTTGATGATATTCCTGCATTGCCCGCGCCATGCCCGCAGGATCATTGGCGTATTGCCGCTGAATTTCAGCCGTTCCAAAGATCGACCGAGTTTCAAGCGTAGAAACAAAGGTTTGAATGCCCGCCTGATTATAGGCGCGATTTCGGATCGTGGTGTAATCCCGAACTTCAAATGTGCCAGTTGCGCCAGCCGCAGCACCTTCGACTTCAGCTTCCGCGCGGGCTTGCTGATCCAGTTCGTCTTCCATGCGCGAAGACATTTGGAACATATCAAATGAAAAGTCCGACAATGCCTTTGCAGTGCCGGTTGAAAACTGAATACGCGGAATGGAAGAAGCAGGCGTTACGCCTGCCCGACCCATTCTGTTCTGTGTGGTGAGTTCGCGGGGAACCCCGACTGTGACCCCTTTTTGCGCCATTTATCCACGAGCCTCCCGACGTTGGAACAGTGACAGACCGCCTTTGACAGCGCCGAAAATGCCCGATGTGAACTGACCACGACCTTGCGTCCGAAGTTGCCGCGCTTGGCCGCGACGGGCAGCAGATTGGAACGCAGCGTTGTCACGCGCCATGTTGATGTTCTGATCACCCACCTTGCGGGCTTCATCCTGTGCAGCGGCCACCGACCCTTCACCGCCAACGCCCGACGCATAACCGGCCACTGCGATCTGGGCCATATCACGGTTCAACGCCCGCATCGCCTGAAGCGCATCTTGCCGACCTTGGATCGTTTCTTGCGTGGCGCGGGTTTCTTCATCGACCGCCTGTTGATCAGCCGCGCTTTTCGCTTGCGCACCAGACATGATCGAGGCCAAACCGCCCACCACCGTCAAAGCCGTTGAAAGGGTTCCCAGCGCCCCAGTCGTTGCCGCCGCAGTTCCAGCCGCCGCCGCACCCGTTCCCGCAGCAGCAGCGGCCCCGGTTGCCGCCGCGCCAGCCCCAGCGGATGCCGTCAGGCTGGCAAGCATTGTCGCCATCATTGTTGCCATCTTAAATACTCACAGCATAGGAAAGGCCAAGGATCGTGCCTTTCAGTGATTTATCAGACCCTAGAACGACCGATCCGTCATAGTTCCAGCCCAGAAGCCCGCGAATGTGTTTGACGCCAGTGAACGGCGTTACCTTTTGATCTAACAGGTTTTCCCCGAATTGTTGAAACGGGATCACCTTGCCATTCATTGTCAACGCCGATGTATTGTGAAGCCGCATAGAGACATTCACCACCCGGCGCTTGCGACCAAGGCTTGCGCCATCAGGCAGTTCAACTTCGATGGGCAGAGTTTTCACCAGCCAGATCAAGTTCGGGTAATCGTCATCAGGCACCGCAAACCGCAAGCCCGCCTGCCAATCCGTTGCCGCATCCCGTGAAAACGTGACCACGCCCGCATCCGACGACGTGACCGCCTGTTGAATGATCCCGTCCAGTAGGTGTTCAATTTCCGTTTCAGGCAAATGCGCAACCGTTCCGCTTGATCCCGCGCCACCAGTCAGACCGCAATCGACAGTCAGGTCTTCATCCATCTTTTCGATGAACGTGTGATCCGCGCCATCCACTTCACGCTTCACCGCAAAATAGACTTCTTCCAAAACGACACCAACCGCCATGTAATCACCGGCGGTTTTCCAAAGCGTCATCGCGTTTACTTCTTGCGTTCGCAAGGTGCAAAACACGGTCATCGTGCCGTCGCTGTTGACCATAAATTCATAGTCAGCGTCAGTCGTGGACGTGGAACGTCGAAGCGCAAAATCGACAGGATCACGCATCAAGTGAGGCGACAGAAGCGAAATGTTGTTGGCCTGATATGCCTGTTCCGCTTCAGCAAAGATCATTTCACGCAATGCGCCGCCACGACGTTGAACGAAGTGTGTTGCCCCATCGACTTCGAACACGCGCAGCCCCGGCTTGCATCCGCGTGAGGTTGTCCGACGAAGCGCCACATTGCCCGGAGTGATGGCAGAGCGATCCGAAACCGGGACATAAAATTCACCCGACCGGCTGAAGAACTGAAGGTGACGCCCCGCATAAATGGCAGTGAAGGCCGGAACGTCATCGGCATCAGCAGGGACAGCGATCCCGTAATCATCCTTGAACAGATCAGAGTTGAAATCATCCGGCGCACCCGGACGCGATGCCCAGACCCAATGCGGCAAAGATGGTGTCCCCGCGACCCACAAGCGTCCCTGAAAAAACGTTCCGCATCGAGGATAGCCACGTTCCGCAGAAAACACGACTTCGCCCGGATACTGCCCCTTCGTGGTGACGATTATGTCAATCGTTGGAACCTGTTCGGCTGAAATCGTGGTGTAATAGATCGAACCCCACGGACGTTCGCCATCGTCACCCGTGAACGTCACAGTGAACGTCACAGCCGTTGTTGCCGCACCAGATGCCCCGCCATGTGTGACCGTGATCCCCGTGTCGGAACTGTTTGGCATTTCACGCAAGGCGGCTTGGATGTTTGCCGCCATCGTGTCAGCGTCGGTGTTGAACTGGATATTTTCGCTTTGCTCGTCTTCCAGCAGCAGCGCAAACGTATCGCCAGCCGTCCAGTCACCTTGGGAACCCGGCGCGGGAAACTCGATTTCTTGGACCTCATTGACACCGATTTCATCAGGATCAGTATAAGTTTCCCCGAAGTCATAGCGCGGGACGTTCTTCAGCGCGTAATCACCGATCAGCCATGCCGTATGTGATCCGTCACGCTTCAGTTCCTTGATGGGAAAGTTTTCATGGAACAACAAAACCGTGTCTTTTGATTGCGTCCAATAAATGCCAGACGTGATCAGATCACCGCCAGCGGTTTCCGACGCGACAAGATCATCAGACGAATACGGCGACACCAGCGTTGCGACCACCGCGTCATTCCGAAAGATCGTGATTGTCTTGTGGTGCAACGCGATCAGGTAGGTTTGTTCCGTGTTAAATTTGAACTCAATCAACCGAACATTGCTTTGCCCGCCGCCATCACCCGATGGGATGGCCGGGACTTCCCACAGAAACTTGGAACCCGGACGGATCGACACGCCACCTTGCGGGATCACAATGGCGTTCCGCACCCGTTCACCAGCGTTGTAATAGTGGCGAATGTCCGAACGTGACAAAAGCAGAGGATCAAATTCCCCTGCCACAAAGTTTGTTTTCAGTTGGTGAACACGAGGCATTAGAACCAACCTTCCCCGCCGAACCGCGCATTTGTGAACGCATCCGAAACAATCCCGGTTGTGCCGTTGCTTTGCCCATCGAGGGCCATTGCATCGCCCAGCGCACCACCAACGCCACCTTCGCTTGGCAAGCCATAGGCTTTGATCGACCATGTTTCCAAAACATTCTGTTGATCCGTGACAGCAAAAGCGATTTCCGCGCACAGGCACTTGACCATCAGATCAGCAAAGAACGGGGGCCATGTGTCTTCCTGTGCATCCGCCGTGTAATCCATGATCAGCGTTTCAAAGTTGCAGAACACCCGACGCCCGAAAACTTCAAACTGCCCTTCAGGAACACGCTGCGATGTTGAACTGAACACCGCGTTGGGAAGGCCAATCGCATCACCGGGAATGATGTAGGAATAGTTCCATTCACCCACAGGGGCTTGGCTATCCCGTGTCAGTTCCTTCTTCTTCATCAGGAAGCGCCATTGATACCGGGCCATGATCCCAGCTTTCAATCCGGGGTAAATATTGGCGCAGATGACCGCAGTGTCACCTTCCGAGGCCAGAAACGACGAAATTGGTTCAGCGCCAAGCGTCACCAATGCACGGGAACAAATTGAAATATCGGTTTCAGCCATGATCTTTCCTTATGAAAAAGGGCGGGCCGAGTTACCCCAGCACCGCCCCGCATCACCCCCAACAGCAAGGGCGACGATTATACGAAGGCGTCAAGCGCCGCCAGCGTCACCGTTGTTGATGTGGCCGTCACCTTGGCTTCGAATGTGGCATCAGATGCGATGATCAGCATCGACTTCGTATTTGCCAGTTCGTTTGCCGCAGAGTTGAAATAGCCCGCACCTTTGACCGTCGCCTTGTTGTCAGTCGTTTGATAAATGGCACGAGCGCCAGCGCCTTTCGAACCCGATCCAGTGGGGTCCAGTTTCGTCTTTGAAAAAGCCATGATGTGCTTCCCTTATGAGTTTCGAGGATCAGCGGGACATTGACGCCCCGCCGAGGTTCTTAGGCTTCAGTCGTGGTGACTTCCACGATGCCTTCAGCGTCGATGGCAACCGAACCCGCGCTGAAAATGCCGTTCGCAAGATACGACGTTTTCACCGGGATATAGTTGACTTCAGTGCGCATGTTCAGGCCAACAGCCAGACCAGTCGAAGCCTTGTGATAGGCGAAGTTGGTCCGATCATTGGATGCCTTGGGCAAGCCGCCTTCGTCGCGTTCTTCAACTTCGATGAAGTCAAAGCCGACCCAGTGCGAGATTTCCCCGTCATACAGCGCCTTGATCACGTTCTTATCGACCGTGTTGGCATCGCCATCGCCAAGAAGCTGTTCCATGCCTTCCGAAGAAATCAGGAAGCAGCGTTCGCCCTTGGCTTTCGGCACACCCTTTTCATTCAGCAGGCGACGTGCGCGACGACACTTGGCCGTGTTCAGGCCGGTACCGACACCACCCACGTCGGTATCAACCGTCAAGGCAGTGGCAGCAGCATCCAGCGCGTCGATGATCAACTGGTCTTCACGACGCCCAATCGCGTTGGCAATGATTGTCGCCAGTTTGTCTTGTTCCTTGTAGGGAACCTTTTGCTGATTGAAGATGCCGGTGTATTCAGCGGCGTTCCAATCTTCCAGCGTGGCGGTTGCGTTGCCATGCGTGATGTTCATCGGGATCACGTCGGTTTGGTCGATGCGACGTGTCGCCATGCCCTTGCCGATTTTGTGGAACCGATGGGTTGAACCCACGATGTTGTCAGCGATTTCAACAGTCGCGCGAAGCATACCGCCCATTTCATAGGCCGCTTTCACGCGAGCATCAAAGGACGCCTGTTCGTTTGCAGTGAGATTGCGAGACATGATGTTTCCCCTTGTCCGCGTTTCAGTAAATGGTGAATTGCGGTTAGGGCGAAACTGTTTTTGGGAAGGCCGTTGCCGGTTAGGTTCCCGTGGCTTTTTCGGGCCGCGTATTGGTCACGGATTATGCCGGTCAACAGATTGTCGATTGGGGGCCACCGTTGCGCCAAAAATAAACAGCACATTGCGTTTTTGTCAAGCCACAGAAAAACCCACCGCCCGAAAGCAGTGGGTTTCCCTTGGCCCAAGCAGGCCGTCCCGTGGTGGTATGGCTGAAAACCTACTTCCCAGCGCCGCCGCGTGTCAACGTCTTTTCGCTGTTCACGCCACCAGCACGGCCACCGCTTGCGGCATGATCCCCGAAGATGCCCGCAGACATTTCTTCCAGTTCGGCTTGGCGCTTATAGTCCTTGGACTTCACAGCGGTCTTCATTTCCTCATGCCACTGATCTTGCGACATGCCACGCGCACCAGTGGAAGGCACAATCGGAATGCGTTCTTCCCCGGCCATCGCCCGCATCGAAGCAAGGAACTTGATCCCGTTGGCTGTTTGAGACAAGCCGTTGACGATTTCCACATCATCTTCAGACAGGCGACCGGAGCGTTCAGCGCCATCAACCCAAGTGAACACGCCGTCGATGATGGCATCAGCGCCCTTGCCCAGCTTGTCATATTCCGCGTCAGGGTTGATGGGTTCCGGCGCGTGTTCATTCATCATCGTGAACATATCCTTCGCCAGATCGACAGCCAGTTCTTTCCCGATCCCGCGCTTGTGGCAAACTTCGCCCCACGCTTTCAAACCCGGATCATCAGGACCATCGACAGTCAGGCGATCAACGCCTTCGCCCAGTTCCAGCCCGTCTTTGAAGTAATCCGATGGACTTTCAGGAACTTCCCCGCCAATGGTCTTTTCGCGCTTCAGCTTGCCGTGGGCCTTTTCAAGTTCCGCATACGCCTTGCCCAAATCTTCCGATTTGATTGCGCCCTTTTCGACATCCCAGAACTTTTCGGGGACGTGTTCAGGGCGACCATCGTTTGCAGGCGGCTTGTCATCGCCACCCTTGTCGCCACCATCACCACCGTCATCCGACTTTGACCGACGATCCAGCAGACCACCGCCCAGACCAGACTTGTTTTCCTTTTCGCTGCGATCAGTGCCAGCGCCATCATCGCCGCCCTTGTCATCGCCACCAGCGTCATCATTTCCGCCGTCACCACCAGACCCGCCTTCATCCGGCTTGTCGAATACTGGCCCCTTGCTGAAGCCCATAAGCATTGCGCGTCGTTCGTTCCATTTCATCTTTGTGTTCCTCACTTGCTGTTGTCAAAAAGGGCAGGACTTGATTGCCCCGCCCCCCGTATTTCATTCACCGATCAGGCGGGTTCAGCCTTCAGCTTCAGCCGCGGTTGCCGCGCGGGAAGCAGCGTTCTTCGCCTTGCGATCCGCAATCCGCGCATCCAGCCGCCCTTGAACGTCTTTGATCTGGGCTTGGGAAACCTGATACCCGCGCACAAGGTTCTGAAGGGCAGAGTTGCGCACATAACGATCCGATTGAGCCGCCGCGACAACAGCTTCCATCAGTGTCACCGCGTTGAAATCTTCGCCATCAAAGGAACCTTCGATCAGTTCAGCAACCGCTTTGGCCGTGTCTGACATTTGCGCCCCCGCTTCGCCTTCCACCACGGCGCTTGTATCACCGCCCACCGCATCGGCCCCGGTCGCAGCACCGGCATCAGATGACGCGGCAGAGGTTTGCGGATCATTGGTGGCAGCATTGGCATCCCCTTGCGTTGGCGCAGCGTGAGCGTTGGAACGGTTGAAGCCTTCAGGCGTTGCGGCCCGAACATCAGCACGTTTCAAATCAGGGTTGCCGGTCAGTTCTTCGACACGCGCCATTGCGGGTTCGCCGTTTGCCGTCCAGTCTTCGTCACGCGCCGGATCAAGCGCATTGATGGCTTCCGCCAGTGTCATTGCTTTGGTCATTGTTCACCTTCCTGTGGTTGCTGCATTTCTGGCGGGTTCTTCGCCAGTTCGATTTGGCCGAGAAGGAAGCGGATCACGCTGTTTTGTCCTTCCCGAATGTAGGCCCAGTCAGCAGGGGAAAGGGCGACTTCGCCATCCACCAATGAGCCAGACACCTTCATCAGCGGCGCACCTTGGGTCAGGTTGTAAAGCCGTTCCATAAGGTCCATGCCTTGCGGTGTTTCGAACACGGAATGCACCAACCGAGCCATTTCCATTTGCTGTTCAACGGCTTCCCGCATCATAGCTTCGTTCTGTTCAATCCCGCCGTCCGCTGGAATGTCAGAAGCGCCCGACAGCCAGTCGAACGCTTGATTTTTGTCCATCATTTCGCTTCACCTTCATGCGGCCAGCGGGACTTCTCCGGCCTGTTGCTGTTGTTGTTGCGGCATCACGCCGCCTGCCCCACCGACAGGGGGTTGCCCCGTCGCCTGCGCAGCCTGAATTTGGCCCGCCTGTTCTTGCAGTTTCTTCCGTTCTTCCGCGCCGCGCATCAAGTCTGGCACCACGCCCAGCTTGCCACCAACCCATGCGCCAAAGTCTTCGACCTTGAAGTTCAACTGGACAGCTTCAGGGCCAGCCGCTTCAGCCGTGATCGACATGGCATTGCGGGCCGCTTCGACTTCGCGGATCGACTGGCCTTGCACCAACGGCGATGCAAACTTCACATCGATTTCGCCGTTGTTCAACTTGATCTTGCGATCAGCTTCAACAGGGATGACCCCCTGTTCAGCCAGAACCATGATTGTCGCTTCCAGCATCGGAACGATGCCTTCCTTCAGGATACGCGCGAACGGCGCACCAAGCGACTGTTGCAGTTCCTTCATGCGCTCGATCAGTTCTGTTGCCGTCCGAACCCCATCCTGAATATCCGGCATCCCGTCATTCAGCATGATTTGGTGGATCGAGTTGACCAGATCACGAATGACCAGATCAGCAAGGTTCACATCACCAGCTACCGGCAGCGGCGCGATGGATGCACCAGCAGGACCGCCAGTCGTGCGAACCGGGATTGTCGCGCCGGGGAATACCCGCACATTGTTCGCGTTGACCACGCCGTCATTCTTGACCATGAACACGCCGCCAATCGCCAACGCAGCATGGCGCAGCAGATACGATTTGATTGCAGAGAGAACACGGGCATCGGGCAGGGCTTGCATGACCAGCGACCGGCCTTGAACTTCTTCAGCGGCCTTGTTCCAGCGGGCAATGACCCAAGGACAAATCTGATAGGACCGTTCAACGATCCGCTTTTCATCCTTGGACTTCAGGCCGTTGGTGACGATCACGTCATAGAACCATTCACGATCCTTGGCCGAGTAGTAGCACACGTCAATCAGTTCGACTTCCGCATCTTCCTTGCGTTCGTCTTCCGTGATTTCAAACTTCGCATCCGGCCATGTCTGTTCGACCAAGCTGACACGCATCTTGTGCATCCGCGAAATCAGGTCGATCTTGCCCAGCGCACCTTCGCGCAAAGCCACATGAGATTGCGACACCGCCTGATAAACCACGGGGTTATCTTCATCACCGGGCATGACCATCATGCAGGCCGTTCCAGCGACAACCAATTCCAGCAGCCATTCGGAAATGGACAGATCGAAATTGCTGAAGCTGATGGATGTGAAGATCACCTGTTGCAGCGCATACAGATCACGACGGGCCTGTTCTTGCTGTTCGGTTTGAACAAACGCACCCGGCAGGAATGACGCCCACTGATGCCCAATCGGGAACAGTTCGTATTGGATGCGATTTGTGATCTTGATGGCATCGTTCTGAAGGGTGCTATCGAAAACCTTGCGTGAGGTTTTATCCTTGCCCTTCGTTCCCGCCGCGCCTTGCGGTTTGCCCGTGCCGTTGTAGTGGTAGTTGTTCCGATCTGGCAGAGCGTATTCGAACGCTTCCTTGATCAGTTCATCGAAGTGGGATTTTGCGGTCCACGCCTTGTCAGAGGCTTCCTTGACAGTTCCAACAGTTAGACGCGCCATTCATTTCCCGATCTTCAGCCAAGGGTTTCTTTGACGCCTTGCGCCCCGCCTTGCCGCGAAAACAAACCGCCACCCTTGCGAGTAGCGGCGATCAGGCGATTGCGGGAACCCAGTTCACGGGCTTCATCAGCGGTTTGGTCTTCGACAGCCTTGGATTGACGGCGCTGGGCCCTCTGCATCGCTGCATCAGGTTTCGGTTTCTTTGCCCCGAACATGCTTGCCATCGTCCAAATCCTTTACCACCAGTTCACCGCCATTTCGAAGAAGCCATCTTGCGAAGTGTTGCGGGGTCCAAACATACCAAGCACCGATCCCGCAAATTGCTTTCAACATCGAAACGCACGTCAAAATTCCTCTTGGAACGTAATCGGGAAGCCCGCGTCGGTCAACATCGAATTTGATCACGCATTTCGCGCCCTGATCCAGCAGGTGTTCGGCAACCTGTTTGGGCGGCATGAACAGCACATCAACCGAAACGTGATTTGTGCGCGGATCAATCACAACCGATGCGCGGCCAGCGCGAAGACCCGCAGCGGGATTGTATGCCGGAACCACGATGAAGCAATGCCGCCATCCCCTTGCCGTGAACATCCGCCAAAAGCGCCGATGATCTGCCCCCTGAAAAACGATCCATGCCGTGAAGCGTTCGTTCCCAATCATAGCCCAAACACCCACATCCAAAACTTCGCACATGCAGCGATCACGCCTGTCATCGTGAACACTGGGAAGCTGATCATCGCAAGGTCAAACATCCGCTCCCTAAACCCGATCCAAACCCACCGTCGATAGATGCGCAGTTTTTCCTTCTTCGAAATCATCATTTTGGTTCCCCTCACACTCCCCTCCGAAGGAGGGATGTATTGTCTGTCTGTCTGTCTGTCTGTCTGTATTGTTACTATGTTGGTCATCAGACTGGTAATCAGTTTCTATTTTTCTGGTAATCAGAAAATTAAGGACTGATCATCAGAATTTTTGTTGGATATTCGTATTTTTAGAACACATCGAAATCGACCATGCTTGAACCCTGATTTCCCCAGTCTGATCCACCGCTATCGAGTGGGTCAAAGTCGGTTTGGGCATCGCTGATCCTTACATCAACGGCAGCAACAGGAAGGGCAAAAGTGAGCGCCCCAGCATCGGCCAAGTTCGGGCTTCGAATGCCCTTCGATTTCATCCATTGCTTCGACATAAGTTGACGCCGTTGCTGGCTATCCGTGGGTGAAATGACGGACGCCAACAGATCAGCTTGAAGGTCATCATCATCAGGGATATTGGCCCCGCCAACGTCTTCCAGCCATTCCTTCATCAACCAGTGCATTTCAGCGCGTCGGTTCTTGTATCGTTCAGGATCAAGCGCGGCTTCCCCAAAGTTGACCGGCACCACAACGCCTTGCGCATCAGGCATTTCCAATAGGCGATCCACTACCCCAGCGCCGAGACCACCAACGTCGATGAATACCTTCAAAGGCCGTTCGTTCTTGATGATCCGCAGAACCAGTGCGGCGATCTGCATGGTGTTCAGTTTTGTGAACTTTTGTGGGTTGAACATGCGCCGACCACGACGCCGGATGATGCCAGTCGGGTCACCGCCTTCGCCTTCACCGCCGGGATCGACACCGATGATCAGTTGACCCGTGCTTGCCACATCCGACTTCCGTGCGCGAAGAACGAACTTCCGCTTGATCAGGCTGTTCCCCGATGCGGATGACTGGAATGCTTCATCTGGCGTGGCCGGATATTCTTGCTTGAACAGGAAGTAACCGTCTTCACCACCGCCCAGTTCAACGATCTTCATCCGACGCCAGTAGATTTGTTGGTCAGTCAGGCGGTATGCGTCCTGATAATCGGCTTCAGTTGGTTCGCCTTCAGGCACCGCTTCAGCATCGTGCGACACCGCGAAATCTTCAGGCAATGGGCGCTTGTATTCTTCCTGCCAAAACCACGGAACGAAGATGGCAATGAAGTCCGATTGCCCGCGTTCTGCCATGACCCATTGTTTGTGAAATACGTTTCCGACACCATTGGCCGTGCTTTCCAAAACGACTTCCGTTCCCATCGCCAATGGCACAGCCTGAAGCATCCCGCCAAGGTGTTCTTCAGCCTTTTCCCAGAACGCGACTTCCGATCCGTGAACATTGGTCAGCGTGGCAGATCGACCAGCACCCTTGGCCCCGGCTGTTGCCACCTGATACCGGCTATCCAGCTTGTCAAAGACCAGTTCCCGCGCGTTGTCCTTGCCTACGTATGGGCGCACATGCACCGGCGCGTTCTGATGATACCGATCAACCATGCCAAACAGGTTGTCAGTCGCTTCTTTCGAATGGGTCAGGATGTAGGTTTTTTCCCCACGGTTTTGCGTTGTCTTCCAGTAGAAACGCCCTTCCGTGTAGGTCGATGCCCCTTGTTGCCTGCCCTTCAGAATGATGGCCCGAACATAGCCGAGCCGATCACGTTGCGCTTCGATCTGTTCATGGATGTGGCGCTGGGCCGCGTTCAGCTTGAACGGCACGATCCCAACCTTGCCATGCGCATCAGGCTTGGTCAGGATTTTCAGGCACCGCGCGGCATAATAGGCAAAGTCAGACTTCAGGCGGGCGCGGATGGCCTTCACTCGCTTTGGGCTCACGTCAGTCATTTGATCCATCCTTCCTTGATGCCCTTGATCTGATAATCCCGCAGGTTCTTGATCTGGATGCACATTGTTTTCATGTCGCCACCTTTCTTCCACAGTCGCGCAAGTGTCGGGTGGTGGTGATTATAGCAGGCGTTCACGTCGGGAATTTTCTTGCACCGCTGAAGGTCCGCTTTGATCTGATCCACTTCAGGCGTCATTCGGCAAATTCCTTCAGCGCCTTGTGGGTTTCGGCATACTTGGCCGACCGATGCCCATAGCGATCCGCCATGCGCTTATAGAACGCCGTCCACTTGGGCAGTTCGTTGGCAGTGATCAGCGTCGAATGACCACGGATGCGGATCGACCCATCGTTCAATCTCTCTGCAATCATTTCGCCCATCGCTTGCTATGGCCCCAGTGAAATTTCCCACACCATTTGCATCGGTAAGGCTCTACATATCCTGCTATCACACCGCGACGACGGGCATTGTGCGCAGCTTGCTTGGCTTCGTTTTGTGTCTCATATCGCCTCTTTGATCCGCATTGCTTGCGCCGCAAACGACGCTTCGAAGCCATCACCCATCCCCTTGTTGGGGTAAGACGAAGCCTTCCCGAAAGAACTCCGCAACGACATCCATATCCACGCCCGCAAATTCGCCATCGAGCGACAGGCATGACGCGATCTTTTGCAACGGGAACCCGATCAGAACTTCAGGCACCGGCACGGGGTCAGACCGCCACTTCTTGATGTGATCCACGCCTTTCGCGCTGGGCTTATCGCCATGATAGATCACGGGATGCCATGACCCATCATGCCCCTTTTCTTCAACAAACCATTGCATCAGGCCGCTTCCTTTTGGCTCATCAGCCGCGCCAGTTCCATTTCCTGAAACTGTGACAGCGTGATTGTTTCCTTCCATCCGCCGTGGTTCTTGCCGCCCTTGCCCCGTGTTCGCGCAGGAAGGCCCAGCAACACCCGGCGATGACCGATTGCGCTGCGATGGCTATAACCGCCCACCTTAGCCATATCCGTCGATGACACACCCGCAGCCCACATGCGCTTGAACGCTTCATCAGACAGCAGCTTGTTGCATTCCTGATTTCCCGTGCGAGGCGGCAAACCCAAAGCCCGCGCCTTATACGAAAGCCCCGCGCGAGTTACGCCCAGAGCCTTTGCGATCCGTTCAGTGGGAATATCCAAGCGTGACCACAACGGGCGCAGATCGTCAGCCGTCAGGTTCTTCAGCGGCCTATGATTGTTCCCACCCGACATCAGAACACCAATGATCCGATGGCGACCCAAATTGCGGCACCAGCCAAAACCATAAGCGCCCAAAACAACAGACGAAGCACATGGTTCATTTCGCGCCCGTATTCGGAAAATTCACCACGCACAGGGCAGTCACGGCCTTGATTGCACCGATGATTGCAAGGCGGACACGACCTATTCATCTTCACCATCCAGCGTTGCGATCCAGTCTTCATGGCTCATTTCCGTGGTGGCAACATGCGCTTCCACATTTGCCAGCTTGGGCAGGCGATACGGCACCAGCAGCTTTGCAGCTTCGATCTGGCGATCCGTGTATGCCTTGCCCTTTTCCGTGCCGTGCATCACGTCCACAATGACCTGTTCGGGCGACGGCTTTTCATCCCCATCGAACATGCCCGCGAACGATGCCGCCGCTTCACGCTTCCGTTCTGTGATCTTCGCAACCATCAGCTTTGTCCTTTCGTTTCTTGATGATGTTCCCAGCCCCAACCGCAGTTGATGCAGTCGCCTTGGGCTTGAATGTCAGGCGCGTAATCCGTGCAGAACTCACCCACAACCTGAACGCCAAGACCGTCACAGTCGGGACAATTTTCGCCCGACAAATGGCCCATGCCATCGCACCCTTTGCATTTTGCCGTGTTGCTCATTCCGAATTATCCTTTGTAGTCAGTAAGTTACGCGATTAAACCGCCATCACACCCCCAAAACCGCCAACCTACATGCAACGAATATGGCGGAATGACAGCTTTGAAATCAAATGTTTCGCCCAATCATGCCTGACAGTGTGTCGCGTAAATTGCGCAAATCATCCCGATCTTGGCCCGTGATTTTGTTCTTGCCGGTCAGTTTTTGGATGTGATCGAGAACGTATGACACTGCCTTTTGGTGTTGCTGGAAATGGTCTTTGATCTGGCGAAACTTTGCGACGGTTGCTTGTTGGCGCATTGCGGCTTCACTCATATCGCGCAGGTCATCGAGCGACATGGGCGTGAATGAATACCGCTTGCGAGGATCGTCACCTTGCGACCAGTTTGGGTTTTCGACCACGCGACCAACGCCAAGCTGCACCAGTTCCGATGGTGAAACATTTCCAGCACCAGCAAGGATAGCGATTGCCTCAAGCTGTTGCACTTCGCGCCGCTTACCAGCGTCGATTTCCCTTTGCATGTCGCGCTTGATTTCTTCCCGTTCGGATATGACGGCCTGCATCCGTTTGCCGTGAACGTCGCGGCGAAGATATTCAGGCGCAGACGCGCCATCAGCATCATTCCAGCCGTGTTCTGCCGCTGTCTCTGCATCAAGAAAGACCGGGTGATAATCCCGCCCATCAGTCCCAACCCAAAGGCTTTCTGGCGGTTTTTGTGGCGTGTCAGTCATTGGATCAATCCCCGATCTTGCATTTTGTGTTCGGCTTCATCATCCGCCCCGATCAGGTCAGGATTGCGAACAGTGAAGTGGTGGTGTGTCTTGACGATCATCAGGCGTTCGCGCTTGCCGAGGGCTTCCCACGGTTGCCCATGAATGATGCCAGACGGCAGGAAGTTTGCGCTTTGAGCATCCTTTGAGGCGAAGGCTGATCCCGCCCCTTTGTCTGATCCGCCGACCGGCTTGGCTTGGCGCTGAAGTTCGCGCTGCATTTGCTTTCGGCCCGTTCGTTCCCACCAGTCAGCCGCGCGTTGAATGGCTTCCTGAATTTTCATGCCGGTATCCAACCGCATATCCCCGTCCATGACAGCCAAAACAGCATCGTTTGAAGGCTGGATCAGCGTCGATTTTGGGGCAGGAAGTGCCGGAACGGTATAGGTCATGGGGTTGTTGCATTTCTTCACCCCGTCCTTCCCAACGCGGCTGGGGATCATGTTGTCGCAATGGAAACTTTCAACCATTTCGACATTGCCCTTTGGCGTTTCATACCATGCCCCGCATTTGGTGCATTTGTGCTGAACCACCGCATCGCTTTCCCTTTGGCGTTCGAACAATTCCGACGCTTCAGGCGATATTGGCTTCAGTTCTGAATTGTCAGTCATCCAATCCAATCCTTGATAAGTTGCGCCGCGACTTCGATTGCCAGCAGGCAGAACATGAAATGGATCAGGCCCGCCGCAATGCCGTCGCTTTCGATGGTTTTCATCACCTGATTTGATAGGTGAATAGGGACATATCCAACGGCGGCATCGCGCACGAGCCTGATCACGTTATTCGCTTTCAGCGCCGGGGATCACCGCGTCCGCAGAGGGTTCTTCTTGAGGCGCTTCAGGCGGGTTGTCGTCCGCAAATTCAAACGAACCAACGCGGGACGTGACTTCTTCCGTGAAGACAAACCCGGCATCGAGGGCCGCAGTCTTAAGGGCTTCCACCTTTTGCACCGCTTCCGCGAATGCCGTCAAATCCCCCGCGTCAGCTTTCAGGGCCATATCCATGCGGATGCGAAGTGCTGTTGATCGTGCCATTATTGATCATCCTTTCGATCTGTTGTGCCTTTGGTGAAAATTCCATCCGCTGCCAGGACTTCCAAAGGCGATTTGTCACCGTGCTTGTCGCGGAATGCTTTGCGATTGGCTTCACGTTCAGCCTGTTCACGTTGTTCCTTTTCCCGCCGATCATGTTCTTCGACCATGCGCCGAGCGATGGCCCGCGCCGCATTGATTTCGCCCATGATGGCTTCGCATTGTTCGTTCAGTTCCGCCCGCGTTGGCAGGAACTTCGACTTCAGCGTCAGGTTATCGACCGCCTTTGCCCCGACATGGCTGGGGAAGCGGTTCAGCACCGACACGATGCCGCGTGAATAGATTTCAGGATCATCGACCGCATGGCGGGGATACGAACCAAGCAGCACTTCAGCGGCGCGTTTGGCCTGATCCATGCTGGCCGGTTGTGTCGCTTCATCCAAGCCCGCGATGATAGGCGGCAATTCCGCGCGCGGTATCAAATCCCAGCTTTCCGCCCGTGATCCACGTTGGCGCAAAACTCGATCCACCGCGCCACGATCCAGCGTTGTCTTCGATGGTAAAGCGATTTCAGTTCCCATTGATCAAATCCCCCGGATTGCGTTCATGGTTGCGGACCCCTTTGGCCCACCTTCGCTGCGATATGGCGGGTAAGACCGTTCCATCACTTTCGTCAGGCTTTTAGGCTGAAGAAGAAAATCGAATGTTGCCTTCCAGTCCTTGCCGGGAACCTGCCCACAAAGGAACAGGCTATCCATGACGTTCGCCACCGCAAATTCCCATCCCGTGATCCCGCCCAGTTCTTCCAACCGCGCCTTCAGCTTCTTTTCCCGATCCCCTTTGATGGTTTGAACCTTGGACAATCCATGATCAGCAGCGGCTTCATTCCAAAACGTGACGGCCCTTTCGACTTCAGACGGCCCATCATCCGTTGGAACAAGTTCAAGCTGTTCCCCCTCACACTCCCCCTGTGTGTCTTCTTCTTGTTTGTCTGTCTTCTTCTTGTCTGTCTTGTTACCATTCTGATCATCAGACTGATCATCAGGAAATTCTTTACTGATCATCAGATCAATTTCAGCAGGTTTTTTGCCTGCAAACTTCAGTTCACGACGACGACGAGCGATTGCCGCACCACGTTGACGGGCCGAAATCCGCGACACACTGTCACGCAACCGGCCTTCAGTTGAGTGGACCAAGACACCATTTTCGGTGATCGTAACCTTTTCCAGTTCGACCAAAAGTTCTAACGCATCGCGGTAATCTTCGATTGAAACCTTGCAGCGCATGGCGTTGCGCTTGTCCGATCCAGCAACCACGGGATCAGCTTTTTCATAGGCGACCAAGCACAGCCGAAAGAATACAAATTCAGTGGTTGCGTCGAGTTCCGCCGTGCCTGCCATCCAACGTGCGGGTTCGAATTTGATCCAGTCGGGACGTGCTTGATCACCTGCCATTTTTGTTCACCTTCTTGGAAGCCGTGCGGCCAATGCTTCTGGGTCTTGGGATGAAGCGCCGCCGCCACCATGCGCTTCACGATAGGCGCGACGTTCGCGCACCAATGCTTGACGGATCATTTCGGTCGCAACCTGCCCCGGCGTCTTGTTTGACACCTCACAGACCCACGCCAAAACTTCCTGATCCCGCTTAGGAAGAAGGGTCAGCAATGCACCGGCAACGCGCTTATGTTCACGCTGTTCGGCGGATAGCTTGTCTTCCTGTCTGGCACGAGCCGCTTCATCAGCGGCCCGGTCCATTTCGTTGTAATCGGGTTCAGGCATCTTCAGCT
>CAKZPD010000008.1 GCA_937138475.1 uncultured Sulfitobacter sp. | reverse complement strand
TGCCGGACTGTGGCCTCATTGATGTCGCTCGACGCGAAGTCAAAACCTGCGAGATCTTTGTATGATGGGAAGCGCGCAACCTTCATGTGATAGGCGATTGAACGCACCTCACGTTCCGCCATTTCCGCCTTGAGCAGTTGAGACAACATTGGGGTTGCTGCCTCAAACGCGGGCGCACCTTGTGCAACCAGATCATCAACTGCATGCGCCATGCCATGCAGTTTGAGGCTGCGCAGCATGATGACGATGGAAGCTCCTGCTGGATCATGACGCATTGCGCTTCTCCTTTACCTGCCTGAGGTCGTCATAGCGATCCACATTTGCCTGTGGTGCGGTTTCCAGAGCAAGGCCATCTGGTGGATCGATTTCTGGATGATCTGTCTGCTTTGGGTCGATCAGTCTGTGCAGGAGGTTCAGGACGTGCGTCTTGGTTGGCACCCCGGCCTCCAACGCCAATTCTACGGCCCGCAGAACAGCGCTTTCGTCGTGATGCAAAACCAAAGACAGGATATCGACCATCTCGCGGCCACCACCTTCCTTGCGGAGCAAGTGGCTTTGCAGACGGCGGAATGCGTCTGGCATCTCTGTGAACGGTGCGCCATTCCGTAAAGCTCCGGGTTTACGCTGGATAACAGCCAGATAATGGCGCCAATCATAGATAACCTTGCCAAGCTTACGGTGGGACCGGTCAATGATCCGATCATGTGTGCAAACGATTTGGCCCTCTGCAACGATCACGAGACGTTTTGGATAGACGTGAAGGCTGACGCGCCGGTTCGCAAAACTGGCCGGGACACTGTAGCGGTTACGTTCGAAGGTGATCAAACATGTCGGTGATACACGCTTGCTGTGCTCGACAAATCCATCAAAGGCTGGTGGCAACGCCATCAACATGGGCTTCTCAGCCTCCCAAACATCTGTGATTGAACCCGGCAATTCCCGATGCTTTGTCTCGGCCCAAAGAGCTATGCAGCGATCTTCCAGCCATTGGTTCAGCTCGTCCAGATCCTTGAAGACAGGCATGATCTGCCACATGCGACTGCGGGCATCCCGAACATTCTTCTCGACCTGGCCTTTCTCCCAGCCTGCAGCGGGATTGCAAAACTCTGGCTCAAAGACGTAATGGCTGGCCATAGCCTTGAACCGCGCGTTGATGTCTCGCTGTTTGCCACGCCCGACGCGATCAACCGCGGTCTTCATGTTGTCATAGATACCGCGCCCGGGCACACCACCGAACACGCGGAACGCATGCCAATGGGCATCGAACAGCATCTCATGCGTTTGCAATGGATATGCGCGCACCAAGAAAGCCCGGCTGTGCGAGAGCTTGGTATGAGCAACCTGCAGCTTGACCCGTTCACCACCGATAGTGGCCCAGTCTTCGCTCCAGTCGAACTGGAACGCTTCACCGGGTTGGAAGACCAAAGGCACAAACGTGCCACGTCCCGTCGTTTGTTCGGTTCGATGTCGATCCGCGCGCCACGCACGGGAAAACGCGGCGACACGTGCGTAGGATCCCTCGTAGCCCAGCTTCACCAAATCAGCATGCATTTGCTTCACTGTGCGCCGCTCTTTACGCGATTTGCGCATCTGGGCCAGCAGCCAAGCCGACAAACGATCTGCATACGGATCCAGGTTGCTCGGTCGTTTGGGTGCTTTGAACTTCGGCTCAACAGCGCCCTCGCGCAAGTACTTCTTGATGGTATTACGAGACAAACCCGTCCGGCGGGCTATCTCCCGAATTGGCATATCTTCACGCAATGCCCAACGTCGTATTACACTTAAAAATCCCATGTCGATCACTCCATATCTCCCTGACCAAATCCGTCAGGGTAGCGTCGTTACATGGGTCAATTCTCAGTGAAAATTTATGCACCTACAGGGTCAGTTCTCAGTGAAAATCAACAACCGTACACGTTAAATGAGTACAAGATCCGCTGACACCTATTATGGGGGCGTTTCCACCCTGATTGAGGTCTCCAAAGTCCCCCACGAGGCTGAGCAGCTTTAAAGCCTAACGGAGCATTTCCCGCTTGCGGTCGCGGGTATGTTTGGTCGCGTCTTGCGATCCGTCGTGATAGGTTCCGAACCACTTGTCCCATGGCATCTCAGCGTTGCCATAGTTGCATTTATAATACCGGTGATGCAGCTGATGGAAAAACGCTCCGAGTAAAAGCGCCAGACGGTCCCGTGCCCAAATTGCTTCATATCCCGAATGCGAAGACGCAGCGCCAAGTATTAACCAGTAGACCAGAAATAGCATGTGTACGGGATGGCTGGGCAGCACCAGCACGATGAGGATCGCACTCAGATAGCCGAACGCTTCAATTGGGTGCATCGACATGCCGGACCAGGGACCGGTGTTGACGTTGCGGTGATGCACTGCGTGCACATGCTTGTAGATCGCGGGCTGGTGCAAGGCGAGGTGCACCACATAAAAGTGAAAGCTCTGCCAGAGCGCAAAGACCGGAAACAGTGCGATGAACCAGACCGGATGGGCGCTGAACGACAAGCTATTGATCAATCCGCCAGCATAAGACCACCGCAAGAAGCATTCCAACACACACAGGAACGTCGCGCCGAAGATCATGGAATAATAGACATTATCCCATGCCTGGTAGCCGAACTTGAACAGGGCATTCTTGCGTTTAAAATAGGGGCGTGGATCGTATTTCAGCAGCTTACCCTGACCGTCGACGCCATAGAACCAATGGTGCAGCCCGCCCGCGACAATCAAAAGAAGCAGCCAGTTGCAAATGAACACCCACCCCATCCAGCCAAAGGCAAAACCCGCCTGTTCTGGCCCCACTGGTTGCAGCCAGAACGCCACCAGAAAAGCCAGCGCCAGAAAGATTGAGCGATCCGAGAATTGCAGCCAGTTCTGCCAGATCCATTTTGCACCAACGACGGGCTTGGCGGGTCACAGCCAATAGGGTGCATATTTGACCGGCAAGTCGGGGTGCCAATGCAAATCGCGGCTCATTGGGGCTGCACTTGTGTTGGGCTGATGTTTAGTCGGTTCTTCTGCAGTTGTCATATCGTGAACTTTATAGAGTTTCTTGCAGTTTGAGCCGCTGGATCTTACCCGAAGGCCCCTTGGGCAGTTCACTCAAAAAATGCACGGTGTCAGGCGATTTGAACTTTCCAAGCTTTTCGACGCAGATCGAGATCAAGTCGGGTTCTGTCAGGGTCGATCCTTCACAGACGCTTACTGCTGCCTCAATGCGCTCACCATATGTTTTGCAAGGGCGGGAAAAGGCCGCGGCCTCAACCACGTCACTGTGGGAATACAGCGCTTCGTCAATCTCGCGAGGAGCGATATTCTCACCGCCTTTGATGATCAGCTCTTTCAGGCGTCCTGTTACAAACAGGTATCCGTTCGCGTCCTTGCGTCCCAAATCACCGGTGCGCAGCCAATCACCATGAAACGTCGATTTCGTGGCTTCCGGATTTCTAAGATATTCCAACATTACGTTTGGCCCACGAACGGCGATTTCACCCTCAACATTGACCGCACATTCGCTGAGGTCGGATGCAAGGATTGTCACTTCGTTTCCAAAGGCAATTCCGGGTGAGCCTATCTTGCGGGTTCCAGGCGGTAGGGGGTTGGACAAGATTTGGGCCGCTGTTTCGGTCAAGCCCATCGTCTCTATGATAGGCATATCAAAGCGCGTCTCAAAGGCCGTTTGAACATCGGGGGATAAGGGGGAAGATGCCGAGCGTCCAAACCGCAGGCGCGCTTTGCTTTTTGCATCGGGGTTTTTGTCACTGTGCAGCAAGTGTGAAATGATGGTCGGAACAACGGAAAACCATGACACCTCATGTGTGCTGATCTGGTCCCAGAACTGGCTGGCAGAAAATTTTTGCGCCATGATAACCGTACCGCCAGAGACCAATGCCCCCATGACCGAGACACACAAGCCGTTAATATGACAGATGGGCAGAACACAAAGCGCACGGTCCTGATCAGTTAAGTGATGTGCGATTGCGGATGTCCAGCCTCCAGCCAAAAGACTGGAATGTGTATGTACGACACCCTTTGGCCGACCAGTTGTGCCAGAGGTGTACATGAGTAAGGCGTGATCAGCCGCGTTGATCTGGTGGAGCGATATTTCTTCGCTCTGAAAGGACGTGATGCGCTGCATCCGATCTGGTCGGGCATTTTGATAAATCTCACTGACACTGTCATGCACCAAGGCAATACGCGCTTCAGAATGCTCAAGCGCGTAGGTAATCGCATCGCGTCCCGCCGCAAGATTGACCATCGTCGCACGAAACCCGCCATAGACCGCGCCATAAAAAGCCAGAACACCTTCGCGCCCGTTGGGCTGAAGGATCGCGACGCTTTCGCTTTTGGCTATCCCTTGTGCGGTGAGGGCCTGCGCGATCTCAATGGCACCTATGCGCAGATCGTTCCAGCTTAGGGGCGCGCTGCCGTCAGTAAAGACAAAGGCTGTCCCATCCGCTTCTGCGCGGAAATCAAGCCAGTCGCGCACCGTGCCAAGAGGTGGCGTCTCATGTGAGAAGTTCATTGACCAGCAGCTTTCCAATAGTCGGAAAAGATATCCTCAACCTTTGGCTCGCGTGCGGGGATTTCGCGAATGATTTTGACGGTCTGCATGAAGTGTTTCCAATGCACGTTATCATCAATCGAATTACCGCCCCATGATCCGCATCCCATTGAGAGGGAGAACGGCATGCCATTGGTGAATGATCCACCTGTGGCAAAGGTGTGTGCCTGATTGACGATGACACGGCAGGTAGGAATACGCGTACCGATCTCGATTGGGCGGTCCGCATTTGCCGTATGGATGCCAACAGAGTGGCCAGCACCTTGAAACGCCATGATGCGCTGGGTGATATTCACTGCGCCGTCAAAGTCAGCTGCACGGTAAAGTGCGGCAACGCGCGACAGCTTCTCACCCGACAATGGATGATCCGGCCCTATCCCGGTTGTTTCGACGGCAAGGAATTTGGTGTCGGAAGGTACCGTGCCCTCCATTTCCAGCGCTTGCAGCATTTTGTCGGCGTCTTGTGCGATGACGGACCGGTTCAGATGCCCGTCGGGCCATAGTTTGGCGACAATTGCGGCCTCATCTGTGATCCGCGCACCGCCCGCCTTTGCCAGTGCTACGATGAAATCATCGTAGACGGCGTCAACAACAACGATCGAGTTCTCGGACGAGCAGGACGTTGCATTATCGAATGTTTTGGATGCTGTAATTTTCTGGGCGGCGTCATCCAGATCACAGGTCTCGTCCACAATGACCGTCACATTGCCCGCCCCCACGGCCAAGGCAGGTGTGCCTGAGGTATAGGCCCGTTTGACGTTGTTTTGAGATCCGGTGACGACGATCAGATCGCTAATTTCGAGCAGGCGTTGGGTTTTCTCTTTGCTGCCCTTGCCACGGACCATCTGCACCAAATCATGGTCCTCGCCGATCTTGTCGAATTCCGCATGGATATAGCCGATCAGGGCTTCGCAGGCGGGTACGCCTTTGGGCGAGGGAGACAATACAATTGCATTGCCGCACTTGAGTGCGTTGATAATGTTGTTTGCAGGCGTTGCCGCAGGGTTGGTCGAGGGAACAACCGCACCGATCACCCCGATGGGGCGCGCGATCTGCGTGATCCCAGTCTCGGCGTCTTCGCTAATGATGCCGTGTGTCTTGGCCGTTGCGATATCGCGCATTAGACCCAGCGTTTTGCGATGGTTTTTGGTTATCTTGTCAGGAACATTGCCCAAGCCGGTCGTCTCAACCGCCAACTCAGCAAGGTGAGTATTCCGACCAGGTTCCATAATCGCCCAAGCAGCAGCCTGAGCGGCGCGATCATACTTGATTTGGGAGCCGTGGGCCTCAAAACGCACCTGTGCGGCACGCGCACTGGCAACGGTGGCCTCTACTTCGGCAATATCATCAAGAACAGTCATGTTGGTCGGTATCCTATTGGTTTTAGGGCAATCCCCACCCGAACGGGCGGGAGGGGATAAGATTTTTCTAGCCCTACAGACCTGCGAGCAGCTCTTTCAAAGTTTCTTCACGCGCGGCCCACATCGCCAGAACTTCGTCGCGGTTCATCACATGCATTGGTGATCCACCCGCTTTCATCTTGCCTGCAACTCTGCTGTTCTCGAACATGGTCGGTACAGTCGCTGCCAGCTTGTCGATGATCGCTTGCGGTGTGCCTTTTGGGACCATTACACCGCGAAAGTTCACGGAAGCATTGTCGACGTCCAGACCGCTTTCCATCATTGTCGGCACGTCAGGCAAGAACTCGTTGCGTTCCAGATCAGCTACGGCGAGAATTTTGACGTTACCTGCTTGTGCTGCACGGAATGCATCGGACAGATTGTTGATGCCTGCCATAACGTCGCCCGCAATGACTGCTTTCATTGCAGCGGCACCGCCGCCTTTGGTGGGAATATAGGCCATCTTCATTTCGCCAGCTTTCTCCATCTGAAGTGCTGCGATGTGGTGGCCCACAAACAGACCAGCGCCCGATGTCGTCAGCTTGCCGGGGTTCGCCTTGGCAAAATCGACCACGTCCTGAAGCGTGTTGAATGCGCTGTCTTTGCCGACAACCAACACAGCGGGGTCGGCGCCCCAATTTGCAATGGGTTCGAACGACGCAGCACTGTATTCGACGCCG
Organism: uncultured Sulfitobacter sp.; assembly: GCA_937138475.1. Lineage (GTDB taxonomy): Bacteria > Pseudomonadota > Alphaproteobacteria > Rhodobacterales > Rhodobacteraceae > CAKZPD01. Next base: position 120,343 of record CAKZPD010000008.1, on the reverse strand, counting down.
CCCTCGATCGACTGAGCAATAAAGTGCGGTATATTGTATGCCCCCAGCGTATATCCGTCTGCCTCAGCTTGGGTCGCAAGCCAGTTCCAACCCACACGACCGCCAGCACCCGGTTTGTTCAGGATCGCGATGGGCATGCCCAAAGCATCCTCGTTGCCTGAGGTCATTGTCACAATGCGCGCCTGAAAATCGGTCGCACCGCCGGCACCGTAGCTGACCATCATCATGATGGGACGCTCTGGATAGTTGGCATGTCCGTCCGCAGTCGCGGATTGGGTCAGGCCCATGAGGGCAATCGCGGCCCCTGCTAGTAGATGTTTCATTATCGTTCCTCCCTAGGATGAGTTCTGCCGCTTGTGCGGTTCAGAAAAATATCTCTCGCGGTGTGTAAACTTTGAGTAATAGTGCGAAGAGACCGTACATAACGGCCATAAAGCAGGCCGTTGTGATGATGCGCTTAATCCATGATATCAGCACCCCGTGGGGGGCTGGATCATACAAGCTGAGCAGAATAAAGAATGCGATTGATGTCGCAGTGTAGAACCCCAAACCCTTGGCCGCCCAAAAGATATAGATCAGCGCGATGATCAGGCCGGGGGCAAGGTTACGGAACTGGGTGAGCGATATACCGTTGCCGACTTTGGTCCAGCCAAGACAGGCTTTTACGAATGTCCAAAGCGCCAGAACCACAAATACAGTCGCGATAAGGCGCGGAAACAAGAATGCCTCCGAAGGCTGCTGCGTATAGCTGATGTAGCAGACCGTTGCGCCGACAGCGGAGACAATACCGGACCCGATGATATGTTGAAAACGCGGCAGTGTGACGTTGTTCATCCCATGATCTCCTCTTTTGACGTGTAGCGCCGTGTGCGCAGTTCCATGTAGGCGGAGTAGAGAACCGAAAGGACTACGACCGCGATGAGGAACAGGTTCAACGGACCGGTCAAGAAATAAGGGGCCAAGCCGTCTGTAGCAGTGGCAATCATGCTGCCTTGAATAAAATTGGATTCTGCTATTGGCCCAAGGATCAGACCAAGCACCAAGGGGGCGGCAGAAAAGCCAAATCGTTCAAGAAAATACATCATCACCCCAAGTGACGCCATGACATAGACATCCCCCATACTGGACTGGACTGAGTAGCTGCCGAACACAGCAAGGCCCAGAACGATCGCTGCCATCATCGACTGCGGTACTTGCGCAACCCGTGCCGCCATTCCAGCCACATAGAGCCCGAAAATACACATCAGGATCTGTCCAATCAGCATGGAATTAATGAATGTCCACGCCACGTCTGGATGATTGTCGAACAAGTCGGTGCCTGGAAAAATACCATGGATCAGAAGTCCACCAAGTAGAACTGCCGCCGTGGGCGATCCCGGAATTGAGAGCGTGAGCAGCGGCACCAGCGAAGGTCCAACCATGGCGTTGTTTGCAGATTCAGCGGCGATCAATCCCTCAGGATGGCCTGTGCCAAATTTGTCTTTGTCAGGGCTGAATTTCTTAGATTGATCGTAGGCCACAAGGCCCGCAATCTGACCGCCAACACCGGGAATAAGCCCGATGATCGAACCTGTTATCGTGCCAATGCCCATTGCGCGCTTATAGCGAAACAGCTCCGAGACCGCGCTCTTGATCGGATGCTTCTGCACTTTGATAGCTTCGGTGCCATCGTTTTTGCGGCCCTTGGCGAACATGGTGATTACTTGAGGTATCGCAAACAACCCGATCAGTGCAGCGATGATGTTGATACCGCCACCCAATGATGGATGGAATATGAAACGCTGTGCTCCCATGATGTCATCAAAACCAATCGTTGCAAGCCACAGACCTATACAGCCTGATAACAACCCTTTTACGACCGAGGCAGAGTCGAGCGATCCGATCACTGTCACGCCGAGGATCGCAAGCCAGAACAAATGGCTGGGACCGAAAGAAAGCGCCCATTGCGCCAAGACAGGCGTCAGAAAGATTAGCAAGAGCACACCAAAAACGCCACCAACAGCCGAGGATAGGAACGACAGCTGCAGCGCCTTTGCTCCTTCACCTTTAAGGGCCATCGCGTGGCCATCCAGTGTGGTTGCGATGTTGGCAGGCGCGCCCGGAATCTTAAGCAGGATCGCCGAAACCGCGCCGCCCGCGACAGTCGACGTATAAGCTGCACCCAACAGAATTAGACCTTGTGCCGCCTCAAGCTGGAAGGTGAAAGGGATCAGCAAAGCGACTGCCATTGTCGGCGATAGCCCGGGCGTGGCACCAAGGATTAATCCGCCGATGGTGCCCAGTAAAAGCAAACCAAAGTTGATTGGTGTGAAGACATCACCAAAGTAGTAGATAAATTCCATTCGGTAGCGCCCCAAGTCACCTTATGTTGACCTCACAGGTTAAGTGATGAAAATAGTAATGCAAATGTTTTCATAAAACCTCAAATAATGGTGTCTAAATGTCTGATAATAAAATAGATATTTTTGCTGTTGCGAAACGAGCTAACGTCTCCATTTCAACGGTTTCACGTTCTTTCAACCATCCTGAGCTGGTCAATCCCGCGACTCGTAAAAAGATCGATACAGCGGTGCGTAAGCTGGGATATATCCGTAATCGTGCCGCTCAAACCATGCACGGTATCCGCAGCGGTACGATTGGTTTGGTCGTCCCTACCATCGACCATGCAATTTTTGCTGAAGTGATCCAAGCCTTCTCCGATTGCGTCGACGCGCACGGTTTTACCATTCTGATCGCCTCACATGGTTACGATCTGGAGAGGGAATACGCCGCCTTGCGCAAATTCCTTGAACACCGTGTCGATGGATTGGCTCTTATTGGTGAAGACCATTCACAAGAGACCTACGAGCTTATTGCTCGCCAGAACATTCCGGCTGTGACAATGTGGAATTATAGCGAGGCCTCTCGGCTTTCCTGTATTGGTGCTGACAATAAAATGGCGGGGGTATTGGCCGCACAACATCTTGTCGGTCTCGGGCATAGAGATATTGGCCTTCTCTTCCCTCCGACCAAAGACAATGATCGGGCACGCGACAGGCGCAGCGGGGTGCAGAAAATCCTCATTAATGCGGGTATCAACATTAATCCGGACTGGGATGTTGAGAGCACTTATAGCATCGCAGACGCAAAATCTGCAGCCCTGCGCCTTTTACGAAGTCCACAAAGGCCAAGCGGAGTTTTATGTGGCAATGATGTTCTGGCGATGGGTGTGCTATACGCAGCTCGGGCCTGTAACATGAACATTCCTGAAGACCTGTCAGTCGTCGGGATCGGGGATTTCAAAGGGTCAAACGAAGTAGAACCATCTCTGACAACTGTCCGCTTGCCTGCTCGGGAAATCGGGCGTTTGGCCGGGAACTACCTCAGCCGGTCAATAACGGGTGATTTGACGGAAAAGCAAAGAGTTGGATGCGAAATCGCGTTAATTGAACGCGGCACCTGTAAACCTCACTATGGCGTATCGCGATGATCTTTGGTCCCTCGATACTCTGGGGCAGAAACCAATTTTATGTTGCCTACACTCGAATGCACAGTGCAGCGAAGGGTCAGTTTGGGATCCTGCGTACTTGATCGGTCTGAACGGCTGCTTCGGTGACAAATGCTGCGCTGCCAAATATTCCTCACTGCGGCTGCGAGTAAATGCTACGTGAGCAATGGCTGCATCTGCATAAGGCCGGTTTGTCCGCCTCTCGGTCGTTGCCGCAGACTGCAGCGAATGACAGGTCTCGGATCCGGTGACCGCTGTCCCAGCGACGTCGCCGTCCGCCCAGGGTACTCCTAACCCACTCGAGCATTCGCACCACCCCGCACAACCACGCCGCCTTCGGGTGTCTCTGTTCGCATTGATAGCGGTCGAGCCTGCTTCAACTGCGGCGCAACCCAATTTTGACAAGCATCTGAAAAGACGTGTATTTTTGAATGCGTCTCGATTGGGATGAAGGGCGGGTGGAAAGAGACGCGGGGCGTTCAGAGACCGATTTTGACCGTTTTGACAGTCTCCGAAAGTCGGATGGCCTCGCTAAACCCCTTTGAAACAAAAAGAAAAAAGGCCCCGTCGCGGGCCTTATCTCGGGTTTGCGATGTGCAAGTGGCGGAGAGACAGGGATTCGAACCCTGGGTGGGCTTGCACCCACAACGGTTTTCGAGACCGCCCCGTTCGACCACTCCGGCACCTCTCCTGTCGAATGACGGCTTGGTAATCGCTATCTTGGGGCAGCACAAGGGATAAACGGGCGCGTGGGGTCAAGTTTTGAGCGGTTTATCCCGCCGCCTCTGGCACAGCCGTTGGCGATCAGTCCCGGCCAATCACCCCCGCGCCGTGGAACACATACCCTACGTTGCGCAACGCCTTGACCGGCAGCCGAACGCCGCCGCTGCCCGCCCTTTGGCGCAGGCGCGATATCATCACCTCGAGCGCGCGGGCATGGGCGGCCGCACGGTTCACGTCGCCGGTCACAACCTGGGTCAGGCATTCTTTTGACACGGGATCGGGCGCCTGGTGAAAGAGCTGTTCAAGCAAACGGAATTCAGACGCAGAAAGGCCGATGTTACGCCCATCTGGCGTGTGCAATGCACACTCCGGTCCGGACAGCACCCATTGACCGACATCGCCAGTCGGCGTGCCCCTGCGCCCAACCGCGCGCATCGCAACAAGGCTTAGCTCGGCCAGGTCGACAGGTTTGGGAAAAAAGAAATCCGCCCCCCCTTCAAGACAGGCCACCCGCGTCTCGGCATCGCTGTGACCTGAGACCATGATGATCACTGGCTGGGATGTCGCGCGAATATCCGGCAACAACGCCAACCCTGAAATGCCTGGCATATCAATATCCAGCAAAATCACTTTGAATGAAGCGAAATTCAAGGAACGGGCGATTTGTGGATCGCTGACAGTCAAAAGCGCCATATCGTTTTGCTGAAAAACCCGTGCGGCGCTTTGGCAAAACGAAACATCATCATCAATCAATACGATCTCAGCCGGCTTTGACATCTGTGTGTCCTATGTCTGTTGGCACTGAAAATCTGACCTGTGACGGTGTCTGGCTGGTGACCCGTGCCACCCCGCCATGGGCTTTGGCAATGCTTTGAACCGCGAAAAGGCCCAGGCCACAACCGCTCAGCGCATTCGCGCTGAGCCCGGCAGAGCGATAGAATTTCCCCCAAACCTTATCCCATTCCTCGGGCGGGATGCCCGGACCACCGTCAGTTACGTCGAAATGAACACAGGTCGCATCGCCGTTGATCAGCATTCGCACCGGCCCACAGTCACCACCAAATTTCATGGCGTTTTCAACAAGGTTTCCCAAGGCAACATCGACCAGCAGCGCATCCCCCTGGATGTGATCGACGGCAAGATCGGGGGTGATTGTGACGTCTATCCGCCACTTCGATCTTAGATCGTCGGCAATGGCCGCCAGCGACAAAGGCGCCATGTTCGGATGCTCAAAAAGCCGCGACAGCTCTTCATATGCGCCGATTTCCTCAAGCGAGGTTGTCGCTTGCGCCATCAGGTTTGAAAGCTCTTGCCGGCGTGCGGCGTCCACCACACCAGACTGCACCAACGCCGACATCGCGTTGATCGGGCGCTTGATCTCATGCATAAGCAATAGCTGAAGATTTTTTTGATCTTCAATCGACGCATGAAGTTTTTGGGTCAACTGCCGCTCGCGGGTCAAAAGGGCGTTGGTGCGCTCCGATATGACGTTCGATCCAAGAATGAAAAACCCGATGGCAAAGCCAAAAACAACCGCGATTGATCCAATGAAAAACACCGGATCCCAAAGCAAAAGCGACAAGCCAAGCGCGTCACTTTGGATCAGCGCCGCGACACTGCGCATCGCGGAAATGCTGATATTCAACCCGCAAACAGCCAAAAGGATCGCCACCGCCAGCGTGCTGAACCGGGTCCGTCCCGAATAGACCTGTGTCATCATGATCGCGGTGAAACCGGCGATGCCCAAGCTGACAACCGCAACGCGCGTTTCATAACTGCTGGCCGCGGCAGTCATCGCCAAGACAAGCGCCACAAAAACCGCCAACAGCAGGCGGTCAAGCCGCTGAAAACCCCAATTCGGGCCAAGGCTGTGAACCGCCCTGGTGTTCAGGAAATACCCAATACCAATCAACAGGTTCGATACAAGTGGGGTGAAACCCTTGGGCAGGATTTCTTGCATGGCGCCGAAGGTGGCGCCAACAAAGATCGCCAGAAATCCCAAGGTTAACCATCGCCAATACCGCATTGTTGGCTCGGTTATGCTCATGGCCAGAAACACAACAGACGGAACAAGCACAGCAGCAGCCAAAAGCGCAATAAACCGTGTGAAAAGATCTTCGGTCATCTATGTCGCCCCTGATCCCTGTCGGCCCTCGGCTGGGCCAAGGGCGAATTGCATGGCCGCCAAGAAACCGCCGGGCCATACCCCCAATATCATTGAGGAAACGAGAGAACTTCTGAGTTAATTCAGGTAACAAAATGTGCCCCGATGATCTAGTGTTTATTCACCCATCTGAAAGTGACACGAACAACAATGATTTTCCGGCCTTTTGCCCAGCTTCAAAGATCGTTTCTTTGTGCCGCTTTGATTGTGCAGGTTGCCCTGGCGCCGGGTGTATCCTGGGCACAGACCGGCGTCGATGCCGGGACATTGCGGCAACACAGCGAAACCGCCAAACCTGCCTTGCCGGCCGCCCGTCAGACCAATGGCGATCAGATCCAGACGCCTGCGTCCCCAGCATCGCGCGCCGCCCCCAAACCGGCGCCAGACGCGCCCACGGTGTTTCTGCGCGCATGGCGGTTTTCCGGCAATACGTTTTTTGAACAGGACGCACTGCGGGATGTGCTCGCGTCGGTGACAGGCCGCAGCTTGACCATCGATCAGCTGTATTTCGCCGCACAGTTGATCGAAGACCACTACGCTCAGGCTGGTTTTGTTGCCCAGGCCACCCTGCCCCCGCAAGAGGTCGTGAACGACACCGTTGTGATACACATAACCGAGGCACGGTTCGCCGGGATCACCTTTGAAGGATCCACGCCAGAACGGGTGCAGCCAGGCGTGATCACCGACATCTTTGACGCCCATACGCCGGTCGGTGCGCCGCTAAGGCCCGCAGATTTCGATCTGCCGAACTTGCTTGCAAATGATCTGCCGGGCATCGCCTTGGTCGGCGCATTTGCCCCCGGCGCCGCCCCCGGCGAGACGGTGTTGATCGTGAATACGGTTGATGCGCCGCCCGTCATTGGCCAGATGTCGATTGATAATTCGGGGTCTCGGGCCACCGGACGTGAACGCGCCTTGATTCAGCTGGGCCTGAACAGCCCACGCGGATTAGGCGATTTTGTCCAAGCAGATCTGTCCAGAACCCAAGGGGCGACCGCCCTTTCAACCAGCTATGCCCTGCCGGTTTCCCCGAACGGTGCGCGCGCGACCTTTTCTGCCGGTCTGCATCGCTATGATGTTGTGTCGCCCGAGATGCGGTCGCTTGACGTCAGCGGCGAAAGCTTTTCGCGCGGGATAAAGATTGGCGTGCCCCTGCGCCGCAGCCGCGATGGCAATCTGAACCTGACCGTGCAGCATGATTTGACCGATCTTTTGAACACGGCACAGGGGTCTGTCTCATCCGATTACCGCGTTCACAAAACCAGTATCAGCCTCAGCGGCAACCGCCCCAACGGCCTGGCGCAAGGCGGGATGACAACCTTTGGGGTGAATGTGATCCGGGGCCGGGCGGCCGGTGAAGAAACCGCCGGGGCCTTTCGCACGCCGTTTGATTTGCTGCGCATGAACGCGGCACAAAACCAATACCTGTCACAAGACACCAGCATTTTCGGGGCCTTTTCCGGGCAACTTGCCCCGGTAGATCTGGACACATCCGAGCAATTCTCGCTGGGCGGTCCAGGCGGCGTGCGCGCCTATCCCATAGGCGAGGCCGGCGGCCCCCGCGGCGCTGTCTTTAATCTTGAGTTACGCCACCAAATCAATGATCGGCTCCACCTGACCGGATTTTATGATCACGGAATGGTCTTTGGCCGCAGCAGCAGCGGGGAACCATCTTCCTATCACCTTAAGGGGATCGGCGCGACAATAAGCTGGAGCTTGCCATCAGGCTGGGGCGGCAACGTGACCTGGGCACACCGGGTGGGCGAAAATCCGAACCCGCTGACCAATCCTGGCTTGGGCGGACTGGTCGGAAACGACCAAGACGGCAGCCTGGACCGCAACAGGATATGGATCACTGCAAGGAAGTCTTTTTAAACATGAGGAAACTTGAGCATATACGCACGGCCCTCATGCTGGGATTGTTGGCCACAGGTTTGCTTAGCGCAATCCCCTTGATGACACGCCCCAGCGTCCGTGCCGCAGAGACTGCACCCCAAAGCACGACCGCGCAGGCCCGAACCGCCTTCTTTTTTCAAGACCCGCAGGTGATCAACACCACAGAGCACAAAACTCTGCGCATCGCGCTGCCTCGGACCACAGCGTTTGCCGCCAATACCCAAGCCGTGCCTGTCGTGGCGGCCGAATTTTCGGATGTCGTGCTTGAATACCCCATCGTTTTCGTCAAGTCGCCAGACGGCACATGGATGGCCCTGGCCCTGACCGCGCTGCAAACCGGGGAAAACCTGTTTGTTAATGCCGATGGTGAATGGCAGGCAAATTATATTCCCGCCAGTGTGCGGCGATACCCTTTTGTGCTGGCTGGCCCACAGGCCAACGCGGTGACTGTCGCGGTTGATATGGCGCTGGCCACCACTGATGAAACCGGCACCGCGCTGTTTGACGACACCGGCGCGCCGGCGCCGATCTTGCAAAATGCGATCGGTTTTTTGCAGTCGTTCCAAGGGCAGGTCGCCGCGACCGATGCGTTGATCGGCAGCCTTGACGCCTTGGGCCTGCTGACGGACGCGCAATTCCAGATCCGTGATGCCCAAGGCGAACTGCGCACTTTGGACGGGTTTTCGATCGTTGCCGAAAACCGTCTGAACGCCCTGCGGGATGATCAGATCCTTGGATTGTTTCGCCAAGGCAATCTTGCCGCCGTGCAACTGCATCTTTTGTCGCTCAAGAACATCGCATCCTTGCAACGCAAGGACGCCGCCGTCCGTTAATCCCTTACGGCGCTTTGGCGTCGAAACGTAACCGCCGCCGAGGTCCAGATGAATAAGTTTTTCCGCCTTATTTGGAGCAAGAACCTGCATCGCATAATCGTTGTGCCCGAGGTCGGCCCCGCGCGCTCGGCGGCGCCCAGCGCCCGCAAACGCCGGCGGGCCGAAAAGGCAAAGCCAACCGCCCTTGCGGCCTTGGCGATTGTGGCACTGGGGGCAAGCGGCGGCCAGGTCGCTGCACAACCGATCGGCACACAACTGCCCCAAGGTGGAACCATAACAGCCGGGCAGGCCCAAATCGCGACCCACGCAGCAGGGGTCATGGTGATTGATCAATCCAGCCCACGCGTTGCGATCCAATGGGACAGCTTTGATATCGGTGCTGCGGCCAAGGTCAGCTTTCAACAACCTGCGACCAGCAGCGTGGCATTGAACCGGGTCACTGGCGCCAATCCTTCACAGATCTTTGGCAAGCTTGATGCCAATGGTCAGGTGTTTATCAGCAACCGACAAGGGGTCTATTTTGCCCCCGGCGCGCGTGTTGATGTGGGCGGGCTTGTCGCCACCAGCCACACCATGACCGACGACGCCTTTATGGCCGGCAGCAACACCTTTACCCGTGAAGGGGCAGGTGGCACCGTGCAAAACGATGGGCAATTGACGGCACGCGATGGCGGCTATGTTGCTTTGTTGGCGCCGCAGGTGCGCAACCAAGGGGTCATTGTTGCCCGGCTTGGCACGGTGGCCCTGGCCGCAGGTGACGCAATCAACCTGGAATTCGATGACGCCGGCAGCCTTGTCAGCCTGCGCGTTACCCAATCCCAGATCGATACGTTGATCGAAAACCGGCATCTTATTATGGCCCCCGGCGGGCGGATCATCCTGTCAAGCCAAACCGCAAGCGATCTGAGATCCGGGATCGTCCGCAACGCGGGCCAGCTTGAGGCCCGCGCGATCAACCAGATCGGCGGGCGGGTGTTTCTGGGCGGCAGCACCATCGAAACCACCGCGAACAGCCAAATCACCGCCTCGACGGCCCCGGCAACGTCTCTCAGACCTGTGCTGCGGCCCGGCGACGCCCAGATCCAGGTGACCGGACAGACCATTACCCTTGGAGGGCAAATGGAAAGCACCGGCGCCAAAGGGGGCACAGTGGTGATCGAAGGCGACAGCATTGCCATCACGCCCAGCGCGCGGATCGACGCATCAGGCACGGCGGGCGGTGGCAACGTTCTGGTCGGCGGCGACTGGCAAGGCGGAGCAAGCGCCCTGCGACGGGTCTTTGACGGCCCAGACGCCATGGCCCAAGCCACCACAGTTGACATGCAACGCGGCGCCACAATTCTTGCCAATGCCACCCAGGCCGGGGACGGCGGCACCGTGGTGTTGTGGTCAGACATTTCAAACCCCAATTCAATTACCTCGGTGCAGGGCGCGCTTTTTGCCAAAGGCGGGGATGACGGCGGCGATGGTGGCCAGATCGAAACCTCGGGGGCTTGGCTGAAAACCGACGGGGTCAGCGGATCGGCGGCGGCCCCATCTGGCCGGCCGGGTGAATGGCTGTTTGACCCCTATAACATCGAGATCATAACCCCCGGCAGCGACACAAACGGCAGCTTTGCAGCAGGGGTATGGTCACCCAGTGGTGACAGCTCGCAAATCACCAACAGCAGCATCAATTCCCTGCTGAACGCCGGCACCAGCGTCACAATTACCACCGGCTCGGGCGGCAGCCAAGACGGCAATGTTTTGGTCAATGCCGGCATCACAGGCACGGGCAATGCGGATCTAAGCATCACCGCCGCAGGGATGGTCACCGTCAATTCGGCCATTGATGTCAGCGGCGCCATTTCAATTACCGCAAATGATATCGAAACCAACAGCACCCTTGCCGCAAATGGCGATATCACCCTGACGGCAAGCGGGCTGGACGTTGTGTTGAATGCCGCAATCACCAATGCTGCCACCAGCGCAACGACCATGACCGTCAAGGCCAATCGCAACACGCGTCTGGGCACCAACGCCAGCATCACCGCCACGGCGCAAATGGACACACAGATATGGGCCGATACGGATGCCGATGGCGATGGCATCAACGTGATGGAAAGCAGCGGCATCACCACGCAGGGCGGCGACCTGACCTTTGGCAAAAGCGGCCAAACCGCGACCCTTGGCGGCAACTCGGTTCTGGTGGGCGGTGATCTGTTCTTGCAAAGATCATCCGCGCAAACACTGTCGACCAGCGGCGGGGCGATCAATATCTATGGCGAAACCATGGTCGCCAACACATCCGGTCTGACCGTCAACAGCGGCAATGGCGATGTCACCTTTCATGGCCTTCTTAACTCAAGCAACCAATACAGCTGGGTCGACAAGACCGGCAGCGCCGGAACCGGATCATGGGACGCGGCCCGAACCGAAGCCAAGAACGGCACCGCAGGTGGGGGCAGCACCGGTGACAGCTATCTGGTCACGATTACATCGCGGCTTGAAAATTCGGTTGCCGGATTGACGGCTGGATATCAGGGGGGGTGGATCGGGGCCTATCGTGCCAATTCAAGCGCCTATGCCTGGACATGGGCGGATGGCCCGGAATCCGGTGAGCATTTCTTTACCCAAAGCGGAAGCGGGGGCAGCGCCACCAGCGGATACTATTCCAATTTCGGAACAGGTGAACCAAATGGTGTATTAAGGGGCACCCGGTCATCAGTTGAAACCGTTGGGCAGTTTTTTGGAACCGATGGGGAATGGAACGACCTCGTACATACCGGCATTTATTCAGCCACCCAAAGCAGCCCGTATAATGTGCTTGGCTTTGTGCGGGAAACCAACCTTGCCAGTTCTCCGGTTACTGTGAATGCCGGCACCGGCACGGCGACATTCGCGGGCGCGGTGGGAACCGCCAAGCAGCTGGCCGATTTCTCAATCACGGCCGGCGCGGCACAGATCAACGGTGGCGCGGTTTCCAGCACCGGCGCGCAAACCTATAGCGCCCCGGTCATCATTGGCGCCGATACGATCTTTACTGCACAAGACAATGATATCGTCTTCAACAGCACGCTCGATTCCGCCAGCGGGGGCAATTACGATGTCACCACAACCATCACCCCCGGCACCACATATTATTGGGTGGATTGGACCAGCAAAACCAGCACAACCGTTTCGGGCACCATCACCATCGGCAGCGATACCATCAACGTCACCTATACCAATAACTCTGGGCGCACGAACGGCAATGGCAACGCCTTTTATGGCGCACAAACCAGTGGCGGCACGAATTACTGGACGGGTCGAGCTGGCGGCGCCTTTGTCGGTGAATCACCTTTTGTCAGCAGCTTGGTCGCGAATGGCCCAGCTACGACTGACATCATACAGTTGCAATTTGCCGGCTCACAAACCCTAACCTTTAGCAAACCGGTTGAAAATCTAGCGTTTTCCATCGTCAGCATGAATGGCAATGGCTATGGGTTCGATCAGGATTTCGACATTGTTTCCTATAGCGGCCTTAACGGCGCTAGCGCCGGATTTTATGGCGGGGGCACCATGACCAAGGCCGTGGTGAACGGGGTGTATCAGTTGAATGACGGCGGAGTGAATTCCAGCAGCGACAATAACCATAGCGAACCTCACGGCACCATTCGATTCAACAAAGCATTTTCAGAGCTGACCTGGAACAGTCTCAGCGACGAGGTCTGGAACGCCTTTACCGTCGGCGCGACGGGATCAAGCGAAAGCGCCGGGCAGGTGCAATTCAACGGCGCAATCGGGGGGACCACGGCCCTTGGTGCGCTGACGGTGAACGGCCAGGTCACCCTGGGTGCCGGCAGCACGATCAACGCCGAATCGATGGCGGTGACAGGCCTTGCGACCTTGGGCGGCGATATCACCACCAGCGGCGATCAAACCTTTGGCAGCGCCATAACCTTGGCCGCCGACATAGATCTGACCACCGGCGCCAATGGCAGCATAACCACAAACACCACCGGCACGATCGACGGTGCCCATGCGCTTGCCATCGCGACCAGCGGCACAGGCACTGTCAGCTTGCAAGCCGCGATTGGCGCAACGACCCCCATCGCAGCGCTTGGCATCAACAGCGCCACCAGCGTTGATTTGGCCGACGCAACCGTCGCGGGCCAAATTGACGTGTCTGGCACCACGCTTGAGCTGAGCGGCGATCTTGTCACCGCATCTGCCAATGGGAACCAAAGCCTGAGCGGCAGCACCGCCATCACCCTGACCGAAGCCATCGCCCTGACCACCGGCACCGGCGATCTGTCCCTGAGCACACCCAAGGTAAACGGCGCCAACTTTAGCGGCAGCGGGAAAGTCACCATAACATCCACCGGGGCGCTGACCCTGGCCGCAGGCGGCAACAGCTTTGACGGCAACTTTATGGCCGGCAGCCTAAGTTCGGTCGGAACGCAATTTGATCTGAGCGGCACCCTTTCCAGCAACACCTTTACCGGAAGCAGCGAAACCGCTTGGCTTGTGGTTAACAATGTCAGTGGTCTGACCGGCCTGACCATCGGCAATTCGGGATTAACCAGCAATGTCGCGACCGGAACAGATTGGACCATCAACGGCCCCATCACCATTTATGGCGGGGCCGTAACCATCGGCGGGGCCCTTGCGGCAACCGACGGCGGATCACCCGCGCAGCTTGACGATATCAACATATACGCCAGCGGCGCCGTCACCCAAACCGGGGCGTTGACCGCAGACGGGTTGGGCCTGCATGGCACAGGCAGTTTTGCCCTGAACAACAGCGCGAACTCGGTCGTGACGCTGGCCGGGGGGAGCGGCTCTGAAAAACTGGGCAGCCTGTCTTTTGTGAACGCCGGGGCGCTGCGCATCGGTTCGGTCAACGCCACCGGGATCACCGCATCGGGGGATGTGGCCATCAGCACCGTTCAGGGCAATCTGACACAATCGGAAGACATCGCAACCGACAGCACTGGCACCGCCGCCATCACATTGAATGCCGGGTCTGGACAGGCAGCGGGCACATCCAGCGGCGGCGATGTATTGTTGTCTGCCGATGTGAGCACCGGCAGCAACGGCCGTATCCTTGTCTTGTCAGGCAATATCGCCAACAGCACAGGCGTCGCGACCAAAGTTGGCAGTGGCAGCGGCAATTTCCGATATAACGCCGATGAAACCACTGATTTCTCAACCGGGAGCTGGATCGACCTGGCCAGCAGCGGAAGCATCGCGATCTTTCGCGAACAGCCAACGGCGAATGTCACCAATATGACCCTTGCCATGACTTATGGCGATGCCCTGCCTTCGGTGATGGCCACCGGCACCTTGAACGGTGACGGATCGGGGTTTAGCATAAGTGGCGCAAGCTATGCCACCAGCGGAAATCTGGCGGCAAGTGGCACAGATTATACCATCACCTCGAACCTAGGTGGGCTGGGTTATAACGTCAGCGGCATCAGCACAGGCACCCTTGCCGTCGCCGCCAAAACGATTTCGGTCAGCGGCGCGACGGCCGTGAACAAGGTCTACGACGGCACCACAAGCGCCAGCGTGACAGGCGCCGGCGTCACCGGCCTTTCGGGGGACGTTCTAAGCCTGTCTGGCGCAAACGCGACCTTTGCTTTGGCTGACACAGGCACCGGCATCGCCGTATCGACATCCTACAGCCTGAGCGGTGCTGACGCGGCGAATTATGCAATCAGCCAGCCCAGCGGATTGTCAGCGGATATCACCCCCAAGACTGTCACCCTGACGGCATCACGCGCCTATGACGGAACCACGGATCTAACCGGATCCGCGGTGCTTATCGGGGGGTTGATCGGCGGCCAAACCCTTAGCTATGGCGGCGCAGTGGCCAGCGATGCGCATGTGGACACCGCGAACAAATATGTCACCGCCTTGACCTTGACCGATGGCACCGGTGCGGCGTCCAATTATCAGTTACCGGATTTGACCCAAGCAACATCCGGGCAGAACACCGTCACCATCACCGCCGCACAGCTGACGCCATCGTTGAGCAATACGTCGATCACCAAAACCTATGACGGCAATACCACCGCCCCGACGGGCTTTAGCCCCAGCTATGCGATATCCGGTCTGGTCGGCGACGATGCCGTCACCCTTTCGGCAACCTCGGCGGCCTTCAACAGCCCAAACGTCACTGGCGCGACCAGCCTGAGCATCGCCGGGCTTGCCATCGACGGCCTGACCAGCAGCAGCGGTGCCGCCATCAGCGACTATGCCTTGGCCACAACAAGCGCCAGCAAGACCGCGTCGATCACACCGGCAAGTCTGGGGGTGACGGCAAATGATGATGCCAAGTTTGTCACGCAGTCGGACACCAGCGGCTTTAACGGCGTCAGCTATGCGGGTTTCGTCAACGCAGAGGACAGCACCGCATTGGGCGGCGCCCTGTCAATTGCGCGCAGCAACGCCGGCACCAACACAGCCGATGTGTATCGCGATGTTCTGGTGCCGTCGGGCCTGACCTCAAGCAACTATGCCATCACCTTTGTGCCAGGTGACTTTACCATCGTGCCCTCGGATCAGCTTTTGGTGCGGATGTCCAACGCCACCAGCACCTATGGCACGGCCACGCAATACGCCATCAGCAGCGTCGAATACTCCGACGGCACCAATGTCGTGCGGCTGGACGACAGCAGCATTGCCGGTTCCAGCGTATCCATCAACAGCAGCAACAAGGTCGATGTTGCAGACGGCTCTGGCGCCACGGCCGCCTTCACGATTGCCCCCCTGGCGGCAGCGACTTCTGGCGCGGGCAACCTTGTTGCCGGGTCATATCAGCTGGGAACCAGCGGCGTCGTAACCGAAAACAGCGCCAACTTTAGCAACACGGTCACCGTTATCGGCGCGCATCAGGTCAATACCAAAGGCGTCACCGCAACCGCATCGAATGTGCAAAAGGTCTATGACGGCACCACGACGGCCACCAACGTATCGCTCAGCCTGTCGGGGAAAGAAACGAACGACACCCTGACGGTCGGCGGACTGGGCAATTTCAACAGCAAGAATGCCGGCACCGGTTTGCTTTATTCGGTTTTCAGCCTTGCGCTGTCGGGCGATGACGCCGGGAACTATCACCTGACCGGCGGAACAAGCATTTCAGGGAACGATGGCCAAATCACCCAACGGACCTTGGTGACGACGTATTCAGCAATGAACAAGACCTATGACGGCAGCGCAAGCGCCACCGTCAGCGCCAGTGATGACCGCCTTTCGGGTGACAGCTTTAGCATAACGCAAACGGCTGAATTTGCTGACAAGAACGTCGGAACGGGCAAAACCGTGAACATTAGCAGCATCAGCCTAAGCGGCACTGATGCCAGCAACTATGCGGTGGGATCTACTGCGACGACTGCGGCGGATATCACCCGCCTTGCGTCGGTCACCTGGCTTGGCGGGGCAACCGGCAATTGGTTCGATCCTGCCAATTGGGGTGGGGGCGCGGTTCCTGATCTGGCCAATGTGGCACAGGTGGTAATCCCGTCCGGCACCACGGTCAGCTTTGACACCGCGGGGGCCATTGCCCCAGCGGACGCCAGCCAAGCCGTCAGCATTGATACCCTGGGCAGCGCTGGCAACCTGATCCAAACAAATGGCACACTAAACGTCGGAACCGGCGGCATTACCTTGGGCAACTTGACCGTCGATGGGGGCACCCTTGCCACGACGGGCGGGACGCAAATCAGCCGCTATGCCCAAACCGGGGGCACATTTTCTAGCGCCGGCGCCATGACAAGCGATCACTTTAACCAGACAGGCGGCGCGGCGTCCGTATCCGGCGATCTGACAATTGCCCAGGGCTTTGTCCAAGGCAGCGCTGGCACCACGGCGATTACCGGGAACACGACAGTCACCAATACCAGCGGCGGTCTGGTGATTGGCAATCTAAGCACCACCGGCACGACAGTGCTGAACAGCCGGGATGGCGTGCTGTCCCAGGCTGTGGGCACGGCCATTGCGGCGACCGGCGCCGCGACCCTGATCGCGAGCAACGGCCAAACCCCCGCAACCGACTATGGCATCACCCTCACCGGCGCCGGCAACGATTTTCAATCCACGGTGACCACCACCGGGCAGAATATCGCCGTGACAGATACCGATGATTTGACTGTAAATGTTACCGCCAGTGGCACAGCGACGCTGAGCTCAGGGGGGATATTGGCGGCAACGCTTGGCGTTGCTGGCAACAGCACGCTGTCTGCGGCCGATCAGCTTACGGTCAGTGGCGCCAGCCAGGATTTGACAACGCTTACCACCGGCGCCGCCAGCAACACCACATTCGGCAGCACAGTGGTGCGCGGCGATCTTGACACAACCAGCACCGGCGACATCGGCCAAAGCGCGACCTTGACCGTCGCGGGGGCATCGTCCCTCACGGCGACGGGGCGCACTGTCGTGCTGAACCAGTCGGCCAACGATTTCACCGGCGCGGTTTCTCTGAACGCAGCAACGGGCAACCTGCGCGACCTGAATACGCTTGAACTGGGCACCGTTGTCACCTCGGGCGATATGTCGCTGCAAACGGCCGGCACGCTTAATTTGGGCACAACCACTGTTGGCGGCGATCTCAGCGCGACCAGCGGCAATGGCGCCATCCGTCAAACTGGCGCGGCCCGCGTTACCGGCAATACATCGCTGTCTGCCGGGACCGGCGATATCAACCTTGGCAACACCGCCAACCTTTTCGGCGGCACCCTTAGCGCCGGTGCCAATGACGCAACACTTGTTGCCGACAATAGCCTCAGACTGGGCCAGATTTCAGCGACCGGCACCCTGAGCGCCACAGCCGACCACGATCTGTATTTGGGCGACGCAATCAATGCCGCAGCAATCACCCTGCGGGCGATAAACGGCAAAATCGAACAAACCGCAGGGGCATTGACGGTAACGAACGGGCCAAACAGCTTTACAGCGGCGGGGGCTGTGACGCTTGTTCAACCTGGCAACGCAATCAACGGTGACGTGACCGTAACGGCGGCCGCAAGCCGGATCACCGGCGATCCGGCCTCGCGGGCAGTCAAATCAGCCGCTTCGGCGGCGGCCGCAACAATTGGCGCGGCACGGGCATCCTTTGCTGCGCCCCGCCGCGACCCGGCGGCGTTCCGGTTCAGAAATGATACCATCGCGACAGGCACCCCAACCGGGTCAGGCGCCGCCGCCTTGGGCGCGGGGGCTTCCGCCTCAGCGGGCGGTCTTGCGATTCAAATCGGCGATTGCGCTGATGGCGGCGGCGCCAGCGACTGCGCAGGGCCCAGCCTGTCACCTGCGCAATAAGGGATTGCGGGCATCAGGTTGGGTTGGCGCGCTTGGGCCTTGCCGGGCTAGGGCGCGCCATAGCTGCGCACCAGACTTGATGCGATCAGGCTCCACCCGTCGGCGATCACGAAAAATGCCAGTTTGAACGGGAGGGAGACGATCGCAGGTGGGACCATCATCATCCCCATCGACATCAGCACGGCGGCCACAACCAAGTCGATGATCAAGAACGGCAGGAACACCAGGAAACCGATCTGAAAGGCGCGGGCGATTTCCGATAACAAAAAGCTGGGGACCAAAAGCGAAAGCGGCGCATCGGGTGCCGGGGCCGTTTGTGCTGTGTCCTCTCTCAGCTCGGCCATGGCGGCGAACGTATCTGGGTCAAGCCGCGCGGCCATAAAGCTGCGAAACGGCGCGAGGGTGCGTTCAAACGATTCTTGCGGCGATATTTGCTCTTGGGTCAGGGGGGCAATGCCGTTTTGCCACGCCTCGGTAAAGACCGGCTCCATCACGAAATAGGTCAAGAACAGGGCCAGGCTGACGATCAGCATATTGGGCGGCGACTGCTGCAACCCTATTGCCTGGCGCAAAATGGCCAGCACTGTGACCACGAAGGGAAAGCACGTCACCATGATCGCAAGGCCGGGCGCCAAGCTGAGCACGGTAATCAGCGCGAAAAGCTGGATCGTTCTTGCACTGATTGAGCCATCATCCCCAAGCGAGATGGTCAGATCCTGCGCCCCGGCAGCCAGCGGCACCAAGGCCAGCATCCCGGCAAGCGCCAGGCCAAGGCGCCAGTGGCCGTTCACAGATCTGACGGCAGGTGCATGATCTCGGTCAAGCGCACCGAAAGGCGGCCTGCTTCCTCGCCTTCTTGTTCTTCCAACATTCCCCGCGCGATCAACCGCCCGCCGACATAAAGATCCACCGGATCGGATACGGATTTATCCAATGGCAACAGCGCGTTTTCCCCTATGTTTGCCAGATCACGGATCAGCGGGCGCGCCTTGCCGACACAGACTGAAATTTCGACCGGAACCGAGGTAAACGGGTTGCCCTGCGCATCGGTGGTCTTGCTGGTTGGATCATCCATGTTTGTGCTCTTGCTCCATCTCAAAGAAATAGGCGGCCATTGCCGTTTCGATGCCTTCAATGACCCCGTCCAGATCAATGCTGCGTTCGGCATTACCGATCCGCACAAAGGCCTGACCCGTGCCCAATGCCGGGTCGAAAATCAGCGCAAATGGGCCGGGATCGCCATCCGGGATCAGCGCCTCAAGCGCGCGTTGGTTGCCCGGCGATGTCACGATTTCGATCGGTTGGTCGATCTGGCCCTGCACCAGTTCCGCCAGTTGTTCTGACACATGGGCGGCCAGCGCGCCCTTGGCGATGCTGGGCAACAGCCGATCCAGCAGCTGCGTCATAAACGGCTGCATCGCACGGGTCAGCTTGAACAGCGCCTCGTGATAGGTAAAGGACATCTCTTGCAGGGACTGGGCGAACTCAGCGCTGATCGCGGTGTGCGAATCTGCCTGGGCTTTGATCGCATCGTCCCACCCCGCCTGATAGCCATCCTCAAAGGATTTCAGAGATTGCTCGTCCGGTGGCGGCGCCGCCGACGCTGGTGCGGCCGGCGTCAGCGTTCCGAAATCTTGATACATAGGAGAGACCTTCATCAGGCGCGCTCCTCTTTGTCTTCAAGCCATGTGCGTAATATTTCAACGGTTTCTTCCTGGCGGTCGCCGATCATACTGCGCAAGCGGTCCACAGGATCGTCGCTGGCACCGCCCAGCATCGGCAGGCTTGGCAGCTCTTCCAGGTCGGTATCAAAGGCCGAAATCATCGGCAAATCCGGGACGTCAGCATCGTTGGTATCCAGCTCTCCGCTTAGCGCTGGGATGTCGGGTGTGGCGGGCGGCGCCGGGGGCAACGCCGGAGGGGGCCGCATCAACAAGGGGCGCACGATAAACAGCCCCAAGATCAACGTGACCACAGCCAGAACCGCCATCTGAATCAGCGACATAACATCGAAATAAAGCCGATCCAGCAGCGACGCCCGCGCCGCCGTTCCGGCCGGGGCGATGCTTTGCAGGCTCATGGATTTGATGGTGATCTGATCGCCGCGGCGTTCATCAAACCCCACCGCCGAGGCCGTCAGATCGCGCAGCGCGTCCAGCTCGTCTGGTGCGCGCGGCACCAGACGTGTTTCGCCCGAGGCATCGGTCACGGTGGCATCATTGACCAAGACCGCCACCGTCAGCCGTTTGATCGCCCCCGGCGCGCGCAGGATTTCACGCTCCACCTCTGAAACTTCGTAGTTCACCCGCTCGCGGGTTTCGCTGTTTTGTGACGAGGAATTGTCGCCGCCTGCCGCGCCTGGGTCCGGCAAGTTCGACGCCACCGTCACCGCGCCGCCACCCGCTTCGCTTGCGGTATTGCTACGCTCTTCGGTGTCGGTGCTGATCGCAACCCGGCCTTCGGGGTCAAAGGTGCGCTCGCGGATGGCTTCGCTTTCGGTGATGGTGTCAACGCTGACCTCGACCACCGCGTTGCCGGGGCCGACCCGCGCCTCAAGCAAACGTTCCACCCGGTCTTTCAATATCTCGGCCTTGTCATCACCGCCGACGGTTGGGATCGCCTCATCCCCAGGGCCGATCAGGGTTCCGTTGGCGTCAATCACGCTCACATCTTCGGCGGCCAGCCCGGCCACCGCCGAGGCCACCAGATAGCGCACCGCCTTGGCCTGCGCTGCGCTTATATTCCCGCTGGTGGGCGTCACAGAGACCGATGCTTTGGGGGTCACCCCGCGCTGAAACGGGTTGCCGCCGGTGCTGGCGATATGAACGCGGGCCATTGCGATACCCGCCCCCGAGACGATGGTCCGCGCCAGCTCTCCTTCTTTGGCACGCCAATAGGCGGCATCGAACATCTGCGAAGTTGTGCCAAAACCGGTCAGCGAATCAAGCAGCTCGTACCCTTGGGTCGAATTGGCCGGCAGGCCCTCGCTTGCTAAGGTCATCCGCAGTTCATCGCGCTGGCGCGCATCGACGAAAATCGCCCCGCCGCGCACCTCAAAAACCGCGCCGCGTTGCTCAAGCGAGCGCACGACATCCCCGGCCGCGCCGCTTTCCAGCCCGGAATAAAGCAGCGTCATCGTCGGTGCAGACGCCATCCGGGTCATCGCAAGAATCGCAACGAACATAACAATCGTCGCACCAATCACCGCGATCTGCCGCCGCAGGTCCAATCCTGTCCATGCCATCAAAAGCTGTTGCACTGTGTTCTCCGACCACCGGGCGTTCTGCCCCGTCTTGTGGCAACAGCAATGAACGATCTGGCTTAACAATCGGTTAGTGCAATCAAGGCTATAAGCATTTTGTGACTGCTATTGGGAAAAACATGTCGGACACCGAAGAACCATCTGCCCCTGCCGCCAAGGGATCTATGAAAAAGCCCCTGGTTCTGGGGGTTTTGTTGGCGATGATCGCTGGTGGTGGTGGATTTTATGCCACCTGGTCCGGTCTGGTTCTGGGGGGCGAATCACAAGCGTCCGCGCCAAAAGCCAAGGCCGCTGATTTGCCCGATATCGCTTTTGTCCCGGTTGAGCCGATGACAATCAGCCTGGGCCAAAATCCGCAGGGCGAGCATTTGCGTTTTCGGGCCGAGCTTGAGGTTCCGCTGCAATATAAAGAGGACGTGGAGCTGATATTGCCGCGCGTTGTTGACGTGTTGAACAGCTATCTTCGCGCGCTTGAGGTCAGTGATCTGAATGCCCCGGCGGCGCTGTTGCGGCTGCGGGCGCAGATGCTGCGCCGGGTGCAGATTGTCACCGGGCCCGAGCGGGTGAATGACCTGCTTGTGATGGAATTCGTGCTTAACTGATGGGGTTTGAATGGAACTGATCTCGGACATCCTTTTGGCCGCTGGCGCGCTTGGCGCGGGCATCTATTGCTTGGTGCTTGGGCGCCGGTTGAACCGGTTCAACGACCTGGAGAAAGGCGTCGGTGGGGCCGTCGCGGTCTTGTCCGCCCAGGTGGACGATCTTAGCAAAATGCTGACAGCCGCGCAAAACACTGCCGCCGCATCGGCCAAATCCTTGACCGAACTGACCGGCCGCGCCGAGGCCATGTCGCGCAAGCTTGAACTGCAAATGGCCGCGCTGCACGACATTCCCGATACGCCCCCAGCCCCGACCCCGGCCCCTACCCCGCCACAAGACTGCGCCGAACCGGTGTTCAAGCGCAGCACATCGTAAGGAGCACCCGAACATGGGCAAACGTATACGGGCAGGACGCGGGTCGGTTTTGATCATCGCAGCGCTGCTGATTGGCTCAGCGGGCATTCGGGTCTGGCTTGGCGCCGGGCAAGCCTTTGCCACCGACAGCAACATCCTGGCGCAAACCCTTGCCGCAGAGCCGGCGCAACCCTCCGCAGACCTGGAGCCGATGCTGCGCGCCTTTCAGGAGCGCGAAGCCCGGATCGCCGAGCAAGAACGGCAAATCGCGCTGCGGCTCAAGGGATTGGCCATCGCCGACGAACAAATCGAAAAACGTCTGAAGCACCTGCAAGAAACCGAAGAGAAACTGCGCGCAACGCTTGAGCTGGCCGACGGCGCCGCCGAGGACGACCTGAACCGGCTTACCTCGGTCTATGAAAACATGAAGCCCAAAACCGCCGCCGCGCTTTTCGAACAGATGGAGCCAGGGTTTGCCGCCGGATTTCTGGGCCGGATGCGCCCGGATGCGGCAGCGGGGATCATGGCAGGGCTTTCGCCTCAAATTGCATATACTATCAGCGTGATTTTGGCAGGACGAAACGCAAACGTGCCAAAAGGATAGCCCACGCTGAGGCTTTTTTAACTTCCTTTTGCAATGGTCGCTCAACCACAGTTTGCAATAGGGTTTGTTATGATCGGCATCATCGGCATCATCACCATTTTCGTAATGGTGTTCGGGGGTTATCTTGCCGCTGGCGGGAAAATGGGCATCATCCTCAAATCGCTGCCGTTTGAGCTGACCATGATCGGCGGGGCCGCCGTCGGCGCCTTTTTGATCAGCAATGACGGCGCTGCGGTCAAACATACAATCAAGGATGTCGGCCGGGTTTTCAAAGGCCCCAAGTGGAAGCACGAAGATTACCGCGACTTGCTGTGCCTATTGTTTGAACTGATCCGGCTTGTCCGCCAAAATCCCGTTGAAATCGAAGAGCATATTGAGGCGCCGGACGAATCTGCGATTTTCTCTCGCTATCCGAAAATTCTGACCGACAAGGAAGCGATCGCCCTGATCTGTGACACCATGCGGTCGGCCTCGATGAACTATGACGATCCGCATCAAGTCGAGGAAATTCTCGACAAGCGCATGGATGCGAACATGCACCATGCCATGCACTCAAGCCATGCGCTTCAGACCATTGCAGATGGGCTCCCGGCCTTGGGGATTGTCGCGGCGGTTCTGGGGGTGATCAAGACGATGGCGTCGATTGATCAGCCGCCCGAGGTGTTGGGAAAGCTGATTGGCGGCGCGCTGGTGGGCACCTTTTTGGGGGTGTTCCTGGCCTATGGGCTGGTCGGGCCCTTTGCGGCCAAGGTTAAATCTGTCACCGAAGACGACGGGCATTTCTATCACCTGATCCGCGAGGTTTTGGTGGCAAATCTGCACAACCATGCCACCAATATCTGTATCGAAGTCGGGCGCCAGAACACCCCGTCGCATTGCCGGCCCAGCTTTTCAGAGCTGGAAGAAGCCCTGAAAACCGTCAAACAAAGCGCCGCATGATGATCCGCAGCGGCACAATCACGGCACTGGTGCTGCTGGCCAGCAGCGCCTGGTCAGAACCGATCAGCATTCGGGCCGGGGCGCATCCCGGTTTCAGCCGGCTGGTGATGGAGCTGCCGCAAAACAGCCAATGGGAAATCATCCCCGATGCAACCGCGCCGCAACTGGTGATATCGCCCCATCGGGACGGGTTTGACACATCTCAGGTATTTGATCTGATTGACAACACGCATATTGCCGCCTTGCAGGTCGGGGCGCAAAATATCCGCTTTTCGCTCAATTGCACCTGTGATGTGACCGGCTTCACCTTGCCCAACGGCTATCTTGTGATCGACATCGCAGAGCGCGCGCAGATCGTGCAAAGCCCCCAGCAGGCACCGCGTTTTGCCTATGGTGAATTGCTCTGGTCGCGCGGCGATCCCCCCGTTGAAACGACACCGCCACCGCCGCCCGTGCCGCCGGTTGCCCAGCGCCATCTGCGCCAAACCCGCGATCAACTGCTGCGCAGCCTAAGCGACGCCGCAACGCGGGGGATCCTGCAAGGGAATGCGGCAAATGCGGACCCGCAGCCCGGTGTAATCGGCGGCACCGAACCGCCAACCCAAAACCCCAATCTGCGCGTGTCCGACAGCAGCACCGCGATCACGTCGCCCCCTCCACGATCAGAGCCCGCCCAATGCCCCGACCCAAGCAGCCTTGCCGTTGCGGATTGGGGCGAACCCTCGGGCTTTGCCTCTCAGCTTGGAGGTTTGCGCCACCAGCTGTATCAAGAGTTCGACCGCCTGTCGCCGCAGGTGGCCCGTGATCTGGCCCGGCTATATATCCATTTCGGCTTTGGCGCCGAGGCGCGGCAAACCCTGGCCCTGTTGCCGGCGACAGATCACGGCGCTTTGCTTGATCTGGCCGAGCTTCTTGAATACGGCAACGTGCCCGCCCCGCGTGCTCTGGACGGCCTGCAAACCTGCGGCGACCAGATCGGGCTTTGGTCCATCCTTGTAACCGGTCGCCTGCCCAAGGGCGATAACGCGGCCGGCGCGACGGCCCTGCGCAATCTGGCCGAATTACCACCGCATTTACGCCGCATCATCGCCCCGCCGCTCAGCGCGATATTCTTGGGCGCCGGCGACAGCCCCAGCGCCAGCCTTGCCCTGCGCAACCTGGAACGCCTGGCCAGCAACCCAACCCCGCAGGCGGCCTTTGTCGCGGCGCAAATCAAACAACAGGCCGGACAGGCGCAGGCCGCCCAAGACGCCGCACAGGCGGCGGTGAACAGCAACTCATTAACCTCGCCTAAGGCATTGATAAAAATGATCAATGACCAGCTTGAAACGGATGAACCTATTGCTGCGGAAACCGCGCTTTTGATCGAGGCCTATCGTTTTGAACTGGCTGATCATCCGCTTGGGCCGGCCCTGCGGCGCGCCCATGTGTTGGCTTCGGCCAAGTCTGGGCAATTTTCAAAGGCGTTCGAGGCCCTGGACGGTTTTGACCCAGAGCTGTCATCAGCGGTGCTGGGCCTTTCGGTTCGCACTGCCGATGACATCACATTTTTGGGGCATTATTTTACCTTTGCCCGCCCACATCTTTCCAAGATTTCATCCCAGACCCTGTCGGCGATGTCGCAACGCCTGACGCTCCTCGGGTTTCCTGCTGAAACGCTCTTGGTGCTGGGGGCATTGCCGCCAACACAATGGGCCGCCGCCCATTTTCTGCGCGCCGCCGGGGCAGAGTTTGCCATGCAGAACATTGACCAAGCCCTGGTGCTTCTTCGGGACGTGGACAGCCCCGAGGCCGAGCGCCTGCGCGCCAGCATCTTGCAGCACCAAGGGCAAGCCGAAACCGCCGCCGCCCACTGGCACGCATCCGGCGCGCCCCAACGCGCCCAAGAAGCGGCGTGGTTGGCACAGGATTGGCAAACATTAACGCCCCCCGATACACCAATATTCGGCCCGATGGTTGAAATCGCTATTGAACCCCTGGCCGAGATTGTCCCGCGCGACGGCATGCTGGGCCAATCCCGGCAGGCGATCCAAGCCTCGTCCAAGGCCCGTGCAACCCTGCAACAAATGTTGTCGGACCTGGCAATCATCGCAGATTAATCCCGGCTGGTTACACTTCTTCAACCCAAGCTGTGTAGCACTGACATACGCAGAATGCGGATCCAGCCGGAGACAACTATGACAATTTGGTTCAGCAAAATCAGGGGGCTTATCTGTCTGTGCGCTTTGCTTTTGCCTTTCTCGGCCGCGGCAACAACCCCTTCCCAAGCAGCCCTATGCGACGAGGCGGCGCGCATTGCCGCACAGGAAAGCAATGTGCCCCTGCGCGTGATGCGGGCGCTGACCAGAACCGAAACCGGCCGTGGCAGGGATGGCACGACCCAGCCCTGGGCCTGGACCGTGAACATGGAAGGGGCCGGCGTTTGGTTCGACACCCAGACCGAGGCGCGCGTATTTGTTCTGGAGCATTTCAAGCGCGGCGCGCGCAGCTTTGACATCGGCTGTTTTCAGGTCAATTACAAATGGCACGGCCACGCGTTTCGCTCAATCGAAGAGATGTTTAACCCGCTCAGCAATGCCCGATATGCGGCGCATTTCTTGGCCGCGCAGCACCAGGAAACCGGCGATTGGACGCTGGCGGCGGGGCGCTATCATTCACGAACCGCGGAACATGCAGCACGGTATCGCGCCCGGTTCTCGGCGATCTTGGCCGCCTTACCCACCGCCAGCGGACCACGCAACGTGGTTGATCTGGATGAATTCCCCCTTTTGGCAAGGCCAGCGCGCCTTGGCTCATTGGTAAGTTTACCCACCCAAGGCGGCGCCGGCTTTTTCCGGCCTGCGGCCCCGCTTGGTGGGGGCTAAGATGCCGGCCCTTACTGTCAAAGCGCTTTTTAATCCGACAATCCTGCTAGCCATCGCCTTGATGGCAGTGATCGTCATGATGATCCTGCCAATGCCCGCCATGGTGCTTGATATCGGGCTTGCGGCGTCATTTGCTCTGGCGATCTTGATTTTCACCGTGACGCTTTTCATTGAACGGCCGCTCGATTTTTCGGCTTTTCCGACCATCCTCTTGGCCTCTCTCATGCTGCGGCTGTCGCTGAATGTCTCTTCTACCAAGCTGATCATTGGGCAGGGGCACACCGGCACCAGCGCAGCGGGCGGGGTGATCGAAGGCTTTGCCCAATTTGTCATGGGTGGCAGCGTGTTCCTGGGGCTGGTGGTGTTTTGCGTGCTGTTGATCGTGAATTTCATGGTGATCACCAAAGGCGCCACCCGCAT
Source organism: uncultured Sulfitobacter sp. (assembly GCA_937138475.1). Lineage (GTDB taxonomy): Bacteria > Pseudomonadota > Alphaproteobacteria > Rhodobacterales > Rhodobacteraceae > CAKZPD01. Next base: position 92,918 of record CAKZPD010000008.1, on the reverse strand, counting down.
GGCCGAGGTCGGCGCGCGCTTTGCCCTTGATGGCATGCCCGGCAAACAATTGGCCATCGACAGCGATATGTCTGCAGGCGCAATCACCCATGACGAGGCCCGCCAAAGACGCGAACGCGAACAACAAGAAACCACGTTCTTTGGCTCTTTGGATGGGGCGTCAAAATTCGTCAAGGGCGATGCCGTTGCCGGGCTGCTGATCACCCTTTTGAACCTGGTGGCGGGATTGATCATGGGCGTGGCCGTGCATGCCATGCCAATCGGACAAGCATTTGAAACATATGCAATTTTAACAGTTGGGGATGGGTTGGTTTCTCAAATTCCGGCGGTTGTGATCTCTATCGCTTCGGCGCTTCTCTTGGCCCGTGGCGGCACCCAGGGCGCCACCGACCTTGCGGTCTTCAGCCAATTGGGCAAACATCCGGCGGCGCTGGCCACGGTCGGCGTGTTGATGGGGCTGTTTGCTCTGATGCCAGGGCTGCCCTTTGGCCCGTTCATAACCGGTGGCGCCTTGCTGGGCGGGGCGGCGTATCTGCTGCAACAGCGCCTGAAACAACGGCAAAACACCCCGCCGCCCAGCGATGAGGCCGCGCAACTGCCCCGCGAAAAGCCCCTTGGCGATATACTTGAACTGGACGATATCCATGTGGAGTTTGCACCCGATCTGGTCAATATGGTGCTGGATCCCGGCACCGGACTAGACGCGCGGATCAACAATATGCGCACCCATGTTGCGTCTGTCTTTGGCTTGATTTTGCCGGAAATACGCCTGACAGATCAGCCCGGCCTGCCCGTTGGAACATATGTTCTGCGTATCCAAGGGGTTGAGCAGGCCCGCGCGCAACTGAACCCTGATCAGGTTCTTGCCCTTATCCCCGAGGGGCAGGTCTCTCTGCCCAGCGGCACAGACACGCATGAGCCGGTTTACGGCGCGCCCGCACGCTGGATCAATCAAAAGGATCAAGACCAGGCCGCCGTCGATGGCATCACCATTGTCACCCCGGCCGAAATCCTTGCCACGCATTTGCTTGAAACGGTCAAGCGCAACTTTAACCGGCTTCTTACCTTGAAATCCCTGCGGCGCCTGTTGGGGGAAATGGTCAACATATCCGATCCCCAGCGCAGCGAGGCCAATCGCAAATTGCTTGATGAAATGATCCCGGACAAGGTGCCCATTGACGTTTTGCACGCGGTTTTACGGCTGTTGCTGGATGAACAGGTGTCGATCCGTAACCTGCCGCTGATCCTCGAAGCTACAGCCGAGGCGCGCGGCCAAAATGCCCAGCCCGAGGCCATTTGCGAACATGTGCGCCAGCGTCTGGGCTTTCAACTTGTCGCCGAAATGCGCCGTGCCGATGGCAGTCTGCCGTTAATTCAACTGGCCCCCGAGTGGGAGGAAACCTTTACCAATTATCAGGTCGATGCGGATCGCGGCCTTGATATCGCCCTGCCGCCGGATGTCTTTAATCTTTTGGCCGATAACGTCGCCGCCAAACTTCAGGATGCAAACCAAAGCGGGATCTATGCCGCCGTTGTTACCAACACCCGAAGACGCCGGTTCTTAAAGACCGTCATGCGTGCCAAAGGCATCGCCAACCCTGTATTATCATTTGAGGAAATTGGCCTTGATGCTCGGCCGGCGCTGGTTGGGGTGGTCGCCGCATGACCGAGGTGACCCAGATCGCCGACGGCCTGTTCTGGCAAGGTTTTGCCGTGTTTTTGCGCGTTGCAGCCTTTTGCGCCTTGCTCCCGGCCTTTGGCGAACAAACGGTCAGCATACGCATAAAACTGGTGGTGGCACTGGCATTCAGCGCCATCATCGCCCCCTTGGCCCCCACCGCCCCGCCCCCCGCAAGCATCGGCAGCTTTACAGGGTTTTTGTTGGCCGAGGCGACCGCAGGTCTGTTCCTTGGCATTGGTCTGCGAATGTTCGTCTTTGCCTTGCAGACCGCCGGCGCCATTGCGGCGCAGTCGACCTCGCTGTCTCAGGTGCTGGGGGGGGCGGCGGTGGATCCGCAACCTGCCATGGGCTTCGTTCTGTTGATCGGGGCGCTGGCGCTGGCAACGTTATCTGGGCTGCATGTCAAAGCGGCTCAGCTTTTGGTGCTGTCCTATGAAATGCTCCCGCAGGGGGATTTGCCTGGCGCCGACCTGCTGACCGGCCTTGGTGTCAAGTCGGTCAGCCAAGCCTTTTCACTGGCGTTTTCGCTGGCGGCGCCCTTTATCATCTTGTCCGTTCTTTACAATTTGGCCCTCGGGGCCATCAACAAGGCAATGCCGCAACTGATGGTCGCCTTTGTCGGGGCGCCGGTTATCACCCTGGGTGGGCTGGCCCTTTTGGCGCTGGCCACGCCCTTGATCCTTGGCGTCTGGCTGGCAGCGCTGGATGGGTTCTTGATCTCTCCTTTTCAGGCCACACCATGAGCGCCCCCGACGATGACACAGACAAAACCTTTGACCCAACGCCGCAAAAACTGCTTGAGGCGCGCAAAAAGGGCGAGGTCGCGAAATCCAATGATCTGTTGGCTGCGGCGGCCTATGCCGGGCTTTTGGTTGCGCTTGCCGCCTTCGGCGCCGCGGCTTTGGGCGAAATCGGCGCCACCTTGGCACATCTTGTGGCCCAGGCACATATCGTCGCGCCGCTGGTTTTCGAAGGCTCCGCCCAACCGCTTGGCGCCGGGCTGATGATGTCCATCGGCGGGGCGGTGCTGCCGCTTTTTGGACTGCCCGCCGGGGCGGTTATCTTGGCGCTTGTGGCGCAGCGCGCCATTGTGTTCGCGCCCAGCAAGCTTGCCCCCAAGCTGTCGCGGATTTCGCTGTTGTCGAATGCCAAAAACAAATTTGGCCGCGCCGGGCTTTTTGAATTTGCCAAGAGCTTTTCCAAATTGCTGATCTATGCGGTTTGCCTGGGGCTTTTCATCCGCGCCCGCCTGAATGAAATGATCACGGTCCTGCAAACCAATCCCTTCACCGCCATCGCCCTTTTGGCCGAGATCTGTCTGGCTTTCCTGTTTGTCGTGGTGATTATTTCTGGCGTGATTGGCGCAGTTGATGCGGTCTGGCAACATTTTGAGCATCTGCGCAAGAACAAGATGTCACGCAAGGAAATCATGGATGAAACCAAAAACGCCGAGGGCGATCCCCACGTCAAACAGCAGCGGCGGCAAAAAGGCCATGACATTGTTTCCAAGCAAATGATGGCCGATGTGCCCGGCGCCGATGTCATTATTGTGAACCCCACCCATTATGCGGTGGCGCTGCGCTGGGATCGCAACCCCGGCGAGGCACCGATCTGCGTTGCCAAAGGCGTGGATGAAATCGCCCTGAAAATCCGCGAGCTTGCCGTGGAGAATTTTGTGCCCATCCACAGCGATCCCCCAACGGCCCGCGCCCTGCATGCCACCACCGAAATCGGTGCGCAAATTTCGCCGGACCACTATGCCGCTGTGGCCGCCGCGATCCGCTTTGCAGAGGCGATGCGGCAAAAAGCCAAAGGACGGATTTAATGCGACTGGCCGATCTTCACACCCTGCAGCACCTGACCGAAACCCAATACCAGCTTGAGCAGCAATCCTTTCAAAAACTGGTCAAAGAAGAAGCGGCGCTGCGGCTTAAGCTGCGGCGCCTGTCCGAGCAGGTGGCCGCCGCAGAACAAGGGGAACCCACGCCGATGCAAGCCATTGGTGCAGATGTCTTGTGGAAATCATGGGTTGGACGCACGCGCGCCGCCTTGAACCTTGAGCTGGCGCAGGTATTGGCGCGCAAAGGGTATCACATTGCCCAGGTGCGCCGGGCCTTTGGCCGCCGCCAGATCACCGGGCAGTTGCTTGAGCGGGCCAAGACCAAAACCAAGGCCGGCCACGCGCAGGCCGCGCTGACCCAGGCCATCAACATGACCCTGTTTGCCGCGTCAGGTGATCAGTAATCCTGCCGGGCGATCTCGATGATCAGCACGTCCTTGACCACCCCATCGCCCATCACTTTCTCAGCCATCTCGCGCAGCCCGTTGCGCAGCACGTCCAGCACATGGGGATCGGTAAATGCCCCGTCAAACCCGCCGATGTTGGCATGGTCAAACAGCACCTGAAGAAAGCTGTCGCGCAATTTCGGCTCTTTTGAGTAAATCTCAGCCGTTTTTCCAGGCAGGGTTTCAATGCTCAGCGACATCACCACCAGCGCGGAAATCAACCCTTGGTGAACGACGGGCACCACGAATTGGTTGTTCATCTTGACATATTCCGCACCAATCTCCTCGGGAACCGGGGGGGGCGCCTCGGCCTTTTCATCGGGTGGCGGCGGGCGCAACGCAAACCCGCCCCCCAGGCCCGCACCCAAGCCGATCAGCAACAACAAAATGGGAAGGATTTTCTGCATTATTTGCCTTTCTCAGAAGGGCAGGATCGAATCCAGGATCTGCTGCCCCAGACGTGGTTGCTGCATATCGCTGATCTGGCCGCGCCCCCCATAGGACACCCGCGCCGAAGCGATCTTGTCATAGGTGATCTCATTTTGCCGCGAGATATCCTCGGGGCGCACAAAGCCACTGACCAGCAGCTCTCGCATTTCGAAATTTACCCTCAGCTCTTGGCTGCCTGCGATGGACAAAACGCCGTTGGGCAGGATATCGACAATGGTCGCAGCAATGCGCAGCGTCAGCTTTTCCTTGCGCTTGACAGAACCATCGCCGCCCGAATTGCTGGTCGAATTGATCGAAACGGCATCGGCCGACGATGCGCCGTCGGGCAATATCTGGTCGACCCGCTGCGGAATACCCAACAGGCTGGGCACGCCCAGGCTTTCAGAGCCGCTGCGCGAACGGGCCGTCGCATTCGAGATTTCTGCCTTTTCGTCGATCTCAATCACAACCGTCAAGATATCACCGCGCCGCACCGCACGGCGATCGCCAAGCAGGGATTGCCGCGCCCCAGACCACAAAGACGCCTGAATAATCGGCGCTTCGCTGGCGGACTGGCTGTCAGCGAACAGCATCGCCGCATGTTCATTGCTGGCCGCAACCGGCGAAAACGACGGCGGCTTGCCCAGGTGATCGGGATTGGCACAGGCGCTAAGCACCCCAAAGGACAGCGCCGCGAAAAGAAGGTTCAATTTCATATGCTTCGTTCCTGTTACTGGTAAACTTGAACCGCGCCGTCCGGCTTGATCAGCCCAAAAAGCGTGCTTCGCGATGTCAGATTCATGATGCGGATACGGTCGCCAACGCCGCCGCGATCCAGGGCCCTGCCTTCAGTGGTGATGATCAGCCCGGCCGCCTCGAACCGCAGGGAAACAATCTGGTTGCGGGTCACCAGCGCCGGCGGGCCGACATCGGGGACCAGAATCGGCCGACCGGCGTAAAGCGTCACGCGGGCCTCTTGTCCGATCACATCGGCGGCGCGTTCGAACCCTTGGGGCATCTGGCCTGCTGCCAACATCACATCGACCTCGGTAATGATCGACGCGGCGCGGATGGTGCGGGTTGGCACCACCATCTGTGCGAACGCGGCGCCGCCCCAACACAGCACCATCAGGCAAGCCAGGGCGCGCATCATCGGACCTGCGTCGTGGCGCCCATCATCTGGTCCGCCGCCGAGATCACCTTGGCATTCATTTCATACCCGCGCTGCGCCTCGATCAGTTCGGTGATTTCGCGCACCGCATCAACCGAGCTGTCCTCAAGATACCCCTGGCGCAGCGTTCCCAACCCGTCTTGACCGGGCGTCGAGACAAGCGCCGGACCCGAGGCCTCGGTTTCGGTGAACAGATTGCTTCCCATCGCCTCAAGCCCTTTGGCATTGGTAAAGCCAGCCAGGTTGAACTGCCCCAAAAGCTGGGCCTCGCTGCTGTCCGTGAAATAGGCATAGACTTCGCCGGCGCCATTTACCGAAATGCTCAGCGCGTCCGACGGCACCGTGATTTCAGGGGCAACAGCAAACCCGTCCGAGGTCACGATCAACCCATCGCCAGTGCGCTTTAACGCGCCATCGCGGGTATAGGCCGCACCGCCCGATGGCAACGTCACCTCAAGATACCCTTCGCCCTCGATCGCCAGATCCAGATCGCCCCCTGTCGCGCTCAGCGATCCTTGCTGCAAATGCACCGAAATCGCAGCGGGCCGCACCCCAAGGCCCAGCTGCACCCCGGTTGGCAGCACCGTGCCATCTGCGGCGTTGATGGTGCCGGCGCGGGTCATCTGTTGGTAATGCAGATCGGCGAATTCGGCGCGCCGGGCGTTATAGCCGGTGGTGCTCATGTTCGCGAGGTTGTTCGAGATCGTCTCGACCCGCATCTGCTGAGCGCTCATCCCGGTGGCGGCGATTTTCAGGGCACGCATCGGATTCTCCTTCTTGCGTTGGGCAACGGTGTTGCGTCGTTATTGCGACAAAGACTTAAGCGATTGGCGCACCCGCTCGTCTTCGGCCTCTAGGAAACTGGCGCCCAGCTCATAGGCACGCTGGACCTCGATCATGCGGGTCAGTTGCGAAATCGCATTCACGTTCGATCCTTCGACAAAGCCTTGCAAAACGCGCGCGCCTTGCGCCGGCTCCACACCGCCGGGGGCATCGAACATCACCCCGTCTTCGCGCCTGAGGGTCAGCGGATCAGCCGGCATCATCAAGCCGATCTGCCCCAGGGGCCGCCCCCGACTGCTGAGCGTGCCATCCGCCGATACGCTCAGATCGCTGGCGTCGGGGGGGATGAACAAGGCCGCGCCGCCGGCATCCAGCACCCGAAACCCATCATGCGTGACCAAATCGCCCTGTGCATTGGGTGAAAACGCCCCCGAGCGGGTCAACCGCGGGCCGCTGGGGGTTTCGACCTGGAAAAAACCATCCCCTTCGATCGCCAGATCAAACCGGCCACCGGTCTTGGTCAGCGCCCCTTGTTCAAATGATGTATTGCGCACATCGCCATGCGCCATTGACACAGATGTTCCGCGCTCAAGCTGCTGCACATGTTCCGAAAATATCAGCCCCTCTTGCCGAAAGCCGGTGGTGGCGGCATTGGCGATGTTGTTGGCGACGATTTGCATTTCGCGCATCAGGCCAGACTGCCGTGCCAATGTGGTATACCCTGCGGTTTCCATCGCTTACCCTCCGGCGATCATGGGAATGATGTGACCTTGAAAAAAGCTCACCAATGTTTGGGTCATAAACCCCATCGACAGCCAGAACACCGCGACGATGGCCGCCAGCTTGGGCACAAAGGTCAACGTCATTTCCTGAATCGAGGTCAGCGCCTGTACCAAGCCAATCGACACCCCGGCGACCAAAGCCGCCGTCAAGATCGGCACCGACACAATGACCGCGATCCAAAGCCCCTGCCGCATCGTGTCGAAAAAGATGATTTCAGTCAGCATATTACACCGGCATCCGCAGGATTTCCTGATAGGCTTCCACCACTTTGTTGCGCACTGTGACCGCCGCCTCGACCGCCAATTCGGTCTGCGCCAGGGCCTGCACCAGCGCGTGCGGATCCGCATCGGAAATCATCGCGGCGCTGGCCGTGGCTTCGGTTTGGGCAAGGGTTTTGGCAAAGTCCTGCGCGGCCGCGCCCAGCGCCGGCCCGAACCCGGTGCCCGAAGGGCTGGCTTGGGTGGCCGGGCGCGACGCGGTATAGCTTTGGATGGCGGTTACGGCTTTCAAATCCATTCTGGATCTCCTTCACGGGTGGAATTAGCGGCGCAGCAAGTCCATCAGCCCCCCGGACATTTTGCGCGCTTGTTCAAACATTTTCAGATTGGCCTCGTAACTGCGCTGCGCTTCGCGGGCGTCCCCCAGTTCGATCAGCAAATCGACGTTCGACCCGTCGAAATGGCCGCTGTCATCCGCCAAGGGATGAGCCGGGTCATAGATCCGGGTCAGATCGCTTCGGTCCAGTTGGACCGGCCCGGTTCGCACCCGGTCATCACCCTGCATTGCCGTTTCAAAGGCCACGGTTTTCCGCCGATACCCCGGCGTATCGGCATTCGAGATATTCTCAGACAGATGCCGCAGGCGTGTGGCTTGCGCCTTCAGGCCGCTGGCCGAGATGCTTAATGAATTTGAAAATTCGCTCATCTCTGCGGCTCCTATCGGCCAAGGCTGGTGCGCAAGATGCCCAGCGAGGTTTTGTAGATCGCCAGCGCGCGGTCGTGCTGACGCTTGGCCTCAAGCGCGTGCAGCATTTCATTTTCCAAAGAGACCGAATTGCCATTGGGATCCACAGGTGCTGTGCGATCAATCCGGGCCATGACCCCGCCGCCGCTGGCGCTGCCGTGCAAATGTCGATCGCGGCTTGCCCGCTGGGCTGTGCCCTCGTCACTGTGGCGCAAAAAGCTTTGCGCAAATGTTGGCAAACGCCGGGCCTTGAAACCGGGTGTATCGGCATTCGCAACGTTTTGCGCCGCCGTGGCCTGCTGACGACCGGCATGAACCGCCATCGCGTGCGACATCTTAAAGATATCTAAATTCTGAAACATTCGGGCTTCTCCCTTATGCGGTTTCACCAAGGCTTAACGGTGATTCCTTTAGAAACAGTTTGCAGCCCCCAAAGTCTGTCAAAGGATATCCATGACCCACGATTCCCTGACCCAGGGCCTGATCGCCCAGATCCAAGACCTAAAGCCCGTCCACCCCATCGGCCGTGTCACCCGGGTCGAGGCCGGGATGGTCCATGTCAGCGGATTGGCCAAACTGGCGCGGATTGGCGATCTGATCACCTTGCATCGCACCGGCCCCCCCCTGCCCGGAGAAGTCCTGCAACTGGACGGCAACACCCTGATCCTGTTGCCTGAATCGGCCCCCGATGGCGTTGCCCTTGGCGACCGCGCCAGCCTTGAACCCCCCGGCCAGATCGCCCCATCCCAGGCCTGGATCGGCCGCATCATCGACCCGATGGGCCAGCCCATCGACGGGCGTCCCCTGTTGCGCGGCGCCCAGCCAAAACCGTTGCGCGCCGCCCCGCCCCCCGCAGCCGAACGCCGGGTTCTTGGCGCCCGTCTCAGCACCGGGCTGGCGGTGATGAACACCCTTTTGCCCGTGGTTCGCGGCCAGAGGATCGGGCTTTTCGCCGGTTCGGGTGTCGGTAAATCCAGCTTGCTGGGCCATCTGGCCCAACATATGTCCGCCGATATCGTGGTGATCGCCATGATCGGGGAACGGGGCCGCGAACTTCGGCATTTCATCGAAGATGTCCTTGGCCCCCAGGGCCTGTCCCGCGCCGTTGTGGTATCGGCGACCTCGGACCAATCCCCGCTGCTGCGCCGCCGATGCGCCTGGACAGCAATGGCCGTGGCAGAATATTTTCGCGATCAAGGGAACCAGGTCTTGCTGCTGGCCGATTCCATCACCCGCTTTGCCGAAGCCCACCGCGAGGTTGCCGTCGCCGCAGGCGAGGCCCCGGTGCTGCGCGGCTATCCCCCGTCAACCGCCCATATGATCATGTCGCTCTGCGAACGCGCAGGCCCCGGCGGCCCCGGCCAAGGGGACATCACCGCCGTGTTCAGCGTTCTGGTCGCCGGTTCAGATATGGATGAACCGGTCGCCGACATCCTGCGCGGCGTGCTGGACGGGCATATCATTTTGGACCGCAGCATCGCCGAACGCGGCCGTTATCCGGCGATTGACCTGCTGCGCTCGGTGTCGCGCTCTCTGCCCGCAGCCGCCAGCGACAGCGAAAACAAACTGATCGCTCAGGCGCGCACGATCCTGTCCACCTATGATCGCAACGCCATGATGATCCAGGCCGGCCTCTACACCCAAGGCACCGACCCCGATGTTGATACCGCCCTTCAACTTTGGCCCGAACTGGATGCCTTTTTGGCCCGTCCCGAAACCCAATCCATCAACGACAGCTTCAACCGCCTTGGTGTCATCCTCAAACGCGCCCGCCCGCGCTAGAAACCCGCCGGAAACATCCGTATTCCCACTTGTATCTGCCCTGCCCTCATTTACTCTCGCCCCGCGGAGGACAGAATGAACACGGCCCAAACACCCCACGTCGGCAAAACGATCCAAATCGGTTTCCTGCTCTTTCCCGGCTTTCCGATGTCCTGTCTGACATCCATGATCGAACCCTTGCGCGCCGCCAACGAAATCGCCGGCCGCCCCGCCTTTGGCTGGACCCTGGTGTCCGAGAACGGCGGCAAAGTTACCTCCAGCGCGCAGGTGGTGTTTGAAACCGCCCATGGCCTTGATGAAATCGCCCACCTCGATCAATTGTTTCTGTTCAGCGGCCCCTCGGCCCGCTTTGCCACCCCTGGCGCCGCCGAAGGCCGATTGCGCAAAGCAGCCCGGCACGGAATGATCATGGGCGCCGTCAGCGGCGGCATCTTTCCTTTGGCCCGTGCCGGGCTGCTGACCGGGCACAGCGTCTCCGTGCATTGGTGCTATGCCACCGCTTTTGAAACCGAATTCCCGGACCTGGCGGCCACCGACGAAGTCATCGCCATTGATGGCCGCCGCGCCACCGTCTCAGGCGCCGCCGCCGCCTTTGACCTGGCGTTGCATATGATCGAAACCGACCTCGGCCCCGATGTCGCCACCGAAGTCGCCTGCTGGTTTCAACACCCCCTGGTGCGCGGCCAGGGCGTCAGCCAGCGGGTGCCCACCTTCAAAAGCACCAGCACAGACGACATGCTTCCCCCGATCGTGCGCCAGGCCGTCGAAATGTTTGCCACCCACATCTCTGACCCGATCAACGTGGCCGATGTGGCCGACGCCATCGGCATCTCTGTCCGCCAGGTCGAACGGGTGTTCAAGAAAACCACCGGCAAAAGCCCCCTCCACTACTACCGCGCCATGCGCATGAAAGCGGCCCGCCAACTGGTGCTCTATTCCAACAGCACCATGGGCGAAATCGCCCTGGCGGTGGGTTACGCCTCGGCCACCCCGATGATCCAAAACTACGAAGAGGTCTTCGGCCTGCATCCGATGAAAGACCGCGACAAAATCAACCTGTTTCGGGTGCGCGGCGACGCAATGCTCCCCTCTGGCTAAAGCCCCTGCGCCCGGCGTTCTTTTGTTCCTAAATATCCCCGCCGGAGGCTCCCGCAAGCCGCCCCAGCCGCGCACCGCAGTTATGCACGCGCCCGCACGCCCCGGCTCTGCCCTGCCGGGTCCGCGCGCGCCCAAGGCCGGGATGCAGCCTTGGGCGTTGCAACACGGGGATCAGGCGCCAGCGCTCCAGCTGCGGTCACCACTTTGATCTTTGACGCGGGTCGGCAATCCGATCTTGTCCAGCAAGGCGAACAAGGGCTTTGGATCCAGCTCCTCGACGTTGACCATGCCGCCCACATCATAGGTGCCATCGGCAATCAACATCGCCATCGCCACAGGCGGCACGCCGGCGGTATAGGAAATGCCCTGGCTGCCGACCTCCTCGAACGCCTCTTTATGATCGGCCACGTTGTAAACGAATACCTCGACCGGGGCGCCATCCTTGGTGCCCTTGACCAAATCACCAATACAGGTCTTGCCCGTATAGTTGGGCGCCAGGCTGGACGGATCCGGCAGCACGGCCTTGACCAGTTTCAGCGGCACAACCTCAAGCCCTTCGGCGGTGGTCACCGGCTGCTCGGACAGCAATCCAAGGTTCTGCAACACCGTAAACACGTTGATATAATGATCGCCAAAGCCCATCCAAAAACGAACATCGGCCTGCGGGTAATTCACCGCGAGTGAATGAACCTCGTCGTGACCAGACATATAGGCCTTTTGCTTGCCAACCACCGGCAAATCCCATTCGTGGCCCACTTCGAACATCTTGTTGGTCTGCCAGGCACCCTCTTGCCAGCTGTAAACCGTGCCGGTGAATTCACGGAAGTTGATCTCGGGGTCGAAATTCGTCGAGAAATATTTCCCGTGCGAACCGGCATTGATGTCAACGATGTCGATGGACGTGACCTCATCCATATATTCATCCACCGCGAAACGGGCAAAGGCATTGACCATGCCGGGATCGAAACCGGCCCCCAAGATCGCCGTCACACCGGCCTTGGCGCAGTCCTCGCGGCGCTTCCACTCATAGTTGGCATACCACGGCGGCGTTTCACAAATCTTGGCCGGATCTTCGTGAATGGCCGTGTCGATATAGGCCGCCTTGGTCTGGATGCAGGCCTCAAGCACTGTCATGTTCACAAAGGGTGATCCGACGTTGATCACGATCTGCGCCTTGGTTCTGGTGATCAAATCCGCCACTGCTGCGCTGTCCATGGCGTCCAGCGCATGGGCCTCGAACACGCCGGGCTGCTTCATCGCCCCCTTATCATGCACGCTTTGAATGATCGCCTGACATTTCGAAACCGTCCGGCTTGCAATGTGCAAGTCTCCGAACACGTCATTGTTCTGGGCGCATTTATGCGCCACAACCTGAGCGACACCACCTGCGCCGATGATAAGAGCGTTCCGTTTCATTACCTTATGAGACCTCGTTTGTTGCTGGGTTTAGGAAAGGGCGGCTTTGAAATCCTCATAGCCAAAGTCGCGGACCAATCGCATTGATCCATCAAGTTCACGGATGACGATGCTGGGCATCTTGACCCCGTTGAACCAATTCTTCTTGACCATCGTATAACCGGCCGCGTCGGCAATTGATATCCGGTCCCCCGCCCGCAGCGGCGCGTCAAACCGAAATTCACCGAAAATATCCCCCGCCAGGCAGGATTTACCGCAAATCATCCACGGGTGCTCCCCCTGATCGGGCAGGATTTTAGCGCTTTCGCGATAGATCAGCAGATCCAGCATATGCGCCTCGATTGAACTGTCGACAATGGCCAGGTTCTTGCCATTGAACAACGTGTCCAGCACCGTCACCTCAAGGGTGGCGGCACCGGTGATCGCCGCCTCGCCGGGCTCAAGGTAAACCTGCACGCCGAACTCTTGCGCAAACCGCTTTAACCGCGCCGCCAGACGATCCAAAGGATACCCAGGCCCGGTGAAATGGATCCCGCCGCCCAAGCTGACCCAATCCATCTTGTGCAGGCTGTCCCCAAACCGGGTTTCAATCAGCGTCAGCATCTGGTCAAAGCGGTCAAAGTCGTCGTTTTCGCAATTGTTGTGAAACATCAATCCGCTGATCTGATCGGTGATTCCCAGAACCTTTTGCGGATCATGCTCTCCCAGACGGCTGAAGGGGCGCGCCGGGTCGGCCAGATCAAACCCCGATGTCGACACCCCCGGATTGACCCGCAGCCCGCGCACATGCCCCCGCGATTGCGGATCAAATCGGGTCAGCTGACTGATCGAATTAAAGATGATCTTGTCGGAATGGGCCAGAACCTCGGTGATTTCATCCTCGGCGTAAGCCACGGAATAGGCATGGGTTTCACCCGGAAACGTCTCAAAGCCCAGCTTGACCTCGAACAACGAAGACGAGGTCGATCCATGCATATAGCCAGACATGAAATCAAACAAAGACCAGGTTGCAAAACACTTGAGCGCCAACAGGCATTTCGCCCCGGACGCCTGATGCAACCAGTCAATTTTTTCCAAGTTGGCCAAAAGCCGCGACTTGTCGATCAGATAATATGGCGTTTGCAATGCGGGCCCTCACTGTGCCATGACGATGCGCTGGCCGCCCCCATAAGTTTTACGCGCCCAAAGCGCAAGCACTGCGGCCCATCCATCACCACCCCGTTGGCGCCAAGACGATCCTGTGCGCAAGCAGCACGCCGGATCAGCCGATATGCGCGGTGGCTTCTATCTCAAGCAGGGCCTCGTCTTCGACCAAACCGGACACAACAATCATCGACATGGCCGGGAAATGCCTGCCGAACACCTCGCGATAGGCGGCACCAACCTGGGCCTGATGGGCCAGATACTCTGACTTGTCTGTGACGAACCAGGTCAGACGGGTCACATCGCTGACCTGTCCGCCCGCCGCTTCGACGATGTCGGCGATGTTGCGCAGCGCCTGTTTCATCTGAGGAACAAAGCCACCGGCCACAAAGGTCTGATGGGCGTCCCAACCGATTTGCCCACCGATATGCAAGGTGCCGTCCTTGGTCAGCATCCCATTGGCATAGCCCTTGGCCGGCAACCAGCCGGCGGGCTGGATCGTTTGATGTGTCATGGTGCATCATCCCTATAATCAACAAGTTTCAACCGGGTCTCTTCGGGCCAGGGGGCCGGTCTGCCCGACGCGTCGACATAAACCAGCGTCGCGCGTGTTTCAAACCGCAGCTCGGGCCCGCAATGGGCGGTCAGGCGATAATCCACGGCGCTGCGACCCACCCGCAACACCCCAAGCCGCAGCAACAGCAGATCCCCATGGCGCGACGGGGCACTGAAATGGGTGCTGATCTGCGCGGTTGGCACGCCGCCGGTCTTAAGCAACCTTTCAAACGGCAAACCCAACGCCTGATCGAAAAACATTTCGACACAGTCGTTCATCATTTCAAAAAAGCGCGGGAAAAACACGATCCCGGCAGGATCGCAATGTTTGAACAGCACCTTTTGCGGCATCTCGAAAACCATCAGACCCCCAGGTATCTTTCTGTTGTTTGCGCGCTCAGCTGCGTCATGCCGCCAGACCAAACCGTCGTGCCGCGCTCAAGGATCACCGCGCGGTCACACACTGATGACAGCTCTTTCAGCGATTTGTCGATCAACAGGATCGCCACCCCGGTTTCCTGTTTCAAACGTCGGATCGCCGCCCAGATTTCCTGCCGGACGATCGGGGCCAGCCCCTCGGTCGCTTCGTCCAGAATCAACAGCCGTGGGTTGGTCATCAAGGCCCGGCCAATCGCCAGCATCTGCTGCTCGCCGCCGGACAGCGACATCGCCCGCTGGCTGGCACGTTCTTCCAAGCGGGGAAACAGCTCGGCCACGCGCTGAAACGTCCAATCACCAGGCCGGGCGGCGGCGATCAGGTTCTCATGGACGGTCAAATCCGCAAAGCACCGGCGACCCTCGGGCACCAATCCCACCCCCAACCGCGCCACGTTGTGGCTGGCCAATGGGTGCAAATCCTGCCCCCGCATCCTCAGCCCCCCTGACGCACGGATCAACCGGCAGATCGCCTTGACCGTGGTGGATTTCCCCATACCGTTCCGCCCCATCAGGGCTGTGACCTCGCCTTCGGCCACGGTCAGGTCCACGCCAAATAACGCCTGGCTGCTGCCATAGCTGGCGGTCAAGCCTTGCACCTCAAGCAGGCTCATGCGGCATCCCCCAGATAAGCATCGCGCACCACGGCGCTGGTGCGAATGTCATCGGCGCTGCCGGTTGCGATGATCTTGCCATAGACCAGAACGCTGATCCGGTCGGCCAAGGCAAACACCGCATCCATGTCGTGTTCGACCAAAAGGATTGGCGCCTGGCTGCGCAGACCGTCCAGGAAACCGGTAAGGGCCTTTGACCCTTCGGCGCCAAGACCGGCCATGGGTTCATCCATGATAAACGCCTTGGGCGACAGGGTCAGCGCCACCGCAACCTCAAGCTGACGCCGCTGGCCATGGCTCAGGCTGGCGACCACCTGATCCCGCTGCGCCGTCAGGCCAACACGCGCCAGCGCGGCCTCGGCCCGCTCAACCAAGGCGGCTGTGCGCGTTGCCGCCCGCCAAAACCGCCAGGGACCGGCCCCCGCGCCAATCGCCCCAAGCACCGCGTTTTCAAGAACCGTGTCTTCCATGGCCAGTTCAGACACCTGAAAGCTGCGCCCCAAACCGGCCCGCGCCCGCGCGCTGGCATCCAGACCGGACACATCGCGGCCCAAAAACATGATCTTGCCGGCATCCGGCCGCAGCCCCCCGCAAATCTGTTTGATCAACGTCGATTTACCGGCCCCGTTCGGCCCGATGATCGCGTGAATTTCACCGGGGCGCAGATCAATCGACACATCATCCGTGGCGCAAAGCGCGCCAAAGCGCTTGCTGAGCTGATGCGTGGCAAGAACCGGATCAGACATGGGCGCCCTCCTTGCCGGTCAAAAGGCCGATCACCCCGCCCCGCCCAAACAGCACAATACACAGCAATATCGCCCCCAGATATATGTGCCAGAAATCGGTCAGCCCCCCCAGAAAATGCTCAAGCCCGACAAAGATGCAGGCGCCGATCACCGGGCCCATCAACCGGCCAACCCCGCCAATGATGATCAGGACAATCAGCTCTCCCGATAGGGTCCAGCTGAACATCGACGGCGAAACAAACCGGTTCAAATCCGCAAACAACGCCCCCGCCAAGCCGGTGATCGCCCCCGAAAGGACAAAGGCCACCAGACGAAGCTTGATCGGATCAAGGCCCACCGCCTCGACCCGTGTGGCGGATTGCCGGGCCGCGTTCAGCGCCAACCCAAAGGGCGACGCCTGCACCCGCGCATTCAGCAACAGCACCAGGCACAGCACCACGAAACAAATGCCAAAAAACTGAATCGGCGCCAGCGTGTTCAACCCCGGAAACCCATTGCGCACATAAATCGACAGCCCGTCTTCGCCGCCATATTGCGCCCATGAGATCGCGAAATAGTAAAACATCTGGGCAAAGGCCAAGGTGATCATGATGAAATAAACCCCCGAGGTGCGCAGGGTCAAAATCCCGATCACCGCCGCCACCAGCGCCGAAACCCCCATCGCCACCAGCCAGATGACCGGCATGGATGTGCTGCCTTCGATCTGGATAAATCCAAGGTCAAGCGCGCTATAGGTCTGGGCGTGAAAGGCCAAAATGCCCATCGCATATCCGCCAAGCCCGAAAAACAGCGCATGACCAAAACTGACCAACCCGCCAATGCCCAAGACAATATTCAACCCCACCGCCGCCAGCGCCAAGATCGCCGCCCGCGTCGCCAAGGTGATGGTAAAGGGTTCATCCACCATCAGCGCCCAGCCAGGCACCGCCACCAACCCCAACAGCACCAGCGCATTGACCCAGGTTTCGTTCATCCTCATGCGCGGGCTCCGAACAATCCGGTGGGCCGCCAGATCAACACAGCGCCCATCAACAAATAGATGCCCATCGACGCCAGGGCCGATCCGCTTTTTTGCGCCGCGCCCCCGTCCATGAACAGTTTAAACAGCTCGGGCAGGAACACACCGCCAAGCGTGTCGGTCAACCCAACCAAAAGCGCGCCGATAAACGCCCCCCGGATTGACCCGATGCCGCCAATCACGATCACCACAAAGGCCAGGATCAACACCGGTTCCCCCATGCCGACCTGCACGGATTGGATCGCCCCGACCAAAGCCCCGGCCAACCCGGCCAGCGCCGCGCCCAGCGCGAACACCACGGTATAAAGCCGCGATATATCGACCCCAAGGGCGGCAATCATCTCGCGGTCGTTTTCGCCGGCCCGGATCTGAATTCCGATGCGCGTGCGCTCTATCAACAGCCAAAGGCCCAGCCCAACGCCAAGGCCGATCCCGATCAGGGCCAAGCGATACAGCGGATATTCAATCCCGCCGGGCAATGTCACCGGCCCCGACAACGCCGCCGGAATATCCAGAAACAGCGGGAACGACCCAAAGACCCAGCGCGTGCCTTCGGAAAAGATCAAGATCAACGCAAAAGTGGCCAAGACCTGATCCAGATGTGCGGCCCGATACAGCCGGCGGATCACAACCATCTCGATCAGCGCGCCCGCAAGCGCCGCCGCCGCCAAAGCCGCAATCAACCCCAAAAGGAACGACCCCGTCAGCCCCGCCACCGCAGCGGCGGCAAAGGCCCCAACCATATAAAGCGAACCATGCGCCAGATTGATCAACCCCATCACGCCGAAAATCAACGTCAAGCCCGCCGCCATCAAGAACAGCATGACACCAAATTGCAGCCCATTCAGGATCTGCTCTATGATAAGAATAAGGGACATTCCGGCTCCGGTCTGGGCGGCGCACAGCCCCAAGGCCGCGCGCCGCAGATCGTTTACATCTTACAGTCAGCCGCATAGGCGTCGGCGTGGTTTTCCAGCGCAACACCGATGATCTTGTTGGTAAAGATGTCGCCTTCCTTCACCACTTCGCGGGCGTAAATGGTCTGAACCGGGTGGTGGTTCGGGCCAAAGGCAAAATCGCCACGGGTGCTGGCGAATTTGGCGGCGCGCAGGGCGTCGCGGAAGGCGTCCGCATCCGCAGGCTCTGCCGTTTCAAGCGCCGAAATCAGCAGATTGGCCGTATCAAACCCTTGGCTGGCATAAAGCGACGGCAACCGGCCATAGGCCTCTTGAAAGCTTGCGACAAAGGCTTGGTTCGCCGCATTGTCCAGATCTTTGCTCCATTGGCTGGTGTTGACCACGCCCAATGCTGCGTCCCCCACGGCCTGCAAAATGCCTTGGTCAAAGCTGAAGGCGGGGCCGACCACGGGGATATCAACGCCGCTGCCGGCATATTGCTTAAGGAAAGAAATCCCCATGCCGCCCGGCAAAAAGAAGAACACGCTATCCGCACCGCTGGCGCGGATTTGCGCGATCTCGGCGGCGTAATCAGTTTGGCCCAATTTGGTGAATACCTCACCGGCCAGCGCCCCTTGATAGAACCGCTTGTATCCGGTCAACGCGTCCTGCCCGGCCGGGTAATTGGGCGCCAGAATAAAGCTGTTTTTGTAACCCGCGCCATTGGCATAGGCCCCGGCGGCCTCGTGCAGGTTGTCGTTTTGCCACGCGACGTTGAAATAATTGCGATGGCACCCCTTGCCCGCCAACGTCGACGGTCCGGCGTTGGGCGACAAATAGAACACATTCTGATTAACCGCCGCCGGCACGACAGCCATCGCCAGATTGGACCAGATAATCCCGGTCATCACATCAACACGTTCTGATTGGATCATCCGATCAGACAGTTGCACGGCGATATCGGGCTTGCGCTGATCGTCTTCGATCACCACTTCGATGTCGTCGCGGCCCGATTGATTGATCGCCAGCATAAAGCCGTCACGCACGTCGATGCCCAAACCGGCACCGCCCCCCGAAAGCGTGGTGATCATCCCGACCTTGACATCGGCCATCACCGTGGTGGCGCAAAGCGCCGCGGCCGCTGTGGCCAAAACAAGTTTTTTCATTGGTCGTTCTCCCTTGGTTATGTCTTTTTGTTCAACCGGTCCGGCCGGCCCCTTATGCGTCGCCTGCCGTGGCTGCCCGCTCGGGCATCGGCGCTACAACAGCAAAATCCCCCGCCTTTGACCAGAGGCCGCGCCCGATTTTCCCCTGCGTGCAACGGACCCCGCGATTTCATTGCGATTTCAACATAAAGCGTTGGATCTTGCCGGTCGCGGTCTTGGGCAGGGCCGCGACGAACCGAATATCACGGGGGTATTTATAGGGGGCGATGGTCGCCTTGACATGATCTTGCAGCGCCTTGACCATCGCCGCATCGGCCGGGGCATTCTCGGCCAGAACCACATGCGCCTGAACGATCATACCGCGATCAACATCCGGCGCGCCCACCACGGCACATTCCGCCACCAAAGGATGCGCCAAAAGCGCGGCCTCGACCTCGGGGCCGGCGATATTATACCCCGACGAGACGATCATATCATCGTTGCGCGCCGCAAAATGCAAATAGCCGTCTTCGTCCATGACAAAGGCATCGCCGGTGATGTTCCAGCCATCCAGAACATAGCCCGCCTGCCGGTCATCGTTCAGATACCGGCACCCCGTCGGCCCGCGCACCGCCAAACGTCCCACCGTGCCGCGCGGCAGCTCTTGGCCATCATCGCCGATAACCTTGGCCTCATAGCCTGTGACCGGACGGCCGGTGCAGGCCGGGCGGTGATCTTCGAACCGGTTCGAGACAAAAATATGCAACAGCTCGGTCGCGCCAATTCCATCCAGCATCGGCTTGCCGGTCTTGGCCATCCAATCCTCATACACCGGCGCCGGCAGGGTTTCCCCGGCTGACACGGCGGCGCGCAAGCTGCTTAGATCGGCGCCCTTGTCCATGGCCGCCAGCATCGCCCGATAGGCGGTCGGCGCCGTGAAACAGACCGTGGCTTGGTATTTCTCGATGATCTCGACCATATTGGGCGGCGAGGCATTCTCAAGCAGGGTCGCCGTCGCGCCAAACCGCAACGGAAAGATCGCCAGCCCGCCCAGACCAAAGGTAAAGGCCAGCGGCGGCGAGCCGACAAAAACATCGCCGGGGGTGACACGCAGCACCTCTTTGGCATAGCCATCGGCGATGATCATCAGGTCACGGTGAAAATGCATGGTCGCCTTGGGCGCCCCCGTGGTCCCCGAGGTAAACCCAAGCAGCGCCACGTCATCCTGGCTGGTGGGCACCGCGTCGAATTTGACCGGCTTCTCAAGCGCTTTGCGATCCAGTTCGGCGTCGTGGTTCGATGTGCCGTCAAACCCCACGACATGGCGCAAAATCGGGCAGCTTTGCGCGCAGCTGTGCAATTCCTCCAACAGGCGGGTGTCGCACAGCGCATGGGTGATCTGGCCCTTTTCAACGATCTTCACCAGCTCGGCGGCGCGCAACATCGGCATGGTGTTGACCACCACCGCCCCGGCCTTGGTCGCCGCCAGCCAACAGGCCACCATGGCCGGATTATTGGCCGAGCGGATCAACACCCGGTTGCCCGGCTGCACGCCGTAATCCTCGACCAAGACATGCGCCAGACGGTTTGTCCAATCGGCCAGCTCTTTATAGGTGCGCTGACGCCCGTTGCCGATCAAGGCAATATGATCCCCGAACCCTTGCGCCACCATTTTGTCCGTCAATTCCACCCCGGCATTCAGCACATCAGGATAGTCAAATCCGCCCAGCAAAAGATCGGGCCACTGATCCGCAGGCGGCAGGGCGTTGCGGGCAAAATGATCGGTATGGGCGCTGACTTTCAGCATAGCGTGGTCGTTCCTTTTCGGGTTAGTGCCCCATGGTTTGGCGCGCGATGATCACGCGCTGAACATCCGAGGCCCCTTCATAAATGCGCAGCGCCCGGATCTCGCGGTAAAGCCTTTCGACGGTTTCGCCGGATCGCACGCCGTCACCGCCATGCAGCTGCACAGCCTTGTCGATCACCTGTTGCGCATGATCCGTCGCGAACAGCTTGGCCATGGCCGCCTCGCGCGTGACACGCGGCGCGCCGCTGTCTTTGGTCCAGGCGGCGCGATAGATCAAAAGCGCGCTGGCATCGACATCAACGGCCATATCGGCAATGTGCCCCTGCACCATCTGAAGCGCGGCCAGCGGGGCGCCCTGCACATGGCGGGTGGCAACCCGTGACACGGCCTCGTCCAGGGCCCGGCGGGCAAAGCCCAGCGCCGCCGCCGCCACCGTCGACCGGAACACATCCAGCACCGCCATGGCAATCTTGAAACCCGCGCCGCTCTCGCCGATCATCGCGGCGGCCGGCACGCGGCAATCGCTGAAACGCAGGGTCGCCAGCGGATGCGGGGCGATGGTGTCCAGCCGCGCGGCGATCTCAAGGCCCGGCGTATCGGCCGGCACGACAAACGCCGACAAACCGCGCGCGCCCGGCCCATCACCGGTGCGGGCGAACACCGTATAAACATCGGCAATCCCGCCATTGCTGATCCAGGTTTTTTCTCCGTTCAGGACAAAATGATCACCGTCGCGGGTTGCCGTCATGGTGGAATTTGCCACATCCGACCCCGATTGTGGCTCGGTCAGGGCAAAGGCGGCAATCGCCTGCCCGCTGCGCACCAGCGGCAGCCAGGTACCGCGCTGCGCCCGATCCCCAAAAAGCGAGATCGCCCCAGACCCAAGCCCCTGCATGGCAAAGGCAAAATCGGCCAGCCCGTCATGGCGGGCAAGGGTCTCGCGGATCAGGCACAGGCTGCGCACATCCAGGGGCGCCGGGTCATTGGGGTCAATGGCCGCATGGGCCAACCAGCCATCCGCCCCCAAAGCCGCCACCAAGGCACGGCAAGCATCATCCGTGCTGCTGTGATCCACCTGGCCCAGATGCGCTGCGGCCCACCCCTCAAGCCGGTCGGCCATCGCCCGGTGGTGGTCGGCAAAGAACGGCCAATTCAAAAAAGATCGGTCTGCCATTGCTCAGTCGCCCTCAAACACAGGTTTTTCTTTGGCAACAAAGGCATTATAGGCGCGCTCAAAATCGGCGGTCTGCATACAGATCGCCTGGGCCTGTGCCTCGGCTTCGATGGCCTGTTCAATCGACATGGACCATTCCTGCGCCAACATCGTCTTGGTCATCATATGGCCAAAATTCGGCCCGGCAGCGATGCGTTGCGCCAATGCCTGGGCTTCGGCATCAAGATCGCCCGCCGGCACCAACCGATTGTGAAACCCCCAGGCATGGCCTTCCTCGGCGCTCATGGCGCGGCCCGTATAGAGCAGATCAGCAGCGCGGCCCTGCCCGATAATCCGCGGCAAGATTGCGCAGGCGCCCATGTCGCATCCGGCCAAACCGACACGGGTGAACAAAAAGGCGGTCTTGGCCTCGGGGGTGGCGATGCGCAGGTCTGACGCCATGGCGATAATCGCCCCCGCCCCCACGCACACCCCGTCAATCGCCGCAATCACCGGCTTGCCGCAATTGACGATGGCCTTGACCAAATCGCCGGTCATCCGGGTAAAGGCCAACAGCTCTTTCATCGACATGCGCGTCAGCGGGCCAATGATATCGTGCACATCCCCCCCCGAGCTGAAATTCCCCCCATTCGAGGCAAACACAACCGCATCCACATCATCCGCATAGTGCAGATCGCGGAACCAGTCGCGCAGCTCGGCATAGCTGTCAAAGGTCAGCGGGTTCTTGCGTTCGGGGCGGTCCAGCGCCACCGTGGCGATACGGTCTTTGATCTCGCAGCGAAAGTATTTCACATCACTTTTCATCGGTTTCGTCCTGCATCTGAAGTTCCATGGCCATGGCGCGGGCCTCTTGCGCTGAAAACTGTCCCAGCATTTCGGTGATCCACCCTTCATGGGCGGCGGCTTGGCGGGCGAATTCTTCGCGTCCCTTGCGTGTCAACCGCACCCGCGAGGCCCGGCGATCCCCCGGCACCGACACGCGCACCAGGTGCCCATCCTCGGCCAGGCGGTCCACGATACCGGTGACATTGCCGTTCGACACCCGAAGCACGCCCGAGATCTCGCTCATCTTCAGGCCCCCCTCGAACCGCGACAACGCCGCCATCACGTCAAACCGTGGCAATGTGGTGCCAAAATCCCTGCGGAAATTATCCCGCAAAACCGATTCGATGTCGCGGGTGGTCTTCAGCAGGCGCAGCCACAGGCGCAACCGCTCCTTTGACGGGGCCTCCAACGGCAGCTCGGCGATCTGGCGGCTCATATTTCACCGCCCGACACGCTCAGCGCATGGCCGTTGACCATCGACGCCCCGGCCGATGCCAGAAACTGAACCGCGGCCACCACCTCTTCCGGGGCGATCAGCCGGCCCATCGGGTTGTCGCTGATCACTTCGGCCAGTGCGGCCTCGCGGGTCAGGTCAAATCGCTTTTGCACCGCGCTGATGGCCGCCTCGGCCAGATCGGTGTCAACGAACCCCGGACAAACCGCATTACAGGTCAATCCCTTGCCGGCCACATCCAGCGCCACAGACCGCACCAGGCCCAGAACCCCGTGCTTGGCCGCCGCATAGGCCGGGATGCTGGCGCCCCCCTTCAGGCTGGCGGTCGAGGCAATGGCAATCAGCCGCCCCCCCGGCCCCATGTTGCGCAGCGCCTCGCGAAACAACAAGAACGTGCCGGTCAGATTGACCGCCAACGTGGCATTCCAATCCGCCAGCGACACATGCCGCACCTTGCCGGCCACGCCGCCCCCGGCATTGGCAATCACCACGTCAAAGCCGGTGTCGAACAGATCGCGCACCGCGCCTTCGTCGGTGACATCGGCAACCCGGCACTGCATCTGCGACCCCTGCGCCGTCTCTTGCAGGGGGCCAAGGCGCCGCCCACAGATTGTCACATGATCGCCCGATGCCGCAAAACTGCGCGCAATCGCCCGGCCAATCCCCGTGCCGCCGCCCGTGATCAAAACCCGCCTCATACCCGGCCTGTCCCCTCTGAATCCCGATCCGCCAGCCGCCAGGCCTGATCGCGCCCCGCCTCATAGGGTTTCGGCCAAACCTCGACGCGGTCGCCGATCTGTGTTGCTGCATGCAATGTCCAATAGGGATCGTTCAGATGCGGGCGCGCCAAACACACCAAATCGGCCCGCCCCGCCATCAAGATGGAATTCACATGGTCCGCCTCATAGATATTGCCCACGGCCATGGTCTTGATCGACCGCGCGTTGCGAATACGATCCGAAAAGGGCGTCTGGAACATCCGCCCGTAAACCGGCTGGGCCTGCACCGATGTCTGACCCGCCGATACGTCGATAATGTCGGCGCCGGCCGCTTCGAACATGGCCGCGATCTCGACCGCCTCTTCGGGGGTCACACCGGCATCGCCCACCCAATCATTGGCCGAAATCCGCACCGACATCGGCTTGGCCTCGGGCCAGACCGCCCGCATGGCGGCAAAAACCGCAAGCGGAAAGCGCATCCTGTTTTCCAGCGCCCCGCCAAAGCTATCTTGACGCTGGTTCGACAGCGGCGAAATAAAGGACGAAATCAAATACCCATGGGCCGCATGCAGTTCAATCATGTCAAAACCGGCCCGCGCCGCCATCTGTGTTGCGGCAACAAACTGTGCAGTTACAAGATCCATATCATCGCGATCCATCGCCTTGGGCGTGGCGTTTTCCTCGGACCACGCCAAAGCCGAGGCCGACAACAACGGCCAATTGCCCTGCGGCAAGGGCTTGTCCATCCCCTCCCAGCCGATCCGGGTCGACCCCTTGCGCCCGGCATGACCGATCTGGCAACAGGTCTTGGCCCCGGTTTCCGCATGGATGAAATCATTCAGCCGCGCCCAGGCCGCCTCATGCGCCGGATCATACAAACCGGGGCACCCCGGCGTGATGCGCCCCTCGGCGGAAACACAGGTCATCTCGGTATAGACCAAACCGGCGCCGCCCTTGGCGCGCTCGGCATAATGCACCAAATGCCAATCGGTCGGCGCCCCATCCACCGCCTTGTATTGCGCCATCGGCGAAACCACGATGCGGTTCTTCAACGTCATGTCCCGCAACTGAAACGGCGCAAACATCGGCGCCCGCGCCGGCCCTGATGCCTCGGCCCCGGCCTGCTGCATGAACCACGCCTCGGCCCGGCCCAACCAATCGGCGTCACGCTCTCGCAGATTTTCGTGGCTGATGCGCTGCGACCGGGTCAGCATCGAATAATTCAACTGCACAGAATCCAGATGCAGATACTGTTCAACATTCTCAAACCATTCCACGGAATTGCGCGCCGCCGATTGCAGCCGCAAGACCTCAAGCCGGCGCTCCGCCTCATAGCGCTCAAAAGCCGCCCCAAGCGTGGCCTCGCTGGTGATATAATCGGCAAGCGCGATGGCGCTCTCAAGCGCCAACTTGGTTCCAGACCCAATCGAGAAATGCGCCGTCGCCGCAGCATCCCCCAACAACACGACATTCTTGTGGCTCCAACGCTCACACAACACCCGCGGAAACCGCAACCAGGCAGAGCCGCGGATATGATTGGCATTGGTCATCAAACCATGACCGCCCAAATGCGCTTTGAAAATATCTTCGCAGACCGCCACAGATTCGGCCTGGCTCATCTCGCCGAACCCATAGGCGTCAAAGGTCTCTTGCGTGCATTCCACAATGAATGTCGCCGTGTCCGCATCAAACTGATAAGCATGCGCCCACACCCACCCCTTGGGGGTCTGCTCAAAGATAAAGGTAAAAGCATCATCGAACTTCTGATGCGTCCCCATCCAGACAAACTGACACAAACGCTGATCAATATCCGGCCGAAACACCTCGGAAAACGCCGACCGCACCTTCGAATTCAACCCATCCGACGCGACAACCACGTCAAAGGCATCCATATAGTCCTCAACCGGCTTTGCCTCGACCTCAAAGCGCAGCTCAACCCCCAATTGCCGCGCCCGCTCTTGCAAGATCAACAACAGCCGCATCCGGCCAATGCCGCAAAACCCGTGCCCACGCGAAACTGTCCGCACCCCCTGATGCACCAGCGCCACATCATCCCAATAGGCAAAATGCGCCCGAACCGAGGCCGCACTCACCGGGTCATGCGCCGCCAGATTGTCCAATGTCTCATCCGACAAAACCACACCCCAGCCAAAGGTGTCATCCGGGCGGTTGCGCTCAATCACCACCACCTCGCATTGCGGATCGCGCAACTTCATCAAGATGCTGAAATAAAGACCCGCCGGCCCGCCGCCAAGACACGCAATCCGCATCGGCCCACCCCCCGTGACATGCTATCATCAGAACGCTAACCCGAACCGAAATATGCTTCAAGCAAAAATATTTTAAACATAAAATATAAACACGCGCCGACACCTCGCGCCCACACCGCTTCTTTTGTTCTTAAATATCCCCGCCGGAGGCTCCCGCCCCCTCCACAGCCCCAGCCCTCTGACCCAGCACTCCACCGCCTGCCCAGCAAAGCCGGGGCGCAACCACAGCCCCAACCGCACCCGCGCTCTTGCCCCGGCCGGGCACGGCGCACCCAGCTGCACCCGCGCCGGCGCAGGATGGCAACCCGCCCGGCAAACAACAAAGGGGGGCCGCGACCAGGCCCCCCTTACAGCTCTGTAAACTATCCTGACAGGTCTGTCAGGTCGCCCGCGTCAGATCCGCTCAATCGCCAAGGCGATGCCCTGGCCGCCGCCAATGCACATGGTCATCAGCGCCCGCTTGCCGCCGATGCGCTCCAATTCATAAAGGGCCTTCACCGTGATAATCGCACCAGTTGCACCAACCGGATGGCCCAGCGCAATCGCGCCGCCATTGGGGTTGACCTGCTGATCCTGAATGCCCAGCCCCTTGCTGACCGCCAGCGCCTGCGAGGCAAAGGCCTCGTTGCTTTCGATCACATCGAAATCGCCAATGCCAAGGCCGGTCCGCTTGAGCAACGCTTCGACGGCAGGGATCGGCCCGATGCCCATCACCTCGGGGCGCACCCCGGCATGGGCATAGCCCAGAACCCGCGCCCGCGGCGTCAAGCCGGCCTTTTGCGCCGCCTCGGCCGTGGCCAGCACCACCGCCGCAGCCCCGTCATTGATGCCACTGGCATTGCCCGCCGTGACCGTTCCGTCCTTTTTGAACACCGGGCGCAAACCGCCCAGCACCTCGGCCGAGGTCGCCTTGGGGTGCTCATCTGTATCAAAGGCCACAGTCTGACGTTTGACCTTGACCTCGACCGGAACGATCTGGCTTTTGAAATGGCCCGCGGCGATGGCAGCGGCGGCGCGCTCTTGGCTTTGCAGGGCAAAGGCGTCCTGCGCCGCGCGGCTGATGTCATGTTCGGCCGCGACATTCTCGGCGGTGATGCCCATATGGCCGGTCCCGAACGGGCAATGCAACGCACCCAGCATCATATCCAAAGACCGCGTGTCGCCCATCTTGGCGCCCCAGCGCTGATCCGGGTTGATATAAGGTGCCCGCGACATGCTTTCGGCGCCGCCGGCCAAACCGAACGCCGCATCGCCCAGCATCAGGGACTGAATCACCGACACAACCGCCTGAAGCCCCGACCCGCACAGCCGGTTCAGGTTCATCGCCGGGGTTGTATCGGGGATACCGGCCTGCATTGCCGCCACCCGCGACAGATACATATCGCGCGGCTCGGTGTTGATCACATGGCCAAAGGCCACATGGCCGATCTGGGCGCCCTCAACCCCGGCGCGCTCAAGCGCGGCCTTGGCAGCCACCGTGCCAAGATCAATCGGCGCGACCCCGGCCAAAGATCCACCAAAGGTGCCAACGGCGGTCCGCGCGCCATCCAGAATTACGATGTCTTGGGTCATGTGCTTTGCTCCTGCTGATCTGTTTGCGCCGAATATGAGCGAATTTACCGGCAAATGAAGCCGCAATCGGTGGCAGATGTTGACAGTGACGCAGGGTTTCTTGCACTTATCCGATATGACGGAACAAAATGACGCTATCTTGAACCAACTTCCGGGCCGCCTGAAAGAGGCGCGGCGCAAGCAGGGGCTGTCGCTTGAGGCGGTGGCCAAGCTGTCGGGGGTGTCCCGATCGATGGTCAGCCAGATCGAGCGCGGCGAAAGCAGCCCAACCATCGCCACGCTTTGGAACCTGACGCGGGCGCTTCAGGTCGATTTTGCCGGCCTGCTGGATCACGGCACCGCCCAAAGCCGGATCGAGCTGTTGCGCCACAGTGAAATTCCCACCATCCAGAACATCTCGGGCGGGTGCCATATTCGCATCCTGTCGCCGCCCGAAGACGTGGGCGCCCACGAGGTCTATGACCTGAGCTTTCCGATGCCGGGGGCGCTGACATCCGACGCCCATGCCACCGGCACGCGCGAACATCTGACCCTGATCGGCGGCGAGGTGGAAATCACCAGCGGCGATCACAGCGTGACGCTGCGCAGCGGGGATACGGCACGCTATGCTGCCGATGTGCCGCATCAGATCAAAGCCCTGACCGCAGGCGCACGGATGTTCCTGATCGTGCATTCGGACAAGCCGGCGTAATATCGGAATTTTGTCCGTTATAAGAAATTTCCAGTATTTTGGAAATCGCTCCGTCATGCTATCCTTTGGGCAGCAAGAGGGGGCGAATCATGAGCCGCGCATTTTTACAGCACATCACCGACACGCTTGGTCAGATCGACGCCGAGGGGCTGCGCAAGACCGAACGCGAGATCACATCGGCGCAGGCTGGCACCGTGCAGGTTGCCGGCACGGATGGGTTTCTTAATCTGTGCGCCAATAACTATCTGGGGCTGGCCGATCATCCGGCGCTGATCCAAGCCGCCAAGGATGCGATGGACCAGCGCGGCTTTGGCATGGCATCGGTGCGGTTCATCTGTGGCACCCAGGATCTGCATCGACAGCTTGAACAGGCGCTGGCCCAGTTTCTGAACCACGAGGACGCGATCCTGTTCGCCGCCTGTTTTGACGCCAATGGCGGTCTGTTTGAACCGCTTTTGGATGCGCGTGACGCCATTGTCTCGGATGCGCTGAACCATGCGTCGATCATCGACGGCATCCGGCTGAGCAAGGCCCGGCGGTATCGCTATGCCAATTCCGATATGACAGATCTTGAACAGGCGCTGCGCCGTGCCCGTGCCGAGGGCGCCCGCCACATCATGATCGCCACAGACGGGGTGTTCAGCATGGATGGGTTTCTGGCCGACCTGCCGCGCATCCGGGCGCTGGCCGACCGCTATGACGCGATGCTGATGGTCGATGACTGCCACGCCACCGGCTTTGTCGGGCCAAATGGCGCCGGAACGCCCGACCATCACGGGGTGCGGGCCGATATCGTGACCGGCACCTTGGGCAAGGCGCTGGGTGGATCCATGGGCGGGTTCATCGCCGGGCCGCAACCGGTGATCGAGATGCTGCGCCAACGCGCCCGGCCCTATCTGTTTTCCAATGCCCTGCCGCCAATGGTGGTCGCGGCCGGTATCGCCGCCCTGAAGCTGGTGCAAGACGGCGCCGATCGCCGCGAGGCCTTGCAACGCAACACCGCCTATTGGCGGGCCGGGCTTGAGAATTTGGGCTTTGACCTGCTGCCGGGCCACCATCCGATTGTGCCGGTGATGCTGTACGAGGCGCGCATCGCCCAGGATATGGCGCGGCGTCTGTTTGATCTGGGCGTTTTTGTCGCCGGGTTCTTTTATCCGGTGGTCCCCCATGGCCAGGCGCGCATCCGCACCCAGATGAACGCCGCCCTAAGTTTGCAAGATCTGGACCGGGCGCTGGACGCCTTTGCAACGGCTGGAAAAGCCAGTGGAGCCTTGAAATGACCCAACAGATGAAATCGCTTGTCAAAGCCCGCCCCGCAGTTGGCCTGTGGCAGGAAATCCGTGACATTCCCGAAATTGGCCCGGATGATGTGCTGATTCAGATCCACAAGACCGGGGTTTGCGGCACGGATATCCATATATGGGACTGGGATGACTGGGCCGCGCGCACCGTCCCGGTGCCGCTGATTACCGGGCATGAATTCGCCGGAAAGATCGTCAAGCTGGGGTGTGATGTTACCGGCCTTCAGGTCGGTCAGCGTTGCTCGGGCGAGGGGCATCTGATTGGATCAACCTCGCGGCAAAGCCGCGCCGGCAAGTTCCATCTGGATCCGGCCACCCGTGGCATCGGGGTGCATGAAAACGGCGCCTTTGCCGAATACCTGCGGTTGCCGGCATTTAATGTCGTGCCGCTGCCCGATGAAATCCCCGATGAAATCGGCGCCATTCTGGACCCGTTGGGCAATGCGGTTCACACCGCGCTCAGCTTTGACCTGATCGGCGAGGACGTTCTGATCACCGGGGCCGGGCCAATCGGCATCATGGCGGCGGCGGTGGCGCGCCATGTCGGGGCGCGCAACGTGGTGATCACCGATGTGAACCCCGACCGTCTGGCATTGGCTGAGAATGTGGCGGATGTAACGCCGGTCAATGTCGCGCAAGAAGACCTGCGCGCCGTCATCGCCCGCCTGAACATGCGCGAGGGGTTCGATGTGGGCCTTGAGATGTCGGGCAATCCGGCGGCGCTGGATCAGATGGTCGATGCTTTGGTCATGGGCGGGCGCATCGCGATGCTGGGGGTGCCGGCCGGCACATCCCGCGTTGATTGGTCACGCATCGTCTTTAAGGCGATCACCATCAAAGGCGTCTATGGCCGCGAGATTTTTGAGACCTGGTACAAGATGATCGCCATGCTGCAAAACGGGCTGGATGTTTCCAAGGTGATCACCCACCGCTTTGCCGCCGATGACTTCGAACAGGCCTTTGCCGTGATGAAATCAGGCAAAAGCGGCAAGGTGCTGCTAGACTGGGTCTAGGGGCACGCGCCCCTGTGCGGTCAACTCCCAACAGCGGCGCCCTTCAAAAACTGCGGCACAAAGGGGCCGGCCATATCCGGCGCCGCCGTCCAGATTGACCCGGTTGCCATAGTGCTGCGCGGCGGTCAACGCCGTGTGGCCATGCACGATCAACGGGCCATGATCGCGCGGATCGTTCAAGAATGGATCACGGATCCAGATCAGATCATCGGGCGATTGCTGGTCCAGCGGCACGCCCGGCTGGATCCCCGCGTGGACAAAGACCAGATCGCCTGCGCAGTGGATATGCGGCAGGGCGCCCAGAAAATCGCGGTGCGCCTGCGGCACGGCGGCCAGCGCCTGTGCCCGCAGCGGCTGAATTTCGGCGGTTTCATCGGCGATCACCCCATATGAGGCCAAGGTTTTATCACCGCCCAAGCGCGGGTTCAGCCAATGCAGCCCGCTGGCTGAACAAGAATCGCGCACCGCCCCTTGATCCAGAAACCGGGTAAAGTATCGGTCATGATTGCCGCGCAGCATCACCCAAGGGCGCCCGGCGCGCTGGGCATCACAAAGCAAGTCCACGACTTTGGCGCTCTGGGCGCCGCGATCGACATAATCCCCCAAAAAGACGATCTGCGCATCGGCGCCGCCATCGGCCTTGATCCGGTCCAGCACCGCCAGCATGTCATCGAACTGACCGTGGATATCCCCCACGGCATAGATCGGTGTGGTCATCGGCCTCTCCTTTGATGGTGGGGCTGTGATGCCGCAATCGTGGGGCGATGAAAAGCCCCGCCGGGGCGGATGCGCTGCGCCCGTTATGTATTGGCGCAACGCATCCCTGTCCTGGGCGGCTGTTCGGCCCTGGCGAAAGCCAGCCTTGGGCCTGCTTTAGGCCCGCATTAGGCCACGTCAAAGGTCAGCGGTTTGACCTGGGTGAACTTGCCGGTTTGCTCAAGCTGTTTGAGAACCCCGGCGGGCACCGGATCGTCGATATAAAGCAGCGCGATGGCCTCGCCTTTGGCGGCCGAGCGACCAAGGGTAAAGTTGGCGATGTTGACGCCGTTTTCGCCCATTGTCTGGCCCAAAAGGCCGATGATGCCCGGCACGTCTTCGTTGGTGGTATAAAGCATATGCGCCCCGACCTCGGCATCGACGTTGATGCCCTTGATCTGGATAAAGCGCGGCTTGCCATCCGAGAACACGGTGCCTGCGACCGAACGTTCCCGTTTGCCGGTCACGACCGTCACCTTGATATAACCATCAAAAACGCCGGATTTATCCTGATTGGTGGTGCTGATCTGCACGCCGCGTTCCTTGGCGACAACCGGGGCGCTGACCATGTTTACATCAGGGTTTACCTTTTTCATGATCCCGGCGATGGCGCCGCAATTCAGCGCCTCAAGGTTCATGCCCGCCACGACACCGTCATAAAGGATGTTGATGGCTTTGATCGGCTCATCGGTCATCTGGCCGATGAAGGCGCCCAAATGGCCCGCCAGCTTCAGCCATGGCCCCATGACCTTGGCCTCTTCTGCGGTAACGGATGGCATGTTCAGGGCGTTGGTCACCGCCCCGGTCAGCAGATAATCCGACATCTGCTCGGCCACTTGCAGGGCGACGTTTTCCTGGGCCTCGGTGGTGGCGGCGCCCAGATGCGGGGTGCAGACCACGTTGGGCAGGTTGAACAGGGCGTTTTCGGTGGCCGGTTCCTGGGCGAAAACGTCAAAGGCGGCGCCCGCCACATGGCCTGACTTCAGCGCATCGGCCAGCGCGCCCTCGTCCACAAGGCCGCCGCGCGCACAGTTGATGATACGCACGCCCGGCTTGGTCTTGGCCAGCGCCTCGCGGCTGAGGATATTCGCGGTTTGATCGGTAAAGGGCACATGCAGGGTGATGAAATCGGCCCGCGCCAGCAGGTCGTCCAGTTCGACCTTTTCGACACCCATCTTGTCGGCTTTTTCCTGCCCCAGGAACGGATCATAGGCGATGACCTTCATCTTGAGCCCGCGCGCCCGGTCGCAAACAATGCCGCCGATATTGCCGGCGCCGATCACGCCCAGCGTCTTGCCGGTCAGTTCAACCCCCATGAATTTGGATTTTTCCCATTTCCCGGCATGGGTCGATGCGCTGGCCTCGGGGATTTGCCGCGCGACAGCGAACATCATGGCGATGGCATGTTCGGCGGTGGTGATCATGTTGCCAAAGGGCGTGTTCATCACGATCACCCCCTTTTTCGAGGCGGCGTCCTTGTCGATGTTGTCGGTGCCGATACCGGCCCGGCCGATGACCTTTAGGTTCGTCGCGGCGGCAATGATCTTTTCCGTCACCTTGGTGGCCGAGCGAATGGCCAATCCGTCATAGTCACCGATGATCTGGGCCAGCTTTTCTTTGTCTTTGCCGACATCGGGCATGAAATCCACGTCAATGCCACGGTCGCGAAAGATCTGCACGGCTGCGTCAGACAGTTTGTCAGAGATAAGTACTTTGGGCGCCATAGGAGCGGTCCTTTTATAAAGAATGAATAGGATGGTCGCCGATCAGGCGTTTATTTCGGTCTCAAAGGCCCAGGCCAGCCACGGCAGCATCGCCGCGATGTCGGATGTTTCGACCGTGCCGCCGCACCAGATGCGCAGCCCGGCCGGGGCATCGCGATAGGCCCCCACATCAAGCGCCACATTTTCATCGGCAAGACGTTTGGCAATGGCCTTGGCAAAACCTGGCCCGTCGCTGATGCGCGGGTCGGTAAATTTCAGACAGACCGACGTGTTCGACCGTGTCGCGGGATCTGACGCCAAAAAGTCGATCCAGTCATGGGTGGCGACGAAATCGGCAATCGCGGCGGCATTGGCATCAGCGCGGGCGATCAGCCCTTGCAGGCCCCCGACCCCGCGCGCCCATTCAAGCGCAAGCAGGTAATCTTCTACCGCCAGCATCGACGGCGTGTTGATGGTTTCGCCCTTGAATATCCCCTCGATCAGCTTGCCGCCTTTGGTCAGGCGGAAAATCTTGGGCAGCGGCCAGGCGGGGGTATAGGTTTCCAAGCGCTCGACCGCGCGCGGGGACAGGATCAACATGCCATGGGCCGCCTCGCCGCCCAGCACCTTTTGCCAGCTAAAGGTGGTCACATCCAGCTTGTCCCACGGCAGATCCATAGCGAACGCCGCCGAGGTGGCATCACACAGGGTCAGCCCGGCGCGATCGGCCGGAATCGCATCGCCATTGGGCATCCGCACCCCAGAGGTGGTGCCGTTCCAGGTGAAACACACATCGTGGTCGTAATTCAGCGCCGCCATATCAACGATTTCGCCGTATTCCGCCACATGGGCCGTGTGGTCAATTCGAAGCTGTTTCGCCACATCGGTGACCCAGCCGGCGCCAAAGCTTTCCCAGGCGACCATCTCGACCGGGCGCTGACCCAACAGCGACCACATCGCCATTTCAAAGGCACCGGTGTCTGATGCGGGCACGATGCCGATGCGGTAATCCTCCGGCACACCCAGCAGAGCGCGGGTGTCTTCGATCGCCTGCAGCAGCTTGGCCTTGCCGGGGGCGGCACGGTGGCTGCGCCCCAGCGGTGCGCCGGTCAGTTGCGTTACATCATAGGTGGGGGGCTTGGCGCAGGGGCCAGAGGAAAAACGCGGGTTTGCCGGCCGCGTCGCCGGTTGTTCAATAGCCATGAATGCTATCCTTCCAGATAATCGCCCTTCGTTGGGGAAGGGTGTCCCACCACATGGATTAAGCAGCCGCCGATGCTGGCACAATCCTGAAAATGCCGCTAGAACGCCGCTTAGACGCTTTTTTGCGACATCTGTGACGTGGATCGGAAACTTCTTATGCTGACTGTCTCGCTTCTTTGTGCCCCGGATCGGGCCTGTTTACAGGGCGCTTTGGTGGATTCGCTGCGCAATGCCTGGGGCGGCGGGGATGCGATATGGCTGGCACCGGACATCGCCGCCGAATTTCCGCTGGCGCAGATGCCAGGCAATCGCTGGCAGGTTTGGGATGACCTGCAAGGGCTGGGCATTGATCTGGTGATTCAGCCATCGCAGGGGCGGCGCAAGCACATGCTGCTTGCGGATATGGACAGCACAATGATCCAGCAAGAATGCATAGATGAGCTGGCCGACATGGCCGGCGTTGGTGAGCGGGTCAAGGAAATCACCGCGCGTGCCATGAACGCCGAGCTGGACTTTGAAGGCGCGCTGCATGCCCGTGTGGCGCTGTTGAAGGGGCTAAAGGCGGGGATCATCGACCAGGTGCTGCAAGAGCGGATCACCCTGATGCCCGGCGGCAAGACCCTGCTGGCGACAATGAAGGCCAACGGCGGCCATGCGGCGCTGGTATCTGGCGGGTTTACCGCCTTTACCGACCATGTCGCCCGGCAGCTTGGCTTTGACGAACATCGGGCAAACAGCTTGATCATCAAGGACGGCGCGCTGACCGGGGCGGTTGGCCTGCCGATTCTGGGGGCTCAGGCCAAGATCGACGCGCTGGCCCAGATCACCGCCCGGCTTGGCATCACGGAAAACCAGGTGATTGCTGTCGGGGATGGCGCCAATGATCTGGGGATGCTGCACCGCGCCGGCACCGGCGTGGCGTTGCACGCCAAACCCGCAGTCGCCGCGCAATGTGATATTCGGGTCAATTTTGGCGATCTGACCGCCTTGCTTTATCTGCAAGGCTATCGGCAGGATCAATTTTCCTTGAATTAAGGTTTTTTTGCCGCAGCCCGGCGCCCCTGTGCTAAGCTGACCCTTATTGGTTAACGATTAGAAAGGGGAGAAATATGCCAAATTTTGTTTTCGCCTATCACGGCGGCAAGATGCCTGAGACACCAGAAGAAGGCGCCAAGGTCATGGCCGATTGGCAAAACTGGTTCGGGACCATCGGCGAATCAATCGTGGATCCGGGCAATCCGGTCGGCATGTCCAAGACCGTCACCGCCGGCGGCGTGACCGATGACGGCGGCGCAAACCCGGTATCGGGCTATTCCATTGTGTCGGCCAGCGACATGAACGCCGCCATCGCCCTGGCCAAGGGGTGCCCGATGGTCAAAGACGGCAGCGGCAACGTCGAGGTCGCCGAAGTCCACCAAATGTAGCGTCAAAGCAACCCGGCGGCCGGTTTGATCATCCCGGTCTGGGTGCCGACCCAATTGCGGATGGGTGCGTTCATTCGCTTTTGCGTCGCCGGGTGCTGGGCATCCAACACGCCAAGCCGAACCAAAATGGCGCTGATGGCACATTCAGCGGCACGGGTGGTGCCATCGGTGATCTTGAGGGCCACGCCCATTTTCAGCTCGGGGATGATGGCGACGAAAAACGCCTCGGCGCCGGTTTTGATCGCGACGCGGCCATCCATGGCGCGCATCAGCTCGGTGCAGGCGCGGCCCTCGCCGGCCACCAATTCCGGGTGCAGGCGCATGGCTTGGTGCAGGCGCGCCTCGGCTGATCCCTGCGGGGCGGCGGCAAAGGTGGCCATGGCGCGGGCCATGCCGTGCAATGTCGTTGCGTGGTTCGGCGCCGAACACCCATCAATCCCAAAGCCGGGCGATGTTGTCTGGGTGATCTCTTCGAAGGCGGTCAGACAGGCCTGCTGAACCGGGTGCGTCACGTCGATATATTCGGGGCCTGCGCCCAGATGCCGGGCCAGGGTCAGGAAACCCGCGTGCTTTCCCGAACAATTGTTATGGATCTGACAGGGGCTTGCATCGCTTTTGATCAGCGCGTTTCGCGCCTCTCGGTCGCTGGGTTCTTGCGGGCCGCAGCGAAAGGCCGCGTCATCCAGACCCAGCGTGTCAAGCCAATCGCGCACAGGGTCTGTGTGAATCGCCGCCCCTTGGTGCGAGGCACAGGCCAATGCCAGCTGTTGGGTGCCCAGCCCATGCGCATCCGCCGCCCCCGAGGTCAGCAGCGGCAGCGCCTGAATCATCTTTGACGACGACCGCGGCAACACGATGGCGTCTGGATCCCCCCAAGCCTGGACGATCTGTCCTGTCTCGTCGCAGACCACCGCATGGCCAAAATGCTGGCTTTCAAGAAACGGACCGCGCCAAATTTCGGCCATTGCGTGGGAAGATGTCATTTTGTGCCTCACAAGTTAGCGAAATTCTGCCAATCAGTCTTTCGTTTGATGCAAATTTCGCGATAGTGTGCGCTTTGTCGAGAAGAATGCAACGGTTTGCAAGAACGCGGTTTCGCCAAGAAACACAAGCGCCGATGTATTGCACACGTCAAAGACCGCTGGAGGCACAGGAAATGGCAATGATCAAAGGTTTGGGCTTGGCTTTGGGGCTGGTGGCGCTGCTGCCGGTGGCCGGACTGGCGCAACAGGCGCAAAGTTCCAACCAGGTAAGCACCAAGACAGACTGGAGCGTCTTCGTCGAGGACAACCCCAAGGAATGCTGGGGGGTGTCCATCCCCAAAAAGATCCGCAACACGCAAAACGGGCGCGAAGTTGCCGTGAACCGGGGGCAGACCTTGTTGATGGTGTCCTTTCACCCACAAGCGCAAAGCAACGGGCTGGTGTCGTTCACCGGCGGCTATCCCTTTGAAAAGGGGTCGGCCGTGACCATCAAGATTGGCGACAGCCGGTATGAGCTGTTCACCGAAGGCGAATGGGCCTGGGCGCCATCCCCTGAGGACGATGCCAAGATCGTGGCGGCCATGAAACGCGGCGCCGATGCGGTTGTGACCGGCATGTCCGGGCGCGGCACCCAGACCGAAGACACCTTTTCCCTGCTGGGCTTTACTGCGGCCATCGCTGATGCCGAAAAGCGCTGTGGCAGCTGATCGCCAGGTCTGAAAATTAACCAGCCCTGCATCCCGCGGGGCTGTTTTCTTTTGAATTCGGTGAAACCCTTATATATAGAGCGCTCTTCACCCAGCAAAAGGCCATGCCCATGTCTGCCAGCGCGCCCATAACGCAAGACGTTCACACCATCCCCCGCAAGCTGCCCGACGGGCCGATCAATCTGGTCGGGCTGACGCGCGCGCGGATGCGCGAGGTGCTGATCGAACATGGCACGCCGGAAAAGCAGGCCAAGATGCGGGTCGGGCAGATCTGGCAGTGGATCTATCAGTGGGGCGTGCGCGATTTTGAGGCGATGACCAATCTGGCCAAAGCCTATCGGGTGCAGTTGGCGCAGACCTTTGTCATTGAATTGCCGCAGGTTGTAACCCGGCAAGTCAGCGAAGACGGCACCCGGAAATATCTGGTGCGTATCGCTGGCGGCCACGAGGTCGAGATCGTCTATATCCCCGAAGAGGGGCGCGGGACGCTGTGCGTGTCGTCACAAGTGGGTTGCACGCTGACCTGTTCGTTTTGTCACACCGGCACGCAAAAGCTGGTGCGCAATCTGACCGCCGCCGAGATCATCGGTCAGGTCATGGTGGCACGCGATGATCTGGAGGAATGGCCGGAAATCGGCGCCCCCAAGGACGAGACCCGCTTGCTTAGCAATATCGTGCTGATGGGCATGGGCGAGCCGCTTTATAATTTCGAAAACGTGCGCGATGCGATGAAGATCGCCATGGACCCCGAGGGGATTCAGCTGTCGCGCCGCCGGATTACCCTGTCGACGTCGGGGGTGGTGCCTGAAATCGCGCGGACGGCGCAGGAAATCGGCTGTCAGTTGGCGGTGTCCTTTCACGCCACAACCGACGAGGTGCGCGACAAGCTGGTGCCGATCAACAAGAAATGGAACATCGAGGCCCTTTTGGATGCGCTGCGCAGCTATCCCAAGGTCAGCAATTCAGAGCGCATTACCTTTGAATATGTGATGTTGAACGGCGTCAATGACAGCGACGAAGACGCCCGCCGCCTTGTTCGGCTGATTGAGGGCATTCCCGCCAAGATCAATCTGATC
The DNA here is from genome assembly GCA_937138475.1 of uncultured Sulfitobacter sp. Lineage (GTDB taxonomy): Bacteria > Pseudomonadota > Alphaproteobacteria > Rhodobacterales > Rhodobacteraceae > CAKZPD01. The sequence goes on along the minus strand of CAKZPD010000008.1, from coordinate 54,296 downwards.
CCCTTTAACGAATGGCCCGGCGCCCCCTATAAGCGGTCGTCGAACAATCGCATTCGCGCCTTTGCCGACATTATTTACAAGGCCGGATATGCCAGCCCGATCCGCACCCCGCGCGGCGAAGACATCATGGCCGCCTGTGGTCAGCTTAAGTCCGCCACCGAACGGGCGCGCAAATCCCGCAAGGAAATCAATGCCGAAGCCGGGCTGACCTAGCGGCCCGGTATGTCCTCGCGCGCGGGGGCCGGTTCCCAGTTTTGAATGATGTCGATTGCCTCTTGGGCGGTGTCGACATAACGAAACAGTTCAAGATCCTGATCCGATATGGTGCCCGCATCGGCCAGTGCCTGCCAATTGATGATCTGGTCCCAGAAGGCGCGGCCAAACAGCAAGAAGGGGATGCGCTGCATCCGGCCGGTCTGGATCAGGGTCAGGGTCTCGAACATTTCATCCATGGTGCCAAAGCCCCCCGGAAAGATGCAGATCGCCCGTGCCCGCATCAGGAAATGCATCTTGCGAATGGCAAAATAGTGAAAGTTAAAGCTTAGGTCCGGGGTGACATAGGGGTTGGGCGCCTGTTCGTGCGGCAAGACGATGTTCAGCCCGATGGAAACGCCCCCGGCATCGGCGGCACCGCGATTTCCGGCCTCCATCACGCCGGGTCCGCCGCCGGTGACGATCACATTCTCGCGGCACTGGCTTTGCAGGCTGTCCAACGTCATCAGCCGTGCGAATTCGCGTGCCTCGTCGTAATAGCGTGACAAATCAGCCAGCACCTTGGTGCGGGCCTTGTGTTTGTCGGCCGGTTTCGGAATGCGCGCGCCACCAAACAGAACGATGGTTGATGTTATGCCCCGCTCGTCCAGCAGCATCTGCGGCTTGAGCAATTCAAGCTGCAGGCGCACGGGGCGCAGCTCTTCTCGGCACATGAAGTCTTCGTCGCTAAAGGCCAGCCGATAGGCCGGCGACCGGGTTTGCGGGGTGTCGGGCACGTCTTTGGCGCTGGTGCGGTCTGAATGGGCGTCGCGTAATGAATGACGTCGGTTGGGCATATAGATCTCCGAGATACAATACGCCCAGCCTGTGCCCAACCCATCCCGATTGCAATGCGATTGTGAGTGATTGCGCCGGGCCGCCGGGCCTAGTATAGCCGCTGCAACACGCAGACCAGCAGATCGGAGCCACAGCATGTCAAACGCCCAGCTTGAAGCCGCCATCGAAGCCGCCTGGGAGGCCCGCGACGGGATTTCCCCCGCGACCACAGGCGAAACCCGCGACGCCATCGAAGCCACGCTGAACGCGTTGGACAGCGGCAAGCTGCGCGTGGCGGAAAAGCGCGACAACGGCGATTGGCACGTCAATCAATGGGCCAAGAAGGCTGTTCTTTTGGGCTTTCGCATCAAGGATATGGAACAGCAATCGGGCGGCCCGCAGGGCGGCGGCTGGTGGGACAAGGTCGACAGCAAATTCATGGGCTGGGGCGATGATGAATGGAAATCGGCCGGCTTTCGCGCTGTGCCGAACTGCATCGTGCGCAAGTCTGCCTTTGTGGCGCCTGGCGTGGTGTTGATGCCATCCTTTGTGAACCTTGGGGCCTATGTGGACGAAGGCACGATGGTTGACACCTGGGCCACCGTCGGAAGCTGTGCGCAAATCGGCAAGAACGTGCATTTGTCGGGCGGTGTTGGCATCGGCGGCGTGCTTGAGCCGATGCAGGCCGGCCCCACCATCATCGAGGACAATTGTTTTATCGGCGCCCGCTCTGAGGTGGTTGAAGGCTGTATCGTGCGCGAAGGGTCCGTGCTGGGCATGGGCGTTTATATCGGCCAGTCCACCAAGATCGTCGATCGCGAGACAGGCAATGTCAGCTATGGCGAAGTGCCAGCCGGCAGCGTCGTGGTATCGGGTTCCATGCCATCGAAAAACGGCGTGCATCTGTATTGCGCGGTGATCGTAAAGCGCGTCGACGCCAAGACCCGTTCCAAGACCTCGATCAACGATCTGTTGCGCGATTGATCACAGCAGGCTGATATCATGACCGACACCGTCAAAAAGCCCAAAAAGCCATCGCGCCAGCAGGTCTATACCTTGCTGGTGCAGATCGGCCGCAAAGATGGCGATGGCCTGCCGGCCAAGGCCACCGGGGCGGGGTTGGTCATCTATGCCAGCGGCATAGATGAGGCCGAAGCCGTCCGCGAGACGGTCGCGATCTTGAAACAGGCCGATACGGCGCCGCTGGATGTAACCGGCTATGGGACGCTGGCAGATCGCGAGGCCGAAGGCCACGAGATCAGCGACGAAGAACGCGCCCTGATGCAGCGGGCGCTGGATGAAAATTCGGTTATCGTCGCCCAGATGGAGCCCTTTTACGGCACCCACCCGGAAATGAACGCCGATTAAGGCTAAATTCCGGTTTACCCCTTGGCTTTGTCTGGGTTTTGCGGCCTTTTGGGGCAGAATTTTCTGACCAGAAGAGGAGCAAGGGATGTCTGGCGTTGACCCTGTATTGCTGACCGCATCCTTGGTGCGCTGTGCATCGGTGACACCTGCAGATGCGGGGGCGCTGGATGTGCTGCACGATCTGCTGACCCAGGCGGGTTTTGACTGTGCCTGGGCGGATCGAGGCGGAATTCGCAATTTGTTCGCCCGATGGGGGGCCAAGGGACACGCCCGCAGCTTTGGCTTTAACGGGCATACCGATGTGGTGCCGATCGGCGACGCAGCCGCCTGGTCGATGCCGCCCTTTGGCGCCCAGATCAAAGACGGGATCATGTATGGGCGCGGCACCACCGACATGAAATCAGGGGTGGCCGCCTTTGCCGCCGCCGCTGTTGATTTTGTCCGCGACACGCCCCCGGATGGCGCGATCATCTTGGCGATCACCGGCGATGAAGAGGGCGACGCGATCGACGGCACCACCGCGCTTTTGGATCATATGGAACGCAACGCCGAACGCATGGATGTCTGCCTGGTTGGCGAGCCGACCTGCCCGAACCAAATGGGCGATATGATCAAGATAGGCCGGCGCGGGTCGATGACCGCCCGTTTGCGCGTGATTGGCAAGCAGGGTCATTCCGCCTATCCGCACCGGGCGCTGAACCCGCTGCCGGCGATGGTCCGGCTGCTGGATCAGCTGGCCTCGTGCAAGTTGGACAATGGGTCCGACCATTTCGACCCGTCGACCCTGGCCGTGGTCACCATCGATACCGGCAACAGCGCGACCAATGTCATTCCGGCCGAATGCTCTGCTGCGGTGAATATCCGGTTCAACGATCACCATTCCGGGGCATCGCTGACAGATTGGATCGCCGCGCAGGTCGCGCAAATCAAGGACAGCTTTGGCGTCGAGATCGACTTGGCGGTCAGCATTTCGGGCGAAAGCTTTATCACCCAACCGGGGATATTGTCAGATCTGGTTTGCCGCGCCGTCGAGGCCGAAACCGGCCTTGTGCCAGAATTATCAACCAGCGGCGGCACGTCGGATGCCCGCTTTGTCAAGGCGCATTGCCCGGTTGTTGAATTTGGCCTTGTCGGACAGTCGATGCATCAGGTGGATGAACATGTGCGCGTCGATCATATTCACCAGCTCAAGGCGATTTACGCACGGATCTTGCAGGGCTATTTCGCATGACGCTGGTGATCAAGCAAACCCAGGATTTGGCCCGGTGCCATGCGCTGCGACGCGAAGTTTTTATCGAAGAACAGGGCGTTAGCGAAGCAGAAGAGCTGGACGACAAAGACGCCAGCGCGCTGCATTATCTGGCCATATCCGGCGATATCGCGATTGGCACAGCGCGGGTGCTGATCGCCGGGAATACCGCCAAAATCGGCCGGGTCTGTGTGCGTGCATCCAATCGCGGCCAGGGCGTGGGCGCCCAAATTATGCAGGTGGTGCTGCAAGATATGGCGGCGCGCGGCGATCTGACCAACGCCCGGCTGGGGGCCCAGCTGACGGCCATCACCTTTTACGAACGCCTTGGTTTTGTCGCCCAAGGGCCGGTGTTTCTGGATGCCGGGATCAAGCACCGCGACATGGTTTGCCCACTGGAATGAAAACGCTGATTGTCATGGTCAAGGAGCCGCGCCCAGGCCGGGTCAAGACGCGGCTGGGGCAGGACATTGGCATGATTGACGCCGCATGGTGGTTTCGCCATCAAACCCGCACCCTGCTGCGCACCCTAAGCGACCGGCGCTGGCGCACCATTCTGGCCGTCAGCCCCGACCGCGCGGGTTTGACCAGCCGCGTCTGGCCCGCCGCGCTGCCGCGCCTGCCGCAGGGGCGCGGGGATTTGGGTGCCCGGATGTTGCGCGTGGCGCGGCAAATCCCGCAGGGGCCTGTTTTGATCATCGGCGCCGACATCCCGCAGGTTGGCCCCCATCACATCGCCCGTGGATTTCACCGTTTGGGGGGCAAGGATGCAATTTTCGGCCCCGCCCCGGACGGGGGGTTTTGGCTGATGGGGCTTCGCCACCCACAAAGCATCGCGCCACATGCCTTATCCTCGGTGCGCTGGTCTTCCCCCTTTGCCTTGCAAGACACGCTGGCCTGTCTGCCGGGCCGGCGGATCGGATTTGCCGATACGCTGCGCGACGTGGATACCCTGGACGATTTGCGCATGACGGGCCGCCCCATGCGTGCTAGGCCCGGCATATGAACCAGATCCCGACAAAACCCGAGATCCTTGAGTGGATCAGCCAGAACCCAACCCTGACGGCCAAGCGCGATATCGCCAAGGCCTTTGGGATCAAGGGCGCGGCGCGTATTGACCTCAAGCGTGTGCTCAAAGAGTTAGAGGCAGAAGGGCATCTGGAGAAACGCAAGAAAAGCTTTGGCGATCCAAACAGCCTGCCGCCGGTTTGCGTGCTTGAGGTGGCGACCATCGACAACGATGGCGATCTGTTTGCCCGCCCGCTTGAATGGCAAGGCGACGGCCCGGTGCCGCAGGTGCTGTTGGTGTTGCGGGCCTCGGACCCGGCGTTGGGGGTGGGCGACCGGATCCTGGCGCGCCTGACCCGCACCGATGCCGCCCAGCCCCCGTATGAGGGGCGCCTGATCCGGCGTATCGGCACCAACCCGCGCCGGGTCTTGGGCATCTTTCGCAAACAATCGGACGGCGGGCGGATTATCCCCATCGACAAGGGGGCCGACCGCGAATGGCAGGTGGCGCATGATGCGACCCAAGGCGCCAAAGACGGCGAGCTGGTCGAAGCAGAACAGGCCGGCCCCAAGGGCCGCATGGGCCTGCCCCGCGCGCGGATCATTGATCGGCTGGGCGATCCAAGCGCGCCCCGCGCCGTGTCGCTGATTGCCATCCACCAGCACGGCATTCCTGACGCCTTCCCAGACGATGTGATGGCCCAGGCCGATGCGGCCCGGCCTGTCACCTTGGCCGGGCGCGAAGATCTGCAAGATATTCCCTTTGTTACCATTGACCCGGCCGATGCGCGCGACCGCGATGATGCCTGTTTTGCCAAGCCAGATGACGATCCCGCCAATCCTGGCGGCCATATCGTCTGGATCGCCATCGCTGATGTCGCCGCCTATGTGACCCCCGAATCGCCTCTGGACCGCGAGGCCCGCAAACGCGGCAACTCGACCTATTTCCCGGACCGGGTGGTGCCGATGCTGCCCGATGTTCTGTCCGGCGATCTTTGCAGCCTGCACGAGGCCGTGCCGCGCGCCTGCATTGCCCTGCGCATGACGCTGAACGCCCAAGGGCAAAAGCTGGCCCATGATTTTCATCGCGGGGTCATGCATTCCGTGGCCTCTTTGGCCTATGAAGAGGTTCAAGATGGCATCGACGGTCGCCCCAACCCCAAGGTTGCCCCGCTGGTTGCGCCGTTGTTGCAGCCGCTTTTCGATGTATACGCAGCCCTGACCAAGGCGCGGGCACAGCGCCAGCCCCTGGACCTGGACCTGCCCGAGCGCCGGATTGAGCTGTCCGAAGACGGCACCGTCACATCGGTCAATTTCAAAGAGCGCCTGGACGCACACCGGCTGATCGAAGAGTTGATGGTGCTGGCCAATGTCGCCGCCGCCGAGACCCTGATCGCCAAGAAAGTGCCGCTGTTGTTCCGGGTCCACGAAGAGCCAGCCCCCGAAAAACTGGACGCCCTGCGCGAAACAGCCGGCGCGGCGGGCTTTACCCTTGCCAAGGGGCAGGTGCTGAAAACCGCGCATCTGAACAGGCTTTTGCACGATGCGGCAGGCACGGATGAGGCCGAGTTGATAAACATCTCGACCCTGCGGTCGATGACCCAGGCCTATTATTCACCCACGAACCTTGGGCATTTCGGGCTGGCGCTGGGGCGCTATGCGCATTTTACCTCGCCGATCCGGCGCTATTCGGATCTGATTGTTCACCGGGCGCTGATCACCGCGCATGGATGGGGCAAGGATGGGCTTTCGCCCGAGGATATGGCGGCGCTTGAGCAAACCGGCACGCATATTTCCGACACAGAACGGCGGTCGATGATCGCCGAGCGGGACACAACGGACCGATATCTGGCGGCTTATTTGTCCGAACGTCTGGGGACAGAATTCAGCGGTCGCATCAGCGGCGTGGCCAAGTTCGGCGTCTTTGTAAAGCTGGATGAAACCGGGGCTGACGGGCTGATCCCCATCCGCTCGCTGGGGCGCGAATACTATCACTTTGATGCGCAAAGCGGCACGTTGATGGGGGCCGATACCGGCATGATGATCGGCATCGGACAGCGTGTCACCGTGCGTCTGGCCGAAGCGGCGCCGGTCAGCGGCGGCATCGCGCTTGAGCTGCTGTCGATCGACGGCGCCAGCCTGCCCGCCGGGGCGCGCAGCGGGCGCGGGCCACGGCGGCGCGGCACAAAGGCCAAGCGCAAAACAGACAAGATCAATCGCAAGGTCAAACGCAGCCGCCGCTAGGATAGGTCGGGTTTGGGCGGCAACTCGGCTCTGGCGTGAGGGCGCAAATGCGATAGACTGTGCCCAAAACAATCGGGGCACGTCATGCGCAGGGTTATCATCACCGCCACCGCCGCTTTGCTGTTGCAAGGCATTGCGGTTCAAGCCGGCACCACCAGCCTGCGGCCCGTGCCGCGCCCGCCCGAGATTTTGCAAGCCCATCAACAACAGCAAGGGTTCAACCGCTGGCGCCGGGGGTTTGAACGGCGCGCCCGCGCGCAAGGCATAACGCCGCAAACACTGACCGCCGCCTTTCAGGGCGTGCGCTTTGACCCGGCGATCATCGCCCGCGACCGCAACCAATCAGAGTTCAACAAGACCCTTTGGGAATATCTGGACAGCGCCGTTTCTGATCGACGGGTGATGAATGGACGCGCGGCGCTGCGCGACTATTTGCCGGTTCTGCGCAAGATCGAGGCCCGCTATGGGGTGGAAAAGGAAATCGTCGTGGCGATTTGGGGGCTGGAAAGCGCCTTTGGCAGCCATCGCGGCCGCAATGACATTGTGCAATCGCTGGCCACGCTGGCCTATGAGGGGCGGCGGGGCGCCTTCTTTGAGGCCCAGCTGATCGCGGCGTTGAAAATTTTGCAAAGCGGCGACACGCGGGCGCGAATGATGACCGGAAGCTGGGCCGGCGCCATGGGCCACACCCAGTTTATGCCGACCTCATACCTGGGCTATGCCGTGGATTTCACCGGCGATGGCCGCCGCGACATCTGGTCGGATGATCCAACCGATGCGCTGGCCTCGACCGCTGCGTATCTGGCGCATTTTGGCTGGCAACGCGGGCAACCCTGGGGCGTCGAGGTGCGTTTGCCCGAAGGGTTCGATTTCGCCCAGGCCAGCCGCAGCATCCGCAAATCGCCGCGCGCCTGGGCGGCGCTGGGGGTGACGGGGCTGGGCGGTCAACCCGTGCCGCACAGCGCCGAGGCGTCGATCTTGCTGCCGGCGGGGGCGAGCGGGCCAGCCTTTATGATTTTCAAGAATTTCAGCGTGATTGAACGCTATAATGCCGCAGATGCCTATGTCATTGCTGTGGGGCATCTTGGGGACCGCTTGCGCGGCGGCGCCGCGATCCAAGGCGCATGGCCACGCGGCGACCGGGCGTTGACCCGTGCAGAACGCGAGACCCTTCAGCGTGCGCTGACCCGCGCGGGGTTTGACACCAAGGGGGTTGATGGACGGATTGGGCCCAATACGGTTCGGGCCATTCGCGCATTTCAGCGGGCCAGAGGGCTGGCGCCGGATGGCTATGCGTCTTTGCGCCTGTTGGAGCGGTTACGCTGACCGAAAGGGCCGGGGCGCCGGAGGGGGTAGGAGCCTCCGGCGGGGATATTTAAGAACAAAAGAAGCGCGCTTAGCTGGGCGACATGCCGCGCAGACGTTCGGAGCGCCGGCGCAGCAGTTCAACCACGGTGAGCAGGGCAATGGAGATGATCACAAGGATCGTTGCCACGGCAAGGATTGTGGGGCTGATTTGTTCGCGCAGGCCGGTGAACATTTGCCATGGCAGGGTTTTTTGCCCGGCAGAACCGACAAAGAGCACCACGACCACCTCGTCGAAAGACGTGATGAAGGCAAAGAGGCCACCCGAGATGACGCCGGGCAAGATCAGCGGCATTTGCACCCGGAAGAAGGTTGTCACCGGGTTGGCGCCCATATTGGCCGCGGCGCGGGTCAGGGAGGAATCAAACCCGACCAAGGTCGCGGTGACGGTGATGATCACGAAGGGGATACCCAGCGCGGCATGGGCCAGAACCACGCCGATATAGGTGCCTTGCAGGCCGATGCGGCTGTAGAAGAAATACATGCCCGCCGCCGAGATGATCAGCGGCACGATCATTGGCGAGATCAAGATTGCCATGATGGCGCGGCGGAAGGGCACATGCGGTTGGCTGAGGCCGATGGCGGCCAATGTGCCGAAGCTGACCGAGAGCAAGGTGGCCACAGGGGCGATCCTGACGGAGTTCGCCAGAGAGCTTTGCCAGTCGGAGTTGGTGAAGAAATCACGGTAGTGGCGCAGTGAATACCCCGCCGGGTCAAAGCGCAGCATTTCCGGGGTAAAGGTGAAGAAGGCCTCGGCGTTGAAGGACAGGGGCATGACCACCAAGATTGGGGTGATCAAAAACACCAAGATGGCGCCACAAATAAAGCGGAAGGTGAAATGCCACAGGACCTGACCCGGCGTGAGATAGGGCACCAGTTTGGCGCGATAGCGACCTTCGAACAGCCAGAAGGTGAACCAGCCAAAGAACCAGCCGAACAGCAGACCAATCAGCCCCGCGGCAATACCGCCCATGGCATAACCCGCCAGAGCGCCAAGGCCGATCAGGGCCAAACGCCCGGCACGTTCGCTGGGCAGGGCCTTGGTCAGGATCAGCGCGATCAGCGCCATGATCGCCGCGCCCAGAACGATGCCGCCAAGGGTGCTGCCTTGGGCGGTGCCGACAAACAGGCCCGCCAACGCCCCAAACAGGCCAACGACCGGAACATAAAAAGATACGGGTGTGCGGGACACAGGTGTGAGTGCAGCCATGGTCTTAGCCCCCCAGTTTCACGTTGTCGATGCCGACGATACGGTCATAAGCCCAGTAAAGCCCCAAAACCACAGCCAGCAAGATGGCCCCCAGTGCCGCCGCCAGACCCCAGTTCAGCGAGCTGGAGATGTGATAGGCGATCCGGTTGGAAATGAAGGTGCCGGTGGTGCCGCCGACGATCTCGGGGGTGATGTAGTATCCGATGGACAAGATAAAGACCAAGATCGAACCGGCGCCGATGCCGGGCACTGATTGCGGGAAATACACCCGCCAGAAGGCTGTCCAATTGGTTGCGCCAAGCGATTTTGCCGCCCGAAGATAGCTGGGCGGGATGGTCTTCATCACCGAAAAGAGCGGCAAGATCATGAAGGGCAGCAAGATATGTGTCATCGCGATGATGGTGCCTGTTTGGTTGTTGATCAGCGCCAGACGGCTGTCATCCGCGACCAGCCCCAGCCAGACCAGCGTATCATTGATCACCCCCTGCTGTTGCAGCATGACCTTCCATGCCGATGTGCGCACCAAGAGCGAAGTCCAGAACGGCAGCAACACCAAGATCATCAACAAATTGGCGGTTTTCGCCGGCAGGTTGGCCAAAATCCACGCCACCGGATAGCCCAGCAAGATGCAGCTGCCGGTAATAACCAGCGACATGAACAGCGTGCGGATAAACAGTTTGATATAAAGCTGTTCGTTCTCGGCCCGCATTTGCGGCCCATCCGCGGTCTTTTTCATGTCGATCGAGTTGAGGAAATAACCGTTGGTAAAGCGCGGCGAATAGGTCTTGATCACCCGCCAGACGTCCTGCGACACCCAATCTTTGTCGATCTTTTTGAACGCGGCGGTAAAGTCGACGGTGTCAAAATCGCCAACACGCGCAGCAGCGGCGCGCAATTCATCGGCACCGGGGGCATCCAAGGCCGCCAAGCCGGCGGGCTGCGCGACCAAATCATTGTAAAGCGCCGAATAGATCAACGCCCAAGGCTTGGCCTTGGACAGGTTTTTGCCGTCTTCGCCCTGGGTGAACCGGGCATAGACATCGAATGCTTCGGAGGCTTGCGGCAACACGGTTTCAAGACCGCTTCGCAGTTTGAACTTGGGCTGTGCCTTTTTATCGCTGGTGTCCCAAGCCGCCTGGGCGGCCTGCCAATCCGGGGCGCCAAACAGCGCATTCAGATTGGCGCCCTTTTTCCAGAACTTGTCCAGATCTTCAAACTGATCTTGATAGACTTCGCCCATGTCTTCGACCTTGCGGCCGGATTTCCGGAACAGCGACGACACGCCTGTCAGCTCGTAATTCAACCGCGAACCAAGCCGCGTGTGCAGCTTGCGCTCGGTCGCGATGAACATATCCACATACAGCGCCTCGAACACTTGGGGCGCGGGGATATCGGCGGCGTCTGCGTCCCAATCGCCAAGCATCTGGGTGGTGCGGGGCAGCGTGTCGGAAACGATCTGGTTCTCGACCGAGCGGAACAGCATATCCGCAATCGGGGCGATAAAGGTCACAAGGACAAAGATCAGCAATGGGGCAATCAACATCAAAGCCCGCAATTTTTGCCGCCGCAGCGCCCGATTCAGGCTGGACTTGAGGGTTGTGCCGTCTGCGGCCAGCATGGGGCCGGTGTGGGTGCTATCGCTCATCATTATTCTCGCTGAGACAAGTATGACGAGGGCCCCTTTTGGGGCCCCCGCCAAAGTTAGGTCAAACGCGGCTTATTGTGCCAGCCACGCCTGGAATTTGGCGTCGATATCATCGCGATAGTCGGCCCAGAACTCATAGTTATACAAGAATGTGTTCTTGGCGTTCTCTGGGTCGGTTGGCATGTGTGGTGCCATGTCGATACCCAAGGTCGCGTGCTTGCCAACCAGTGGCGCCGAAGACGCGCGGGCCGGACCGTAAGAGATATACTTGGCTTGATCTGCCAGACGCTGGGTGTCGGTCGCGAACATGATATAGTCCAGCGCGCGGGCTTTGCGCTCGTCGCTCAGACCGGCGGGAATGATCCAGCCGTCAAGGTCAAACACCTGGGCATCCCAAAGCATGGCAACGGGTTGCTTTTGCTCTTCGATCAGGCTGAACAGACGTCCGTTATAGGTCGATCCCATTACAACTTCGCCGTCGGCCAAAAGCTGGGGCGTGTCGGCACCGGCGGACCACCAGACAACATCGTCCTTGATCGTGGCCAGCTTGTCGAGCGCGCGCTGCTGACCTTCGGCTGTTTCCAGAACGTCATAGACATCGGCCTTGGCAACACCGTCACACAGCAAAGCCCATTCCATGTTGTTGATCGGGCGCTTTTCCAGCGAACGCTTGCCGGGATAGGTTTGCGTGTCAAAGATCGCACAGACCGATGTGGGCGGTGTGCTGCCGACCAGGTCGGTGCGATAGCCAAAGGTCGTCGAATAAACGATCTGCGGGATAAAGCAGTCAGAGACCAGCAATTCGCCGAAATCTTCGCTGGCGGGGGTGCCGTCAGGGGCGGGGGCCAGCTGTGTATCGGCGTCGATTTCCATCGCCAGACCTTCGTCGCACAAACGCATCGCATCCGATGCAACGACATCGACCACATCCCATGTGACATTGCCCGCTTCGTTCATCGCGCGCAGTTTTGCCACCGCTTCGGCCGAGGATTCGTCGTTGATGATGTTGACGCCGGTCTTTGCGGAATAGGGGTCATGATAGGCCGCCTTCTGCGAGGCAGAATAGGCGCCGCCCCAGCTGACGATGGTCATGTCTTCGGCCACAGCAAAGCCAGCCGCGACGGTCAGGGCAGTGGTGGCCAAGAGCGTTTTGGTGAGTTTCATTCGTTTTCTCCCAGTTATAGTGCCTGTGTTTCATCGGGGTTGCGACAACAGGCTTTATCGCAACCTAACTCCGGCCTTGCCCCAGTCGGGGCAGGGCGGCTCGTGCGGGCCGGGCTTAGGCGTCCAGCGCGCGACAATCTTCGGCCAGCCAACCGATTTCGATCTGCTGACCCGGCTTAAGGCGAACCTGATCCGGTGCGTTCCGTGTCTTGATCACGAAATCATCGCGCCCGGCCACCCGCAGGCGGGTGCGGAAAATATCGCCCATATAAATAAACTCAAGCACTTCCGCGCTGAGGGTATGCGCATCGGCGCGCAGACGGTCCTTGTTGTATTCCACGCGCTCGGGGCGGATGGAAACGCGCGTGCGCTCTCCGGGCTTGGAGACATTAATCGGCTTGGCGTCAATCAGGCTGCCGTCATCAAGCTGCACCAAAGCGCTGCCGTTCTTGATTTCCTTGACCACCCCTTCCAGCGTGTTGTTTTCGCCGATAAACTGGGCGACAAAGCTGTTTTCAGGCTCTTCATACAGTTTGTCTGGCGGGGCCAGCTGCTGAATGCGGCCATCGTCGAAAACCGCCACACGGTCGGACATGGTCAGGGCTTCGGTCTGGTCATGCGTCACATAAACCACGGTAATGCCCAGCTCGTGCGCGAGGTGAGTGATCTCAAACTGCAAGGTTTCGCGCAGCTGCTTGTCAAGGGCGCCCAGCGGCTCGTCCATCAACACCAGCTCGGGCTCAAACACCAGGGCGCGGGCCAAGGCGATACGCTGCTGCTGCCCACCCGAAAGCTGTGCGGGACGGCGACCAGCGAAATTGCCCATCTGCACGCGATCCAGCGCCACCTTGATCTTGTCTTCGCGCTCGGACTTGCCGATTTTGCGGACCTCAAGCGGGAACGACAGGTTTTCCGCAACCGTCATATGCGGAAACAGGGCATAGTTTTGAAACACCATGCCGATACCACGTTTGTGCGGCGGGATATTGTTGATCGACTGGCCATTCAGGCGGATGTCGCCGTGGGTTGCCGTTTCGAACCCCGCCAGCATCATCAAGCAAGTGGTCTTGCCCGATCCCGACGGCCCAAGCATTGTCAGGAATTCGCCCTTGGGCAAAGACAGGTTCAGATCCTTGACGACCAGGTTTTCGCCGTCATAGCTTTTTTGAACGCGTTCGAACTCTACGAACGCCTCATTATTCATCGTGTTTGCCAAAATTGGCTCCCTGGATTACTTGGCGGTTATCCGCGCTATTTGATCATAATACTACGGGCTTGCATGACAGTTGCAACCCGATTTCCTGTGCCTGTCCGTTTTTTGAATTCACGCCAAGGCGCTGACGAAAAAACCGTCGCTTTCATGCGCCCATGCGCCGAATTTTGGAATTATGCCAAAAACCCGCGCCCGATCCACACAATTATCTTGCGCCAAGCCCCCACCTGGAACAATTTCGCGCAGAATTTAAATCAGGAAAGGACGCTGTATGGCAGCGATTGATTTGCCCTTTGACGGCGCGGAATATCAGCGCCGGTTGGCTTTGGTTCGGGCGGAAATGGACCTGCGCGGTCTGGATGCGCTTTTTGTCACGGATCCATCGAATCAAGCCTGGTTGACCGGCTATGACGGCTGGTCGTTCTATGTGCACCAAGGGGTGATCGTCCTGCCCGACGCTGACCCGATCTGGTGGGGGCGCAACCAAGACACCAATGGCGCCCTGCGCACCGTCTGGATGGGGGCCGAGCGCGTCTTTGGTTATGCCGACGGCTTTGTGCAATCCACGGAACGGCACCCGATGCAAGAGCTGGGCCGCCATCTTGATGCGCTGGGTCTGGCCAAAGGGCGCATCGGCGTCGAGATGGATAACTATTACTATTCCGCCAAGGCCCATGCCGCGCTTTGCGAACGGCTTCCGGGTGCGACAATTGTCGATGCCACGGCGCTGGTTAACTGGAAGCGGGCGGTGAAATCCGCGCCCGAGCTGGCCTTTATGCGCAAGGCGGCACAGATATCAGAAAAGATCGTGGACGGGCTGATTGAACGCGTCGAACCCGGCGTGCCAAAGAACGAGATCGTCGCGGAAATCTATCGTGACGCGGTGCGCGGTGTCGACGGGGCCTGGGGCGATTACCCCGCGATCGTGCCGCTGTTGCCGTCAGGCAGTGATGCCGCCGCACCGCATCTGACGTGGGATGGCCGCCCCTTTGCCACAGGCGAAGCGACATTCTTTGAAATTTCAGGCTGTTATCGCCGCTATCACGCGCCATTCTGCCGGACGCTGTTTCTGGGCACCCCGCCCGATTTCCTGAAACGCGCCGAGGCGGCCCTGGTCGAAGGGCTTGAGGCCGGTCTGGACGCGGCCCGCGCCGGCAACCGCGCCTGCGATGTGGCCAATGCGCTGGCCGCGCCGCTTGAGGCGGCCGGCATCGAACGCGGCGCGCGCTGTGGGTATCCGATTGGGGTCAGCTATCCCCCCGACTGGGGCGAGCGCACGATTTCCCTGCGCGCCGAGGATGAGACCGTTCTGGAACCGGACATGACCTTTCATTTCATGCCGGGGCTGTGGATGAAGGACTGGGGCATCGAAATCACCGAAAGCATCCGCATTCGCGCTGACGGTCCGGCCGAAACCCTGTGCAACCGGCCGCGCAAGATGTTCGTCAAACCATGACGGCACTGGATCAAACGGTTGACCTTTTGGGGCGGCTCATTTCCTTTCCGACTGTGTCGCCCGACAGCAACCTTGCGATGATCGGCGATCTTGCCGATCGTCTTGAGACCTGCGGCGCGCGGGTGGATTTGTTCCACGATGACACCGGCGCCAAGGCCAATCTTTTTGCCACAATCGGGCCGGATGCGCCGGGCGGGATCGTCCTGTCCGGTCATTCCGATGTGGTGCCCGTGGCCGATCAGGATTGGACCAGCGATCCCTTTGTCATGATCCGGCGCGACGACCGCCTGTTTGGGCGCGGGGCCTGTGACATGAAAGGGTTCATCGCCGCGTCGGTGGTGATGGCCGAAAAATACGCCGCGCTTGACCTTAAGCGTCCGGTGCATTTCGCCTTTACCTATGACGAGGAAACAGGCTGCATTGGCGCGCGCCATCTGGTGCCGGCGCTGCGGGCCAAAGGCTATGCGCCCAGCATCGCGATTATCGGCGAGCCGACCCAAATGCAGGTGATCGAAGGCCACAAGGGGTGCTGCGAATATACCGCGCGCTTTACCGGCCTTGAAGGACACGGATCGGACCCCGGCGCCGGGGTCAATGCGGCCGAATATGCCGTGCGCTATGTCGGGCGCCTGCTTGAGCTGCGACAGGATCTGATCAGCCGCACCCCCTCAAACAGCCGTTTCGAGCCGCCCTGGACCACACTGAATATCGGGCGGATATCCGGCGGCGTGGCCCACAATGTGATCGTCGGCAAGGCCGAGGTCGATTGGGAAATGCGCCCCGTTCAGCAATCCGACCTTGCCTATGTGAAAGACCAAATCGGCAGCTATGTCGAAACACAGCTGCTGCCCGCCATGCGGCAAGTCTGCCCCGACGCCGATATCAAAATCGAAACCATAGGCGAGGTCGCCGGGCTGGAACCCCTAAGCGAAAACGCCGCGCGCGATCTGGTGGCCGGGCTTTTGGGGGCGAACGGCGCCGATCTGGTGCCCTTTGGCACCGAAGCAGGCCTGTTTCAGGAAATGGGGATGGATGTGGTGGTTTGCGGCCCCGGATCCATTGCCCAGGCCCACAAACCCGACGAGTATGTGAGCCTGGATCAACTGGAGGCCTGCCTTGGCATGCTGGACCGCCTTGCAGAACGCCTGACCTGATCCGTCAGGCGGCGTGAAGCAGGTCTTTTTCTTGCAGCAAGGCATAGGTTTCATCCAATGCCTTGCGCGCCCGCTTGAACAATTCGGTCAATTCGGCCTCGGTGATGACCAAAGGCGGCGAAAGCACCATGCGATCCCCGACATGGCGCATGATCACCTTGTTGGCGAAACAGCGTTCGCGGCACAGATACCCCACCGTGCCCTTGTCCGCCGCAAAGGCCGCACGGGTGGCTTTGTGTGGTGTCAGGGCGATGGAACCCATCAAGCCGCAGTATTTTGCCTCTCCGACCAGGGGGTGATCGGTCAGGGCCTCAAGGCCCTGGTGAAAGGCCGGCATGGCGACGTTGCGCATATGGCCAAGCACGTCCTCTTCTTGCATGATCCGCAAATTCTCAAGCGCCACAGCCGCCGCCACAGGGTGGCCCGAATAGGTATAACCGTGATTAAATTCGGTGGCGTTGATCACTTTGGCAACATCGTCCCGAACGATGGACCCCCCAATCGGCTGATAGCCCGAGCTGAGCCCCTTGGCGATCGTGATGATATCGGGTCGCAGGCCCAGGGTGTGGCTACCGAACCATTCACCCGTGCGGCCAAAACCGCAGATCACCTCATCCGCGATGAGCAATATCTCGTATTTGTCGCAAATCCGCTGAATTTCTGGCCAATAGGTCGACGGCGGGACAATCACCCCACCCGCGCCCTGCACCGGCTCGGCGATGAAGGCCGCAACGCTGTCTTCGCCCAGCTCGAGGATCTTTGCCTCCAACTCTTGCGCGCGGGCCAGGCCGAAGGCCTCGGGCGTCATGTCGCCGCCCTCTGACCACCAATCGGGCTGACCGATGTGATGGATATCCGGAATGGGCAGACCGCCCTGCGCGTGCATTGGCGCCATACCGCCCAGCGACCCGGACCCGACCGACGACCCGTGATAGGCATTCTTGCGGCTGATAATCGCCTTTTTCCCCGGCTTGCCCTTTTCATCCCAATAGGTGCGCACCAGCCGAATATTGGTGTCATTCGCCTCCGAGCCAGAGCCGGCAAAGAAAACCTGGTTCATGCCCTCGGGCGCCAGTTTGGCGATCTCTTGTGCCAGCGCGATGGCCGGCACATGCGTGGTCATGAAAAACGTGTTGTAATAAGGCAGTTCGGTCATTTGCCGGGCCGCCACTTCGGCCAGTTCGGCGCGCCCGTAGCCGATATTGACACACCAAAGACCGGCCATCCCGTCCAGAATTTCGTGGCCATCGCTGTCGGTCAGATACACCCCCTTGGCGCGGGTGATCACCCGGACGCCCCGTTTGGCCAGATCATCGTTGGTTGTGAAGGGGTGCATATGGTGGGCAGCATCAAGCGCCTGAAGTTCAGCGGTCGGAAGATGATTGGTGATGACAGACATGGCGCGCCTTTCAAAGCAAACGGAAGGGTCAGAAACTGCGGCCTAGAATATGATCAAATTATGCCATGTCAATCGAATCACATCACAGGCGATCTTGGTCCAATGCGTTCTTGATCTGAACCATCCCCTGCTGAACATCCTCGGACATCGCCCGCGCCGCGGCCTCGGGGTCGCGATTTTCAAAGGCGCGCAGCATCTCTATGTGTTTGTCAGGCAGGTTAAGCGTGCCGTGGTGGCCGCAAACCACCCGCAAAGACGGCCCAAAGCGCAACCACAGGCGATCCACGGTTTCAGCCAGGATCGGGGCATCGGCGCTGGCGTTTATGGCGGCATGAAACCGATAGTTCTGGGTCAAATACCCCGGAATGTCACCGCGCGCGATGGCCACATTTAGCGCATCGTCATACTGTTTCAATTGGGTCAAAACCGGCTGAGTCATTTGCCGAGCCGCCAGACGGGCCAGCTGTGGCTCAAGCATTTGTCTCATATAATCCAACTGGTTGATACAAGATGCCGTAAGATGCGGCACACTGACACGGCGGTTGCCCTGCATCTTGAGGGCGCCATCCGAAATCAACCGGCGCAGGGCCTCGCGGACCGGGGTCATGCCAACATCCAGATCCGTCGTCAGACCTTGGATTGTCACGGCCTGACCCGGCACAAAGTCCCCAAACAGGATGCGCATCCGCAGCCGCTGATAGACCGACTGATGCGCCGGGGTCTTGGCCTGTTCGGGCGCCGGGGGGGGCATCACGTTTTCGCTCATCTGGTTCATATGTCTGCTTTTGTTGATCACTGCTCTTTTGCTATGCTGACACTGCTTGAGGCAAGGCAAAATCATATTTTCCCTTGCCGGAGACGAAAAAATTTGATCAAATTACCACAGACTGGGAAAAACCCAGCCTGAAAAAGGGAGTGTACTATGAAGCAGCTGATGCTTAGCAGCGCCGCCATCGCGGTTCTGGCAACTGCCGCGACCTCGGAAGAGGTGCGCGTTTACAACTGGTCTGACTATATCGACGAAGCGCTGTTGGACAAGTTCGAGGCGGAAACCGGAATCGATCTGATCTATGACGTGTTTGACAGCAACGAGGTGCTGGAAACCAAGATGCTGGCCGGTGGATCGGGCTATGACGTCGTCGTCCCATCCGGCACATTCTTGCAAAGACAGATCTCGGCGGGTGCGTTCCAGAAACTGGACCCGGCCAAGCTGAGCAACAAGGGCAACCTGTGGGATGTGATCGAAAAGCGCACCGCACAGTATGACCCCGATAACGCCTATTCAATCAACTATATGTGGGGCACCACGGGCATTGGCGCCGACGCCAACAAAGTCACCGCCCTCTTGGGGGACGACGCGCCGCTTGGCTCGCTCGAGCTGATCTTTAACCCCGACAACATGGCGAAACTGGCGGAATGTGGCGTGCATGTGCTGGACGCCCCTGCCGAAATGATCCCTGCCGCGCTAAAGTATCTGGGCGAAGACCCCGATTCCAGAGACCCCGAGGTGATCGCCAAGGCCGAGGCCGTCTTTACAGCCGTGCGCCCCTATATCCAAAAGTTCCACAGCTCGGAATATATCAACGCGCTGGCCAACGGCGACATCTGTGTGGCCTTCGGCTGGTCGGGTGACATCCTTCAGGCCCGTGACCGCGCCGCCGAAGCGGAAAACGGTGTAGACATCGTCTATAATGCGCCGTCCGAAGGCGCCTTGATGTGGTTTGACCAAATGGCCATCCCAGTCGATGCCCCGAACCCAGACGCGGCGCATAAATTCCTGAACTTTATTCTGGATGCGCAAAACATGGCCGATGCGTCGAACTATGTCTATTATGCCAATGGCAACAAGGCGTCACAGCCGCTGCTGCTTGAGGATGTGATTGGCGACCCGGCAATTTATCCGGACGCGGCGACCTTGGAAAACCTTTACACCACAACGCCATACCCTGCCAAAGTGCAGCGTGTCGTGACCCGTTTGTGGACCAAGATCAAATCCGGCACCTAAGACCGCGGATCAACTCAAGGCGGGGCGCCATGCCTCGCCTTGCGTGATGACGCCTGCCTTGGCGGGCATTTTGAAGGATGCGACGTGAACCAAGCCGTCTTTACCCCATGGGATGATCCCTCTGCCAAACCTCTCATTCGTTTCAAGGGCGTCACCAAGAGATTTGGCGAATTTGTCGCAATCGACAATCTGACCCTGGATATATACGAGCGCGAATTTTTCGCGCTGCTGGGGCCATCAGGATGCGGCAAAACCACGATGATGCGCATGTTGGCCGGTTTCGAAACCGCCACCGAAGGATCAATCGAGCTGTCAGGCCAGGATATTGGCCCCGTCCCGCCCAACAAACGCGCCGTGAACATGATGTTTCAATCCTATGCGCTGTTTCCGCATCTTACGGTTTACGACAACATTGCCTTTGGCCTGCGCCGGGGAACCATGCCGCGCGAACAGATTGACGCGCGCGTCTCTGAGATGCTCAAACTGACCCGGCTTGAGAAATTCGCCCGCCGGAAGCCGCACCAGATCTCGGGGGGGCAACGTCAGCGTGTCGCCTTGGCACGGTCGCTGGCCAAGGCGCCAAAGCTGCTGCTTTTGGATGAACCCCTGGGGGCGCTGGACGCCAAGCTGCGCCAAGCCACCCAGTTTGAGCTGATGGATATTCAAGAAAAGACCGGCACCACCTTTGTGATTGTCACCCACGACCAAGAAGAGGCCATGACCGTCGCCAGCAGGGTCGCCGTGATGGACGAAGGCCGGGTGATGCAGGTCGCCACCCCCGAGCGCATTTATGAGGCGCCCAATTCTGTTTATGTCGCTGATTTCATTGGGGATGTGAACATCCTAAAGGGCACAGCAACCGCAAACGGCACCGGCAGTTATGCCGTGACATGGGATGAAGGCCAACGGCCAGTGACCGCAATATCCGATACCGTGTTTTCCGAAGGCCAGGCCTGCTTTTTGGCCATCCGGCCCGAAAAAATCGCCATCAACGCCGAACGCCCCACAGATGCGGACAACGCCATCCAGGGAAAAATTCTTGATATTGCGTATCTTGGAAACCTTAGCACCTATCATGTCGCCTTGCCGGGCGGCCAGGTGATCAAGGCCCAGGCCGCAAACACCCGGCGCGTTTCCCGCCGATCATTCACCTGGGAGGACACGGTCTGGATCAGCTGGACGGCAACAGCCGGGGTATTGCTGGATCAATGACCGGGTTGCTTCTTATCATCACATACGGGGGCCTTTGATGCAGCGATTTGCCTTGATCTTTGTGCCTTACCTTTGGCTGTTGGCGCTGTTTTTGGTGCCGTTCTTGATCGTCTTCAAGATATCACTGTCGGATGTAGCCCTTGCCATTCCGCCCTATACGCCAACGCTGAAAGACGGTGTGGGCCCGTTTATCGCCGCGCTCGATTTTGAAAATTTCGCCTTTTTGACCAGCGACGACCTCTATTGGAAGGCATATCTAAGCAGCCTGCGCATCGCGCTTTTCTCTACCTTGATGACCTTGATGGTCGGCTATCCTATCGCCTATGGCATGGCCCGCGCCCCGGAAGAATGGCGCCCAACGCTGATGATGCTGGTGATTTTGCCCTTTTGGACCAGCTTCTTGATCCGGGTCTATGCGTGGATGGGAATCCTAAGCCAAGAAGGATTTCTGAACCAATTTTTGCTGTGGAGCGGGTTGATATCAGAGCCGCTGACGATTTTGAACACCACAACCGCGGTCTATATCGGCATTGTCTATACCTATGTGCCGTTTATGATTTTGCCCATCTATGCGGCGCTGGAGCGGCTCGACGGGTCGTTGATCGAAGCCGCCGAAGATCTGGGGTGTTCGCGTCTCAAGGCGTTTTGGCTGGTGACCGTGCCCCTGTCAAAGAACGGCATCATCGCCGGCAGCTTTTTGGTGTTTATCCCGGCGCTGGGTGAATTCGTCATCCCCAGCCTGCTGGGCGGGTCCGGCACGCTAATGATCGGCAAAGTTCTGTGGGAAGAATTCTTTAACAACCGCGATTGGCCCGTGGCCAGCGCTGTGGCGGTTATCTTGCTGTTGATCCTGATCGTCCCGATCATTTTGTTCCAACGCAACCAGCAACGACAAGCAGAGGCCGAGGGATGAACAAATTAAGCTGGTTTAACGTAACCTCTTTAACCTTTGGCTTTGCCTTTTTGTACATGCCGATGGTGATTTTGATCATCTACAGCTTCAACGCATCAAAACTGGTGACGGTGTGGGCCGGGTTTTCAACCAAATGGTATGGCTCTCTTTTCGAAAACGAGGCCTTTCTGGATGCGGCTTGGGTCACGATCAAGGTTGCGGTCATGTCGTCAAGCCTTGCCACCATCTTGGGAACCATGGCGGCCTATGTTCTGGTGCGCGGCGGGCGGTTCATGGGGCGCACGCTGTTTTCGGGGATGATCTACGCCCCGCTTGTCATGCCCGAAGTGATCACCGGCCTGTCGCTGTTGTTGCTGTTCATCGGCATCGGGCTGGATCGCGGCGTGCTGACCATCGTGCTGGCGCATACCACCTTTGCCATGTGCTATGTGTCGGTGGTGGTTTCCTCTCGATTGGTGAGTTTTGACCGCTCGCTTGAGGAGGCGGCGCTGGATCTTGGCTGCTCCAACTTTGAAGCCTTTCGCCTTGTCACCCTGCCGATCATCGCCCCTGCGGTGATTTCCGGCTGGCTGCTGGCCTTTACCCTGTCGCTGGATGATCTGGTGATCGCGTCCTTCACCGCCGGACCGTCGGCAACCACCCTGCCTATCAAGATTTTCAGCGCGGTGCGGCTTGGTGTCTCGCCCGAGATCAACGCCCTGTCGACCATCATGATTGCCATCGTAACGGTTGGGGTTATCAGCGCCTCGTTGGTCAGCAAACGCAACAGCCTGCGCCAACAAAAAGACGAGCAAGCCGCCGCCCGCGCCACATGAAACGTATCTTTTCCGCCTATGCCTATGGCCCGGCGCCGCGCGCCGGCTGCTGGTGGGATCAGACGGTCACGCCCCAGACATGGCCAACCTTGCAAGGGGATATTGAGGTCGACGTGGCGATCGTCGGGGGTGGGTTTACCGGGCTTAGCGCGGCCCTGCATTTGGCGCAGGCCGGCGCCCAGGTTGCCCTGCTGGACAGCGAACATATCGCCTGGGGTGCCTCGGGGCGCAACGGCGGGTTTTGCTGTTTGGGCGGCACGATGCTGGACGATGCGACGCTGGACCGCCAGTTCGGCGAACAAGAGCGCCTGCTGCTGCGACAAACTGAAAAAACCGCCGTGCAATTGGTTGACCAGCTGTTGCGGGACCATAAAATTGACGTCGATCGCCACTCTGCCGGAGAGACCGAGCTGGCCCACCGCCGCAAGGATATGATTGCCCTGCGCGCCAAATTACCCGCGATTGCGCGGAATTATGGCGTCAGCGGGCGCATTCACGATCAACAGGATCTGGCGGAAATTGGCATGAACGGCCCGTTTTTTGGCGCGCTCACGGTGCCCATTGGCTTTGCTTTGAACCCGGCCAAATATGCGCAAGGGTTGGCCGCCGCCGCCCATGCCGCACAGGCCCGGATCTTTGAACGCTCGGCTGCTTTGTCGATCCTGCCCGAAGGCAGGCGACACCGGATTGCATGCGCCCATGGCTCGGTGCGTGCCACCGATGTGATCATTGCCACCAATGGGTATTCATCCGAAGACCTGCCGCCGGCGCT
Organism: uncultured Sulfitobacter sp.; assembly: GCA_937138475.1. GTDB lineage: Bacteria > Pseudomonadota > Alphaproteobacteria > Rhodobacterales > Rhodobacteraceae > CAKZPD01. The sequence goes on along the minus strand of CAKZPD010000008.1, from coordinate 31,075 downwards.
TGCGGGGCGCTATCTGCCTACGCAATCAAGCGTGCTCGTCACCCGCCCCCTCAGCCAAGAAGAATTATCGGCCCAGGGTTGGCACAGCGACCAGATGGCTTTTGATTCTCGGAGTTTGCTACATTATTTTCGCCTGATGCCGGATCGGCGGTTCTTGTTCGGGATGCGCGGGGGGCTTCTGTCCAGCCCGGCAAGCGACACCCGCGCCCACGCAGCCCTTCGCCGCGATTTCCGCGCGATGTTCCCGGCTTGGTCCAAGGTGGAAACCCCGCATTATTGGTCTGGGATGGTATGCCTGGCGCGTCGTCGCCTGCCTTTTGTCGGGGCTTTGCCTGGGGCCAAGGGCCTGTGGGCGGGGCTGTGTTATCACGGGAACGGTGTCGCCATGGGCAGTTTCGCCGGCCAAACCCTTGCGCAATTGGTGCAGGGTCAAACCCCCGCGATTTATCCGCGCGCCCTGCGCGGTCCGCTGGCGGCCTTTCCTTTGGGCCGGGCAAGGCGGGCGCTGCTGCCTGCGGTATATGCTGGGCTAATGCTCCGAGATTTCTAACCCCCTCAGGCCATTGTGAAGCGCAGGCGGTTGACAGGCGCCGCCCCCATGCCCATCAATTGAGCATATTTTACTGAGGTCATTTTATGAAAATTGCGATGATTGGCACGGGCTATGTCGGCTTGGTGTCAGGTGTTTGTTTTTCGGATTTCGGGCATGACGTGGTTTGTGTCGACAAGGATCCCTCAAAGCTGGCGATGCTCAATGCCGGTGACATTCCGATTTTTGAACCCGGCCTGGAAGATCTGATGGCCCGCAACGTGCAAGCCGGGCGCCTAAAGTTCACCGGTGATCTGGTCGCGGCGGTTCAGGGCGCCGATGCGGTGTTTATCGCCGTTGGCACCCCTACCCGGCGCGGCGATGGTCATGCCGACCTAAGCTATGTGACCGATGCAGCGCGTGAGATCGCCCAAGTCATTGATCGCTATACGGTGATCGTCACCAAGTCGACAGTTCCTGTCGGCACCAATCGCGCCTTGATCGACACAATACGCGCCGCCAACCCTGCCGCCCAATTCGATGTGGCCTCGAACCCGGAATTTCTGCGCGAAGGCGCGGCCATCGACGATTTTATGCGCCCCGATCGTATCGTTGTCGGCGCCGAATCCGAACGCGCGCGCAAGGTCATGGCGGATGTCTATCGTCCGCTGCACCTGCGTGAATTTCCCATCGTAATGACCGATCTGGAAAGCGCCGAGATGATCAAATATGCCGCCAATGCCTTTTTGGCGACCAAGATCACCTTCATCAATGAAATCGCAGCGCTCTGCGAGCGCACGGGCGCCGATGTCAAAATGGTATCCAAGGGCATGGGCATGGATGGCCGCATCGGCAACAAGTTCCTGCACGCGGGGCCAGGGTTTGGCGGAAGCTGTTTTCCAAAAGATACCAACGCCTTGGCACGCATTGGCCAAGATCATGCCGTGCCGATGCAGCTGACCGAGACGGTGATCAAGGTGAACGCCGAAACCAAGCGCAGGATGGTCGAAAAGATTGTCGATCTGTGCGACGGGACGGTGAATGGCAAAATCATTACCGTGCTTGGCGTCACCTTCAAGCCCAACACCGATGATATGCGCGATGCGCCGTCTTTGACGATTATCCCCGCCTTGGTCGGCAACGGCGCCAAAGTTCGGGTCGTCGATCCGCAGGGCCGCCGCGAAGGCCGCGAGCTGTTGCCCGGCGTCACCTGGCTTGAAGATCCCTATCGTGCCGCGCGCGGGGCCGATGCCTTGGTCATCTTGACGGAATGGAACGAATTCCGCGGACTTGATCTTGCCAGGTTGGCCGGGTCGATGCGCCGTGCGACCTTTGCCGATTTGCGGAATATCTATGCGCCCAAAGATGCGCGCGACGCCGGGTTCATCGCTTATACTTCGGTTGGTCGCGCCGGCTTTTTTCTGCAAGACGCCCAACCACAGGGGGCACTATGACGGCGCCCGCAGTGCTGTGACCTCGGCGGTGGCGACTTTGGATCCGCCTTGCAGGATCAAAAAGCTGTCATTGCCTTCCCTGCGCGCCTCGGTCACGCGCGCATAGCTTTGTGCCGCGCGGCTTCCCAGCAGGTCACCCAAGGCACGGCTCTCAATCGCAAAATGATAAAGCCCGTGCGGCGCCGGCGTGCCATCGCTTTGCTCTCCACTCCAGGAAAGCTGATGTGCCGTGGCTGTGATTTCCTGACGGGCGATTTCCTGACCGCTGTCATCGTAAACCAGCAAGAACGCCTGATCTGCGCCTGCCATCGGCTCAGCGGCGACAGTGATCGGCGTGCCGTCAAAGCCCACGGGCGCGGTGGTTCGCGCATCCATCCCGATCCAGCTGGCCATTTGCCCCATATTGCCTGACCCGATTTGTGCGCCAAGTGCGCTGAGCAGATCATTTGACAGGACTTGCTGCTCGACCATAGAGAATTGCGCCAGTTGCGCCGCATATTCCGAGGAATCAATCGGCTCTAACGGGTCTTGATAGCGGGCCTGCGCCGTCAACATTTGCAAAAAGGTCTCAAAATCAGATGACAAAACTGAGGCCGACGGCACAGCCGAGGCAGGGGCCGCAGAAAGGGGCGATGTGGGGGCGATTTGCATGTTTGCTCCTGTCAAAGTCAAAGTCGAAGATCGACGCCGTTGCTTGATCCCATTGCAATGGGGATTTCCGCGCTTGGTTCGGCCAAGGCATCGGGCCCGCCGGCGGCGAAATGATCGCGGCGCCCTGCGGTTTCATCCTTTTCGGCGCGGCCATCTTGTCCCTCGGCAAAGGCGAAACGGATGTTGTCATAACCAAGCGCTTGGAATTCCCGCGCCAGTTGCTCAATATTGCGGCGCATCAGCTCAAGCGTTTCCGGACGCTCTGCCAAGACGTTGACAGTGATCGCCGTTTCCGCAGCAGAAATGCTCAGCTTGACCCGCCCCAGTTCCTCGGGGCTGAGCGCCAGCTCAACCGGCTTGTCTGGCAGTTTTTGAAGGGCCTCGGCCATTTGCCGCCCCACCAAAGACGCGGTTGCCGGCATGTGCTGCGGCGTAGGCGTGCCACCCGGTGATGCGCTACGCCCTTCCCATATCATGGGTGTTTCAGGCTCTCGCGCTGTCAGGGTAAAGGCATCCGGTGATTGTTCGATCGACGGGGCATTGACCGGGCTTTGGCCGGTCATTGGCGGCGGCGCTGGCGCCGACGGCAGAGATGGCGGTTTGCGAAGCGGGGGGGGCGCGGCCGTCTCTCGTCGGTGATCCGGTGACCGGAAACGCCGGTGTTCAAGGGCCTGCGGCGCCGTCAATGTTCCACCAAAAGACTGCAATGGTATTGACTTGGCGCCCTCGGGCAGAGCGGTCTTCTGCGCCGCATTCACGGCCGCATCCGGCGAATTACCCACCGCAAAATCGTTATCCGAAAGACCATTTTTCAAAGATTTATCAGTGATTTCCTTACGCGCACCGTTGCCACCCGAAGCCATGGCAAACGCCTCCCAGGCTGCGGTCTTGGGCGGCGTTGGCTGCGCTTCCTCAGGGCGTGATCCGCCGGTTTCAGCCAGAACCTCTGGTGGCTCAGGCTCAACCTCGTCTGGGGTGTCAGGTGCAAGCTCAACCTCTTGTTTGGCTTCAATGTCTGGTACTTTGATACCACTCTCCTCCATCAGCCCCGCAAACAGCTCGGCAAAAACTGTGGCATCGTGCGGCGATATATCCGCGCCGGCGGGATCGCCAACAGACGGGCCAGCCATCGGCAACAGTGAAACAAGCTCAGTCATGCGCACTCCGGGATTTCTTCCTCGATACGGTCTTTATGGCCTCAGTTGGTTACTGCTTCTTTACTGGTTTCGGTCATTGTCAGAAAAAATCGTTCGAATTGGAGCAAATGGATGCAGATACCTTTGGTGCATAACGGCCCCCTGGAAGGGCACAGTGATCAAAACCTGCGACACGCCGCCCAAGCGCTTGAAGCAAGCTTTTTGGCTGAAATGTTGAAATCGGCCGGTCTTGGGGCAACCCGTTCTGAGTTTGGCGGCGGCGCGGGCGAGGACCAGTTTTCGTCGTTTTTGGTGCACGAACAGGCCAAGAAAATGGTCGCCAGCGGCGGTATCGGCCTGACTGAGCACCTGTTTCATGCCCTGAAGGAGCGTGACAATGCCTGAAGATAATGCAACCGACCTGATTGCCGCGCTGGACAAGCTGCTCAGCGAAGAGCGCGCAGCGCTGATAGGCGGCGACCTGGATCAGATCACCCGCCTGGCGCCACAAAAAGAAGCGTTGATGACAAGGCTGGGGCAAATCACCGATCTTGAGCGCCAACCCGTGGCAGATCTGCAAAGCAAAATCCTGCGCAATCAGGCGCTGTTCGATCACGCGCTGGAGGGCATCCGAACGGTGTCCCGCCGCCTGTCGGCTCTGCGCAAAGTGCGGGGAACACTGGATATTTACGATCAAAGCGGCGCCAAGAAAAGCGTGACCTTCAAAGACGGCGGATCACTTGAAAAACGTGCATGACCCCTGATTTGAATAAAAACCAAACAAGAACATCTGCGCGCCTTAGCATTGCATTAGGCATTTTCAGCGCAGGCTAGCCAGGCATCCGAGGTCGGATGGCGCGTTGCCCCTTGGGGGTAAGTGCATTGGTCAGAAAGACACGAACGCCCGCCAAAATCGGCAGGGCATACACCAACGCAAAAGCGTATGATCAAAGGAACTTGCTTATGTCGAGCATTCTAACAAACAATAGTGCAATGGTGGCGTTGCAGACGCTGAAATCTATCAATTCGAATCTCGCGCAGACCCAAAAAGAGATTTCGACTGGTAAGGCGATTTCCAGCGCCAAGGATAACTCTGCCGTTTGGGCTATTTCAAAGGTCATGTCTGCGGATGTCGCCGGCTTTAAGGCCATTTCCGACAGCCTGTCCCTAGGAGAATCGACCGTTTCCGTGGCCCAAAACGGCGCCGAAACCGTGACCGACTTGCTGACCCAAATCAAAGGCAAGATCGTCGCTGCCCAGGAAGGCAACGTCGATCGTTCGAAAATTCAAACCGATATTGCAGCGCTGCGCGATCAGATCACCTCGGTGGTTGGTGCGGCACAGTTCAACGGGCTGAATATGCTGTCGAACCGCGACACCGTCGATATCTTGTCGTCGCTGGACCGGGCTTCGGATGGGACAGTCAATACAAGCAATATTTCCGTAACCACACAGGATCTGACAACAACCCAGCAAGCCATCGCAGCTGACGCGGTTTATGCCGCCGGCAGTGGCACCGCCGGTGCCGCGTCCGCAACGCTGAACGCAACCCAAACCCAGGCCTTGGCGATTGCAGGCGTGGCAGAAGGGGTCGCTTTCAGCATCGGCATGACCGGCACTGATGCGGATTCGAGCAACTTTGTCCCCGCCACCTACACCACAAGCGGGGACGTCGCGGGCGCGTCAAACATTGTCTATGTCGCCAAGCTTGGTGACACGGCCAAAGAGGTTGGAGAAGGATTGAAAGCGGCCTGGGATGCCTATGCCACCGCCAACAGCCTGGACACCAGCGTGCTTGACTTTACTGCGACGGCAACCGGGTTGACCGCGACCAGCACCGTTACCGATGCCACCGACACCATTGCGGTGCGCGTGGATACAATGACATCGGCAACAGATGCACATGTCGCGGCCGGTGGCTTGGCGACGCTGGGCACGATGGATGTCTCGACCGAGGCAGGCGCAACCGCCGCACTGACCGACATCGAAACACTGCTGCAAACCGCAGTGGATGCCTCGGCCAGCTTTGGCTCGGCCCGTGGCCGCATCGAAACCCAGTCAAGCTTTGTCAGCAAGCTGTCTGATTCGCTGAAATCTGGTATTGGCGCCATGGTTGATGCCGACATGGAAGAGGCATCTGCCAAGCTTCAAGCCCTGCAAACCCAGCAGCAGCTGGGCGTGCAAGCCTTGTCGATTGCCAACCAGGCACCACAGACGATCCTGTCGCTGTTCCGGTAATATTGACCGCGGGGGGCTAAAAGGCCCCCCGTTTCCTTTTCATGAACTGAACCAAAAGGTATCAATGTGAACGCATTTTCGATGGCCCAACGCGCCTATGCGCCGACAACGGCCCCAACCCGAACAGCCCGAAGCGCTGAATATGATGTGATTGCCAAGGTGACATTTCGCCTGAAATCCGCGCTTGAACGTAAAAGCTTTCCACAAATTGCCGAGGCATTGCACGAAAATCGGGTCTTATGGACCGCGCTGGCCAGCGATGTCGCCGGTGAGGCAAACCAACTGCCGGCTGAATTGCGCGCCCGAATTTTTTATCTTGCTGAATTTACATTGCACCACACAAGCAAGGTCTTGGCAAAGCAGGCCTCGGCCGCGCCTTTGCTTGAGATTAATTCCGCCATTTTGCGCGGCCTGCGCCAGACAGGGGCCCCGTCATGAGCGGCCTTGTGCTAAAGCTCAGCCCGAAAGAGCGTGTGCTGATCAACGGGGCTGTCATCGAGAATGGCGACCGGCGCAGCCGACTGGCCATTATGACGCCCGATGCAAACATCTTGCGCTTGCGCGATGCCATCCACCCGGAAGAGGCCAAAACACCGGTGCGGCGGGTCTGCTATGCGATGCAACTGGTCCTGTCCGGCGACAGTGACCCCAAAGAGGCCCACCTGCCGTTGCTGCGTCAAATCGAAGAGCTTAGCCAGGTGTTCACAGACCCCGATAGCCGCGCACATTTGATGCAAGCCACGCAGCATCTGATCTCTGAGGATCACTATCGCGCGCTCAAGGCGTTGCGCGCCATTATCCCCCGCGAAGATCGGCTTTTGGCCGTTCCACGCCAATAATGTTTGCGCCCGTCCTTCCTTCGAACGGTGTCGCAGGCTGGCGGTTTCTGCAACAAACATATGACGCTCAGCTTTCGGCTTTTTCGAAATCGGGCGCCGTTCAGCGCAGCGCGGATTATTTTACACAGAATATCGCGCAGATCTCCAACGCCGAAGACTTGGTCGCCGATCGGCGCTTGCTCGAGGTCACCCTGGGGGCATTCGGGCTGCAAGATGATCTGGATAACCGTTATTTCATCCAGAAAATGCTGTCAGAAGGCACCAGCAGCGATGACGCCTTGGCAAACCGATTTGCCGACCCCCGCTATGCCGAAATGGCCAGTGCCTTTGGCTTTGGTCCGGGGGAGGTGCGCAAAAACGATCTGCCCGGATTTGCCAGCGATCTTGTCGCCCGCTTTGAAGCCAACGCCTTCGAAGTGGCCACCGGCGCGCAGGATGACACCATGCGCATCGGCCTTTATGCCCGGCGAACCCTTGCGGATTTGGCCAATGGGCCAGGCAGCAACAACACCAAATGGTTCAGCATTATGGGCCAACCGCCTTTGCGCAACTTGTTTGAAAAGGCCCTGGGCCTGCCCACGTCTTTTGGTCAGATCGACATTGATCAACAGCTTTCGGTTTTTAAGGATCGTGCGGCAAGCGTGTTTGGCAGCGACCAGGTCAGCCAATTCAGCGATCCCGAGAAAATCGACCAAGCCATCACCCGCTTTATGGCCCGCGCCCAACTGGACACATCCGCGACCGGCACTTCGTCTGCGTCAATCGCCCTGACGCTGTTGGGTGGCTAAACACCCCGCACCGCCAAGTGCAGGCGTGCAGATCCACTTCTGCCAAGCCAAAACGCCCAGCCTCAAGCGCATACCACCAGGCAAAGATTGACCCTAGCGCCCGGTGGTTTGCACCGGCCCCAGAATCTGGGCGCAAAAATGGGCCAGCGCCTGTTTCTCGGCCGCGTCCATTGCAGCGGTGCGGCTGCGCCACAACGTTGCTTGTGATCGCAATATCGGGCCATCCAGAAGGATTTTCAGGTGATTGGCCCGCAGGGTTTCACCGCTTGAGGTAATATCGGCAATGGCCTCGGCGGTTTCATTCGCCACGGTGCCTTCGGTCGCGCCTTGGCTGTCCACCAGCTCATAATCCGCGACACCGCCAAGGCGCAAATACTCCCGCACAAGCCGGTGATATTTGGTTGCAATGCGCAAACGCATCCCGTGTCGGGTGCGGAAGGCCGCGGCCACGGCATCGAGATCATCCAACGTATCCACATCGCGCCAGGCCTGCGGCACAGCCAAAATCAAATCCGCTGCACCAAAGCCCAGCGCCGCCAATTCCTGCACCTGCTGTTCCCAAAGCGGCAGCTTTTCACGCACCAGATCGGTGCCTGTGACGCCAAGATGCAAGCGCCCGGCCGCCAGCTCGCGGGGGATTTCCCCTGCCGACAACAGCACAAGCGCCACCTCTTCGATGCCATCAACCACACCGGCATATTCGCGATCCGATCCAGTGCGCGTCAGGGTGACACCGCGCGCGCCGAACCAATCAAAGGTCTTTTCCATAAGCCGCCCCTTGGACGGCACCCCCAATTTGATGGTCATTGCGTGGTCTCCAATGTCAACATCAGACCAGGGCGCAACACGCCGCCCACGGCGGGAATTTCGGCGCCGCGCCCCAGGCGCCGGGTCAGCGCGTCATATCGCCCACCACTGGCCACGGCGGGCAAATCCGCCCGGTTCGGCGCATAGAAACCAAACACGAACCCATCGTAATATTCCATCGACGTGCGGCCATAGCTGGTCTCAAACGGAAGGGATTGGGTCTTAATCCCGCGCGCCTCAAGCGCCGCGGCGCGGGCTTCGATCCGCTGCACAGCCGGGACGATCGCCGGCAGGTCCACCGCCAGATCACGCAGGTTTTCAAGGGCAAAGGGCATATCTTCCTTGACCGACAAAAGCGCTTCGATCAGGGCCACCTCTTCGTTTGACAGCGCCGGAAGGGCGGCATCTTCGCGCAGCGCCGCGACGCGGGCGTCAATCTCTGCGGCGCTGCGCAAGCCAATGACCGGCGCCGTGACCGGCCCGGCTGTGCCATCCAGCAAGGCCCTGCGTTCCGCAGTTGGCGCCCGGCGCCCGGCATAGCGATCAAGAAGGGCACGAAACCGGCGCGGGCGCCAGATGTGCCGCATCAGGGCGGTGCGACGCGCGGCGCTGGTGCGCAACCCGGCCACCGCAGCCATCAAGACACCGATGTCGCCAGTCACCGCCCGCAAGCCCAAAGGCTGGACCGCCCCGGCAATCAAGGCGAAAACCTCGGCGTCGCTGGCGGCGGAATCCGTGCGATCGAAAACCTCGTATCCCACCTGCACATATTCATTGGCCCGTTCCGGGTCATGTTCCTGGCGGCGAAACACCTCGCCGGCATAGGTATATCGTGCTGGCTCGGCGCCTTCGGCCATGTGCATCTGCACCACGGGCACGGTAAAGTCAGGGCGCAGCATTTGCTCGCCCCGCAGCGCGTCCGAGGTCACATAAGCGCGGGCGCGAATTTCCTCGCCATAAAGATCCAGCAAGGTGCCGGCAGGCTGCAAGATCGGTGGCTCAACCACCTGGGCACCTTGGGCTTCGAAACCGGCCCGCAATTCAGCCGCTTTGGCCAAAATCTGCGACCGGCTGATCATTCCGCCTGCCCTGCCAGCATTTCCCGGACCTTGGCGACCATTTCGCCGCGCGGCACCTCGAATTGGCTTGGACGTTCCTTCCATTCCTCAAGGGTGGCATTCTGGGCAATCCTTGCCCCCAGCACCAGATCTTTGATCTGCACGATCCCTGCTGCTTGTTCGTCCCCGCCTTCGATAATGGCGATGGGGCTGGCGCGTCGATCTGCATATTTCAGTTGGTTGCCAAAATTCTTGGGGTTGCCAAGATACACCTCGGCGCGGATGCCGGCGCCGCGCAATTCGGCCACCATCGCCTGATAATCGGCCATGCGCGCCTTATCCATGACCGTGACAATCACCGGCCCCGCCTGATCCTTGTCGATCCGCCCCTTGGCAGAAAGAGCCGCCAACAGGCGATCCACGCCAATTGAAACCCCTGTGGCCGGAACCTCTTGGCCGGTAAACCGCTTGACCAAATCATCATAGCGCCCCCCACCGGCAACCGATCCGAACTGACGCTTGCGGCCCTTTTCGTCAAAGATTTCAAAGGTCAGCTCGGCTTCGAACACCGGACCGGTGTAATAACCAAGACCGCGCACCACGGATGGGTCGATTTCGACGCGGTCAGGGCCATATCCTCCGGCCGCCAACAAATCTGCGATGGTTTCCAATTCATCCACCCCAGCGCCGCCAACGGCCGATCCTGACACCAGCTCGCGCAGCCTTGCGACCGTTTCGGCGCCCGTTGCACGTTTGGCTTGCATAAAGCCCATAACCACATCGGCCTGCGCCTGGCTGAGGCCGGCACCTTTGGTAAAATCGCCGCTGTCGTCCTTGCGGCCCTCGCCCAGCAGCGCCCGCACACCGTCCAGCCCCAACCGATCCAATTTGTCGATTGCGCGCAAGACGATCCCGCGTTCGGCGCTGAAGTTGTCCGGGTTTTTGGGGTCCAGCACTCCGGCCACTTCCATGACGCCATTCAGCACCTTGCGGTTATTCACCCGCACGACATAGTCGCCGCGCGGAATGCCAACGGCCTCAAGCGTGTCTGACAGCATCGCGCAAATCTCGGCGTCTGCTGCCACCGATGGTGCGCCAACAGTGTCTGCATCACATTGATAAAACTGCCGAAACCGCCCCGGCCCTGGCTTTTCATTGCGCCAAACCGGGCCCATCGCATAGCGCCGATAGGGGGTCGGAAGATCATTGCGATGTTGCGCATAGACCCGCGCCAGCGGCGCTGTCAGATCATACCGCAGCGCCAGCCAATCGCCCGGCTTGTCGCCTTCGCTGTCTTCTTGCCAGGCAAAAACACCTTCGTTCGGGCGATCCACATCTGGCAAAAACTTGCCCAGCGCCTCGACGGTTTCCACCGCCGAGCTTTCAAGCGCATCGAACCCATAGCGGTGATAGACCTCGGCGATGGCCTGCAACATTGCAGCACGCTGAGTGACTTCGGCACCGAAATAATCGCGAAACCCCTTGGGCGTTTCGGCCTTGGGGCGGGGCTGTTTCTTAAGCTTGGCCATGGGATGGTCCTTGCGCATGGATCACGTTGCGCGCGGTCTATCCGATGGGCCGCGCCGGGGCAAGACAGGCCCAAGGGCAAGCTGGGCTTTGCGCGGCAACCACGCCTGTGTTATGGCGTGCCAAAACGCGTCAAACCCCGCGCGGCCCTGCAAGGATCGAAACCATCGAACATCTCGAAGAGCAAATCGCCCATTTGACCCGCACGGTCGACGACCTGTCGGATATCGTTGCCCGCCAAGAGACCGAGATCGCCCTGTTGACCCGCCGGGTGCATATGCTGATGCAACGCGAGGGGGAACGCGAAGCCGCAGCCAGCGGCGGCGTGATGATCGCCGACGAACGCCCGCCGCATTACTGAACGCAACGCGAATTTATCAAAGATCTTCGACCTCAATCACACCGCCGAGGGATTTTATCGCCCCTTTGATTTGCGGAGTGATCGGGAATTCCTGACCCAGATCCACGTCGACTTCGCCTGGCAAACCGGGATCAATCAAGCAAAATTGCACCGGCCCGGCGCCTGTGCGCGCGGTCTTGCGCGCGGTTTCCAGAACGCTGGCGACCGAAGGGATGGCATCGGGGCTGTCTAGAAAAATCCGCAAGCCCATACCGCCAACATCGGCCACCGCCATGTCGATCGGCGCCACCGATCGCCCCAACAGCTTGAGCTGATCAGCCTCAAGCGTGGCCTCGACAGTCACCACCACCTTGGCGCCTGTCTCAAGATGCTCGCGCGATTTTTCAAGCGTTTCGCTGAACAGTGTGACCTCAAAGGCGCCAGTGGTATCGGAAAGTTGCGCAAAGGCGAACCGATTGCCGCGCGCCGATTTGCGTTCCTGTCGTCCGGCGATGATGCCGGCCATCTTGGCCACGAAAGGCCCCGATTGGGCCTTGGCCTGCACCTCGTCTACGGTCAACACGCCTTTGCGCTTGAGCGGCGCCATATAATCGTCAAGCGGGTGCCCAGACAGGTAAAACCCGACCGCCTTGAATTCTTCGGTCAAACGTTCCGCCGGCAGCCAATCATCCATCGGCGCCAAACGCGGTTCGGGCAGATCATCGCCCGCCTCACCGAACAAGGAAACCTGATTGCTGGCCTTTTGTTCGTGAATGGCCGCCGAATAGCCGACCAAAGCGTCCAACGCGGCAAAAACCCGACGACGATTGCCATCCAGCACATCAAAGGCCCCGGCGCGCGCCAACATTTCCAGGGGCCGCTTGCCCACACGCTTGAGGTCCACCCGCCGCGCCAAATCGTAAAGCGTGGCAAAGGGTTTGTCGTGCCCGTCGACTTGGCGGGCCTCGGTGATCAGTTTCATTGCCTCGGTGCCGACGTTCTTCAGCGCCCCCAACGCATAAACCAAAGCCCCGTCCACCACCTTAAAGGTCGCACCAGAACGGTTCACGCAGGGCGGCACCCAAGGCAGATCTAACCGTTTGCGGACCTCTTCGAAATAAACCGCCAGCTTGTCTGTCAGATGGATATCACAGTTCATCACCCCGGACATAAACTCCACCGGGTGATTGGCCTTTAGCCACGCCGTCTGATAGCTGACCACCGCATAGGCCGCCGCGTGGGATTTGTTGAAACCATAGTTGGCGAATTTTTCCAGCAGGTCAAAGACCTCGGTCGCCTTTTTCTGATCCACGCCATTGGCCATCGCCCCCTGTTCGAACTTGGGACGTTCCTTGGCCATTTCTTCGGCGATTTTCTTACCCATGGCCCGGCGCAACAGGTCCGCACCGCCCAAGGAATAACCGGCCATAACCTGTGCAATCTGCATAACCTGTTCTTGGTAAACGATAATTCCTTGCGTTTCTTCAAGAATTCCATCAATCAGCGGATGAACGGATTGCAGTTCTTTTTGGCCGTTCTTGACCTCGCAATAGGTCGGGATGTTCTCCATCGGGCCGGGCCGATACAGGGCCACCAGCGCCACGATATCTTCGATGCAGGTCGGTTTCATCCGTTTGAGGGCATCCATCATGCCGCTGGATTCCACCTGAAAAACCGCAACGGTTTTGGCTTGGGCATAAAGCTGATAGGACGCCGGATCATCCAAAGGAATGGTGCCGATATCATCCAGCACCCCGGCCGGCGGGGTGAACAATTCGCGCCCGTCTGCCGCAATGTGCAGATGCCGCCCCGAGGCCTTGATCTGATCGACGGCATTCTGGATCACCGTCAAGGTTTTCAGACCAAGAAAGTCGAATTTGACCAATCCGGCCTGTTCAACCCATTTCATGTTGAACTGGGTTGCCGGCATATCCGAACGCGGATCCTGATACAAAGGCACCAGCGCGTCCAAGGGCCGGTCCCCGATCACAACCCCCGCCGCATGGGTTGACGCATTGCGGAGCAGCCCTTCGACCTGCTGGCCATATTCCAACAGCCGGGCCACCACCTCTTCGTTCTTTGCCTCTTCGCGCAGGCGCGGTTCATCCGCCAGCGCCTTTTCGATGCTGACGGGTTTCACCCCTTCAACCGGGATCATTTTTGACAGCCGGTCCACCTGGCCATAGGGCATTTGCAGCACCCGGCCAATGTCGCGCACCGCCGCCTTGGACAACAGCGCGCCAAAGGTGATGATCTGTCCGACCTTATCCCGGCCATATTTTTTCTGAACGTATTGAATCACCTCTTCGCGGCGATCCATGCAAAAGTCGATATCGAAATCCGGCATGGAAACCCGTTCGGGGTTCAAGAACCGCTCAAACAGCAAATTGTAACGCAGCGGATCCAAATCGGTGATCGTCAGCGCATAGGCCACCAGCGACCCCGCCCCCGATCCACGCCCCGGACCGACGGGAATGTCGTGCTCCTTGGCCCATTTGATAAAATCCGCAACGATCAGGAAATAGCCGGGAAAGCCCATGCCCTCGATGATATCAAGCTCAAAATCCAGCCGTTTCTTATAGTCGTCAGGCGTGGCGGCATGGGGGATGACCTCAAGCCGATCCAACAAACCTGCATGGGCCTGGGCGCGCAGCTCTTCTACTTCGTCGTCGGCGAACTTGGGCAGGATCGGATCCCGCCGATAGGCCATAAAGGCGCAGCGCTGGGCGATCTCGACGGTGTTGGCAACGGCCTCGGGCAGATCGGCAAACAGCGTGACCATCTCGGCCTGCGATTTGAAATAATGCTGCTCGGTCAGGCGGCGACGTTCTTCTTGTTGATCCACATAGGCGCCATCAGCGATACAGATCAGCGCGTCGTGGGCCTCGTACATCTTGGCCTGGGGGAAAAAGACATCATTGGTCGCCACCAAAGGCAGGCCCAGATCATAGGCCATCTCGACCAAGGGGCGTTCGGTCAGGCGCTGGGGGCGGGTTTTGCCGTCTTCGCCGGGATGGCGCTGGATTTCGACATAAAGCCGATTGGCAAAACATCCCGCCATCCGCTGCATCAAGGCGCGGGCCAAGGGCAGTTGACCGTCCTGGACAAGCCGCCCGACCGGGCCGTCGGCGCCGCCGGTCAAACAAATCAGACCCTCTGAATGCTGCTCCAGCTCGCTCAGCGTGACCTGCGGCAGCGCCCCCGCCTTGTCGATGTAAAGGCAGGAATTCAGTTTCATCAGGTTCTCATAGCCGCGCTCGGATTGGGCCAGCAACACCACCGGGGCCGGGTCGCGCGGGCGCTCTCCTAGGGCGGCTTCGAAATAGGCCACATCAACCTGACAACCAATAATCGGCTGAAGCCCCGCCCCCGACATCGCCACCGAAAATTCCAACGCGGCGAACATGTTATTGGTATCGGTCAGCGCCAGCGCCGGCATCTGCGCCGCCTTGCACAAATCCGGCAGCTTTTTCAGCCGCAGCGCGCCTTCCAGAAGCGAATACTCGGAATGGGTGCGCAGGTGTATGAATCGGGGCAGGGTGCTCATGCGGCCATCCTAAGCCAGCCCGCCAAACCGCACCAGCCCTGTTCCGGAACTCCTTTGTATTTGATCAATAATTTCGCAAGCACATTTTTTTCTTGCCAATAAGATCACCCAACGCTTACGCTTGATGGACCTTTCATCCCACCGCGCGTTCTACGCCGCATCGAACGCCGGAATGTCATGGGCCAAGTGGTAACGCGGCGGATCTAAACCCGATGAAGATAAGGTTTCGCCTAAACGGAGAAACAGTGGAGCTGACGCAGGTTGCTCCGACCACCACCTTGTTGGATTGGCTGCGCCTTGAACGCGGCCTGAATGGCACCAAAGAGGGCTGCAACGAAGGCGATTGCGGCGCCTGTTCGGTGATGGTCACAGATGACAGCGGCGCGCGAACCCAGAACGCCTGTATCTTGTTTTTGCCCCAGCTTGACGGCAAGGCCGTGCGCACCGTTGAAGGCATCGCCGACCCGGACGGCACGCCCCATCCTGTGCAAAAACAGATGATCGACCACCATGGATCGCAATGCGGGTTTTGCACCCCCGGCTTTGTGGTCAGCATGGCAACGGCGCATCTGAACGGCGCACAAGATTACGACACGCAGCTGGCGGGAAATCTGTGCCGTTGCACGGGCTATGCCCCGATCATACGCGCCGCCAGTGCCGCACATGATGCACCGGTGCCGCCACATATGCGTGACCTGTGCCCACCGTCCGCAGACGACTACAGCCCGAAAAACAGCAATGATTTCGCACGTTGGTATGAACAAAACCCCGATGCCACCCTGATCGCCGGTGCGACAGATGTTGGGCTGTGGGTCACAAAGGCCCTGCGCGATCTTGGCCCGGTGGCGTTCCTGAACAGATGCGGTGATTTGCGCGGCGTCTCCCGCCGCGATGGCGGGCTTTATATTGGGGCCATGACAACGTTGACCGAATTGCGCGACCAGATCGCCCCGCATTATGCGTCGTTTGCACAGATGATTGACCGCTTTGGATCGACCCAGGTGCGGAACGCCGCAACCATTGGCGGCAATATCGCCAATGGGTCGCCAATTGGCGATGGCCCGCCCGCCTTGATCGCCCTTGGGGCGCGGCTGCACCTGCGGCGCGGCGAGGCCCGTCGGCAGATCCCGCTTGAGGAATTCTTTATCGACTATGGCAAACAAGACCGCGCGCCCGGCGAATTCGTCGAGGCCATTCATATTCCCGATCAGCCCGATGTGCTGGCCTGTTACAAGCTGTCCAAGCGCTTTGATCAGGATATCTCGGCGGTCTGCGGCTGTTTCGCCATCAGCGTCGACCAAGGGCATGTCAGCGCCGCCCGCATCGCCTTTGGCGGCATGGCAGGCACCCCCAAACGCGCCGCAAAGGCCGAGGCCGCGCTGCTGGGGCAACCCTGGACCATGGCCAGCGTGCAATCGGCACAACAGGCGCTGGCGCAGGAATTCACCCCGCTGTCCGATGCGCGCGCCAGTGCCAGCTATCGCATGCAGGCCGCACAGAATATGATCGAACGCTATTGGCGGGGCACCCAGGGTTTGGCCAGCGATCTGCACGAGGTCACAGCATGAGCGCCGGCGCCCCCCTTCCCCATGACGCGGCGCATCTGCATGTGACGGGCGCTGCGCGCTATATCGACGATATTCCGGTGCCCGCGAACTGTCTTCATCTGGCCTTTGGGTTGTCGCAATCCGCTGCGGGGCGGATCACCGACATGGACCTTGCCCGTGTCCGGCAGGCCGATGGGGTGGTCGCGGTTATGACCGCCGCCGATCTGCCGTTTGCCAATGATGTATCGCCCGCCGCCCATGACGAACCATTGCTGGCCACCGGGCAGGTGCATTATGTGGGGCAGCCGGTCTTTTTGGTAATCGCCCGCTCGCATCACGCGGCGCGCCGTGCGGCACGTTTGGGCAAGATCACCATTGCCGAGGAAACCCCAATCCTGACACTGGCCGAGGCCCTGGCCGCCAACAGCCGCTTTGAAGACGGGCCGCGCATTTACACCAAAGGCAACGCCGCCGCCGCAATTGACAAAGCTGCCCACAAGATCAGCGGAACCTTACACCTTGGCGGGCAGGAACACTTTTACCTAGAGGGGCAGGCCGCGCTGGTTTTTCCGCAGGAAAACGGGGATATGCATGTCCACAGCTCGACCCAGCATCCGACTGAAATTCAGCACAAGGTGGCCGATGCCATTGGCCGCCCGATGCACGCGGTGCGGGTTGAATCGCGGCGGATGGGCGGCGGGTTTGGCGGCAAGGAAAGCCAGGGCAACGCATTGGCCGTGGCCTGCGCCGTCGCGGCCAACCTGACGGGCCGGGCGTGCAAAATGCGCTATGACCGCGACGATGACATGATCATCACCGGCAAGCGCCATGACTTTGAAATCCAATACACCGCCGGGGTGGCGCCGGACGGGCGCATTGCCGGGCTGCAATTTACCCATCTTGTGCGCTGTGGCTGGGCAATGGATTTGTCGCTGCCGGTCGCGGATCGGGCGATGCTTCATGCCGATAATGCCTATCATCTGACAGACGTCGAAATCACAAGCCACCGGCTGAAAACAAACACCCAAAGCGCCACCGCCTATCGCGGGTTTGGCGGCCCGCAGGGCATGATCGGGATCGAACGGGTGATGGATCACATCGCCGCCAATCTGGGGCTGGATCCGCTGGCCGTGCGGCGGGTCAATTATTACCAACAGGGCGCGGGGCAAACCACGCCCTATGGCCAGATCGTCGAGGATTTCATCCTGGACGAGATGACAGACACGCTGACCGTGTCCTGTGATTTTGCTGCACGCAAGGCCCAGGTTGAGGATTGGAACCGCAATCATCCCACCTTGAAAAAGGGGCTTGCCCTGACGCCAGTCAAGTTTGGAATTTCCTTCACCCTAAGCCACCTGAACCAGGCCGGCGCCTTGGTGCATGTCTATCAGGATGGGTCCGTGCATCTGAACCATGGCGGCACGGAAATGGGTCAGGGGCTGTTTCAAAAGGTTGCTCAGGTCGCGGCGACGTGCTTTGGCCTTCCGTTGCAACAGATCAAGATCACCGCAACAGATACCGGCAAGGTGCCCAATACATCGGCGACGGCGGCCTCATCGGGCAGTGACCTGAATGGCATGGCGGTCAAAGCCGCCTGCGAAACAATAAAGACCCGCATCGCCGAGCATCTGGGCGCTGTCCACGGGGCGGCCGCCGATAGCGTTGTCTTTGACGGGGGCCGCGTCATCGCCGGCGCGCACAGCCTGACCTTTGCCGAAGCCGCGGCAAGCGCCTATCAGGCGCGGATCAGCCTGTCTGCCACGGGGTTTTACAAAACGCCAAAGCTGGCGTGGGACCGGATCAAGGGCACCGGCCGCCCGTTCTTTTACTTTGCCTATGGCGTCGCCGCCACCGAGGTGGTGATAGATACGCTGACCGGTGAAAACCGCATCCTGCGTGCCGATATCCTGCATGATGCCGGGCAGTCCCTGAACCCGGCGCTGGATATTGGGCAGATCGAAGGCGGCTATGTGCAGGGGGCCGGCTGGCTAACCACCGAGGAACTGGTCTGGGATGCGCGCGGGCGCCTGCTGACCCATGCGCCGTCAACCTATAAAATTCCGGCTTGTGGGGATCGGCCCAAGGTATTCAACGTCGCGCTGTGGGATGGGCAAAACCGCGAGGACACGATCTTTCGGTCAAAAGCCGTCGGAGAACCGCCCTTTATGCTGGGGATTTCTGCCTATTCGGCCCTGTGTCAGGCGGTGCAAGCATGCGGGCCAACCTTTGCCGACCTGCGCGCCCCCGCCACCCCCGAGGCGGTCTTGGCCGCAGTTATGCGCACCCAAGCAGGTCAGGGCTGATGGCGTTCGACAAATCCGAATTGCTGACGCATTGCGCCCGGCATGGCCGCGTGGCGCGGGTTGTGATCAGCAAAGTGCAAGGATCGGCGCCACGCGAACCCGGCGCAGCAATGCTGGTTTGGCACGACGGGCAAACCGGCACCATCGGCGGCGGCGCGCTGGAATATGACGCCGCGCGCGCCGCCCGTGCCGCATTGGTCAGTGGCCAAGACAGCCAAAGCCATCATGCGCTTGGCCCTGATCTGGGACAATGCTGCGGCGGGGCGGTTCAGCTTTGGACCGAAGTCTTTGACCACGCGCGCGCGACGGCGCTGGCGGATGATGTGGTGGTGCGCGGCAACGGCCCTATGCCCGCGGCCCTGCGGCGCAGTCTGGACAGGTGGCGCGCCGGTCTTGAGCCGCCCCGCACGCTGCTTTGCGATGGTTGGTTGGCCGAACCTGCCCCCACCCCGACACGCCATCTGTGGGTTTGGGGCGCCGGCCATGTCGGGCGCGCCTTGGTGCAAGTCATGGCGCCCTTGCCCGCGTTCCACATTACGTGGGTCGATGTAAGCGCAGATAAATTTCCGCCCGATCCACAACCACAGATCGACAGGCTGATCGCCCAAGATCCGTCCTCTTTGGTCCGATTTGCGCCGGCCGAGGCCCAGCACCTGATTGTCACCCATTCCCACAGCATTGATCTGGCGCTGTGCCACGCCCTGCTTGGACACGGCTTTGGGTTTGCCGGGCTGATCGGCTCGGCTACGAAATGGGCGCGGTTCCGCAAGCGGCTGGCGGCATTGGGCCATGACGCACATGCCATTGGCCGCATTCAATGCCCAATCGGCACGCCGGCCCATGGGAAACACCCTTTTGCGATTGCCATTGGCGTGGCGAATGGGCTTTTAGGGTTGCAACATCATTCTGACCAAAGATTGGAAAGCATCGCATGACACCTCTCTTGTCGCTTGAAGGGCTGACCAAGGCCTATCCCGGTGTGGTTGCCAACGATAATGTCTCGTTGGCCATCAACCCCGGAGAAGTTCACGCCCTGCTTGGCGAAAACGGTGCAGGCAAATCGACGCTGGTCAAAATGATCTATGGCCTGGTCAAGCCCGATAGCGGCACGATGCGCATGCACGGCGCACCCTTTGCCCCGCCAGAGCCGCGCGCGGCCCGTGCCGCCGGCGTTGGCATGGTGTTTCAGCATTTTTCCCTGTTTGACGCCCTGAGCGTCGCAGAAAATATCGCGCTTGGCATGGAAAACGCCCCAAAGCTGAGGGATTTGTCGCGGCAAATCAAAGCCGTATCGGATACCTATGGCCTGCCGCTGGCGCCGGATCATCTGGTCGGGGATCTGTCCGCAGGAGAGCGCCAGCGCGTTGAGATCATTCGCTGTTTGCTGCAAGAACCAAAGCTGTTGATCATGGATGAGCCGACATCCGTGTTAACCCCGCAAGAGGTCGAAATCCTGTTCAAGACCCTGCGCAAGCTTAGCCAAGAGGGCACGTCGATCTTGTATATTTCCCACAAGCTGGAAGAAATTCGGGCGCTGTGCGATTCGGCGACCGTGCTGCGGCTGGGCCAAGTGGTGGGCACCTGCATTCCGCGCGAGACCAGCGCAGGCGATATGGCCGAAATGATGGTCGGCAAGGTGCTGTCGGTGCCAAGCCGCGCCAACCCAGAATTCGGCGCCGAGCTGCTTAGTGTCACACGGCTGAGCCTGCCGCCGCTGAGCGCATTTGGTATGCCGTTGCGCGACATTTCCTTTACCCTGCGCGCCGGCGAAATTTTGGGCATTGGCGGCGTGGCCGGCAACGGTCAGGATGAACTTCTGTCGGCGCTGTCGGGCGAACGCCGCACGCCGCCGGGGGCGATTGCCCTTGAGGGCGCCGATATTGGCGCGCTGGAACCCAACCAAAGGCGCGCCTTGGGGGTTTTGGCCGCCCCGGAAGAGCGGCTTGGCCATGCGGCGGTGCCCAATATGAGCTTGACCGAGAACGCCATGCTGACCGGCGCAACGCGCATGGGGTTAGAAAAAAACGGGTTTCTTAACTGGGGCGCCGCGCAGGATTTCGCGCGCGAGATCATCACCGCATTCGATGTGCGCACCCCCAGCGCGCAGAACGCAGCGCGGGCGCTGTCGGGCGGGAATTTGCAGAAATTCGTCATCGGACGCGAAGTCCTGCAAGATCCCAAAGTGCTGATCGTCAACCAACCAACCTGGGGGGTGGACGCATCGGCGGCCGCTGCGATCAGGCAGGCCTTGCTGGATCTGGCGACAGGCGGGGCGGCGGTGATCGTCATCAGCCAGGATCTGGACGAATTGATGGAAATTTCCGATCGGTTCGCCGCGCTGAACGAGGGGCGCCTGTCGGAGCCGCGCCCTGCCGAGGGGCTGAGCGTAGAGGAAATCGGCATGATGATGGGCGGCGCCCATGGCATGGAGGTGGCGCATGTGTGAAGCGATGCACAGAAGAGTATTCATGCCTCCGGCGGGGATATTTAAGAACAAAAGAAAAACGGGGGGCCGGGGATGATGCGACTGGAGAAACGACCGCAGGCAAGCCAGGGATTTGCTTATGCCACCCCGTTGCTGGCGGTGGCGGCGACGTTCTTTTTTGGCGGGCTGTTGTTTGCCGCCCTGGGCAAAGACCCGGTAGAGGCGATCGCGACCATCTTTTGGCAACCGCTGTTTGGCGAATTTGCGTTTTATTATCGGCCGCAGCTTTTGGTGAAAGGCGCGCCGCTGGTGCTGATTGCCGTTGGGCTGAGCCTTGGGTTCAAGGCCGGTATCTGGAATATTGGCGCCGAGGGGCAATATATTGTCGGGGCGATTTGCGGCGCCGCCGTTGGGTTGGCCTGTTACCCGGCGCAAAGCGCGTTGATCTTTCCTGCGATGGTTCTGGCCGGCGCCTTGGGCGGTTGGCTGTGGGCGATGATTCCGGCGGTTCTGAAGGTGCGCTTTGGCACCAATGAGATTCTCGTTTCTTTGATGTTGGTCTATGTTGCCGAGCAATTGCTGGCCTCAATGTCATTGGGGTTGTTGAAAAACCCCGAAGGGTATGGCTTTCCGGGCAGTCGGAATTTGCAACAATATCCAAGTGCTCATAATGCCGAACTGATTGCCGGGACGGGGATGCATTGGGGGGTCGTTGCTGCGCTTATTGCCGTGATCTTTGCCTATGTGTTGCTGGCCCGGCACCGGCTGGGGTTTGCCATTCGTGTGACCGGTGAGGCCCCGAGGGCCGCGCGGTTTTCCGGTGTGCGCCCGGTGCGTCTGGTGTTGTTTTGCCTGGGCACATCCGGGGCGCTTGCGGGGCTTGCCGGGCTGTTTGAGGTGGCCGGCCCTGCCGGGCAGATCAGCATTGATTTCAATGTTGGGTATGGGTTTACGGCAATCATCGTTGCGTTTTTGGGGCGCCTGCATCCGATTGGTATCGTGTTGGCAGGCCTGTTGATGGCCTTGACCTATATTGGCGGCGATATTGCCCAATCGCAGATGGGGCTGCCGGCGGCGGCGATTCAGGTGTTTCAGGGCATGTTGTTGTTCTTTTTGCTGGCCTTTGACCTGTTGACGCATTTTCGCTTGCGGTTGGGCCGGACGGAGGCTGTGTGATGGATATTTCTGTAATCAACCCAATTTTGCTGGTTGCAGCCTTGATGGGGGCGGCGACGCCGATCCTTTTGGCGGCCACAGGGGAATTGGTGGTCGAACGCGCCGGGGTGCTGAACCTTGGGGTTGAGGGCATGATGATCATCGGCGCGATCTGTGGCTTTGCCGTCGCGGTGGAAACCGGATCGCCCCTGACCGGTTTTGTCGCCGCAGCGATCGGCGGCGCAGCGCTGAGCTTGGTTTTTGCCTTTCTCACACAGGTGACGCTGGCCAATCAGGTGGCATCGGGATTGGCGCTGACCCTGTTTGGTCTGGGGCTGTCGGCGCTTTTGGGGCAGAGCTATGTCGGGGTCAAGCCGCCCAAGTTCGATGATCTGGATCTTGGCGCGCTGGGGGAAATACCGGTTCTGGGCCCGATCTTGTTTTCGCATGATATCGTTTTGTATTTCGCTTTGGCGCTGGTGGCAGCGGTCTGGTTGGTGCTGCGTTTCACCCGGTTTGGGCTGTTGCTGCGCGCGGTCGGGGAAAACCACGATGCGGCGCACGCTTTGGGGTATAAGGTGGTGCGTTTGCGGGTGCTGGCCATCATGTTCGGTGGGGCCTGCGCCGGGGTCGGCGGGGCCTATATTTCGCTGGTGCGGGTGCCACAATGGACCGAAGGCATGACGGCCGGGGTGGGGTGGATTGCCCTGGCCCTGGTGGTCTTTGCCAGTTGGAAGCCCTGGCGGGTCTTGTTGGGCGCGTATCTTTTTGGCGGAATCACCCAGCTTCAGTTGAATTTACAAGGCGCCGGCGTTGCCATTCCGGTGGAATATCTGGCAATGTCACCTTACCTGATCACCATCCTTGTGCTGGTGATCCTTTCGGCGGACAAGAGCGCGGCACCAGCGTCACTTGGGCGCAGTTTTCATGCCTCAAACTAGGGGCGATCCAACACGGGGGATAACCTGAATGAAACTTACTACCTTCATGACTGGCGCAGCTGTTGCGCTGGGCCTGGCGACCAGCGGGATTGCCGCTGACAAGACCAAGGTCGGCTTTGTCTATGTCGGGCCGGTCGGCGATGGCGGCTGGACGTATGAGCACAACGAAGGCCGCCTGGCCGTCGAGGAAGCCTTTGGCGACAAGGTCGAGACCGTCTTTGTTGAAAACGTGGCCGAGGGCCCCGATTCCGAGCGTGTTATGACGCAGATGGCGTTGAACGGCGCCGATCTGATCTTCACCACCTCGTTTGGCTATATGGACCCGACGATCAACGTTGCGGCGAAGTTTCCGAATGTGAAATTTGAGCACGCCACCGGATACAAGACCGCCGATAACGTTTCGGTCTATTCTGCGCGGTTTTACGAAGGCCGGGCGATTCAGGGCCATATCGCCGGCAAAATGACCAAATCCAACATCGTTGGTTATATCGGGTCGTTCCCAATTCCCGAAGTGATCCGGGGCATCAATTCGGCCTTTATTCACGCGCGCAAAGTGAACCCAGATGTGCAGTTCAAGATCGTCTGGGCCTATACCTGGTTTGATCCCGCCAAAGAGGCCGATGCCGCCAAGGTGCTGATCGAACAGGGCGCCGACGTGGTGTTGCAGCACACCGATTCGACCGCACCACAGGCCGCGGCGCAAAAAGCCGGCAATGTGATCACCTTTGGTCAGGCCTCGGATATGGCGCAATACGGGCCGTTGCCTCGGGTGAGCTCGATTATTGACAACTGGGCGCCTTATTACATTGAACGCACCAAAGCGGTCATGGATGGCACCTGGACAACAAGCAACCGCTGGGATGGTATCAGCGCCGGCATGGTCGGCATTGGCGAGATTTCCTCGGCGGTTCCGGCGGATGTCAAGGCCGAAGCCCTGGCCCTGCGCGATGCGATTGCCAATGGCAGCTATCATCCGTTCACCGGACCGCTGAAAAAGCAGGACGGCAGCGATTGGCTGGCCGCAGGCGAGGTTGCCGATGATGGCACGCTTGCCGGTATGAGCTTTTATGTAGAAGGTATTGAGGGCGACATTCCCCAATAAGCCTTTGCGCTGAACTGGAAAGGCCCCGCACACGCGCGGGGCCTTTTGCGTTGCAATCGCCTTTGGCGAGGATATTTAAGAACAAAAGAAAGGGCGCAGATGAAAGCCGTAGTTATCGAGACCTTTGGGCAGCGTCCCAGCCTGATGAATGTACCCGACCCCAGCCCGGCGGCGCATGGCGTGGTGATCGAAGTGAAAGCCACCGGGGTTTGCCGCAGCGACTGGCACGGCTGGATGGGGCATGACGATGGGGTGGCGTTGCCGCATGTGCCGGGGCATGAGCTGGCCGGGGTTGTTGCCGCCGTCGGCAAAGACGTGCGCAACTGGCGGGTAGGTGACCGCGTGACGGTGCCGTTCATTGCCGCCTGTGGATCGTGCCCCCAGTGCCATGGCGGCCATCAGCAGGTTTGCGATGCGCAATTTCAGCCCGGCTTTACCCATTGGGGGTCTTTTGCGGAATATGTGGGTATTCATCATGCTGACCTGAATTTGGTGTCCCTGCCTGAAACGCTGGATTTTTCCACGGCCGCCAGCCTGGGGTGCCGTTTTGCAACCTCGTTTCGGGCGGTTGTCGATCAAGGCCGCGTGTCGGCGGGGGATTGGGTGGCGATACATGGCTGCGGCGGGGTTGGCCTGTCGGCGGTGATGATTGCCCATGCCCTTGGGGCGAATGTCATTGCGGTTGACATCTCGGATGCCGCGCTTGGGTTGGCGCAAAGCCTTGGCGCCCGCGCCACGATCAATGCCGGCCATTGTGCCGATGTGCCCGGTGCGGTGAAAGACATCAGCGGCGGTGGGGCGCATGTATCGATAGATGCGTTGGGCCATCCGGCGACCTGCGCGCAGTCTGTGCTGAGCTTGCGCAAACGTGGACGGCATGTGCAGGTCGGGCTGTTGCTGGGCGATCAGAGCACGCCCGCCATTCCAATGAGCCCGGTCATCGCCAACGAGCTTGAGATCGTCGGCAGCCACGGGATGCAAGCGCATCGGTATGGGGCCATGCTGGGAATGATCGAAAGCGGTCTGTTGCAACCTTCCAAGCTGGTCGGGCGGGAAATCACCTTGGCGCAATCGATTGACGCGCTGATCAATATGGACAAGTTTCAAAGCCCCGGCGCGACTGTCGTTACCGAGTTTTGACCATCCAAAGGCGGCGCGCGGTGAATCGTTGACCGCGCGCGCTGAAATAATAAGCGCACGCCACAAAAGCGCCTAAATTTCGGGCAATCGCCCGTATCACACCCCTTCCCCTTGACGAATATTACTGACGCTGCGCCGCAGCGCGATCACGCTGCACCTGCACATACCTTGAACAAAGGAGAAAACAGGTGAAGCTGATCATCGCAACAATTAAACCCTACAAGCTGGAAGACGTGCGCGAAGCGCTGACCGCCATTGGCGTGCGCGGCATGATGGTCTCAGAAATCAAGGGCTTTGGCGCGCAATCGGGCCATACCGAGATCTACCGAGGCGCCGAGTATTCCGTCAATTTCGTTCCCAAGATCAAACTGGAAATCGCCATTCCCGCCAGCATGGCCGAACAGGCGATTGAAACCATCGCCAACGCCGCCCGCACCGGCAAAATCGGCGACGGCAAGATTTTCGCATTGGACATCGAACAGGCCATGCGGGTGCGCACCGGCGAGATGAACGAAGACGCTTTGTAAGCCCATATCAGGAGACATCAAATGAGACACCTATGCAGATGGGCGGCCCCGGCTGCCGCCTTGTTGATCCCCAGCGCTGGTTTTGGACAGACGCTGGACACAACGCCATCAAACGCCGAGATCGGCTTTATCTTTACCACCTTCATGTTTCTGACATCGGGGTTTTTGGTGTTCTTCATGGCCGCCGGCTTCGCCATGCTTGAGGCCGGTCTGGTGCGCGGCAAAAACGTCGCCATGCAATTGACCAAAAACATCGCGCTGTTTTCGCTGGCGTCGCTGTTTTACTATTTGCTGGGGTATAATTTGATGTATCCCGGTGATGGCTGGACCATCGGGCAGGTGCTTGGCGCTGTCAGAATAACCACGCTTGAGCCGGTCGGCCTTGCCGGCGCGAACCCGGATCTGAGCTATGCCTCGGTTGGATCAGATTTCTTTTTTCAGCTGATGTTCTGCGCTGCCACCGCCTCGATCGTGTCAGGCGCCCTGGCCGAACGCATCAAACTGTGGCCCTTTTTGGTCTTTGTGGTGCTGCTGACGGCGGTGATTTATCCTATTCAGGCCAGTTGGAAATGGGGCGGCGGCTTTTTGGATGCCATGGGCTTTCAGGATTTCGCCGGCTCAAGCGTCGTCCATTCGGTGGGCGGTTGGGCCGCACTGACCGGGGCAATCATTTTGGGGCCACGTCTTGGAAAATACAAAGATGGCAAGGTTTTGCCCTTTCCCGGATCCAATCTGGCGCTGGCCACCCTTGGCACGTTTATCCTGTGGATGGGATGGTTTGGCTTTAACGGCGGATCGCAACTTTATATGGACAGCGCCGCCAATGTCGCAGACATCAGCCGGATCTTTTCCAATACCAATACAGCCGCCGCGGCAGGGGCGGTGATGGCCTTGGCGCTGACGCAGCTGCTTTACAAAAAGCCTGACCTGACGATGATCCTGAACGGGGCTTTGGCCGGGTTGGTTTCGATCACCGCCGAGCCCCTGACCCCAACATTGCTGCAATCCAGCTTGATCGGGGGCTTGGGCGGCGCGATTGTGGTCTTTGCAGTTCCGTTTTTGGATCGTCTGCGCATTGACGATGTGGTTGGCGCGATCCCCGTTCACCTGCTGGCCGGCATTTGGGGCACCCTTGCCGTTCCCCTTACGAATGACGCCGCCAGCTTTGGCGCGCAATTCGTCGGCATTGCTGTCATTGGTGCATTTGTGGTCGCCGCGTCGGGGCTGTGCTGGTTGGCGCTCAATGCCGTCTTTGGCCTGCGCGTCAGCCCCGAGGCCGAGCAATCAGGGCTGGATATGAGCGAGCTGGGCATGGAAGCCTATCCAGAGTTCACCCGCAGCTGAAAGCGTTTCAGCCAAGCGCAGCGGGGCCGGCCGATGCTGGCCCCTTGCCTCAGGCCACCATATCCGTCTGACCCAATGCTTGATCGACCCATGCCTCAAGCGCCTTGGCATCGGGCGGCAGTTCTTTCGCCAAGCCGCCCGAAAATGCGTTAAAGGCCGCGACGTTCAGGCCATTCAGCCCCACCAGAACCGGAACACCCTGCGCCAGCGCCTGTCCGATGACCTCGCGAAAACCGCGACCCTCGGCTTCGTGTTTGCCGAATTTATTGACAATCAACAGATCGGCGCCCGCTGTAAGGCTGTGCTGAACCCGCGCCACGGCGGTCTCAAGCGCAACCGGATCCAACCGGCACCCCCTGGCGCCCTCGCCCAGTTCTTGCGATATGCGCAGGGTTTCGCGGCCCGGCAGGATCTGGATATCCATGTCGCACGGCCCATCCTTGACCCGTTCGCTGTTGATTTGAACAGTGCCGCAGGCCCGCAGGCCCTTGCGCTCAAGCAATTGCGCGAATTGATACAGCAACAGATCGGTGTCGCCGCGTCCTGGCGCCACGGTATAGGCAATATGCATCAGGTCATCCTTTCATCGTCAACCTTGTGTCCAAAAGGGGGGCTTGGTTGCGCGCCGGGCAGAAAATGCCCCGGCCCAATGGTGCAATCCAAATCGCGCAATCGTCCATCGTGCAAGCCATATATCAACCCGTAAATCCGCAGCGCAGCACCACGCGCCCATGCGCGGGTCACAATCGGGGTTTCCGACACGCGGCGCACGCTTTCGATCACGTTCAGCTCGGCCAGTTTGTCGCGGCGCGCCTCGGGGCTGTGGGTTTGCGCCAGGTCCATCGCATAGGTCTTGGCCAACCGCCGGATCGGTTCAAGCCAATGATCCGCCAAGCCATGCGGGAATTCTTCGGTCGCGGCACGAACCCCGCCACAACCATAGTGGCCACAGATGATCACCTCGCGGATGTGCAGGGCATCAACCGCAAATTCCAGCGTTGAAAGCAGATTCATATCGGCTGAATGAACAACATTGGCGATATTGCGATGCACAAAGACCTCGCCTGGGTTCAGGCCGGCAACGACATTGGCGGGCACCCGGCTGTCCGAACAGCCGATCCAGAAATAGGTCGGGTGTTGCTCGCCGGCCAAACGGGTGAAAAAGGCCGGCTCTGCCGTCGTGCGCGCCGCGGCCCAGTCACGATTGCGGGCCAAAAGATCGCCCAACATGTCGGCCTGTGCGGTCATGCGGCGAACTGGCTCATGTCGGCGCCGCGGATATCAGCGGCCTGCACCAGCTCTTGCGTCAGGATACGCGCCTGCCGGACCCAGGCCGCGCGCTCCATTGCGGCGCGGATTTTCGGGCGCACGGTTTCAAAGGGCAGCACAGCGCCTTCAATGGCGCCATCCATGCGGATGATATGAAACCCATGCCGGCTTGGCACCGGGGCGGCGCTGATCTGCCCCTCGGGCAGCGCCCGCAAGGCGGCTTCGAATTCCGGCACGCTGTCCCCCGGACCGATCTGTCCCAGCACCCCGCCCTGCGCCGCGCTGGGACAGTCGCTGTGATCGCGCGCCAGAG
Organism: uncultured Sulfitobacter sp.; assembly: GCA_937138475.1. GTDB lineage: Bacteria > Pseudomonadota > Alphaproteobacteria > Rhodobacterales > Rhodobacteraceae > CAKZPD01. The sequence goes on along the minus strand of CAKZPD010000008.1, from coordinate 2,095 downwards.
ACGCGAAGCTGCCCGGTGCGCCGTGCGCGCGCGCGGTGACAGAAGTGGCAAGCGCAAGGGCAGACGCGCGCCTTGCCGCATCGCGTGGATCACATGCAATCAAGATATGCGCGACCTCCCACAGGGGCGGGGCGCGGAACCGGGATGGATCGCGCGCCCAATGGGCGTGAATATCCGCATCCGCAATCTTTGCCACGGTTATGCGCGCCTCAAGCACGCCCCGGATCAGGGCTTCTTCCCGGCTTTCGTGGCGGCCCGCGCCAAGCTCGGCCGGGGCGGCACAAATGCCCAGCCGCGCCGCCTCTTGCAACAGCAAGGTCCGGATCGCCATCGCCGTCGCGGCCTTGCGCCATGCGATCCCCGGCTTGCCTTTTGGGGCCTGCTGGTGCTGGGTTTCCGCCGCCACCGCAGCATGGGGGACGGTCTCTCCGTTTACGATCAGGTCGGGGAAAAGCCTTGCGTTCATTGGCCGGCCCCCTCGCGCCCCTCTGGCAGGTTTTGCCGCCGCGACCGCACAATCTGATACCCCGGCCGGATCAAGAACCGCACCGGCGCCGACAGCATATGCACCAACCGGGTAAACGGAAATACCAGAAAAATGGTCAATCCCAGCGTGATATGGGCCTTAAAGACCGGCGCCACATTCGCCACATATTCCCACGCGCCACCTTGCAGGGTCAAAACGCCTTGGGCCCAATGCATGAATTTTGTCATCTCATGACCATCCAGATGCTGGGCGGATGCAAAAATGGTCAGTAATCCCAGCACCAGCTGCGCCAGCAACAGCCCCAGTATTGCGATATCCGCAAAAGACGAGGTCTTGCGAATACGCGGATCGCTCAGGCGGCGGTGGAACAACATCCCCCCGCCGATCAGCGCCATCACCCCAGCGATGCCGCCGACCACCATCGCCAAAATCTGTTTGGCCCCGTGGCTGATGCCCAGCGCGTCAACAATCCAAAGCGGGGTCAGCAGCCCGGCAATATGGCCCACCAGGATGGTCAGGACACCAACATGGAACAGCACCGACCCCACCACCAATTGCCGACGACGCAGAAACTGGCTCGAGCTGGACTTCCAGGTAAATGGGTCGCGCTCGTATCGGGCGATAGATCCAAGAACCATCACCGTGATCGCGATATAGGGGTAAATTCCAAAAAGAAACTGATCCATTTTGCGTCTCCTTTTTATACGAGGTTGGCAGGGGGGGCGGCAGGGCGCGGCGACGGGTCCATTTGGGCCAGCATGTCCCGCACCTGTGGACAGCCCGCCCCCGGATCCGGGCCAAAGCGCACTTCGCTTTCCTCCCAGATCGCATCAAGCGCCTCAAGATCGGTTGGGTCGTTGTCGGGTTGCTCAAGCAATTCATCCACTGCGCTCTGATCGGCCATACCACCCGACAGCTGCACCAGCGCAGCAAACACCGCCGCATAGGCGCTGTCGCGCCGGGTCAGCCGCTCGGCGAGGGCCTGAAAAATATGCGCCGCATCGGCCAAGATCTCTTGCGCCTGCGCGGCGGGTTGATGGGCCAGAAACTCCAGCAACACCGGCAAGTGGTCGGGTAATTCGCTGGTGACCGGTTCAAATCCGGCCTCGCGATAGCTTTCCAACAGCGACACCATCGCACCGCCACGGTCGCGGCTTTCGCCGTGGACGTGCTCAAACAGATTAAGCGACAAGCTGCGCGAGCGATCGAAAAGCATGACGAATTGCTCTTCCAGCGCATAGATGTCTTGTTCGGCCAGCGCCTGTGTCAGCGGCCTTAGCGCCCGGCGGCCTGCGGCGGTCAGCCGGCTGTCCGCCGCCAGAACCGCTGCGACTTCTGGCATGGCGCGTTGCAGGTCAACCGTGGGATAACACAGCAAGACCGAAAGCGCCTTTAGGGTTCTATCACTTGGATTTGCAGACATTATTTTACCTCCTGCGGCATTTTCAACGGGCGCTTGGAGCCGCCGAACAGCGATCCTTTGGACATCCCGGTCGAGCAGCCATTGCCATCGGTGAACCCACAGCCGCCTTTCAGCTCATAGGCTTCTTCCACCTGTTCACGATGGGTGGTGGGAATGACGAACCGATCTTCGTAATCAGCCAGCGC
>CAKZPD010000007.1 GCA_937138475.1 uncultured Sulfitobacter sp. | reverse complement strand
GGGTTGGTGCCATGCGCGCTCATGGGAATGAGACACACATCCCGGTGCCCCTGCCCCTGCGCCCGGTGATAGGCGGCGATGGTCAGCAGGCCCGCATATTCCCCCTGAGCGCCAGAATTGGGCTGCATCGAGATCGCGTCATAGCCGGTGATATCGCACAGCTTGGCGCTGAGATCGTCGATCATTTCGCGATACCCTTTGGCCTGATCCGCCGGGGCAAAGGGGTGCAGCAACGAAAATTCGCGCCAGCTGACTGGCATCATCTCGGCTGCGGAATTGAGTTTCATGGTGCACGACCCCAGCGGGATCATGGCCCGGTCCAGCGCCAGATCGCGATCCGCCAGACGGCGCATATAGCGCATCATCTCGGTTTCCGCGCGGTTCATGTGGAAAATCGGATGGGTCAGATATTCGGACTGCCGCAGCATGTCCTCGGGAAAGCGGTAATCGGGGCGGAAATCTTCGTCCTTGCGGGTGATCCCAAAGGCGCGCCAGACCGCTTCGATCGTGGATGGCCGCGTGCGTTCATCCAGCGCGATCCCGACACGGGATTCCCCGACGCGGCGCAGGTTGATGCCTTCGTCCACAGCCGATTTCATCACCGCCGATTGCAGCGGGCCGACATCCACGGTGATGGTGTCAAAGAACGCCTGTGGATCGACCTTAAAGCCCGCCTCTTCGAGACCGCGCGCCAGACGCGCCGTTTTGCGGTGAATCCGCTGGGCAATCGCCTTGAGGCCCTCGGGGCCGTGGAACACCGCATACATGGACGCCATGACCGCCAGCAGCGCCTGCGCGGTGCACACGTTCGATGTGGCCTTTTCGCGGCGGATATGCTGTTCGCGGGTTTGCAGAGACAGCCGATAGGCCCGGTTGCCATGGGCGTCGATGGACACCCCGACGATACGCCCCGGCATGGACCGTTTGATCGCATCCCGGCAAGACATATAGGCCGCATGCGGGCCGCCATAGCCTTCGGGCACGCCAAAGCGCTGGGTTGATCCGACGGCGATATCTGCGCCCATTTCGCCGGGGGCCTTTAGCAAGGTCAGCGACAAAGGATCGGCCGAAACAATGCCAATGCCCTTGTTGTCATGCAGGGCCTGCATCTGCGGCGTGAAATCGCGCACATGGCCATAGGTGCCGGGATATTGGAAAATCGCGCCAAAGACCGCGCTGGCGTCCAGCTTGGCGGCATCATCCACGATGATTTCAATGCCCAGCGGCGCGGCGCGGGTTTTCATCACGGCGATATTCTGCGGATGGCAGTCGCGGTCGATAAAGAACGCCTTGGATTTGGATTTCGCGACCCGCTGCGCCATGGTCATCGCTTCGGCGCAGGCGGTGGCTTCGTCCAGCAGCGACGCATTGGCGACCTCAAGCCCGGTCAGGTCGCTGACCATGGTTTGAAAGTTCAAGAGCGCCTCAAGCCGGCCCTGGCTGATTTCCGGCTGATAGGGGGTATAGGCGGTATACCACGCCGGATTTTCCAGCACGTTGCGCTGAATGGCCGGGGGGGTCACCGTGCCATGATACCCCTGCCCGATCAGCGATGTCAGCACCTTGTTCTTGGCGGCGGTGATGCGCATGTGTTCCAGCACTTCGCGTTCCGACATGGCCTTGCCGAATTGCAGGGGCTGTTTTTGCCGGATCGACGGGGGCAGGGTATCGTCGATCAGCGCCTCAAGGGTCTTGGCACCGATGGTTTCCAGCATCCCGGACATTTCGCTGGGTGACGGGCCGATATGGCGGCGGTTTGCAAAATCATAGGGCAGGTATTCTGTGGGCTTGAACGCCATCGCAAGGGTCCTTTCAGCGCGTCGTGAAAATCTTGGGCCTGCCCCCCATGCTGCGGGGCGCAGGCCGATGGGTTAGCCGATGAATTTCTGATAGGCCGCTTCGTCCATGAAATCATCCATCTGGCTGGGGTCGCTCAGCTTCATCTTGAAGAACCAGGCCTCGCCTTGGGGGTCTTCGTTCACCTTGCCGGGATCGTCGGCCAGGGTGCTGTTCACTTCGGTGATTTCCCCGTCCAAGGGGGCCAGAATATCCGACGCGGCCTTGACGCTTTCGATCACGACCACTTCGTCGTCCTTGCTGACCACGGTGCCCTCTTCGGGCAGTTCGACAAAGACCACATCGCCAAGCTGTTCAGCGGCGTGGGTGGTGATGCCGACAACGACTTCGTCGCCTTCGGCACGAAGCCATTCATGTTCTTCGGTGAATTTCATAAGGGTCGTCCTTTGCTGGGGTTATCGTTTGAAATTGGCAGGAATAAAGGGCAGATCGCAGGTGGTCACCGGCAGGCGTTTGCCGCGAACCTCCGCCCACAGGGCGGTGCCGCTGCTGGCATGGGGGGCGGTGACATAGCCCATGGCGACCGGGGCGCCCAGGCTGGGCCCAAACCCGCCCGATGTAATACGCCCGACCGGATCGCTGGCGGTTTCGCTGTCAAAAAGCGCGACGCCTTCGCGCATCGGGGCACGGCCCTGCGGTTGCAGGCCGACCCGGCGGCGGTCCGGTCCGTGCAGCATAGCGTCATAGATGGCCGCCGCGCCGGGGAACCCGCCCTGACGGGCACCGCCGGCCCGGCGGGCCTTTTGCATGGCCCAGGTCAGGCTGGCTTCGATCGGGTTGGTTTGCGGATCAAGATCGTGGCCATAAAGGCACAGGCCCGCCTCAAGCCGCAGCGAATCGCGGGCGCCAAGGCCGATGGGGGCCACCTCGTCCATATCCAGCAATGTCTGCGCAAGCTGTTCAGCCCGGTCCGCCGGGACCGATATTTCAAACCCGTCCTCGCCGGTATAGCCCGACCGCGACACAATGGCCGCACAGCCGCCCAGATCCAGATCGGCCACATCCATGAACCGCATCCCGGCCGCGCGCGCGTCCAGCCGCGCCAGCGCCGTTTCCGCCTGCGGCCCCTGAAGCGCGATCAGCGCCCGGTCGGTCAGTTCCTGAATGGCAATTCCCCCCGGCAGCGCCGCGCGCATCCGCGCCACATCGGCGGCTTTGCAGGCGGCGTTGACCACCACAAAAAGGTTATCGCCCCGGCGCGCGAACATCAGATCGTCTTCGATCCCGCCGGCGTCATTGGTGAAAAACCCGTATCGCTGGCGGCCATCGCCCAGCCCCAGCACATCCATCGGCACCAGCGCTTCGAAGGCAAGGGCCACCGCCTCCCATGACCCGCCGCTCAGCAGCACCTGTCCCATGTGGCTGACATCAAACAGCCCGGCGTGGGCCCGCGTATGAAGGTGTTCGTTCATCACCCCCATCGGATATTGCACCGGCATTTCATAGCCAGCAAAGGGCACCATTTTGGCGCCCAGCGCCTTGTGCAGCGCAACAAGCGGCGTTTGCTCAAGTTCGGTCATAGTTCTCCCCCTGCTCAGAACGCCAGAACTGCACGCGCAGGTCAAGCTGGCATCCACGCGCCGCCCCAATGGCCACGCTTTGATGCCCCCTCTGTCTATGTGCCTGAGATCGTTATCCCTTCGGCGGATGCTTTTGCATCACTCTCCAGAGTGTCTGAGCCCGTTCACGGTCCTTGCGCCTGAGAGTTTCCGGGGCGGTTGCTCCTTCGGCACTGGTCTGGCCAGTTCTCCCGTGCGGGATGGGCGCAACCTATTCCGTGACGCTGGTCCACGTCAAGCACCCTTGAAGAATATCGCCCATGGTGATTGAGTGCGCAGCGATCTGGAAAGGCATTGGCAATGACAACCCCTTATTTCTTTGGATATGGCAGCCTGGTGAATCGGGCGACGCATATTTATCGCGACTCGTATCCCGCGCAGCTGACCGGATGGCGGCGCGCCTGGGTTGGATCGCCGGCGCGGGGCGTGGTGCTGTTGACCGGCGTGCCCGCCAATGGCCATCAGATCGACGGGTTGATTGCGGCGGTGCCCGGCGCCGATTGGGCCGCCTTGGATGCCCGCGAACAGGGCTATGCCCGGATTTCCACCCAAGGGGCGGTCTGCCACGATGCGCCGCACGCGCCGGAAATCGCCGTCTATGCGGTTCAGGATAGCGACATGGTGCGCGGCGGCGGCGGGGTTATTTTGCTGAGCTATCTGGATGTGGTGGTGCAGGGGTTCTTGCAGGTCTTTGGCAAGGACGGCGTTCAGCGGTTCTTTGACACGACCGACGGCTGGGATACGCCCATTTTAGACGACCGCGCCAATCCGATCTATCCGCGCCATCAGGTTTTGTCCCCGGCCGAGCGCGCCCTTGTTGATGGGCATCTGGAACGCCTATCGGCGCAGGTGCAGCAAGGCGAGCAGGCGACCCTGACGCCCGAATTCTGACTCAGGCGCCACGCGGCCGCCCTGTGCGATAATGCGCTGCGCGAGCCACATCGCCCACAGGCCAAAGACGATCCCGGCCAACGATTGCCCTACCAGAACCCCCGGCGCGCCGAACAGCGCCCCGCCTGCCCAGACCAGCGGCACCAGCGCCACCGTGTTGCGCCCCCAGTTGGTAAAGGTCGAATAAAACGGGTGCCCCAGATTGTTAAAGGCGGCATTGCTGACAAACATGGCGCCGGTAAAAAAGAACATCAGGGACAGCGGCCCGCAAAACAGAAAGATCAGATCCCGCGCAAGGCCCGTGGCCCCGAACAGGTCCGCAATCGGGGCGCGCAGCAGGTAAAGCGCCGCCGACACGGTGACGATCACGATGGCCGTGAACCACAGCGCCGACAGGTATCCCCGGCGCACGCGCGCATGATCCCCGGCGCCAAAGTTTTGCCCGATGATCGGCCCCACCGCCCCCGAAAGCGCAAAGATCACTCCGAACGCCACCGGGCTTAGCCGTCCAACGATGGCCATGCCGGCCACTGCGTCCTCTCCGAATTGGGCCATGCTGCGGGTCACAAAGGCCAACCCGACGGGGGTGGCCAGTTGGGTCAGGATGGCCGGCACCGCGATGGCCAGCACATGGCGGGTGTCTTTGATCAACCCCAGCGCCGAGGGCCAAAGAATGCCGCCATAGTGGCGCATAATCGGCAGCATCGCCGCCGTCGCGATGGTCAGCCGCGCCAGCACCGACGCAATGGCCGCGCCGCGCAGCTCAAGCCCCAGCCCAAAGATCAGCACCGGATCAAGCGCCGCATTGACCAACCCGCCATAAATCGTTGCCATCATTGCCCGGCGCGCATCCGCATGGGCGCGCAGGATGGCACCCCCCATCATCCCGATCATCAGGAACGGCAGGCTGGGCACCACGATTTGCAGGTATTGCATCGCAAGGCGTTTGGTTTCTGCGCTGGCCCCGATCAAGGCCAGCAACGGATCAAGGTTCCACCAGACCACCCCGGCGAAACCGGCCCCAAAGAGCGCCCCAAGGATCAGGCTGCTGGCGGTGCGCTTTTGCGCCAGATCGCGATCCCCCGCCCCCAGCGCCCGCGCCACCAAGGCCCCAGCGGCAATCGACATGCCAATGCCGAACGAGGTGGTAAAGAACAAGATCGTGCCGCCATAGCCGATGGCCGCGGCCAATTCGGCCTTGCCCAGCATGGCGATGAACAACATATCAACGAAATCGACCAGAAACAGGGACATCAGCCCGACCGACGCGGTCAGGGACATGACCGTCACATGGCGAAACAGGCTGCCGGTCAGGAATTTGGCGCGTGCATCGTTCATTGCGGCCCCCGCAGCAATCGGGTGCTGCGCGGGCGGCGGATCACCCGCGCGCCTTTACGACCTGCAAAAGCGGCATCAGCGATGCCATTTCCGGGCCATGGGCCTGTCCGGTCACCGCCTTGCGCAGCGGCATGAACAGACCGCGCCCCTTGCGGCCCGTAGCCTCTTTGACGGCGGTGGTCCAAGCGCCCCATGTGCCTTCGTCGAACGGCGCATCGGGCAAGAGCGCCATGGCCTGGGCGATGAATTCGCGGTCTTCGGGGTCGATCACCGGATCGGCTCCGGTCTGGCACAGCGCCCACCAGTCCGGCAAATCGTTCAGCGTGGTGATATTGTCGCGCATCACCGTCCAGAACCGCTGCGCCTGATCATCGGGCACGCCGATATCGCGCAGGGTGTCCGCCACATCGGCCAGGGGCAACCCGGCCAGATAGCGCCCGGTCAGCGGATAAAGATCCTGCACGTCGAATTTGGTCGGGGCCGATCCAAACCGGGAAATGTCAAAGCCATCAATCAACGCCGCCATTTGGCTGCGCAGCTCGACCGGGTCGCTTGAGCCAAGGCGCGCCATCAAGCTGAGCAGCGCCATCGGCTGAATGCCCTGATCGCGCAAATCCCGCAACGCCAGCGTTCCCAGCCGTTTGGACAGGGCCTCGCCCTGGGGGCCGGTCAGCAGGCTGTGGTGGGCAAACTGTGGCACCGCCCCGCCCAGCGCCTGAATGATCTGGATTTGCGTCGCGGTGTTGGTCACATGATCCGAGCCGCGCACCACATGGGTGACACCCATTTCGGTATCGTCCACAACGCTGGCCAACGTATAAAGCACCTGCCCGTCACCGCGGATCAACACCGGATCGGACACGCTGGCGGCATCAATCGAAATATCGCCAAGGATGCCATCGGTCCAGTCGATGCGCTGTTGATCCAGTTTGAACCGCCACACCCCGGCACCGCGTTCGGCGCGCAGGGCGTCTTTTTGTGCCGCGCTCAGATCAAGCGCCGCACGATCATAGACCGGCGGCTTGCCCATGTTCAGCTGCTTTTTGCGCTTGAGGTCCAGCTCGGTCGGGGTTTCGAACGCCTCGTA
>CAKZPD010000006.1 GCA_937138475.1 uncultured Sulfitobacter sp. | reverse complement strand
GACATCATCGAAACGCCGATCATCTCGAACTTTAAGGAAGGTCTGACCGTTCTTGAATACTTCAACTCGACCCACGGGGCGCGTAAGGGCCTGTCGGATACGGCGTTGAAGACTGCCAACTCGGGTTATTTGACCCGTCGTTTGGTGGATGTGGCACAGGACTGCATCGTGCGGATGCATGATTGCGGCACCGAGACCTCGATCACGGCGGTTGCGGCGGTCAATGACGGCGAGGTTGTCGCATCGCTGGCTGAGCGTATTCTGGGCCGCGTCGTGGCCGAGGACATCATGCGTCCGGGCACCGAAGAGGTGCTGGTCGCTGCGGGATCGTTGATTGATGAACGCATGTCTGATGCCATCGACGAGGCCGGCGTGGCGTCTGCGCGTATCCGCAGCCCGCTGACCTGCGAAGCCGAAGAAGGCGTCTGCGCGACCTGCTATGGTCGTGACCTGGCGCGCGGCACGTTGGTCAACCAAGGCGAAGCGGTCGGCATCATTGCCGCCCAGTCGATTGGTGAACCTGGAACACAGCTGACGATGCGGACATTCCACATCGGCGGTGTTGCGCAGGGTGGCCAGCAGTCCTTCCTTGAATCGGGTCATGCCGGGACAATCGTGTTCGAAAACGCGCAAACCCTTGAGAACGCCGCCGGCGAGATCATGGTTATGGGCCGCAACATGAAGCTGAGCATTCAAGACGAAAACGGCGACGAACGCGCAAGCCACAAGGTCGGCTATGGTTCCAAGCTGTTCGTCAAGGATGGCCAGCAGGTCAACCGGGGCGACAAGCTGTTCGAATGGGATCCCTATACCCTGCCGATCATCGCCGAAAAGTCTGGTATGACCAAGTTTGTCGATCTGGTGTCCGGTATCGCCGTCAAGGATGAAACCGACGATGCCACCGGCATGACGCAGAAGATCGTGATCGACTGGCGTGCCGCGCCCAAAGGCAACGAGCTGAAGCCAGAGGTCATCTTGCTGGACGATGCCGGAGAGCCAGTGCGCAACGACGCGGGCAACCCTGTGACCTATCCGATGTCTGTCGATGCCATCCTGTCGGTCGAGGATCAGACCAAGATCGAAGCCGGCGACGTCATCGCGCGGATCCCGCGGGAAGGCGCCAAGACCAAGGACATTACCGGTGGTTTGCCACGGGTCGCGGAATTGTTCGAGGCACGGCGTCCAAAAGATCACGCGATCATCGCAGAGATCGACGGCTATGTTCGCTATGGCAAAGACTATAAGAACAAGCGCCGGATCGCGATTGAATCTTCGGAAGATCCTGATTTCAAAGTCGAATACATGGTTCCCAAGGGCAAGCACATTCCCGTCGCGGAAGGTGATTTTGTCCAGAAGGGCGACTATATCATGGACGGCAATCCCGCGCCGCATGACATCCTTGCCATTATGGGTGTCGAGGCGCTGGCCGATTACATGATCGACGAGGTGCAGGACGTGTATCGTTTGCAAGGCGTTAAGATCAACGACAAGCATATCGAAGTGATCGTGCGCCAGATGCTGCAAAAGTGGGAAATCCAAGACAGCGGCGATACCACGCTGTTGAAGGGTGAGCACGTCGACAAGCAGGAATTTGACCAGGTCAACGAAAAGGCGCTGGCCAAGGGCGGTCGCCCCGCCACCGGAGAGCCGATCCTGCTTGGCATCACCAAGGCATCGTTGCAAACCCGCAGCTTTATCTCTGCCGCGTCGTTCCAGGAAACGACACGGGTTCTGACCGAGGCATCGGTTCAGGGCAAGAAAGACAAGCTGGTTGGTTTGAAAGAAAACGTCATTGTCGGTCGCTTGATCCCTGCCGGCACCGGCGGCGCCACAATGAAGATGCGCCGGATCGCCAGCGACCGCGACAATGTCGTGATCGAAGCGCGCCGGATCGAGGCCGAAAAGGCTGCCGCCTTGGCGGCACCCGTCCCCGAGGAAAACACATCGGCAGATGATGTGTTTGATCAGGTGATCACACCCATGGACGACATGCGCGATTGATCAGCGCCGCGTGCCAGGTTCAAACCCCCGCCGTCCCAGACGCGCGGGGGTTTTTCTTTGCACGGGGGCGACGGATTTTGCTTGCATCTGCCCGGTGGCTTTGAACTATGCGGAGGGGTAGCAGGTCATTTCAGCCAGCTGCGTATTTGCTCAAAACCCATTGCCGCACGGGAAATTCCAATGTCACCAAATTTGTTGGGTGCGTTGCTGATGATGGCCTCTATGGCCTGTTTCACGCTGAACGACACCTTTGTGAAGGCAACGGCGGGTGATTTGCCGCTGTTTCAGCTGCTGTTCTTGCGCGGGCTTTTGGCGACGCTGTTGATTTTTGTGATGGCACAAAGCCGCAAGGCGTTTCGCAAACAAGTGGCCGCGCGGGATTGGGCGTTGATCGCCCTGCGCAGCGTCAGCGAAGTGGCGGCGGCCTATTTCTTTATCTCGGCCCTGATGAACATGCCCTTGGCCAATATCACTGCGATTCTTCAGGTGCTGCCTTTGACCGTGACGCTTGGGTCGATGCTGTTGTTTGGTGATCCGGTCGGTTGGCGGCGTATGTCGGCGATTGCGGTGGGGTTTGGCGGGATGCTGTTGATTGTCCGCCCCGGCCCCGAGGGGTTTACCCTTTGGTCCACCTATGCCCTGATCAGCGTGGTGTGCGTGACTTGCCGTGATCTGTCCACCCGGCGGCTGTCGCCTTCGGTGCCGTCGATGCTGGTGACCTTTGCCGCCTCGGCGTCGGTGCTGGTCTTTGCGGGGGTTGCATCGCTCTGGCAGGAATGGGTGCCGGTCAGCGGCCAGAATGCCAGCTTTCTGGCGTTGTCGGCGGTGTGTATCGTGGGCGGCTATTTCCTGAGCGTGCAGGTCATGCGGGTGGGGGATGTGTCATTCGTGGCGCCCTTCCGCTATACGGGGCTGATATGGGCGCTGCTGCTGGGCTGGGCGGTCTTTGACCATTGGCCGGGGCCCGTCACCATGCTGGGGGCAGCAATCATCGTCGGCACGGGTTTGTTCACCCTTTATCGCGAACGCCAGATGTTACGACCCCTGGCGGGCTGATTCACCACAGGCGGGCTGTTGACACGGGGTGCGACTCCTTTTATACGCCCGCTATCTCGGTGTTGGGGGTCGCCCTGCGCACTGAAAATCTGAACTCAAGTGGTCACGATCCGGCCTACTATTGGCCCGATCCTCTGGAAACCCACCGCGTCGTTTTCCTCGGTACGGAAACGAAAGCGGTTTTTTCGCTTTGTGGACGCGCAAGGTGACCAATTTAACCGCATGGGGGTCGTCCCTCGTGCACACATATGTGAGCTACACGGGGAAAAAACCGGAATGCCAACGATCCAACAGCTGATCCGCAAGCCGCGGCAGCCAAAAATCAAACGCTCAAAGTCCATGCACCTGCAAGAATGTCCGCAAAAGCGCGGCGTTTGCACACGCGTGTACACCACCACACCTAAAAAGCCGAACTCGGCGATGCGGAAGGTGGCCAAGGTCCGTCTGACCAATGGCTTTGAGGTCATCAGTTATATCCCCGGTGAAAGCCACAACCTTCAGGAGCACTCGGTGGTTCTGATCCGTGGCGGCCGTGTCAAAGACCTTCCTGGTGTGCGTTACCACATCCTGCGCGGTGTTCTGGATACGCAGGGCGTCAAAGACCGTAAGCAACGCCGTTCGAAGTATGGCGCGAAGCGTCCGAAGTAAGAGGAAGTCAAGATGTCTCGTCGTCACGCAGCCGAAAAACGCGAAGTCCTGCCAGACGCCAAATATGGCGATCTGGTTCTGACAAAATTCATGAACAACCTGATGATCGACGGCAAAAAGTCGGTCGCAGAGCGCATCGTCTATAACGCCCTTGATCGCGTTGAAGGCAAAATCAAGCGCGCCCCCGTTGAGGTGTTCCACGAAGCCCTCGACAACATCAAACCATCGGTCGAGGTTCGCTCGCGCCGTGTGGGTGGTGCCACCTATCAGGTGCCTGTCGAAGTGCGCCCCGAGCGCCGCGAAGCCCTGGCCATTCGCTGGTTGATCAAAGCCTCGCGCGCCCGCAACGAAAACACCATGGAAGAGCGCCTGGCAGGCGAGCTTCTGGATGCGGTGCAGTCACGCGGCACAGCCGTCAAAAAGCGCGAAGACACCCACAAAATGGCCGACGCCAACAAAGCGTTCAGCCATTATCGTTGGTAATTCGGTCGGATTTTCCGATCACCGGCGGGCCGCGTAACGGCCCGCCACACCCATTAAAGTAGACACTCTGAGGAAGCAGCCCCATGGCACGCGACTACCCGCTCGAACGCTACCGCAACTTTGGCATCATGGCCCACATCGACGCAGGCAAGACCACCTGCTCGGAGCGGATCCTGTATTATACTGGCAAATCCCACAACATCGGTGAGGTGCACGATGGTGCCGCCACCATGGACTGGATGGAGCAAGAGCAGGAACGCGGGATCACCATTACCTCGGCTGCGACCACCACATTCTGGGAACGCACGGAAGACGGCCAGACGCCTGACACCGAAAAGCACCGGATGAACATCATCGACACCCCCGGCCACGTTGACTTCACCATCGAAGTTGAGCGTTCCTTGGCGGTTCTGGACGGCGCGGTTGCCGTTCTGGATGCCAACGCCGGTGTCGAGCCGCAGACAGAAACCGTATGGCGCCAGGCGGATCGCTATAAGGTTCCACGGATCGTTTTTGTCAACAAAATGGACAAAATCGGCGCGGATTTCTTTAACTGCGTTCACATGATCAAAGACCGTACAGGCGCGATCCCTTGCCCAATTCAGATTCCAATCGGCGCCGAGACCGAGCTGGAAGGCATGATCGACCTGGTCACCATGGAAGAATGGGTCTGGGCTGGTGAAGATCTGGGCGCGTCGTGGGAAAAGCGTCCCGTGCGCGACAGCCTGAAGGATCTGGCCGAAGAATGGCGTGCCAACATGATCGAAGTCGCCGTCGAAATGGACGATGACGCGATGGAAGCCTATCTTGAAGGCAATGAGCCAGACGTCCCAACCCTGCGCCGTTTGATCCGCGCGGGCACGCTGGGCATCAAGTTCATTCCCGTGCTTTGTGGTTCGGCCTTCAAAAACAAGGGCGTTCAGCCGCTGTTGAACGCGGTTATCGACTATCTGCCGTCGCCGGTGGATGTGGTTGATTATATGGGCTTTAAGCCAGGTGACGAAACCGAAACCCGCAACATCCCGCGCCGTGCGGATGATGCGATGGCCTTCTCGGGACTGGCGTTCAAAATCATGAACGACCCGTTTGTCGGCTCGCTGACGTTCACGCGTGTCTATTCGGGCGTTTTGAACAAAGGCGACACGCTTCTTAACTCGACCAAAGGTCGCAAGGAACGCGTTGGCCGGATGATGATGATGCACTCGAACGAGCGCGAAGAAATCACCGAAGCCTTTGCGGGCGACATCATCGCGCTGGCGGGTCTGAAAGACACCACCACAGGCGATACCCTGTGCGCTGTGAATGATCCGGTTGTTTTGGAAACAATGACCTTCCCCGATCCGGTGATCGAGATCGCGGTTGAGCCAAAAACCAAAGCCGACCAGGAAAAAATGTCTGCTGGTTTGGCCCGTTTGGCCGCCGAAGACCCATCCTTCCGCGTCGAAACCGATATTGAATCGGGCCAGACCATCATGAAGGGCATGGGCGAACTTCACCTGGACATCCTGGTGGATCGCCTCAAGCGTGAATTCAAGGTCGAAGCCAACATCGGTGCGCCTCAGGTGGCTTACCGCGAGACAATCGGCCACGAGGTCGAGCATTCTTATACCCACAAGAAACAGTCGGGTGGTTCAGGTCAGTTCGGTGAGGTCAAACTGCTGATCACGCCGACAGAGCCAGGCGAAGGATACAGCTTTGAATCGCGCATCGTCGGTGGATCGGTTCCAAAAGAATACATCCCTGGCGTTGAAAAGGGCATCCAGTCGGTCATGGACTCCGGTCCGCTGGCGGGCTTCCCTGTGATCGACTTCAAAGTGGCGTTGCTGGATGGTAAATTCCACGATGTTGACTCAAGCGTTCTGGCATTCGAGATCGCCGCGCGGATGTGTATGCGTGAAGGTATGCGCAAGGCCGGCGCCAAGCTGCTTGAACCGATCATGAAAGTCGAAGTTGTCACCCCCGAAGAATACACCGGCGGCATCATCGGCGATCTGACATCGCGTCGCGGTCAGGTTCAGGGTCAAGACACACGCGGCAACGCGATTGCGATTGATTGCTTTGTGCCGCTGGCGAATATGTTCGGCTATATCAACACGCTGCGCTCGATGTCTTCGGGCCGTGCGAACTTTACGATGCAGTTCGACCATTACGAACCCGTTCCACAGAACATCTCAGACGAGATCCAAGCGAAATTTGCATAACTTTTGGCGCGTGCCAGACACGCGCCAACACTGAATAAACGAAGGAGGCCACCATGGCTAAGGCAAAGTTTGAACGTACGAAACCGCATGTAAACATCGGCACGATTGGTCACGTTGACCATGGCAAGAC
>CAKZPD010000005.1 GCA_937138475.1 uncultured Sulfitobacter sp. | reverse complement strand
AACCCCAACCCGATCAGCAGGAGCGACGAGTAGCTTAATTTACGCCAGATCCTGTCCAACGGATGGGGAGTAGCTCACAGACCAACCATCCGAGGCAACTTAAAACAATGAGCCCAAAACCTTCCATCTTGCCCGTCGGTTGGGCGGATTACAGTGTAAGCAGGGCTCACGATGCCTTCAAAGGTCGACAGCCCGCTTGCCCCTTGCCACAAGGTCATAGCCGGCAGCGACGAGCGACGCCAAGTAGCTGTTCGTCCCCGGAATGCTCGGCAGGATGTCTATATGGAAGTTTGCGTCATCAGCATATTCCATCGTCCAACAGCGCCGCCCATCTTGCGGCTCCTGCGTCATCTGGTGCCTCGTTGCATAAGCCTTGACCTCCAACCGCAGGCCAGCAGGCCTACTCTGTTCCAATCTATAAATGTTTGAAGAAGCGGCTTTAGGCTTCTGTCGGCAGCCACACCTTTTGAAAAAAGATATGCTTCCAACAGCTCACCGCTAATTTCTTTTAGTGGAATGCGGTCTTGAGCGTCGCCGTTAAAATACCTCAAAAGACGGTTCATCGCATGCAATGATGACCTTACAGTGCTTGGCGCGGCAGCCATCAATAAATCGGCGAGTCCTTCACGAACTGAATGCCCAAGTGAAGGTTCGCAAACTTGCGAGATCGTACCTCCCGCCGAAGCCATATGTGAATTTTCTTACGCAAGCATTACTACCTTCAAAGGACTTCCGCGCTGAAGATTGCGGACTAAAACTGAGAAGTGCACCTTAGATCGGTGCCGCAAGTCCGGCTTTATGAAAGCCACCGCAATGGGTTCCTTGAGCCTGCACTCGCCTCTCAACCTTCCGTGAAAGCAGATAATATTATGGAAGAATGTCATATCATCACCTTCGATTCGTTATTGACAATAACTTACAAATATATGTTTCACAGCGTTAAATTTCTTGATACCATGACTCATGACATCTTTTACTTCGATTACTGAACTTGTAGAGATCCGGGACTGGATGGCATTCGGTAAGGGCCTTTCAGCCGCCTTGAACAACCCCAAGCGATACGGATTTACTGAAGCCAACCAATTGCTTGCACATGTTGCACATCTCCGAGGCGTCGAGGTAGCGAGCCTCAGGAACCCCCTCGCAGCGATAAAATGGATGAAGGAAAACGCGCCTGAAATCCTTGCAATAGAAAATACTAAAATCTCTATGACAGGAGTTCTTACGCTTTCTCAGATATATACTGTTTCCAGAGCCTTAGCGGCTGAACTCTCACCGCAGTTTTTCTCGGGCAGTATGTCACGAAGGCAGTTAGAGATCGCCCTGAGAAGAGCCGAGGCTGAACAGGGCCGCCGAATTGCTGGACATGACCGCATGAAACGCGCGGTTGGATTTGAAGAAGAAGTTTTTCAGTATCTTTGCGAGAACCCAGCTGATCTTGGTTTAGGTGCCGAGGTGGAAATCGCTCGAACAAAGAGGGATTCACTCATACCATCGGATTTCTCCTTAATGCAAAACGGTATCGTCGTGGCGCTCGTCGAATGCAAATCACATCGCAAAACACTCCATCGCCGATACTTGGTAGAAACCCTTGCTATGGCAGCGCTACGGGTATCGAACCACACAAACTCAATTCTCGTGGTGCCCACCTCTTGGGGGCAGTCGATACAGGAGCTTTTTGACCTTTGTTGCGATCTCCGGATCTCAAATGTCCGCGTTGCAAGCTTTGGTTCTACCGATGATCGGGATCCAAAATTCTCATACGAAAACGAATGACAATGTCCCATTAGGCAACCTGCTTTAGCTTCCAATACGGCACTCTGTCGTGCAACCTCAGCCCTCCCACCTAAGTAGCTAAACTTCGAGGACTGTATCAAAGCAAACTGTTGCGTCTCGTCATTGTTTTGAGCCCTAAAGAACCCTTAGGTTCATTTGAGTTGTCTGCTTATAGCTTTTCCGGAGTGCTTATTTTTTCTGGTAACCACCAAACATTTTCCTGTCGATCCTATAGGTAATCGTGCTGGTCAGTTCATCCTCATCCCTTCCGTGACGATCAGGGTATAATGCAAGCCAAAAAATTTTGGGGGAAGCTACATCCGGGCTACGCCCGGCTTCCGCTTCCCCCAAAATTTTTGTTCAGGGTTACTCCTGCCCGCAGGTGTAACGTCATCAAACAAGGTACAAAGGTCTTGTTGGTTTCTCTTTGTTTCTTTTCAAACAGTTATGCCCGGAAAGTGGCCAAAAGCAGCAATACTTCCGGCAATTCTATCATTCGCAAAAAGACAAAGAAATCGTCGGTATCGCCAAGGTCATCGCCACCGCCCACCCCGACAGCACCACGGATGATCCCCGCTGGGAATGTGTCGATCTGGCCGCTGTTGCACCGGTCGTGACCCCGGTTACCCTGTCCGCGATAAAAGCAACGCCCGATCTTGAGAACATGGTGCTGGTCCATAATTCCCGCCTGTCCGTGCAGCCGGTCACCGCCCAAGAATGGCAGATCATCTGCAAAATGGGCAGCGTTGATCCCAAGGCGTTAAACTAGAAGAAGGGCCCCGGCACCCCGCCAGGACCCTTCTTTACCCCACATGCTCCCATTACCACCGCATGTGTTCGAAACTGGTCCCAGCCGTCCTAGCCGGATGAGACGTTTCTAACCCAAGGCGCGATGGTTTTCAATCTCTAAGCCCTTAAAACCATAGGTTAAAAAGAAACGCCTTCTTAACCATGATCACAATCAATAGCGGTAATGTTCGGGTTTGAAGGGGCCTTCGGGCGTGACCCCGATATAGGCCGCCTGATCGGGGTTCAGCTGGGTCAGCTTGACGCCGATCCGATCCAGATGCAGCCGGGCGACCTTTTCATCCAGATGTTTGGGCAGGATATAGACATCATTTTGGTAGTGTTCGCTGCGGGTCCACAGCTCAATCTGGGCCAAGACCTGATTGGTGAACGACGCCGACATAACGAACGACGGGTGCCCGGTGGCATTGCCAAGGTTCAGCAGGCGCCCTTCGGACAACAAGATCAAGCGGTTGCCGCTTGGCATCTCGATCATGTCGACCTGTTCCTTGATGTTGGTCCACTTGTGATTGCGCAGGTTCGCGACCTGAATTTCATTGTCGAAATGGCCGATATTTCCAACAATGGCCATATCCTTCATCTCGCGCATATGTTCGATGCGGATCACGTCCTTGTTGCCGGTGGTCGTGATGAAAATATCGGCTGATGCGACAACATCCTCAAGCAGCACAACCTCATACCCGTCCATCGCCGCCTGAAGCGCACAGATCGGATCGACCTCGGTGACTTTGACCCGTGCGCCGGCGCCGCGCAGGCTGGCGGCGGAACCTTTGCCCACATCGCCATAGCCCATGACAACGGCAACCTTGCCCGCCATCATCGTATCGGTCGCGCGGCGAATGCCGTCCACCAGCGATTCCTTGCAGCCATATTTGTTGTCGAACTTTGATTTGGTGACAGAATCGTTCACGTTGATCGCCGGGAAGGGCAGCTGACCATCGCGCACCAGCTGATACAAACGATTGACGCCGGTTGTTGTCTCTTCCGAGACGCCCTTGATCTGATCGCGCATCTTGGTGAACCAACCGGGGCTGGCGGCCATGCGCTTGGCGATCTGCGCCTTGATGACCTCTTCTTCTTCGGATGTGGGCACGGGGATGATGTCTTCGCCCGCTTCGGCGCGCGCACCCAGCAAGATATAAAGCGTCGCATCTCCGCCATCATCCAGGATCATATTGGGACCGTCCGCAAACAGGAACGACTTGTCCAGGTAATCCCAATGCTCTTCAAGGCTTTGGCCCTTGATGGCGAAAACCGGGATGCCGGCCTTGGCGATGGCCGCAGCCGCGTGATCTTGCGTTGAAAAGATGTTGCAGGACGCCCAGCGCACATCGGCGCCCAGGGCCACCAGCGTTTCGATCAGAACGGCGGTTTGGATGGTCATATGCAGCGACCCGACAATCCGTGCGCCTTTCAATGGCTTGCTTTCGCCGTATTCCGCGCGCAGCGCCATCAGCCCCGGCATTTCGGTCTCGGCGATGTCCAGTTCCTTGCGGCCGAAATCCGCCAGATTAATGTCCTTGATAATATAGTCGGTGGCCATCTGCTTTACCCTTCCGTTCCAATGTTGCGCCGCCATAGCACCTTGCCCGCGGCGGCACAATCGTCAGCCGGTTGGCAAAATCCGGCTTTCGCGGGGCGCTGCTTTCTGGGAAACAGGGGCGGGGCGCCGGAACCGCAGGGCGGCCAAGGCCCTGCCGCGCCCGCAACACAAGATAGGACACCCCATGGCCAAACCCACCCGCGCATGGCAACGGATGTTATCGGGCCGCAGGCTGGACCTGCTGGACCCCACCCCGGTGGACGTTGAAATCGACGACATCGCCCATGGGCTGGCCTTTGTTGCCCGCTGGAACGGGCAAACGCGGGGTGATTTCGCCTATTCCGTGGCCGAACATTCGCTGTTGGTTGAAACGCTGTTTGGTCGCATTGCCCCGCAGGCGCCGGCGCGCTGGCGCCTGGCCGCGTTGCTGCATGATGCGCCGGAATATGTGATCGGCGACATGATTTCACCGGTAAAGGCGGCGGTGGGGCCGGGCTATGGCGCGCTGGACGATCGCCTGACGGCCGCGATACACCTGCGTTTTGGCCTGCCGGCCCAGATCCCGGCCACGATCAAACGCCAGATCAAAAAGGCCGACAAGATCAGCGCCTGGATGGAAGCGACCCAGATTGCCGGATTTTCAGAACCCGAGGCGGACCGCTTTTTCGGCAAGCCGGATAAATCGCTGATAGAGGGGCTGCAAATCCTGCTGCGGCCGCCCGTCGAAACCAGGGCCGCCTTTGTCGCCCGACATCGTGATTTGCTGTCCCGACTGACCTGACCCCGCAACCTTGCAAGCCGAAAGCGCCGGAAATCCTGTGATCCAAAGGACAGGGGCGGGCCGCTGCGCGGCCCGCCCCTGACGATTTATTATGACCGCGTTAAAAATCGACCTTGGTGGCGATCCCGTTTGCCACCGCCAGATCGACAACGCGTGCGGCAACGGCCAGATCCTGCAGGCCGACGCCGGTTCCATCGAACAAGGTTATCTCGCTGTCGTTCTGGCGACCGGGGTGCGCACCATTAATGACCGCCCCCAATTGATGAACATCGCTTGCGGCGATCACCCCCTGTGCCACGGCATGCTGGGCTTCGCCGATGCTGACGGACTGCGCCACCTCATCGGTAAAAACAGTTGCGCGGGCCAGCAGGGCGGGATCCACCTCTTGCTTGCCTTTGGTATCGGTGCCCATGCAGGCGATATGGGTGCCGGGACTGACCTGATCGGCACCCAGGATCGCCTCAAATGAGGATGTGATTGAAATAATCACATCCGCCACGCGCATCCCGTCAAGGCTGACCGCTTCGAATGGCAGGCCCGCCTCGGCTGCGACCTGTTCAAGATTTGGCAGCATCTCGGGGTGCAGGTTCCAGCCGATCACCTTTTCAAAATCACGTTGCTCCAACGCGGCGCGCAGCTGGAACGTCGCCTGATGCCCTGCGCCGATCATCCCCAGCACCCGCGCATCCGGACGGGCCAGATGTTTGATCGACACAGAGGATGCCGCCGCCGTGCGCAGCGCCGTCAAAAGATTACCGCCAACCATTGCCGCCGGCTGACCGGTATCGGGATCGAACAGGAACACTGTTGACTGGTGATTGATCAACCCGTGCTGCGCCAGATTGTTCGGCCAATAGCCGCCTGCCTTTAACCCCAGCGTCAGCCCGGTGCGATCGAACCCGCCCTTGAACCCGTAAAGCGCATCGGCATGGCCGATCGCCTCGCGGATCACCGGAAAGTTATAAGCCGCGTCAGACGCCATGGCGGCAAAGACGCGTTCGACCGCGTCAAAGGCCGCCTGACGGGTCATCAAGCCGGCAATTTCACGTTCAGGGACGATCCACATATCTGTTCTTTCTTTGCTGAAGATCACTGCCCCCGCGCGCAAAAGGCGCATCGGGGGCCGGGTTTTTCACGCCTTGGGGTCAATAGGCCTTGCCGCGGGCCGACACCGGCCACAGGGTCTCGACCTTGCCGCCGCGCACGCCCACATACCAGTCATGCACGTTGCAGGTGGGGTCACAGTGACCGGGCACCAGGCGCAGCTTGTCATTGACCTTGAGCACACCGGCAGGGTCGGCAACCACGCCATGCTCGTCCGAGCATTTGACATATTCCACGTCATCACGGCCAAAAACCACCGGCAGACCACTGTCGACCGATTGCGCCTTGAGACCGGCATCAACGATGGCCTTGTCTGATTTGGCGTGGCTCATCACCGACGTATAAATAAACAGGGCGTTGTCCCACTCACCGCGATCAATCCGATTGCCGTTTTCATCAAGGATGCGCCCATAGTCGGCATCCATAAAGGCGTAAGACCCACATTGTAATTCATTGTAAACGCCTGACGCGCTTTCGAAATAATACGACCCGGTGCCGCCGCCGCCAACGATATCACAGGCCAGACCCTGCGCCGCCAGCGTATCGACCGCATCCTTGACCTGAGCGACCGCGATGTCGATCTTGGCTTTGCGGTCCGCATAGCTGTCCATATGCTGCATCGCGCCCTGATAGGCCTGAATACCGGCAAATTTCAGACCATCGGCCGCATCAATCGCCTTGGCGATCTCAACCACCTCAGGCGTGGTGGTCACACCACAGCGCCCGGCGCCGCAGTCGATTTCAACAAGGCATTCGATCTGGCTGCCATGGCGCACCGCCGCCGCCGACAAATCCGCAACATTGGCCAGATCGTCCACACAGCAAATGGTACGCGCGCCCAGCTTGGGCAGCCGCGCCAGACGATCAATCTTGGCAGCATCCCGCACCTGATTTGACACCAGCACATCGGTGATGCCGCCGCGGGCAAACACTTCGGCCTCGGATACTTTTTGACAGCACACGCCACACGCGCCGCCCAACGTCACCTGAAGCTTGGCGACATCGACGGATTTGTGCATCTTGCCATGCACCCGGTGACGCATCCCGTGGGCCTTGGCATAATCGCCCATTTTCTTGATGTTGCGTTCCAGCGCATCCAGATCCAGCACCAGGCAGGGGGTCTGAATATCGGCCTCGTCCATGCCGGGCAGGGCAGGCACGTCAAAGCCCACTTCGAGGGTTTTCAAATCGAGTGTTGCGTTCATTTCAAGGCTCCGCTTGTTAAGTCCAGGGCAGGCGGTCAAGATCGACATTCCCGCCCGTTATGATGATCCCGACCCGCTTGCCCGCGAACCGGTCTTTGTTCTTAAGAATGGTGGCAAGCGGCACGGCGCTGCTGGGTTCCATCACCACACGCAAATGCTTCCATGTCAGCTTCATGGCCTCGATAATCTCGGCCTCGGACGCCGTCAGAATATCGCTGACGTGATTGGAAACAAAATGCCACGTCAGATCCTTGAGCGGCACCAAAAGCCCATCGGCAATGGTTTTGGGCGCATCATCGGCGATGATATGCCCCGCCTTGAAACTGCGATAGGCATCGTCGGCTTGCTCGGGTTCGGCCGCGATCACCTGGCATTCCGGGGCCTGTGTGGACAGGGTCAGGCAGGTGCCTGAAATCATCCCGCCGCCGCCAATCGGCGCAACAACCATATCCAGCCCATCGGTCTGTTCCATGAATTCACGCGCGCAGGTGCCCTGTCCGGCGATCACCCGTGGATCATTATAGGGATGCACAAAATCACCGCCGGTTTCGGCCTGAACCTCGGCGAATGTTGCCTCGCGCGAGGTGGTCGAGGGTTCGCACTCTGTGATCTTGCCGCCATAGCGCGCCACCGTGTCCTTTTTGGCCTGCGGGGCGGTGCGGGGCATGACGACATTGCATGGAATTCCCCGGCGTGCCGCGGCATAGGACAGGCAGGACGCATGATTGCCCGACGAATGGGTCGCAACGCCCTTGGCGGCCTGCGCATCATCCAGACCAAAGACCGCATTGGTGGCCCCGCGCACCTTAAAGGCACCGGGTTCCTGAAAGTTTTCGCACTTAAAGAACAGCTGCGCGCCGGTCAGATCGTTCAAGAACGCCGAACTGCGCACGGGGGTGCGATTGATATGGGGGCGAATGCGTTCATGCGCGGCCAGCATATCGTCATAGGTGGGAATATACATCGCTGTGTCCTTCATGATCATCAGGCCGCGCTTTTGCGGGCTTGGGCGGGATGTGCGCGGTAATATTCCTGGGCCGCCGCGACACCGGATCCAAGCCGGATATCAAGGCCCAGATCCGCCATGCACATTTCAGCGGTGGCCAGGCCGGACAGGGTCATCACATCCGTGAGGCTGCCCAGATGGCCAATGCGGAACACTTTGCCCGCGACCTCGCCCAGGCCGACGCCAAAGGCGACGCCATAGGTGGTTGCCGCATGGGTCACGATATCGGTGGCGTTGAACCCATCCGGGGTGCGAATGGCGCTGACGGTATCGGAATAGACGTCTGGTGATGCGGCGCACAGTTCAAGCCCCCAGGCCGAAACCGCCGCCCGCACGCCCTCGGCAATGCGGTGATGACGGGCAAAGACATTGTCCAAACCTTCGGCCAGCAACATCTGGCAGGCCTGGTTCAACCCATTCATCAGGCCAACCGCAGGCGTATAGGGATAGGCATTATTGGCGTAGCCCTTGTCCATGTCATGCACATCAAAGAAGGTGCGCGGCAAGCCGGCCGTCGCCGTGGCGGCCATGGCCTTGTCGCTGAACCCAACGATGGCCAGCCCCGCCGGCAGCATGAACCCCTTTTGCGAACCCGTCACCGCAACATCGACACCCCAGTCATCAAAGCGAAAGTCCATCGATCCAATCGAGGACACCCCATCCACAAAAAGTAGGGCGGGGTGACCGGCCTCGTCCAACGCGCGGCGCACCGCAGCGATATCCGATTTGACGCCGGTGGCGGTTTCATTATGCGTGGCCAGAACCGCCTTGATCTTGTGATCCGTGTCAGCGGCCAGCGCCTCGGCATAGCGCGCGGCGGGAATGCCCTGACCCCAGGGCGTTTCAATCACCTGTACATCCAGACCATGACGGTTGCACATATCAATCCAACGATGGCTGAACATACCGTTGCGCGCCGCCAGGATACCATCGCCCGCAGACAGGGTGTTGGTCAGCGCTGTTTCCCAGCCGCCGGTGCCGGTCGAGGGAAAAATAAAGATCTGCGCGGTTTTGCTTTTCAAAACCTGCCGAACGCCATCGCGGGCCGGATGCAGGATACTGCCGAACAGCGGCGACCGGTGGTCGATCGTTGGCATATCACAGGCCTTGCGCAGGCTTTCCGGGATATTGGTCGGGCCGGGGATGAATACCGGATTTTGAAAGCTCATGGTCGTCTCCTTCAAGGTTAACGCCACTCTAATACAGCCGCACAGGCCATGAAATTTTTTTGAAATCAAATTTCAAAATGATGTCGTTCTAAATAATCGTTTATTGTCAGTGTCTTGTTTTTTTCATATGGTGAATTCGAATTTCGAGAAAATACGGAGCGCTTTATGGAAGATCAAGAAAATCGCGAATCCAAGACCAGACGCGCCCGTGGACGACCGCGCGATTGGGACGACAAGACCGATCAGAACACCATAAAATCGCTGGATCGGGCGATGGCGGTTTTTGAATACCTAAGCGAAAGCCAGGGCAAGGCGCTGTCGGATCTGGCTGCGGATACGGGGCAATCGCCGGCCACGGTTTACCGCATTTTGGTCACGCTTGAGGGGCGCGGCCTGGTTGAGTTCAACAGCCACGAACAAAGCTGGTCGATTGGGCCACGGGCCTTTGTGATCGGCGCGCGGTTCTTGCGCCGCACCAGCCTGGTAGAGCGCGCCCGCCCGATCCTGCGCAAGCTGATGCAGGACACCGGCGAAACCGCGAACCTTGGGATTGAACAGAACGGTCAGGTGCTGTTCGTCAGTCAGGTGGAAACCCACGCCAGCATCCGGGCGTTTTTTCCACCCGGCACCTTGTCGCAGATGCATGCCTCGGGGATTGGCAAAGCTTTGCTGGCACAAATGGATCCCGATCATTTCATCCGGCTGTTGGCCCGGCAAACCCTGACCCGGTTCACGCCGCATACCCTGGTTGATCTGCCGCACCTGCAAGGGGATTTGCGCCTGATCCGGGCGCGCGGCTTTTCCATCGACGCCGAGGAACGCAATCTGGGAATGCGGTGCATTGCGGCGGCGGTGTTTGATTCCCATCACGAAGCCATCGCCGGGATATCCGTTTCCGGCCCCACCAGCCGCATCGACGATCCGCAGATCGCGCCATTGGGCCGCGCCGTCATGCAAGCGGCCCAAGCCCTGACAGACGCCATCGGTGGCAGCGCCCCGCCCGTCGTCCCCCAAGATCGCGGCCGGGCATAATTTCCGGTCCTTGAATTAGGGACAGCCTAAACTGCGGCTATTGAAACTTTGCTTGGCAGCAAAGCGGCAAGCCGCCAAGATGCGGCAAGACCATGTTGATGTGCCACAAAAGGATTTGCCCATGCCGCCGATCAGTGCTGCTGATGCGCTTGCCGATACCCTAAGCGCGCCCTTCGAGAGCGCCCGCGCCATGCCGCCTTCTGTCTATACCTCGCCTGCGTTTTTGACCCGCGAGCTGGAGGAGGTTTTCGCCAAGGATTGGTATTGCGCCGGGCGCAGCGATGCCCTGCGGCAAGCCGGCGATTACGTCACCGGCGAACTGGCCGGTCAGCCGTTCTTTGTGATCCGCGACCGGGATGGGTCTTTGCGGGCGATGTCCAATGTGTGCCTGCACCGGATGTCGACATTGCTGGAAGGGCGCGGCAACACCCGGTCGATTGTTTGCCCCTATCACGCCTGGACCTATAATCTGGATGGCGCGTTGCGCGGCGCCCCGGCGATGGCCCAGAACCAAGCCTTTTGCAAAGATCAATACCGCCTGCCGCAATTGCAGTGCCAGGAGTGGCTGGGTTGGGTCTTTGTGACCCTGAACCCGGCGCCCCAGCCGGTGGCGGCGCAGCTGGCCCCGGTCGAGGCGATGATCGCCGGTTATGACATGACCAATTACAGCGAAAGCTTTTATGAAGAGCATGTGTGGGACACCAACTGGAAGGTGTTGGCCGAAAACTTTATGGAGAGTTATCACCTGCCGGTGTGTCATGCCGGCACGATTGGCGGGTTGTCGCGCCTGGAGGATATGGTCTGTCCGCCCGGAACGACCGCGTTCAATTACCACACGATCCTGAAAGACGACAGCCTGCGCATTGCCATGGCCCATCCCAGCAACACGCGGCTGAGCGGTGACGCGCGGCGCACCACCTTTTTGCTGGCGATCTATCCATCGCTTTTGATCACCCTGACGCCGGGGTATTTTTGGTATCTGAGCCTGCATCCGCTGACCCCCGGCCAGGTCCATATCCGTTTTGGCGGCGGCATGTCGGACGATTACGCCCAGGACGCCGAAGCACAGGAGAATTTTCTGGCGTTGAAAACCCTTTTGGATGCGGTGAATGTCGAGGATCGCGGCTGCACCGAAAAGGTGTTTCGCGGGCTGCGTTCACCGATGGCGCGCGCCGGTCATTTGAGCCATCTGGAGCGCCCCAATTATGAGTTCGCGCAGTATCTGATGGCGCGGGTCGGTGGCGGGGCGCCCGGCTGACCGGACCGTCTGCGCCGGGGATCATGCGTTGCAGGGGCGGCGGGGCCGCCCTTTGGATATTTAAGAACAAAAGAAGGGGGGCAGCGCGATAATCTGGCTTGACCCGCCGGGATGGATCGGGGTTTTTGGACGTATGAGTTTGCGGTTCACCCTGAGGCAGTTGGAATATTTCGTTGCAGTCAGCGAAGAGGGAAGCATTTCCAAGGCGGCCACGCGGGCCAGTGTGAGCGCGCCATCAATTTCGGTGGCAATTGCACAGCTTGAGGACGATTTTGGGCTGAAGTTATTCGTGCGCAAACATGCACATGGGTTGACCTTGACGCAGGCCGGGCGAGAGTTGGCAGCGCAGGCGCGGGTGGTTTTGGCCGAAGCGCGGGCGATGCGCCATTTGGCCGAGCGGATTTCAGGGCAGGTGCAGGGGGTGCTGACGCTGGGCTGTCTTTTGACGGTTGCGCAGTTGTTGATGCCCCGATTGCGCCGCAGCTTTGAGGCGCTTTACCCGCAGGTGACGGTGGTTCAGACCGAGCTGGATCAGCTGGCAATCTTTGCCGGGCTGCGGCGTGCGGAAATTGATCTGGCCCTGACCTATGACATGGATATTCCCAAAGACATCCAGTTTTTGCCGTTGGCCAGCCTGCCGCCTTATGTGTTGCTGAGCCCGGACCATCCGCTGGCTGGTCTGCCCGAGGTCAGCCCGCAGATGTTGCAGCCGCATCCGATGGTGTTGCTGGATTTGCCGCATAGCGCGGCGTATTTCCTGGCGTTCTTTGATGGGCTGGAGGCGCCGCCGTATATTGCCGAACGCACCAAGGACATGGCGGTGATGCGGTCGTTGGTGGCGCATGGGTATGGGTATTCAATCGCCAATATCCAGCCGCAGAAATCCCAGGCGCCCGACGGGCGACCGCTGCGGTTGGTGCCGCTGGTCAGTGAGCGGCCCGCGATGCAGCTGGGGATTGCCGTGCAGGAGGGGGCGGGAAATATGCCGGCGATCCGGGCGTTTGTCGCCCATTGCCGCAGCCAATTGCCCGCGCTGATTCTGCCCGAGGGGCCGCGATGACCCGCACCGTTACCCTTTTGGATCGGCTGGTTGGCTTTGACACCGTCAGCGCCCGCAGCAACCTTGAGATGGTCGATTTCCTGAGCACATTTCTGCATGACCTTGGGTTTCGCCTGCATCGGATCACGGCGCCCTGCGGCACCAAGGCCGGGTTGTTTGCTGTGCTTGGCCCCACTGGTCCGGGTGGGGCGCTGTTGTCTGCGCATACGGATGTGGTGCCGACCGATGGGCAGGTTTGGCAGCGCCCGGCCTTTGCCCTGAGCCAGCAAGGCAATCGCCTTTATGGGCGTGGAACCACCGATATGAAGGGCTTTATCGCTGCCATGCTGGCGCTGGCCGAGCGGGCGTCGCGCATCCCCTTGCGCCGGCCGCTAAAGCTGTCGCTGTCATATGACGAAGAAATTGGCTGTGTCGGGATGCAGCATATGATCGGTGGGCTTGAGGCCGCGATTGGCCTGCCGGATCTGGCAATCATCGGCGAGCCGACCCAGATGCGCGTGGCCACCGCCCATAAGGGAAAATGGGCGATCACAGCGCGTTGCCATGGGCAGGCCGGGCATTCATCATTGGCGCCGCGGTTTGATAACGCGCTGCATCTGGCCAGCGCTTTCGTGCAGGGCCTAAGGCAGTTGCAGGAGGATCTGGCGCGAAACGGTGCGCAGGACGCCGGCTTTGATATCCCGTATTCCACCGTGCATGTGGGGATGATGCAGGGCGGCACCGCCTTGAACATCGTGCCAGACATGGCCCAGTTGATAATGGAGTTCAGGCATCCGGTGGCCGACGACAGCGCCGCGCTTTGGGCGCGCCTTCAGGCGCTGGCGCGGCGGGTGTCTCAGGGGTTTGGCCATGGGGATATCGTCCTGACGGTAGACAACCGTTATCCGGGGCTTGCGATTGACCCGGCCCATCCGGGCGTCAAGAAAACGCTGGCGCTGGCCGACAATGGCCCGCCAATCAAGGTTGCCTTTGGCACCGAGGCCGGATTTTTCAGCCAGCGCGGCGTGCCGGCCGTGGTCTGTGGGCCGGGCAATATGGAAGGGCAGGGCCACAAGCCCGACGAATACATCGAACGCGGCCAGCTTGTGGCCTGTGATCAGATGCTGGACCGGCTGCTGGGCGATCTTACTTAGGCGACCGTTTTGCCAAAATCCGTTGCAGGGTGCGCCGGTGCATGTTCAGCCGCCGCGCCGTTTCGCTGACGTTGCGGTCGCACAGCTCGTAAACCCGCTGAATGTGTTCCCAGCGCACGCGGTCTGCGCTCATTGGGTTTTCGGGGGGGGGCGGCAAATCATCGCCATTGGCGATCAGGGCGTGAACGATGTCATTGGCATCAGCCGGTTTGGACAGGTAATCGGTCGCGCCGATCTTGACCGCCGCAACCGCCGTTGCAATGGCGCCATAGCCGGTCAGAACCACGACGCGCGCATCGGGGCGTTTGTCGCGCAGCACTTCGACGACATCCAGCCCGTTGCCATCTTGCAACCGCAGATCCACCACCGCATAGGCCGGCGGGCGGGCCAGGGCGATGGCTTTGCCGGCCTGGACGGTTTCGGCGGTTTCGACATCGAACCCGCGTTTGGCCATGGCTTTGGCCAAGCGGCGCAAAAACGGTTCATCGTCATCAACAAGCAAGAGCGTCCGGTCATCGCCCAGATCTTGTTCTGATAGCTGCGCCATAAATCCCGTCCCCCGCGTCACATCCCCGCATTCTATATGGCGCGCGCCATTTGCGGATCAAACTTCATGCGACATTAGAGTTGATTTACAAAGCAAGCAACACTGTCGGCCATTTCCTTGGCGCTGGCCTCGCGGCGGAAAAATTCGACGAACCCATGCTCGGGCAGGACCAGATAGCTAAAGGTCGAATGGTCCACCAGATAATACTCGTCATCCTCATCTGTGTGGGCTTTGTAATAGGTGCGATAGGCCGCGCTGGCCGCTTGGACCTGCTGTGGGGTTCCGGTCAGGCCGATCATTTTTTCGTGCATGTTAAAGGCAAAATCACCAACGGCCTGAGGTGTGTCGCGTTTGGGATCAACCGAGATAAAGATCGGCGTGGTGGAAATGCCCCGCTCGGCCAGGATGTCCACCGCATCGGCGTTGCGCGCGCTGTCCATCGGACAGACATCGGGGCAGAAGGTATAGCCAAAGTAAACAATCGAAGGTTCGGTGATCACATCGCGGTCGGTCACGGCCTGCCCCTGGGCATTGATCAGCTCGAACGGGCCACCGATGCTGCCTGCGCCGCCGGCGACCTGTGTCTTGCGACAGCTGGCAAACCGATCATCCCCTGCCGGGTCAGGGCGGGTCACATACCAGACACCGCCAAGAAATACGGCCACAGCCGCAACCAAAACCACCACCAAAGACCGCATCGCGCCGGCATCCTTTCATCAAACACCGGGTTGAAGCCGGCCTTGCCCAGACCTAACGTTCTGGCAGGTGAATACAACCCCAAGGGACCGCGCCATGACCCAATCTGACGTCAGACCCACCAGCGGCGATACCCGCGCCAACTGGATCCGTCTGCGCACGATGATCATGTTGCGCTGGGTTGCCATCACCGGCCAGTTGATTGCCATCACCGTGGCCCAGCAGCTTTACAGCCTGCAGCTTGAGCTGGGCCTGTGCTATGCCGTGATCGGGGCATCGGTGGTGGCCAATATCACCGCCATCTTTGTATTTCCAGAAAACAAGCGCCTGTCCGAGGGCGAGAACCTTGCCATGGTCTTGTTCGATCTGCTGCAATTGGGGGTGCTTCTGTTCCTGACCGGTGGTCTGCACAATCCGTTTTCGCTGTTGGTGCTGGGGCCGGTGGCGGTGTCGGCGGCGGTGCTTTCGTTGCGATCAACCATCGTTCTGGGCGGCACGGCGATCGTGCTGGTATCGGTTCTGGCGCGGTTTCACATCCTGCTGACCACCGATATGGGCTTTGTGCTGCGCATCCCCGATGTGTTTGTCTTTGGCAATTGGTGCGCCCTGGTCATCGGCATCGCCTTTATCAGCGCATATTCGCTGCGCGTCAGCGCCGAAATGTATTCCATGTCAGACGCCCTTGCCGCCACCCAGATGGCCCTGGCGCGCGAGCAAAAGCTGACCGATCTGGGCGGGGTGGTTGCCGCCGCTGCGCATGAATTGGGCACGCCCCTGGCCACCATCAAACTGGCCAGCGGAGAGCTGTTTTCAGAACTGGACGACCGCCCCGACCTGCAAGAGGACGCAGCCCTGATCCGCCAGCAAGCAGACCGGTGCCGCGATATTCTGCGCGACATGGGCCGGGCGGGCAAAGACGATCTGCACATGCGCCAAGCGCCCTTGATGACCGTGATCCAAGAGGCCGCAGACCCGCACACCACCCGCGGCATCAACGTCGAATTCCGCCTGAACGGCACCCAATCGCAAGAACCCACCGTGTTGCGCAAACCCGAGATCATTCACGGCCTGCGCAATCTGGTGCAAAACGCGGTGGATTTCTCAAAGACCACCGTCTGGATCGAAGCCGACTGGACCGACAGCGTGGTATCGGTTCGGATCCTTGACGATGGGCGCGGCTTTCCGCCATCGCTGTTGGGGCGACTGGGCGATCCCTTTATGGGCCGTCGGCGGGCCGCGCCATCTTCGCGGCAGCGGGCAGAATACGAAGGCATGGGCCTGGGGCTGTTTATTGCCAAAACCCTGCTGGAACGTTCGGGCGCCAGCCTAAGCTTTGCCAACGGCAATGACCTGAACCGGGCCAAGTTCGCCATCGGCGCAATCGTCAAGGTTACCTGGCCGCGCGCCGCGATTGACCCACGGCAAAACAACCTGCCGCAGGCCCTTGGCCCGAATCACAAATTTCAAATCTGACCCCGACATTTAACCGGATCCTCACATTTGTTAACGACCCGTTAACCCCCTTTGAAACATATTAAGCTCGGACGAGTAAAAGGTATGTTTATGCTAAGCTGGGAGATAGCGGTCATTACTGCGGCTGTCGCGCTAAGCGTTGCGGTGGCGCTTTATTGGGTCGCGCGGCCGGCGCCCGCAACGGTTTTGCCGACACCCGACACCGACAGCGTATCGTTTTTGTTGGAAGACAGCGTCCTGTTTCAGGCCTCGGACGCTGCGTTGCAGTTGCACAAAGCCGAAATCGGTGTCGACAATTGGTACAGTTTGAAAAAACTGTTGTCCGAACGGTTTCCCGATTTTCCCGATGCCCCGCTGCCGCCACATTCCCCCAAGATGATGCTGACAGCCCAACATCCGGAAGACGCCGGCAAATTGCATATTTCCATCACGCGCGGCTTTACCCAGATCCAGATAGAAGAGCCGGCAACCGGGCGGGTCAAACCTGAACGCTTTGCCGGGCACTCGGAACTGGATCATCTGCGCCGCGCCACCCAGACCGCCCCCGGCCCGATGTGGGAAATCGACAACGACAGCCAAAGGGTGATCTGGCATAACGCAGCCTATCAAACCCT
Organism: uncultured Sulfitobacter sp.; assembly: GCA_937138475.1. Lineage (GTDB taxonomy): Bacteria > Pseudomonadota > Alphaproteobacteria > Rhodobacterales > Rhodobacteraceae > CAKZPD01. Next base: position 108,029 of record CAKZPD010000005.1, on the reverse strand, counting down.
GTATCAAAAGCTGAACCATGCCCGCGACGAAAACAAGAACCCGCTGATACCCGATCTGAACATCTCGCCAAGCGCCGACAACCGTGTTGCGGTGCAATCGTCCGGCATGGACAGCCCGGATTGGTATGATGTGCTGGCCAACCAGATCGGCCATGTCACCGTTTACAGCGCAACCAAGGTGAACGCCCTGGTCAGCAGCGAAATCGCCCAGCGCAATTTCGTTCAAACCCTGGCCAAGACCTTTGCCCAGCTTTCTATTGGCTTGGCGATTTTTGACCGCAATCGCCAGCTTGTGCTGTTTAATCCCGCGTTGATTGACCTGACATTGCTGCCCGCTGATTTCCTAAGCGGGCGGCCGGCACTGCAATCGTTTTTTGACCGCCTGCGGGAAAACCGGCGAATGCCCGAGCCAAAGAACTATCTCTCATGGCGACAGGAGATCGCCAAGGTCATCGCCGCCGCCACCGATGGGCGATATCAGGAAACCTGGACGCTTGAGTCAGGCCAGACCTATCGCGTGCGCGGGCGCCCCCATCCCGATGGCGCCATCGCCTTTTTGATCGAGGACATCAGCGCCGAAATGTCCCTGACCCGAAATTTTCGCGCCGAGCTAGAGCTAAGCCAATCGTTGATGGACACCTTCGACGACGCGCTGGCGGTGTTTTCATCGTCTGGGGTGCTGACCTTTTGCAACGCCGCCTATCGCAAAATGTGGGGGCTGGACCCCGAAAGCACCTTTGCCGATGTGACCATTGTCGACAGCGTTCGCGAATGGCGCCAACAATGCAACGACGATTCCGCCCTTGGCGCGATCACCGATTTCATCATGGGCTATGGGGATCGCCAACCCTGGACCATGCCGGTGCAGATGTCCGACAACAGCCCGCTGACCTGTCATGTGTCGCCGATTGTGTCGGGGGCCACCGTCGTGCGGTTTGAACACGCGGTTGAACGCGTTCCCCTGACGGTGGTTGTCAAAGATAATGCCTGATTGCCCTTGCGAAGGATGCAGGGCAAGATAGTTTGGCGCCATGAAAACGCGCCATTTTTCCCTTGATCTTGCATCGGCCCAGGACACCGCAGATTTTGCCAGGGCGCTGGCGCCAATCTTGGTGGCGGGCGATGTCGTCTTGCTTGACGGCGCGGTCGGGGCAGGCAAAACCCATCTGGCACGCTGCCTTATTCAATCCATCCAGACCCCCCCCGAGGATGTCCCCTCGCCGACATTCACCCTTGTGCAAACCTATGACACCCGCCAAGGTTGGGTATGGCATGCCGACCTGTATCGGCTGAGCAATGTGCATGAGATCGAAGAACTGGGCCTGGCCGACGCCTTCAGCGACGCCATTTGCCTGATTGAATGGCCGGATCGTTTGGGGGAACTGACCCCTGTCGACGCGTTATTTATTGATTTAAAGCAATGTGTTGATGAAAACAGTCGCCAATTACACGCCCGTTGGAGCGCGGCAAAATGGGATGAAAGGCTGACGCGATGGACACGATGACAAACCGTTCCGCCCTTGCCGATGCGTTCTTGGCGGGCACCCAATGGCACCGCGCCCGGCGCGCACCGCTGGCCGGGGATGCCTCGAACCGCCGATACGAGCGGATCACCCAATCCAGCGGCAGCACAGCGGTTTTGATGGATGCCCCGCCGGACAAGGGCGAAAACACCGACAGTTTCGTGCAAATCGCCAGATATCTTTGCGATATCGGCCTTAGCGCCCCGCAGATCCTGCACAGCGACCCAGACAACGGTTTTTTGCTGATCGAGGATCTGGGCGATGATCTGTTTGCACGCGTCCTGCGCGCCGATCCCGCGCTTGAAACCCCGCTTTACAAGGCTGCGGTCGATGCGTTGGTGCATCTGCATGCCCACCCGGCACCACCAATCGAACGCTATGACGCGCCGCGCACATGTGCGTTGGCCGCGCTGGCATATGACTGGTATGTCTTTGGCATCACCGGGCACAGCGATACCGCCGCGCGCGACACCTTTATTCAGCGGTTCTTCCCACTGCTTGAGGCCGTTGACCAAGAACCCCCCGTTTTGATCCAGCGCGACTTTCACGCCGAAAACCTGCTGTGGTTGCCACAGCGCGCTGGGCCGGCGCGGGTTGGCTTGCTTGACTTTCAGGACGCGATGCTGGGCCATCCGGCCTATGATCTGGTGTCAATCCTGCAAGACGCGCGGCGCGACGTTCCCGCCCCGCTGGAAGCTGATATGATCCGTTATTTCCTGTCACAGACCCCCCACCGACAAGGCAGCTTTGCCCGCGCCTATGCAGTGCTGAGCGTGCAGCGGAACCTGCGCATTCTGGGGGTGTTTGCCCGTCTGTGCCTGCGGGACGGTAAACCGCATTATGTCGATCTGATCCCACGCGTCTGGACATATCTTGAGGCCTCGCTGCGGCAGCCGGCCCTGGCCGGGCTGGGCCGGCATTTGTTGCAGGATCTGCCCCCCCCTTCTCCGCAAAATCTGGAACGTCTGAAAAACCTATGCGCCCATCACCCAGATCGGTAATGCTGTTTGCGGCCGGGTTCGGAACCCGGATGCGGCACTTGACCCAGGATCGCCCCAAGCCCCTGATCCCGGTTGCCGGACGCCCGCTGATTGACCACGCGCTGGCGCTGGCCCAAGCCGTCACCCCCGCTGTGATCGCGGCCAACCTGCATTATCGCGCAGACCTGTTGGCCAGCCATCTGGCGCCCAAGGGGGTCACGACGATTATCGAAACCCCCGAAATTCTTGACACGGGCGGCGGGCTGCGCAACGCGCTGTCGGTTTTGGGGGACGGGCCGGTCCTGACCATGAACACCGATGCCATCTGGTCCGGGCCCAACCCGCTGGCGGCGCTGATCAAGGCCTGGAACCCCAATGAGATGGATGCCTTGCTGATGTGCGTGCCCCCGGCGCAGGCCCTGGGCCATGACGGGGGGTCAGACTTTGCCATGGACCGGCTGGGCCGCCTGACACGCGGCAGCGGGTTGATCTTTGGCGGGGCGCAGATCATCAAAACCGACCTGTTGCACAGCATCGACCAGCCGGCGTTTTCGCTGAACCTGCTGTGGGACAAGATGCTGGCGCGCCAGCGTTTGTTTGGCTGTTGCTATGATGGGCAATGGTGCGATGTTGGCCACCCCGAAGGCATCGCCCTGGCCGAAACCCTGCTGGAGCGCCCAGATGTTTGACAACACCCCCCTGCCGCGCGTGTTTGGCCTGGCCCCCGGCGTGGATTTCCCCCAGGCATTGCTGGCCGGGCTGCGGGCGCGGCTGGGCGATGATGCGGCGGCGATGGCGCGGGTACAGCTGATCGTCAACACACGCCGGATGCAACGGCGCCTGCGCAGCCTGTTCGACCAAGGCCCACCAACGCTTTTGCCGCAAATCCGCCTGATCTCAGAGCTTGAGGGCCTAAGCCCCGCGCCTCCTTTGCCGCCATCGGCCACACCGCTGCGCCGCCGGCTTGAGCTGATATCGCTGGTGTCCGGCCTGCTTGAGCAACAGCCGCATCTGGCGCCGCGTGCCTCGCTTTATGCCCTGACAGACACTTTGGCGGCGTTGATGGATGAAATGCAGGGCGAAGGCGTGTCAGCCGATACCATCACCCATCTGGATGTCACCGATCAATCCGGTCATTGGCAAAACGCCCAGGCATTTATCCGCATCGCTCAGGATTTCATCCACCAATCCGCCGAAGCGCCCGACCCCGAGGCCCGCACGAGACAGCTGACCCAAGACCTGATCCGCCATTGGCAAGACGCGCCGCCCCAACATCCGGTCATTCTGGCGGGATCAACCGGATCGCGCGGCACGACGATGATGCTGATGCAGGCGGTGGCGCGCCTGCCGCAGGGGGCAGTGGTGCTGCCTGGTTTTGACTTTGACATGCACGCCCAGGTCTGGGGCCACCTTGACGACGCAATGCTGTCCGAAGATCACCCGCAATATCGGTTTCACAAACTGATGGGGGATCTGGGGTTGGCGCGCGGTGATATCGCGGCCTGGCATCACACCGCCCCGCCCAATGCGGCACGCGGCAAGGTGGTATCATTGTCATTGCGACCGGCGCCTGTCACCCATGCCTGGCGCAGCGAAGGCGCGGCGCTTGGCGATCTGCCGCAAGCAATGCAACAGGTCACACTGGTCAACGCCCCCACCCCCCGCGCCGAGGCGCTGGTCATCGCGATGCGCCTGCGCGAAGCGGCGCAGAACAATCAAACGGCGGCGTTGATCACCCCAGACAGGATGCTGTCGCGGCAGGTCTCTGCGGCGCTGGATCAATGGGATATCTTGCCGGACGATTCCGCCGGGACACCGCTGCATCTGTCGCCGCCCGGCCGGTTCTTGCGTCATGTCGCCGGCTTGTTCGTGCGGCGCCTGGACGCCGAGGCGCTTTTGACCCTGCTCAAGCATCCGCTGACCCACAGCGCGGCCGGGCGCAATGATCACAACCTGAACACCCAACGGCTTGAGCTGGAAATCCGCGCCCGCGGCCTGCCCTATCCGGATGCGGCCGGGATTGTGCGGTTGATGGCCCACAGCACCAAGGATCAATCCGCACAGGATTGGGCCGACTGGGTTGGCACGTTGCTGACAGGCCAAGACCAGACCCAGGACCGCCCCTTGGCAGATTGGGTCGCGGATCACATCGCCCTGGCCCAGGCGCTGGCGGCGGGGCCGATCGGCCCGAACGCGGGCGCGCTGTGGGATAAAAAGGCCGGGCAGGCTGCGCAGGCCGTGATGGAAAATCTGGCCACCCATGCCCCACACGGCGGCAAGATGAGCGCGGCAGATTATGCCGACCTGACCCGCGCGCTGCTGGCCGGCGAAGACATCCGCGACCGCGATGCCCCGCATCCCAACATCATGATCTGGGGCACGCTTGAGGCCCGCGTGCAGGGCGCCGATCTGGTGATCCTTGGTGGCCTGAACGAAGGCACCTGGCCCGAGGCCCCGGCCCCCGATCCCTGGCTGAACCGGGCCATGCGCCACAAGGCCGGGCTGTTGTTGCCGGAACGGCGCATCGGGTTGTCCGCCCATGATTATCAACAAGCCATCGGCGCCCCGCAGGTCTGGCTGACCCGCGCCATCCGCAACGATGATGCCGCCAGCATTGCATCGCGATGGATCAACCGCCTGAGCAACCTGCTGGGGGGGCTGCCACAGCAGGGCGGCCCCGAGGCGCTGGCGCAAATGACCCAGCGCGGCGATGACTGGCTGGCCAAACTGACCGCCTTCGAAGCTGTCAGCAAAACCCCGAGGGCACCGCGCCCATCGCCCCGGCCACCGGTCGCCGCCCGTCCACGCAAACTGTCGGTGACCGAAATCAAGACATTGATCCGTGATCCCTATGCGATTTACGCCAAACATGTGCTGGGGCTGCGCAAGCTTGGCGATCTGGTGCAAAACCCAGATGCGCGCCTGCGCGGAAACCTGGCCCACGACCTGCTTGAACGCTTTGTCAAAGACACGCTGAAAGATCCGGCCCTGCTGAACACTGCGCATTTCATGACGCTGGCCCAAGACGTGTTGCGCGAAAACGCCCCCTGGCCCGCAACCCGTGCGGCGTGGCTGGCGCGGCTGGAAGCCATCGCCGGTTGGTTCATCACAACCGAACAAGAGCGCCGCAAGACCGCCCAGCCCATCGCCTTTGAGGACACCGCCGTGGGGGCGCTTGAGTTGCCGGCGCTGGGCTTTACCCTGACCGCCCGCGCCGACCGTATCGACCGGGACGAAAACGGCGATTTGCTGATCTATGACTATAAGACGGGCAAGCCCCCGACACCCGCCCAGCAAAAGCACTTTGACAAACAGCTGCTGCTTGAGGCCGCCATGCTGGAACGCGGCGCGTTCAAAAACATCGACCCGGCCCCGGTGCAGGCCGCCAGCTATGTCGGGGTGGGCAGCGAAACCAAGATCGTATCGGCGCCCCTTTCCCCCGACAGCACCGCGGAAATCCTGCCCGAACTGGCCGATCTGATTGGAAAATACCTGACACAGGATCAGGGCTTTACCTCGCGGCGATTGATGGAAAAGGATGTCTTTTCAAACGATTACGACCAACTGGCCCGCTTTGGTGAATGGAACACCACCCAATCCACCCCGCAAGAGGAGCGCCCATGACCCAAATGAATGCCGCCTCGGTTGCCCAGGTGCGCGCCGCGCGCCCCGACACATCAACCTGGCTGGCGGCAAATGCCGGGTCGGGCAAAACGCGGGTGCTGACCGACCGGGTGGCGCGGTTGTTGCTGGATGCCGTTCAGCCGCAACACATCTTGTGCCTGACCTATACCAAGGCCGCCGCCTCCGAGATGCAAAACCGGCTGTTTGACCGGCTGGGCGAATGGGCGATGCTGCCGGATGACAAGCTGACCGCCGCGCTGACCGCGCTGGGAACGGCTGGAACCATCGACGCCGCCAAACTGCGCCAGGCCCGAACCCTGTTTGCCCGCGCCATCGAAACGCCGGGCGGCCTGAAGATCCAGACGATCCATTCGTTTTGTGCGGCCCTGTTGCGCCGCTTTCCGCTTGAGGCGCGCGTCAGCCCCCAGTTCACCGAAATCGAAGACCGCGCCGCACAGCTTCTGCGAGCTGAGATCATCGACCAAATCGCCGATGGCCCAGACGCCGAGGCGCTGAACACCGCGCTGCGGCAGTTGACCGCCGGTGATCTGGATGGGCTGGCCAAGGCGGTCACCCGCTTTCGGGATGGCTTTGACCAAGACAAGACGCTGGCTGATATCTTGTCGTTGCTGCATCTGCCGGCGGATCTGGACGAAAACCAGATCTTGCGCGGGGTTTTTCACGGCGACGAAGCGGCGCTGATCAAGGCGATCCTCCCGCAGATGCGGGCCCAGGGCGGCAATGATGCCAAGGCTGCCGACGCCCTGTCGATGATCACCGATCTTGATATGCCCGCGCTTGAAATACTTGAGGGAAAGATGATCAACGCCTCGGGTGCCAAGGTGGGCTGCGCCAAAATCGGCAGCTTTCCCACCAAGGCCAGCCAGGCCAAACTGGGCCAATATATGCCCGCGCTCGAGGCGCTGATGCTGCGGGTCGAGGCAGCAAGGCCGCTGCGCGTCGGCCTGATGGCGGCGCGCAAAACCCATGCGCTGCATCAATTCGCGCGGGCCTTTCTGGCGCGTTATGACCACGAAAAACAGGCCCGTGGCTGGTTGGATTTTGACGATCTGATCTTCAAGGCGCGGGCGCTTTTGACCAACCCTGCGGTGGCGGCCTGGGTGCTGTATCGGATTGATGGCGGGATCGACCATATTCTGGTGGACGAGGCCCAGGACACCAGCCCGGCCCAATGGGACGTAATCCGCAAACTGGCCGCTGAATTCTCAAGCGGCGAAGGCGCCCGCGCCGATGTGCTGCGCACGCTTTTCGTTGTCGGGGACAAAAAGCAATCCATCTATTCTTTCCAGGGCGCCGATCCGCGCGAATTCGACCGAATGCAAAGCGAATTCCAAGACAAGCTGACCGGGGCCGGGCAGGCCTTTCAGAACCTGACGCTTGAATATTCCTTTCGGTCATCGGATGCGATTTTGCGGCTGGTGGATGTGACATTCAATGGCCAAAGCAGCGCCGGGTTCAACGCCGGGGGGCTGCACCGTGCCTTTAAGGACCAACTGCCCGGCCGGGTCGATCTGTGGCCGCTGGTTCAGGATGTGCCGCCCAGCGACCCGCCCCATTGGACCGATCCGCTGGACCGGCACACCGCCCCGCAAAGCAATATCGTTCTGGCCGATCGTATCGCCGCGCAAATTCAACACATGATTGCCAATGAAACGCTGCCGGACGAAGACCCCGATACCCGCGAGCCGATCCGCCGCCCGGTCACGCCAAAAGATTTCTTGATTCTTGTCCGCAAACGGTCGGGGATTTTCGCTGATATCATCCGCGCCTGCAAAGCGCATGATCTGCCCATCGCCGGGTCAGATCGTCTCAAGGTTGGGGCCGAACTGGCGGTGCGCGACCTGGGGGCGTTGTTGGCCTTTCTTGACCTGCCAGAAGACAGCCTGTCCTTGGCCACCGCACTAAGATCGCCGCTTTTTGGTTGGGATGAACAGGCGCTTTTTGATCTGGCGCATGGGCGCGGTCAAACCCATCTGTGGCAGGTTCTGCGCGCGTCTGAGACGCATCCAGACACCCTTAATATCCTGATGGACCTGCGCGACAATGTCGATTTTCTGCGCCCCTATGATCTGATCGAACGCATTTTGACCCGCCATCAGGGGCGCCGCAAATTGCTGGCCAGACTGGGCACCGAGGCCGAGGATGGCATCAATGCCCTGCTGACCCAGGCCTTGGCCTATGAGCGGACAGCCGTGCCCAGCCTGACCGGGTTCTTATCGTGGATGGCCACCGATGATCTTGAAATCAAACGGCAAATCGACGCTGCTTCGGATCAGATCAGGGTGATGACCGTGCATGGCGCCAAAGGGCTTGAGGCGCCAATCGTGATCCTGCCGGAAACGGGGAACCTGCGGTCTGGCAACAACGACAGCATCGTGACGTTTGACGGTTTGCCAGTCTGGCGGATGACCGAAAAAACCCGGCCCGAGGTGTTGAACAACGCGGTTCAAGACCAGGCGGATATCGCCGCGCATGAACGCGCGCGGCTGCTGTATGTCGCGATGACGCGGGCGGAAAAATGGTTGATTGTTGCAGCGTCCGGCGATTTGGGCAGCGGCGGCGACACCTGGTACCAAGAGATCCAAGCCGCGATGCACAAGCTGAACGCGACCCAGATCGAGACAGGCGGGCAAAAGGTGCTGCGGCTGAGCCATGGCGATTGGCACGCCGCCCCGCCGCGCAGCGCCAGCCAATCAACCCCGCCTGCGCCGCAACTACCCGACTATTTTCAGCATCCGGCACCGGCAATCATCCCACCGGCGGGCACCTTGTCCCCATCGGATCTGGGCGGGGCCAAGGCGCTGGCGTCGGCCCTGGGCCAAGACGAAGACGCCGCCAAACTGTATGGCACGCAGGTGCATCTGGCGCTGGAAACCCTGGCGGCACATGATCGCGCCGACTGGCCACAAATTGAACAGCGGCTGAACATCGCCCCACCCGCCCTTGCCGAAGCCAAGGCCGTGCTGCTGTCCCCGCAACTGGCGCCATTCTTTGCCGCCGGCACCCTTGCCGAGGTTCCGATATCGGCTGATCTTGGCACCCGGCGCCTGCATGGCACCATTGACCGGCTGATCCTTGGGCCAGACGGTATTCTGGCGGTTGATTTCAAAACCAATGCCGCCGTGCCCAAGCGCCCCGAAGATTGCCCCGAGGGGCTGCTGCGGCAAATGGGCGCCTATGCCCATGGTCTGGCGCAGATATTTGCCGGGCAACGTGTTGAAACCGCTATTGTCTGGACAAAAACCGCCAGCCTGATGCCCCTGCCCCACGATATGGTGATACAGGCGCTGAAGGCGACGCCATATCTTGACGAAGTGGCAGCGGCTTCTTAGGTTCACCCGGAACACAAGTCAGGAGACAAAAATGGCCACTCTCGCCGTGACAGACGCCACATTCGACGCCGAAGTTAAAAACGCAGACCTGCCCGTCGTGGTGGATTTCTGGGCTGAATGGTGCGGCCCATGCAAACAAATCGGCCCCGCCCTGGAAGAGCTGTCGGCCGAGCTGGCCGGCAAGGTCAAGATCGTCAAGGTTGATGTGGATTCCAATCCAAATTCACCGGCGCAGATGGGCGTGCGCGGTATTCCGGCGCTGTTTATCTTTAAGGACGGCCAAGTGGTTGCCAATATGGCCGGTGCCAAACCCAAAGCGGCGCTGCAAAGCTGGATCGAGCAGTCGATCTGATCTGCGGGCCGATTACAGACTGACAGGCGCCCCATTGGGGCGCCTTTTTTGTTGCGGGGTGTTTACCCGGCGGGCTGATCTTGCCACCCCGCCCCGGCCTGATTAGATGTGATCCAAAGCAGGAGAGACAGATGACCCAAAGCGATTTCCCCGGATGGCACGGCACAACGATCATTGGCGTCAAAAAAGACGGCAAGGTGGTGATCGCCGGCGATGGGCAGGTATCGTTGGGCCAGACCGTGATCAAAGGCAGCGCCCGCAAGGTGCGGCGCCTGGCGCCCGGCGGTTTTGAGGTCTTGGCCGGGTTCGCCGGATCAACCGCCGATGCCTTTACCCTGCTTGAGCGCCTGGAGGCCAAGCTTGAGGCCACGCCCGGTCAGCTGGCGCGCGCCAGTGTCGAACTGGCCAAGGACTGGCGCACCGACAAATATCTGCAAAAGCTTGAGGCCATGTTGATCGTCACCGATGGCCGCGATTTGTTGGTGATCACCGGCGCCGGGGATGTTCTGGAACCCGAACACGGTATTGCCGCCATCGGATCGGGCGGGAACTTTGCGCTGGCGGCGGCGCGGGCCATGATGGACAGCGACAAAACCGCCGAAACCATCGCCCGGGATGCCATGGCCATTGCCGCCGATATTTGTGTCTATACCAATGGCAATCTGACCGTCGAAACCATAGATGCCTGACCCGTCCGGCCCTGTTCGTGACCCAAATGACAGCCGCCGCGACCCGCTGGTGCTGTGCCTCCAAAAGGATCCAAGCCCATGACCGACCTGACCCCCCGTGAAATCGTAAGCGAGCTGGATCGTTTCATCATCGGCCAGAAAGACGCCAAGCGGGCGGTGGCGGTGGCGCTGCGCAATCGTTGGCGGCGCAAGCAATTGCCCGATGATCTGCGCGACGAGGTTTATCCGAAGAATATCCTGATGATCGGTCCGACCGGGGTCGGCAAAACCGAGATCAGCCGCCGTCTGGCCAAGCTGGCGCGGGCGCCGTTCCTGAAGGTTGAGGCGACGAAATTCACCGAAGTCGGCTATGTCGGGCGGGACGTGGAACAGATCATCCGCGATCTGTTGGACAGCGCCATCGCCATGACCCGCGAAACCATGCGCGACGAGGTCCGCGCCAAGGCCCATAAAGCCGCCGAAGATCGGGTGATCGAAGCCCTTGCCGGCACTGATGCGCGCGAGACCACGCGCGACATGTTCCGCCGCAAGCTGAAGGCCGGAGAGCTGGACGATACGATGATCGAACTGGAGCTGGCCGATACGTCAAACCCCTTTCCAATGATGGATATCCCCGGTCAACCCGGTGGCAGCATGGGGATGATGAACCTGGGCGATCTGTTCGGAAAGGCGCTGGGCGGGCGCACCGCGCGCAAGCGGCTGAGCGTGGCGCAAAGCTATGAGATCTTGATCGGGGAAGAGGCTGACAAACTGCTGGATGACGAGGCCGTCACCCGCAATGCCATCACCGCCGTCGAACAAAATGGCATCGTGTTTCTGGATGAAATCGACAAGGTTTGCGCCCGGTCGGATGCACGGGGCGGCGATGTAAGCCGCGAAGGCGTGCAGCGTGACCTTTTGCCATTGATCGAAGGCACCACCGTCAGCACCAAACACGGGCCGGTCAAGACCGATCATATCCTGTTTATTGCCTCGGGCGCGTTTCATATCGCCAAACCATCGGATCTGTTGCCGGAATTGCAGGGCCGGTTGCCGATCCGGGTAGAGCTGCGCGCCCTGACCGAGGCCGATTTCGTCCGCATCTTGACCGAAACCGACAATGCGCTGACCTTGCAATATACCGCGCTGATGGGGACAGAGCAGGTCACCGTCAGCTTTACCGCCGACGGGATTGCCGCCCTGGCGAAGATCGCCGCCGAGGTTAACCAGAGCGTTGAAAACATCGGGGCGCGGCGGCTGTATACCGTGATGGAGCGCGTGTTCGAGGAGCTGTCGTTCCATGCCCCCGACCGAGGCGGTGAGACCGTGACGGTGGATGCGCAATTCGTCGAGACCAATCTGGGCGCTTTGAGCAAATCGGCCGATTTGAGCCGCTATGTTCTGTAGGGTGCCCTGATCACCGCGGTGTGCGGGGCGGATTTCGGGAGCCTCCGGCGGGGATATTTAAGAACAAAAGAAGCGGGGGCGGTGGGCAGATGTTTGGGTTTTTGCGGCTGAATGCGCCTTGGCTGGCGGCGGGGGCGCTTTTGACGCTGATGTCGTCTTTTGGGCAGACGTTTTTCATTTCGATTTTTGCGGCCCATATCCAGCGGGATTTCGGGCTGAGCCATGGGCAATGGGGGGCGATGTATTCGCTGGGCACCGCAGCATCAGCCGGGGTGATGATCTGGGCCGGAGGGTTGACCGATCTGTTTCGGGTGCGGGCCCTGGGGCCGGCGGTTTTGGCGGTTTTGGCGCTGGCCTGTCTGGCGATGGCGATCAACCCTTATGTTTGGGCGCTGCCGCTGGTGATCTTTGCCCTGAGGTTTGCCGGGCAGGGCATGAGCAGCCACATTGCCATTGTGGCAATGGCGCGGTGGTTCGTGGCAACGCGGGGGCGGGCCTTGGCGATTGCGACGCTGGGGTTTTCGGTCGGCGAATCGTTCTTGCCGCTGGGGTTTGTGGCGCTTTTGCCGGTTGTGGGCTGGCGGGGGTTGTGGGTTGTGGCGGCGGTTGTGGCGCTGAGCGCGATCCCGCTGTTGACCCGGTTGTTGCGCCGCGAGCGACGTCCGCAATCCATGGTGCATGAAAATCAATCCCTTGGGATGGGGGGGCACCATTGGAGCCGGCGGCAAAGCCTGCGTCATCCGTTGTTCTGGTTCATCATTCCGGCGCTGCTGGGGCCATCGGCGTTCAACACGGCGTTCTTTTTTCACCAGGTGCATTTTGCCGGGCTTAAGGGGTGGTCGCATCTGCAATTGGTGGCGATGTTTCCGGTTTATACCGCTGTTGCAATTGCCGCGATGGTCGGATCGGGCTGGGCGTTGGACCGTTGGGGCACGCGGCGTTTGATGCCGTTTTACCTGTTGCCGATGGTGGTGGCTTTTGGCTTTTTCTCGCAGGGGGAAACCCTGGCGGCGGCGCTGACGGGGTTTGTGTTCTTGGGGCTGACCACCGGGGCGAATGCCACCTTGCCCGCTGCCTTTTGGGCGGAGTTTTACGGCACCCGGCACATCGGAGCGATCAAGGCCATGGCGGCGGCGGTGATGGTTTTGGGATCGGCCATCGGGCCGGCCGTTACCGGCCTGTTGATTGACGGCGGCATCGGGCTTGAAAGCCAATACCTTGGGGTTTCGGGGTTTTTCCTGTTTGCCAGCGCGATGACATGGATCGGGTTAAAGCGCTTTGGCGGGGCGTTAACGCTGGCGCTTTAGATAGATGTAATAGGCACCACCGCCGCCGTGGCTGATATGTGCAGGCGTGACCTGAAGCACAACCGATGACAAAGGCGCCATCGCCAGCCATTGCGGCACCTGGTGGCGCAACACCCCGTAACGCACCGGGATCGGGCCGCCTTCGTCGCGGTTTTTGCCTTTGCCGGTGATGACCAGAACCAGCCGCTTGCCGGATGCGTGCGCCCCCAGCACAAAGCGCAGCAAGGCCGGGTGGGCACGGTCCAGCGTCATGCCATGCAGATCAATCCGGCCTTCGGGGCGGGCTTTGCCCCGTTTGAGCGCCGCATAGGTTTTCTTGTCCATTCGCAGCGGCGCTTGGCCAAAGTGGTCGGGCAGGCTGGGGGCAAGATCATGTCGGGGCGGCGGCGACGTGGGGCGGCGCACCAACGGCGGCAAGGGCGGCCGGCCCTTGATGAGCTTGGCCGATTCATGGCCAGGCGGTTTGACCAGGCTGGTCCGGGCTTGGGGGGGGTCAAGCGGGCGGGTCTGATCGGTCACCCGCTTCCACAGCTCAAGCTCTTCGGGTTTGAGGGTGCGCCGCTTCATCCGGCGGCCTTTGGCATTGGGGTCATCGCACACACCCGCATAAACTGACCCTGCCCCGGCTTAGGCGTCGGTCGACACCAGCATCCAGTTGGGGTTTTCGCTGCCCATCTTGCGGGCAAAGGCCCAGGTGTCCTTTTGGCGCTTTATTTCATCGCTGCTGCCTTCGACGATCTCACCTTCAGTGTTGCGCACGACCGAGGTCAGCTCTCCGATAAAGCGGAGCGTCAGCTCGGCCTCTTGGGTGGCATCGTCAAATGTGGCGTTGATCAGCTTTAGTTCTCGGACGCCGATAAAGTTGGCTTCGATGCTTAGGCCTTGATCCTCACGGGCGGCAATTCCATCCACAAAGCTGTCAAAGATATCTTCGGCCAGAAAGCCACGGATATCGTCCAGATCGCCGCGCTCATAGCCCATGACGATCATCTCATAGGCGCCGCGCGCACCAGACATGAAATCGGTGACGTTGAAGGATGGCTCGGCGCGTTTCATCGCTGCCAGCGCTTTGGCGGGCGCGGTGCCCTCATCGAAATGATCGGTAATATCCAGATCGGGTCCGCCTTCGATCACCGCAAGGTCGGGGCCTTTGCGGCGCGCAACCGTGGGGGCCGGTGGTTTTTCAAAACCTTCGCGGGTGCCAAGCACATTTTTCAACCGGATAATCAAGAACACGGCAATGCCGGCCAGCACCAAAAGCTGGAGAAGGGGCGAATTCATAAGAACCTCTTTGGGTCGCAAGCATGGAAACAAGTCACTTGATCTCTTATGTAGGGGAGTGACCGCTTCAAGTCCACTCTGACCCCCATGAAAGGAGTGCCATATATGTGGCTCTTTTTTGCGTTTCTGATTGTGCCACTGATCGAGATTACGCTGTTTATTCAAATCGGTGGCGCCATCGGCCTGGGCTGGACCCTGTTTACCGTGGTTTTGACCGCGATTTTGGGCACTTGGCTTGTGCGATCACAGGGGTTGGCGGTGATGCAGCAACTGCGCGGCAGTTTGTCACAAATGCGCGACCCGACCGAAGCGCTGGTGCATGGCGCGATGATCCTGTTTTCCGGCGCACTGTTGCTGACACCGGGGTTCTTCACCGATGCGGTCGGCTTTGCCCTGCTGGTGCCCGGTTTGCGCCGCGCCATGTTTCAGGCCCTGCGCAGCCGTATCCATATCCACAGCGCCGCGCAAACCCATCCCCAAGACGATATCATCGACGCCGATTATACCGATCTTGGGCCCAGGGATGCCCCCTCGGGTTGGACAAAGCATTGAGCCTGCCAAGCCAAGCTGATAACCCTTTTTCAAGTTCAATTCAGGAGTAATCAATGGCCGAAGCCGACGCACAACCCCAAGCCCCGCAAATGCGCATCTTGGGACAATTCATCCGCGATATGTCGTTCGAAAACATCATGGCGCAAAAGGGCGCGCCCGCTGATGTGACCCCCGACGTTCAGGTTCAGGTCAACCTTGATGCCAAGAAACGCGGCGTTGAAAATCAATATGAAACCTCGATCAAGCTGAATGTCACCTCCAAATCCAAGGATGGGGCGGTCACGCTGTTTGTTCTGGAAATCGACTATGTCGGGATTTTCTTCATCGACAACATCCCCGAGGACCAGCTGCATCCGTTCTTGTTGATTGAATGCCCGCGGATGATCTTTCCGTTCCTGCGCCGGGTGGTCAGCGATGTCACCCGCGATGGTGGCTTTCCACCGCTTAACCTTGAAAACATTGACTTTATTGCACTTTATCGCAATGAAATCGCCCGTCGTCAGGCGGAAACCCCACCCAAAGCCGACGCCTAATCGTTGGTTTGCATCAGGCTTTGAACTGATGCCACAATGCGCCGTCGCCCAATTTGGCCACAAAGGTCTGATGGGCGGCGGCTTCGTTTTCGGTAAGGCGCGGCGGCAAGGGGGCCGGACGGGGCGGCGGTGTCCAACTGGCCGCGGCTGTGCCTGTGGCATCCTGATCGGCTGACAGTGCAAAATCAGGTTGCCGTCCGCCAATCAGCTCAAGATACACATCGGCGAGGATTTCACTATCGAGCAGGGCGCCATGCAGGGTGCGCGCGGTATTGTCGATGTTAAAGCGCCGACACAGCGCATCCAAAGACGCCGGCGCGCCGGGAAAACGCTTGCGGGCGATGGCCAGAGTGTCGATGGCCTGTTCCCAGGGAATTTGCGGCAGCCCCATCCAGCGCAGCTCGGCGTTCAGGAATTTAATGTCAAAGGCTGCGTTGTGAATAACCAGTTTTGAATCCTGAATGAAATCCAGAAAGGCCTGCCCGACCTGGGCAAACTTTGGTTTGTCGCGCAGAAATTCATCGCCCAATCCATGCACTTTGAAGGCATCCTCGGGCATGCTGCGTTCGGGGTTGATGTATTGGTGAAACGTCGCGCCCGTGGCCACATGGCCAATCAGCTCAACCGCGCCGATTTCAACGATACGGTCGCCGCTTTCGGGATCAAAGCCGGTGGTTTCTGTATCAAGAACGATCTCACGCATGGGTTTGCCTGTCCTTTATGGTCTGGATGATCTGTTCAACCTGACGGTTTGCGGTTTCCATACTGTCGGTATCAATGATGAAATCTGACATGGCGCATTTTTCTTCATTGGGCATTTGCTTGGCGCGGATCTGGTCGAATTGCGCGGCGGTCATGGTGCCGCGTGCCAACACCCGGCGGGCCTGGGTCTGGGCATCCACCCGCACACAGGCCACCGCATCCATGGCCAAATGGCCCCCGGTTTCAAACAGGATGGGTATATCAAACACCAAGATATCGCTGGGCGCAGCGGCGATAAATTCGGCCCGGTCCTGTGCCACCAACGGATGCACGATCCTTTCGATCTTGTGGATCGCATCGGGATCGCTGGCGATAATTTCGCGCAGCGCCGCCCGGTCCACGGCGCCGGCCTTGATCGCACCAGGCCAGAGCGCGGCAAGCGCAGGCACAGCCGCACCGCCCTTGGCATAAAGCCGATGCACCGCTGCATCCGCATCCCAAACCGCACAGCCATGCGCCGCAAACATTTTCGCTGTGGTCGATTTGCCCATGCCGATCGACCCGGTCAACCCCAGCTTGAACATCACGCCAAAACCGCCCGGCGTGTCTGTTCGCTGACGGTTGGGGTGACGCCAAACCAGGCAGCAAAACCCGGCACCCCTTGATGCAGCAACATGCCCAAACCATCAACCGTCACACAGCCCTTGGCCGCTGCGGCCTCAAGCAATGGTGTTCTAAGCGGCGCATAGACCAGATCATTGACCACCGCGCCGGGCGCCAAGCCGGTCAGATCCACGCTGAGCGGCGGCTTTCCGGTCATGCCAAGAGAGGTTGTATTGACCAATAGCCCAATGTCAGACAGGTGATCGGCCACCTTATCCCAATCAACGACGACAAGATGTGGGCCAAAGGTCTGGGCCAAATGATCCGCGCGGGATCGGGTTCGGTTGGCCAGAATTATCTGCGGCACCCCGGCATCAAGCAGCGCCACAATCACCGCCCGCGCCGCACCGCCAGCCCCCAGAACCATCGCCGCCCCATCGGCCGGTTGCCAATCCGGCGCGCCCGATCGAAGATTGGTGATAAAGCCATACGCATCTGTATTATCAGCATAAATTTGGCCATCCTGCTGGTAAATCAACGTGTTTGCCGCGCCAATTCTTTGCGCCGATGGGCTGGCGCTGTCGGCCAGAGCCAGGGCGGATTCCTTATGCGGGATGGTGATATTTACCCCCTTGAACCCGGCCTTGGGCAAGGCGCGCAACACGGTTTGCAAATCCTGCGGCGCCACATCCATCGGACAGTAATACCCTGGGATGCCGTGCTGAGTAAGCCAATGCCCATGCAGCGCCGGAGATTTTGAATGGGCGATAGGCGATCCAATGACACCAGCCAGGGGGATTTTCATTGTTCCAGCGCTCCTCTTTGGGTCAGATAGGTCAGGATCTCAAGCAGGGGCAAACCCAGCACGGTAAAGTAATCACCTTCGATGGCGGTGAACAAGCGCACGCCCTCTTCTTCCAGCTTATAGGCCCCAACGGCATGGCGAATGCTGTCCCAGTTGCGTTCAACATATCCGCTCAAATACCCATCCGAGGCCGGGCGCATTCGCAAACGCACCTGGCCGATATGACGCCACTGCGGTTGACCTGCGTGATATATCACCGCCGCTGACAACAGCATATGCCGGTCACCGCGCAAGGCCTGCAATTGCTGCAATGCCTCGGGCTTTGACTGTGGTTTGGACAGCAAAGCCCCACGATGATCCAGAACCTGATCACAACCCAAGACCAGCGCATCCGGGTTTTTTTCGCTGATTTTCCGCGCCTTCATTTCGGCCAGCGCATCGGCGATATCGCGCGGCGGCGCCTGTTCGGCGATCAGTGCCGATTTTAGCATAGCTTCGTCGACGCGGGGCTTTTCGATGGAAAAGCTGAGACCTGCATTTTGCAACAGCGTGGCGCGGATGGCCGAACCAGAGGCCAGGATCAAGGGCATAGACATGTGGATAACCTTTGTGTGCTTTGCAGGATGATCTGGTGAAATCTATCGCGCAAAACCAATCCCAAGCGCAAGGGCGGGAAAACCCCCGGCTTATGCCCAAAATTTCTTCACATATTCATCACCGGAAAAGCATAAACCCAGATCTGGGGGCAAAGCACTTGTTCACCAGATTATCCAAAGGAAAATACCTGATAGTAATTTGTTTTAAATCGGTAAAATTTCCTTATCCACAGTCGCAAAGGCCGGTTTTGAACATGTGCATAAAGATAGGTAAATTTTGATAATCCACAGGAAACGGCGGCCCTACATATACATCTTCCTTTTATCTTTCTTTATTTATTATAAGGGTGGGCAACCCAAGGAAGCGCCCCATGTTCGAATTTCTTTCTTTGGCTTATCTTTGGATCAAAGCCCTGCATATTGTCTCGGTGATCACTTGGATGGCGGGAATATTCTATTTGCCGCGGCTTTTTGTCTATCACAGCGAACAGGTCGGCCAGGATGGCAAAACCCATGAGATGTTCTGCGAAATGGAACGCAAGCTTTTGCGGGTGATTATGAACCCGGCGATGATCGCGACCTGGGTGTTTGGGCTGTGCCTGGTCTTTACACCGGGGATCGTGGATTGGTCGGATTTCTGGCCCTGGAGCAAGGCAAGCGCGGTGATCGGCATGACCGTGTTCCATCATTGGTTGGCGGCAAGACGCAAGGATTTTGCCGCGGGTGACAACCGGCTTGAGGGGCGACGCTTTCGGATCATGAACGAGGTGCCGACCGTTTTTCTGATTGTTATCGTGTTTTCGGTGGTGCTGCGGTTCTGAGGGTTCATTGACTTGACCGGAAATTGGCCATAAGACAGGGCACCGCCCCGTCCGGGGATGGCGCAGACCCCCATTTTCACTTTTTTATCAGCCTTGGATCGCCAGGGCTGAACGTAGGTAATGCAATGACATCGTTGGATAATGAAACGCCAAACGCCCCAGAAGTTCTGGAGACGCTGAACCTTGCCGATCTGAAAAGCAAAAGCCCCAAGGCGCTTTTGGCGATGGCAGAAGAGCTTGAGATCGAGAATGCCTCGACCATGCGCAAAGGCGAGATGATGTTCCAGATCCTGCGCGAACGTGCGGATGAGGGTTGGGAAATATCGGGCGATGGGGTGCTTGAGGTATTGCAGGACGGTTTTGGGTTTCTGCGCTCGCCCGAGGCGAATTATCTGCCCGGTCCGGATGATATCTATGTTTCGCCGGAAATGACCCGCAAGTATTCGTTGAGAACCGGCGATACAATCGAAGGGGTGATCAAGGCACCGGACGACAATGAGCGTTATTTCGCGCTGATTGATGTGACGAAAATCAACTTTGAAGACCCTGAAAAAGCCCGCCACAAGGTGGCGTTTGAGAACCTGACACCGCTGTATCCAGATGAGCGGCTGAAGATGGAAATCGAAGACCCGACGGTCAAGGATCGTTCGGCCCGGATCATTGATCTGGTGGCGCCGATTGGTAAGGGGCAGCGGTCGTTGATCGTGGCACCACCGCGCACCGGTAAAACGGTTTTGTTGCAAAATATCGCCAATTCTATCGAGAAAAATCACCCTGAGTGCTATTTGATCGTGCTGTTGATCGATGAGCGCCCGGAAGAGGTGACAGATATGCAGCGCTCGGTTAAGGGCGAGGTGGTCTCATCGACCTTTGACGAACCGGCAACCCGGCATGTTGCGGTTTCGGATATGGTGATTGAAAAGGCCAAGCGGCTGGTTGAGCACAAACGCGATGTGGTGATTTTGCTTGATTCGATCACCCGCCTTGGCCGGGCGTTCAACACGGTTGTGCCGTCATCCGGTAAGGTCTTGACCGGCGGTGTGGATGCAAATGCCTTGCAACGGCCCAAGCGGTTTTTTGGTGCGGCGCGTAATATCGAAGAAGGTGGATCATTGACCATCATCGCCACGGCGCTGATCGACACGGGCAGCCGGATGGATGAGGTGATCTTTGAAGAATTCAAAGGCACGGGCAATTCGGAAATCGTTTTGGATCGTAAGATCGCCGACAAGCGGGTGTTCCCGGCGATGGATATCTTGAAATCAGGCACGCGGAAGGAAGACCTGTTGGTTGATAAGGTCGATCTGCAAAAGACCTTTGTGTTGCGGCGAATTCTCAATCCGATGGGAACCACGGATGCGATTGAATTCCTGATTTCGAAGCTGAAACAGACCAAGTCAAATTCGGATTTCTTTGATTCGATGAACAGCTGACTTATTGTTCCTTAACAATGGGTTGAATAGCATGGATACGATTTTTGCTTTGGCGACGGCCCCGGGGCGTGCTGGGGTTTCTGTTGTGCGGATTTCGGGGCCTTTGGCGGCGGTTTGCGCGCAACGGCTTTGTGGGGATTTGCCGGACCCACGCCGGGCTGCAACGCGGGCGTTGCGCGATGAAACCGGTGAGGTGATTGACCATGCGCTGGTGTTGTATTTTTGCGCCCCGGCCAGTTTTACTGGTGAAGATGTCGTTGAATTTCAGATACATGGCAGCATAGCGATTGTTCGGGCTGTATTGAAGTCTTTGGCAAATACAGGGGTTGCCCGCGCCGCCGAGGCGGGGGAATTCACCCGCCGCGCTTTGGAAAACAATCGATTGGATTTGGCCCAGGTTGAGGGTTTGTCCGATTTGATCAACGCCGAGACGGAAGGCCAACGCAAACAATCCATGCGGGTGTTTTCCGGTGCCCTTGGTGCGCGGGTCGATGGATGGCGGCGGGATTTGATCCGGGCGGCGTCTTTGATCGAGGCGACGATAGATTTTGCCGATGAAGATGTCCCGGTTGATGTCACGCCGGAAGTATCTGCCTTGTTGGCGGCTGTGCGGGCCGATTTGGAGATGGAGATCGAAGGATCAAAGATCGCAGAGCGGGTCCGGCAGGGATTCGAAATTGCGATTGTCGGGCCGCCGAATGCAGGAAAATCGACCCTTTTGAATATGTTGGCGGGTCGTGAGGCGGCGATTACCTCAGAAATTGCCGGAACGACGCGGGATGTGATCGAGGTTCGGATGGATATCAACGGGATACCTGTGACATTCCTTGATACGGCTGGAATTCGGGATAGCGCGGATATTGTTGAAAAAATCGGGATTGATCGGGCTGTTACCCGCGCGGAAGCGGCAGATCTGCGGGTGTTGATCGACGCGCAGGCGCTTGAAGGGGTGGTTGCGGCGTTTCCAGAAGACATCGTGCTGCGCGGTAAGGTGGATCAGGATGATGGAAAACCCGGCGGAATATCTGGAAAGACCGGGTTTGGGATTGATCGGCTAATTGGTGACATTTCGAAGGCTCTTTCGACTCGTATGCAGGAAATTGGCGTTGCGACGCATGAACGGCACAGGGTTGCGATGCTTCGAGCGCGAGACGAGCTTGGCGCAGCGATGGAGATTTTGGCTTTGGGGCCAGAGCAATATGATATAGCATCCGAAGAACTGCGATCGGCGAGTCGTGCCTTGGAAACGTTGGTTGGGCGGATCGACGTTGAAAACTTGCTGGATGAGATTTTCTCGAGCTTTTGCATTGGTAAATAATGGAGTGTTTCACGTGAAACATTTTGACGTCATCGTTGTTGGAGGGGGGCATGCCGGCACCGAGGCCGCCCATGCAGCCGCCCGTATGGGCGCACAGACGGCGTTGATTACACTGTCAGAATCGGGAATTGGCGTGATGTCTTGTAACCCAGCGATAGGTGGGTTGGGGAAGGGCCACCTGGTTCGAGAGATTGACGCGCTGGATGGCGTCATGGGACGGATTGCAGATCGGGCAGGCATTCAGTTTCGCCTTTTGAACCGGCGTAAAGGCCCGGCGGTGCAGGGTCCGCGCGCCCAGTCTGACCGCAAGATTTATCGAAATCAGATGTTGCAAGCCACCAAGGATCAAGCGGGCTTGACCATAGTGGTTGGTGAAGTGGTGGATCTGATCATGACGGGCGCATCGGTGACCGGGGTGCGTTTGGCAGATGGTGCCGAGGTCTTTGCCCGCGCGGTCGTGTTAACCACCGGCACTTTTTTGCGCGGTGTTATCCATATTGGCGATGTGTCGCGATCAGGTGGCCGCATGGGCGACCCCGCTGCCGTTCGTCTGGCCGAGAGAATAGACGATTTTGGCTTGCCTTTGGGGCGGCTCAAGACCGGAACGCCGCCGCGTTTGGATGGAAGAACGATCAATTGGAATATCTTGGAAAGCCAACCAGGCGATGATGACCCGACATTCTTTTCCTTCCTCAGCAAGTCGACTTTTGCGGCTCAGCTGCCCTGTGGAATAACGCATACAAATGCACAAACACATGATATAATTAGAGAAAATATATCAAAATCGGCCATGTACGGTGGCCATATTGATGGGATTGGGCCAAGGTATTGCCCATCTATCGAAGATAAAATCGTGCGCTTTGGCGATAAGGATTCGCATCAAATCTTTCTGGAGCCAGAGGGGATTGATGATCCGACGGTTTACCCAAATGGCATTTCAACCTCATTGCCGGTTGATGTTCAGGAGGCCTATGTTGCTTCCATTTATGGTCTTGAAAACGCAAAGATTTTGCAACCAGGCTATGCGATCGAATACGATTATGTCGATCCTCGGGCATTGACGTCGCAACTTGCCGTGGCTGGGTTTTCCGGGCTCTATTTCGCGGGGCAGATCAATGGAACCACTGGATATGAAGAGGCGGCTGCCCAGGGCATGGTTGCGGGCTTGAATGCGGCGTGTTTGGCGTTGGAGCGCGATGCGGTGCATTTTTCGCGTGCGGAAAGCTACATTGGGGTGATGATTGACGACTTGACCACCAAGGGTGTGTCAGAGCCATATCGCATGTTTACCTCTCGGGCCGAGTTCCGGCTTTCGCTGCGGGCTGATAACGCGGATCAACGGTTGACGCCGTTGGGTTTGCAAGTGGGTTGCGTAGGAGAGCCTCGAAAAGCTGCTTTCAATGACAAGATTGCTCGTCTGGAAAGCGCGCGTAACACCCTGACGGAAAAGGACTTTACACCAAAAGAAATTGCGGCAGCCGGCATCAAGATCAATCAGGATGGGTCCAGACGCGATGCCTATACGCTGCTTGCATTTCCGGGTGTGACCTTCCCTGATATCGGGCAGCTGTGCGATGGTTTTGGGCAAATTGACGAAGAAATTCAACTTCAGTTGGAACGCGAAGCGCTTTATGAAAACTATATCCAACGTCAGCGGCGTGATATTGAGCTTATGCAGCGGGATCAAATGCACAAGATTCCAGCTTGGTTCAATTACGATAACCTGTCCGGACTATCGAATGAATTGCGGGCCAAGCTGCGCGCGGCGCGTCCAGAAACTTTGGCCCAAGCAGGGCGGGTCGAGGGGATGACACCTGCGGCACTCACTCTTATTCTGGCAAAACTACGGCAATCGGAAAAGCAGAGAACGGCGTAACGATGGATTTGGCTGACACTTTCAATGTTTCACGTGAAACATTTGAGCGCCTCTCTGAATATGTTGAGTTGGTGAAACGGTGGAATCCCAAGATCAATCTGGTGTCTAAATCCAGTATCGATATGCTTTGGGATCGCCATATTTGGGATTCTGCTCAGATTTTCAACCATGCCCCAATTGGGCAGAACTGGCTCGATATCGGCAGTGGCGGTGGGTTTCCTGCGCTTGTCGTGGCGATTATGGCCAAAGAGCTCGATCCCCATCAGCGCGTCACAATGATCGAAAGTGATACCCGCAAGGCGGTGTTTTTACGAACTGTAATTCGCGAGCTTGATCTAAACGCCGCTGTGTTGACGCAACGAATCGAGCAAGTCCCAGCCCAAGCAACCAGAGTCTTATCAGCGCGCGCCCTTGCGGATCTTAACCTCTTGTTGAACTTTGCAGAGCGCCATCTTGACCCATCTGGGGTTTGTTTGTTCATGAAGGGTGAAACCTGGAAGGAAGAACTTGCAGAGGCGCAAAAAGGTTGGAGATTTTCCTACAAATCTCACCCAAGCCTCACAAACTCCAAGGCCGCAATATTAGAGATAAAGGAACTGTGCCGTGTCTGATTTATCGCCAATGGCAGGGTCTAAAATCATCGCGGTGGCGAACCAAAAAGGCGGTGTCGGAAAGACCACCACGGCTATTAACCTTGCGGCGGCGCTCGCTGAAATGGGGCGCAATGTTTTAATTGTTGATCTCGATCCGCAAGGCAATGCCTCGACGGGACTGGGTATAGAGGCCGAGGCACGAAAACTTACAACCTATGACTTTCTCATTGAGAACGTTGATTTAGAACAAGTTATCCAACAAACACAAACACCTGGGTTGTCGATTATTCCAGCGACTCAGGATTTAAGCTCGGCAGATCTTGATTTTATTTCCAATGAACGGCGCAGCTTCCTGTTGAGAGAAGCTCTGCGCCAGTCAAAGATGCGCCGTTTTGCTTTTGATTATATCCTAATAGATTGCCCGCCATCGCTTAATTTGCTGACGCTGAATGCGATGATGGCGGCGGATTCAGTGTTGGTCCCGCTTCAGAGCGAATTTTTCGCCCTCGAAGGGTTGTCGCAACTGATGTTGACCGTGCGCGAGGTTAGGCAAATTGGTAATAAAGATCTGCGTATAGAGGGGATCGTTCTCACGATGTTTGATTCGCGTAACAACCTTTCGCTTCAGGTTGAGCAAGACGCGCGTGACAATCTGGGTGATATTGTGTTCCAAACGCGGATCCCGCGTAATGTCCGGGTCAGCGAGGCCCCCTCGTTTGCGCAGCCTGTTTTGGCTTATGATTCGGGGTCAAAGGGGGCCAATGCGTATCGTCGCCTTGCAAAAGAAATTTTGCATAAAAACAACGTGATAGCGGTTTGAAGGGGGCCATAATGGCGGTTGGAGGAGATCGAAAGAGAGGCTTGGGGCGCGGTTTGTCGGCCCTGATGGCAGATATGAACGAAACCGACCAAACACCGCGCGGGTCCGATTTTCGGGTGCCCATCGAACGGATTGTGCCCAACCCCGACCAGCCGCGCAAACAGTTCGCGCAGGCGGATTTGGATGATCTGGCGGCGTCAATCCGCGAAAAGGGTGTCATCCAACCACTGATTGTCCGAGAGCGCGGCCCAAACAGGTTCGAGATCGTGGCCGGAGAGCGCCGCTGGCGGGCGGCTCAACTGGCTCAGTTGCATGAATTGCCGGTGATCGTACGAGATTTCAGCGATGTTGAAGTTCTTGAGGTCGCGATCATCGAAAACATTCAGCGCGCTGAGCTGAACCCCGTGGAAGAGGCGGCCGGCTATCGCCAACTGATTGAAAAATTTGGACATACTCAGGAAAAGATGGCCGAGGCCCTTGGCAAAAGCCGGGTTCATATCACCAACTCGATGCGGCTGCTCAAGTTACCAGAGCCGGTTTTGGATCAGGTCCGCCAAGGTGCGCTGTCGGCCGGTCATGCCCGCGCGTTGATCGCAAGCACAGACCCGGCCGCGATGGCCAAAAAGGTCATCGCCGGTGGTCTTTCCGTTCGCGCGACCGAGGCGTTGGTGCGCAAATCCCAAGGCGATGCGGCGTCAAAGCCACCGCGGGTTGCGCCGGTCAAGCCGCAAAAAGATGCGGATACTGCCGCGCTCGAGGCGGATTTGTCCGCGGCATTGCGTATGCGCGTCGACTTGGCCCACTCCATGGATGGTGGGCGCGTCACCGTGCATTACAAAACGCTGGATCAGCTGGATGAATTGTGCCGCCTTTTGGGCGGTGGTTAAGCCTCAAGCAGTTTGGCGATCACGGCATTTAAAACCACAAACCCTTGATCTGTAACGACAAGATGGCTTTTTTCTTGTCGCAGCATGCCGAGCCCAATCAGATCTTGCAGGGCATCTTGCGCCAGGGGTTTGCCGCTGAGCGCCGCATAGCGGGTCATATCAATCCCGTCGCGCATCCGCAGCCCCATCAGCAAGAATTCGCTGGCTTGATCGGATTTGCTCAGCGCTTGGGGTGCCAGTTCGGCGCCGCCGTTGTCGACCATGCGCAACCACTGCCCCGGCGCTCTTGGGCATTCGGTGGCAAAGCGGCGGCCGTTCAGCGTGATCCGACCGTGGGCACCGGGACCAATGCCAAGATAATCGCCATAGCGCCAGTACATCACATTGTGTTTTGACCAGGCGCCATCGCGGGCGTGGTTCGATACCTCATAGGCGGGCATGCCGTTTGCGCCGCAGATGTCTTGGGTCAGGGCGAACATATCTGCGCCCAGATCTTCGTCTGGCAGGCCGCGCAATTTACCGGCTGAATATCGATCACCAAAGGCGGTGCCCTGTTCGATGGTTAATTGATACAGCGACAGATGATCAACGGCCAAGGACAGGGCCTGGGTCAGTTCGTCCCGCCATGCGGTCAGCGTTTGATCTTGGCGGGCATAGATCAGATCAAAGCTGACCCGGTCGAATTCCTTGCGCGCGATTTCAAACGCGGCCAGGGCTTCACGGGTGTTGTGCAGGCGGCCAAGGCGCCGAAGGTCTGTGTCGTTCAGCGCCTGAATTCCCATTGAAATCCGTGTAACTCCGCCTGCGCGATAGGCGGCAAAGCGGCCTGCCTCGACCGATCCTGGGTTGGCCTCAAGGGTGATTTCCAAATCATTTGCGGTAGCCCAATACCCGCGCACCGCGTGGATGATTTCGGCGACTGTGTCGGGATCCATCAGGCTGGGGGTGCCGCCTCCAAAGAAAACCGACCCCAAAACCCGCCCCGGTGTCAGGGCGGCGACCCGCGCCAGTTCTTTCAGATAGGCGGCCTTCCATGCGGCTTGATCTATGTGCGCTGAAACATGGCTGTTGAAATCGCAATAGGGGCATTTGGCCGCACAGAATGGCCAATGAATATACAGGCCAAAGCCGCCATTTTGCCAATCATCAGGCAAAACAAGCGTCAATCAGTTTGCCAAACGCATCCGAGCGATGGCTGATCTGGTTCTTTTCCTCTGCGGGCATCTCCGCAAAGGTAATATCATACCCGTCCGGTTGGAACATCGGGTCATAGCCATGGCCAATCGTCCCGCGCATGGGCCAGACCAGCGTGCCGTTGACCTTGCCCTCGAACACCTCGTCATGGCCATCGGGCCAGGCCAGAACCAAGGTGGCGCGAAACCGGGCGCGGCGGGGGTGCGGGGCGGATTTCGCCTCAAGCAGGTCATGGGTTTTGGTCATGGCCATGACAAAATCCCGCCCGGTCGGGGTTTCGGCCCAATCGGCGGTATAGACACCGGGCGCATTGTCCAGGGCTTGCACCTCGATCCCGGAATCATCCGACAATGCCGGCAGCCCGGTGGCCTTGGCGGCAGCGTGGGCCTTGATCCGGGCGTTGCCGACAAATGTGGTTTCGGTCTCGTCCGGTTCAGGCAGATCCATCGCGGCCGCGCCCACCACGGAAATTCCAAATGGCGCGAAAAGCTGCGCCATTTCGGCCAGCTTTCCCGCGTTGTGGGTGGCGATCAGAATTTGCGTTCCGTCAAAGCGCCGTGTCATGCACAGGCGGCCTTTTGCAGCGCGGCAAGGTCTTGCACGCCCTGTTCCGCCAGGTCCATCAGGGCATTCATCTGCTCGCGGCTATAGGTCGATCCTTCGGCGCTCATCTGGATTTCAATCAACCGGCCCGATCCGGTCATGATGAAATTGCCGTCCACGCCGGCTTCGCTGTCTTCGGGGTAATCAAGGTCCAGCACCGGCTGCCCGGCATAGATGCCGCAGCTGACCGCCGCCACCGGATCAACCAGGGGATCGCTGATGACATCGCCGGCCTTCATCAGTTTGTTCACCGCAAGGCGCAGGGCGACCCACCCGCCGGTGATGGACGCGCAGCGGGTGCCACCATCAGCCTGAAGCACATCGCAATCAATGGTGATCTGGCGTTCACCCAGCGCCACACGATCGACGCCGGCGCGCAGGGCCCGGCCGATGAGCCGCTGAATTTCAACGGTGCGCCCGCCTTGTTTGCCCGAGGCCGCCTCGCGGCGCATCCGCGTGTTGGTGGCGCGGGGCAGCATGCCGTATTCGGCTGTGACCCAGCCCAGGCCCGATCCCTTGATAAAGGGCGGCACCCGGTCTTCGATGGTGGCGGTGCACAGCACATGGGTGTCGCCGATCTTGATCAGCGCCGACCCTTCGGCATGTTTGGTAAAGCCGGTTTCGATGGAAACGGGCCGCATTTCGTTCAATTGTCTTCCTGAGGGGCGCATGGGATATCCTTTGTTGTCGCCCCTCGGATAGCGCTTGTGCCACAACCGATGCAACCCTGATTGAAATTTCCCGCGCCAGGGCTTTTATTACAGGCAACAAAGGAACCGATATGAGCGACACCCTTGGCATTCTGGCAGAGATGAACGACCGGTCCCGCGAGGTGTTTCGCCGCGTGGTCGAAGGGTATTTGGCCGATGGTCTGCCGGTGGGCTCGCGGACGTTGACGCGGGATTTCAACGAAAAGGTCAGCGCCGCCACAATCCGCAATGTGATGCAAGACCTTGAGTTTTTGGGCTTGCTTGACAGCCCGCATGTCAGCGCCGGGCGTATTCCCACGCAACTTGGGCTGCGCATGTTCGTGGATGGGTTGCTTGAGGTTGGCAGCCCAGATGAAACCGACCGCGAGAAAATCGACGCCACCTTGGGCGCCAAGGCGCAGGATGTCGGTGGGATGCTGGATCGGGTGGGCGCGGCGCTGTCGGGGGTGACGCATGGGGCATCGCTTGTGTTGACCCCAAAGCGCGAGGCGCCGATCAAACATATCGAATTTGTGTCCTTGGCGCAGGACCGGGCGCTGGTGGTTTTGGTTTTTGCCGATGGGCATGTTGAAAACCGGTTGTTTGTGCCGCCGCGCGGCCAGACGCCCAGTTCGATGCGCGAGGCGGCGAATTTCCTGAATGCGCTGATTGAAGGGAAAACCCTGTCAGAGCTGCGCACCACCATGCAGACTCAGATTCAAAGCCGCCGCCAGGAAATCGACGTTTTGGCGCAGGCGTTGGTGGAAAGCGGTCTGGCGGTTTGGGATGGCGCCGGCGATCAGATTGAGCGTCTGATCGTGCGCGGGCGGTCAAATCTGCTGGAAAGCAGCAGCGAGGCCGAAGATCTGGAGCGTATTCGCCATCTGTTTGACGATCTTGAGCGCAAGCGCGACATCGCCGAATTCCTTGAATTGACCGAAGGCGGCGACGGCGTGCGCATTTTTATTGGCTCGGAAAACAAACTTTTTTCACTTTCGGGTTCCTCTTTGGTGGTTTCCCCATATATGAACGCTGATCGAAAGATTATTGGCGCGGTTGGCGTCATTGGTCCGACTCGACTGAATTATGGACGAATTGTGCCGATTGTGAATTACACGGCGCAGCTGGTTGGCAAGCTGATTTCCGATCAGAGTTAGAGGTAGAAGATGGCAGAGCGTAAAGAAGAAAGCTTTCTGGATGACATTGACACCGCCGAGGCGGAAGAGCGTGCGGATGAGATAAACGAGATCGACGATGCGGCGCTGGAGTTGGACCAGCTGCGGGCAGAGCGCGACACCCTGCGCGATCGCTTTATGCGGGCCCTGGCCGATGCCGAGAACGCCCGCAAGCGGTCGGAAAAAGATCGGCGCGAGGCCGAGAATTATGGCGGGTCAAAGCTGTCCCGCGATATATTGCCGGTTTATGACAATATGAAGCGGGCCTTGGAAGCGGCCAGCGATGAGCAGCGCGAAGTGGCGGGTGCCCTGATCGAGGGGGTTGAGTTGACCATGCGCGAGTTGCTGAGTGTGTTCAAGAAACACGGGATTGAGATCATTGCCCCCGGTGTGGGCGATCGGTTTGATCCGCAGCACCATCAGGCGATGTTCGAGGCGCCGGTGCCGGGCACCAAGTCGGGGGATATCATCCAGGTCGCCGCCGAGGGCTTTATGCTGCATGACCGGTTGTTGCGGCCGGCGCAGGTTGGTGTGTCGTCCAACCCGGCGGGCAGCGATTAAGCACGCTGCGGCTGGTGCTTGCCGCCCGTTCGGGAGCCTCCGGCGGGGATATTTAAGAACAAAAGAAGCGGGGCGCGGTCAGGAATTGGCCGCGTCTTTGAGTGTGTAGAGCAGGTTCAGCGCGTCTTTGGGTGATAGATCGTCCGGGTGGATGTCGCTGAGCAGCGCGTGCAGTTTGCTGGCCTGTGCGGGCGCCGGGGGCGGCGGGGGTTGTTGCGCAAAGAGCGGCAGATCGTCGATCAGGTTTTGTTTGGCCCCGGCGCCGTCGCGTTCGCCTTTCTCCAGCGCGTTGAGGACCACGCGGGCGCGGGCGATGACGCTGGCGGGCAGCCCGGCCAATTGCGCCACCTGGACGCCGTAAGAGCGGTCGGCGGCGCCTTGGTGGACCTCGTGCAGGAAGATGACCTCGCCGTTCCATTCCTTGACCGCGACGGTGGCGTTCTTGACCCCGTCAAGGCGGCCGGCGAGGGCGGTCATTTCGTGGTAGTGGGTGGCAAAAAGCGCGCGGGCCCGGTTGACGTCGTGCAAATGTTCCAATGTGGCCCAGGCGATGGACAGCCCGTCATAGGTGGCGGTGCCGCGGCCGATTTCATCGAGGATGACCAGGGCGCGGTCATCGGCCTGGTTGAGGATGGCGGCGGTTTCGACCATTTCCACCATGAAGGTTGAGCGCCCGCGCGCCAGGTCATCCGAGGCGCCGACGCGGCTGAAAATCTGGCTGACCAGCCCGATATGGGCGGATTGGGCGGGCACGAAGCTGCCGCATTGGGCCAAGAGCGCGATCAGGGCGTTTTGCCTTAGAAAGGTGGATTTACCTGCCATGTTGGGGCCGGTCAGCAGCCAGATATTGGCCCTGTCTTCGCCGTGGCCCAGATCGCAGTCGTTGGCGATAAAGGGATCTTGTGTGTTGTGTTTCAGGGCGCGTTCGACCACGGGGTGGCGCCCTTGGGTGATCTGGAAGGCGCGGCTGTTGTCGACCTGGGGTTTTTGCCAGTTTTCGGCGCTTGCCAGTTCAGCCAGTCCAAGGGTCAGATCGAATTCGGCCAGTGCGGTGGCGGTTTGCCCGATGGGGGCGGCGTTGTCCGTGATGGCGCGGCGCAGGGTTTCGAAATGGGTCTTTTCAAGTTCAAGCGCCCGGCCACCGGCGTTCAGGATGCGGGTCTCAAGCTCTGAGAGTTCGAGCGTGGTGAAACGCACCTGATTTGCCGTTGTTTGGCGGTGGATGAATGTGTCTGACAGGGGTTCAGACAGCATTTTCGGGGCGTGGGTTGCCGTGGTTTCAATGAAATAGCCCAGCACGTTGTTATGTTTGATTTTCAACGAGGGGATGCCGGTCAAGGTGATGAATTCTTGCTGCATCTGCGCAATGACGGTGCGGCCCTGGTCACGCAGGGCGCGGGCGTCGTCCAGATCGGGGTCAAAGCCGGGGGCGACAAAGCCGCCGTCGCGCGCCAAGAGCGGCGGTTGATCGACAAGCGCGGTATCAAGCAGATCGATCAGGGTGTCATGGTCGCCCAATGATTGGGCGCTGTCGCGCAGCAGGTCGGGCAGATCGGCGGGCAGGGTCTTTTGCAGGGCCGCCGCATGGGTCAGGCCATTGCGGATCGCGGCCAGGTCGCGCGGACCGCCGCGATCAAGGGCCAAACGCGACAGGGCCCGATCCAGATCGGGGACTTGGCGCAGCACCTCGCGCAGCGCGGTGCGTTGGTCGGGGCGTTCGGTGGCAAAAGCCACGGCATCCAGTCGGCTTTGCACCTGCTCCAGCACCCGCGAGGGGCTGGAAATCCGGCGCTCAAGCAGCCGCGCGCCGCCGGCGGTCACGGTGCGATCAACCACCCAGAGCAAAGATCCAGCGCGCCCGCCGGTCAGGGCCTCGGTCAGCTCCAGATTGCGCCGGGTGGCCGCGTCGATCTGAACGCTGCGGGTTTCGGTTTCCCGCAGGGGTGGGCGCAACAGGGGCAGCTTACCTTTTTGAGTGATTTCAAGGTATTGCAGGATCGCGCCCATGGCAGAAATTTCCGCCTTGGTGAATTGCCCAAAGGCATCCAGGCTGTCCACCCCGAACAGCGCACACAGGCGTTTGTGCCCGCCGCTGCTGTCAAAGGCCGAGCGCGCCAGGCTGGTCAGCGCCAGATCAAAGTCGCTGGTGCTGTCGCGCAGATCGGCTTCGTGCGTGTCAGGCACGATCAATTCGGATGGGGCAAGGCGCGCCAGCTCTGGGCCAAGGCGCACGCGCGGCAGGGTCATGGCGTGAAACGCCCCGGTCGAGATATCGACCCAGGCCAGGGCGGTATCGTCGCGCACCTGGGCAAAGGCCGCCAAAAAGTTGTGGCGGCGCGCCTCAAGCAGCGATTCTTCGGTCAGGGTGCCGGGGGTGACCAGGCGCACAACCTCGCGTTTGACCACGGATTTTGACCCACGCTTTTTCGCCTCGGCGGGGGATTCCATCTGTTCGCAGA
The DNA here is from genome assembly GCA_937138475.1 of uncultured Sulfitobacter sp. Lineage (GTDB taxonomy): Bacteria > Pseudomonadota > Alphaproteobacteria > Rhodobacterales > Rhodobacteraceae > CAKZPD01. Next base: position 75,314 of record CAKZPD010000005.1, on the reverse strand, counting down.
CCGCCACGCGAAAGCCTTTGCGGATCAGCGTCAGCAGATAACCTTCGGCGGCGTGAAAGGGCACACCGCACATCGGGATATCGGCGCCGTCGTGTTTGCCGCGCTTGGTCAGCGCGATGTCCAGGGCCTCGGCTGCGGCGATGGCGTCGTCAAAGAACATCTCGTAGAAATCACCCATGCGATAGAACAGCAGCGCATCTGCGTAATCGGCTTTGAGGTCGAGATATTGCGCCATCATTGGCGTCACGGTCATAACAGGCCCCCCGGCAAACTGAACGCGACCTTACAAAGCCATGGGCGCCGGGAAAACCCCGAATTCGTAACCCATTGAGCCAATCTGCGCGCTGGGCTAGAAGGGCTGACGCATCCTGAACGAAAGGCCCCAAAGATGTCCAAGACCCGCGTCACCGCAGAAGAGGCCCTGGCCTTTCATCTGGAACCCACCCCCGGCAAGTTTGAGATCACCGCAACGGTTCCGATGACGACGCAGCGCGATCTGAGCCTGGCCTATTCCCCTGGTGTTGCCGTCCCCTGCGAGGCCATCGCGGCAAATCCTGAAACCGCTTATGATTATACCAACAAGGGCAACCTTGTGGCGGTTATTTCGAACGGGACGGCGGTTCTGGGGCTTGGCAATCTGGGGGCGCTGGCCTCCAAGCCGGTGATGGAAGGCAAGGCGGTTCTGTTCAAGCGGTTTGCCGATGTGAATTCGATCGATATTGAGCTGGACACCGAAGACACCGAGGCCTTTATCAACGCGGTCAAACTGATGGGGCCGACCTTTGGCGGCATCAACCTTGAGGACATCAAGGCGCCGGAATGTTTCATCATCGAACAACGTCTGAAAGAGGAAATGGATATTCCGGTCTTTCACGACGATCAGCATGGCACGGCGGTGATCTGCGCGGCGGGGTTGTTGAATGCGTTGCATATTTCCGGCAAAAAGATCGAGGACGTGCGGATCGTTCTGAATGGCGCGGGTGCCGCGGGGATTGCCTGTCTTGAGCTGCTCAAGGCGATGGGCGCCCAGCATCAGAACTGTATCATGTGCGACACCAAGGGCGTGATTTACCAGGGCCGCTCCGAAGGCATGAACCAGTGGAAATCGGCCCATGCCGTCACCACCGAGCTGCGCACCCTAGAAGAGGCGATGAAGGGCGCGGATGTGTTCCTGGGCGTTTCGGTCAAAGGGGCGGTGACCCCCGAAATGGTCGCCAGCATGGCCGACAACCCGGTGATTTTCGCCATGGCCAACCCCGATCCCGAGATCACCCCGGAAGAGGCCCACGAAGTGCGCGTTGACGCGATCGTGGCGACCGGGCGCAGCGATTACCCCAACCAGGTGAACAATGTTCTGGGCTTTCCCTATCTGTTCCGGGGGGCGCTTGATATCAATGCGCGGGCCATCAATGATGAAATGAAGATCGCCTGCGCCCATGCCTTGGCCAATCTGGCGCGCGAGGATGTGCCAGACGAGGTGGCCGTGGCCTATGGCAAAAACCTTAGCTTTGGCCGCGACTACATCATTCCCACACCGTTTGATCCGCGCCTGATCCACCGCATTCCGCCTGCGGTTGCCAAGGCGGGGATGGACACCGGCGCGGCGCGGCGGCCGATCATCGACATGGACGCCTATGAATTGTCGCTGAAATCCCGGATGGACCCAACGGCCAACATCCTGCGCGGCATCAACGCGCGGGCGCGGGCCAATCAGGCGCGGATGATTTTCGCCGAGGGCGACGATCCACGGGTGCTGCGCGCGGCGGTGATGTATCAGCGGTCAGGTCTGGGGCAGGCGCTGGTTGTCGGGCGGCCCGACGATGTCAAGGTCAAGCTGGAAGGCGCCGGTTTGGGCGATGCGGTGCGTGAAATCACCGTGGTGAATGCCGCCAACACCCAGCATCTGGAAACCTACAAAAGCTTTTTGTATGACCGCCTGCATCGCAAGGGGTTTGACCGGCAGGATATTCACCGTCTTGCCGCCCGCGACCGGCATGTGTTTTCGGCGCTGATGCTGGCGCATGGGCATGGCGATGGTCTTGTCACCGGGGCCACCCGGAAATCGGCGCATATTCTTGAGCGGATCAACCATGTTTACGATGCGGATGCCGAACATGGCGCGGTTGGGGTAACGGCGCTGTTGCACAAGGGGCGGATCGTCTTTGTGGCCGACACATTGGTGCATGAATGGCCCGATGAAGAAGATCTGGCCAACATCGCCGAGCGCGCCGCAACCGTGGCCCAGAAAATGGGCCTTGAGCCACGCGTGGCCTTCGTGTCGTTTTCGACCTTTGGCTATCCGGTGTCCGAACGGGCGGAAAAGATGTATCTGGCGCCGCAAGTCTTGGACAGACGCGGTGTCTCGTTTGAATACGAAGGTGAAATGACCGTCGATGTGGCGCTGAACGCCAAGTCGATGGCAGCCTATCCATTTTCACGGCTGACCGGCCCGGCGAATATTTTGGTGGTTCCGGCCCGTCATTCGGCCAGCATTTCCGTGAAACTGATGCAGGAAATGGCTGGCGCCACGGTGATCGGCCCGATCCTGGCCGGTGTGGATGGGGCGATCCAGGTCTGCTCGTCCGTGTCGACGGCCAATGACATCCTGAACATGGCGGTTCTGGCGGCTTGCAAGGTCGGCTGATGCGATGATCTTTAACCTTGGGTCGATCAATGCCGACAATTTCTATCGCGTGGCGCATTTGCCAGGCGCGGGGGAAACATTGGCGGCCGATCAGTTGACCCAAGGTCTGGGCGGCAAGGGTGCCAATATGTCGGTTGCTGCGGTGCGCGCCGGGGCCAGGGTGCAACATATTGGCGCGGTGGGTGCCGATGGCGCCTGGGCAATCCAAAGATTGCGCGCCTATGGCGTTGGCGTGGATCACATTGCGCAAACCCAAGGCGCCACAGGCCATGCCAACATCTGTATTGACCCTCAGGGCGAGAACGCCATCGTCTTGTTTGCCGGGGCCAACCATGCGCTGACCCCGGACCAGATCGAAACGGCCTTGGCCGCAGCGGGGCCGGGCGACTGGCTGATGCTGCAAAATGAAACCAACGCCCAGGTGGCTGCGGCGCAGGCCGCCCGTGCCAAGGGGCTTGGGGTGCTTTATGCGGCGGCGCCCTTTTGCGAACAGGCCGTGCGCGCGGTGCTGCCGTATCTGGATCTTCTGGTGCTGAATTCGGTCGAGGCGGCCCAGCTTGAGGCGGCCCTGTCCCAACCGATTGCGCAGCTTGTGGTGCCCGATATTGTCATCACCCAAGGCGCGCAGGGCTGTCTTTGGCTGCCGGAAAACCGCGCTGAGCGCCGTTTTGCCGCGCCGCGCGTTACGGCAATTGATACCACGGGGGCAGGCGATACATTTACCGGCTTTCTGGCGGCGGGGCTGGATCGGGGCCAAGGCATGACGCAGGCGATTGAAACCGCGATCCGGGCCGCCGCGCTGATGGTCACGCGGCAGGGCACCGCTGATGTGATCCCCGCCCTTGATGAATTGCAGTGATCTTGCCCCTTGGCATTTCCCGCGCCGCTTCCTAGCGTGGCGCAAATCGAACCAGGGGGCGCTATGACCGACCATGTTACCACGCATCAGGCACAAGAAGATGCCCGCAACGATGCGATCTTGATCTATCTGAACGGTGAAATCCTGCCCAAGGCCCAGGCCGTTGTCAGCGTCTATGACAGCGGCTTTATGCTGGGCGATGGCGTCTGGGAGGGGCTGCGGCTTTATGATGGCGCCTGGGCGTTTTTGGATGAACATATCGACCGCCTGTTCGAGGCCGCAAAAGCCATCGACCTGGATATCGGCATGGACCGGGCCGCAGTGATCCGCGCGCTTTTGGATACCCAGGCTGCCAACGGAATGCTCAGCGACGCCCACGCCCGGTTGATGGTGACGCGCGGGGTGAAACAGCGCCCGTTTCAGCACCCCTCGCTCAGCCGCTCGGGGCCGACTTTCACCATCATCATGGAACATTCCCGCCCGTCGCTGCCACGGCCGATCCGGCTGGCCACGGTGCCGCATCTGCGCGGATTGCCGATGACCCAGGATCCCAAGCTGAACAGCCATTCCAAGCTGAACTGCATTCTGGCCTGTATCGCGGCGGAAAAGGCCGGCGCCGACGAAGCCCTGATGCTGGACGTGCATGGCTTTGTGAACACCACCAACGCCTGCAACTTTTTCATCGTGCGCAAGGGGCAGGTCTGGACCTCGACCGGCGACTATTGCATGAACGGCATCACCCGGCAAAAGGTGATCGACCTGTGCCGCAGCCATGACATCCCGGTGTTTGAGCGCAACTTTTCCCTTGTTGATGCCTATGGCGCCGACGAAGCCTTCCTGACCGGGACTTTTGGCGCCCAGACCCCGGTCCAAAGCATCGACGGCCGGCAAATCGGCACCGGCGACATGGGCCCGGTAACCCAGCGCCTGCGGGCGCTTTACAAGGCGCTGGTGCAGGGCGTCTCGGCATGAGGGTGGCCATGTGGTCCGGGCCACGCAACCTGTCAACGGCAATGATGTACAGCTTCGGCGCGCGGGCCGATTTCGACATCGCCGATGAACCCTTTTATGCGCCCTATCTCAGCGAAACCGGGCTGGATCACCCCATGCGCGATGCCATCCTGGCCCAGCATGAAACCGATCCGGCCCGCGTCGCCGCCCGCTGTGCCCTGCCGCTTGGCGATGCCCCGCACAGCTATATGAAACATATGCCGCACCATATGCTTGACGGGTTTGACCTGGGCTGGGCTGCGGGCTGCACCCATGTGCACCTGATCCGCCACCCGGCGCGGGTCATCGCCAGCTATGCCGCCAAACGCGATACGCCCGACCTGAACGATATCGCCTTTGTCCAACAGGTGGATATGTTCGAAAAGACCGGCGGCCTGATCCTTGACGGCACAGATATCCGCTGCGATCCGTCCGGGATGCTGCAACGGCTCTGCGCCGAGATCGGCCTGCCCTTCGATCCGGCGATGCTGCACTGGCCGGCCGGTCCGCGCGCCCAGGATGGCGTCTGGGCCAGCCACTGGTATGGCGCGGTTCACGCCAGCACCGGCTTTGCCCCACCCGAAGGGCCGCTGCCGACGCTGCCACCACATCTGCAACAGCTCTGCGATCAGGCCATGCCGTTCTACCGTGCCCTCAGCGCCCGGAAAATGCCGCTTCCCTGACCGGTTCTGCCTTCTTTTGTTCTTAAATATCCCCGCCGGAGGCTCCTGCCCGAACCAAATCCCCATCGGGGTGACATCGGGCGCCCGCTTGCCTCAGGCGTCCGATGGTCAGCCCCAAGGCGGTTTACTTCAGCCGCCGATCCCGCGCCGCCAACAGCTTGAGCCGCAGCGCATTCAGCTGGATAAAGCCAGCGGCATCTTTCTGATCATAAGCGCCCGCATCATCTTCAAAGGTCACATGCGCCTCGGAATAAAGCGAATGATCTGACCAGCGCCCCACCGTGCGCACATGCCCCTTGTACAGCTTGAGGCGCACAGTGCCGGTCACATGGGTTTGGCTGGCGTCGATCGCGGCCTGAAGCATGCTGCGCTCGGGGCTGAACCAGAAACCGTTATAGATCAGCTCGGCATAGCGCGGCATCAATTCGTCCTTAAGGTGCATGGCGCCGCGATCCAGCGTGATGGATTCAATCGCGCGGTGGGCCTCAAGCAGCAAGGTGCCGCCGGGGGTTTCATAAATCCCGCGTGATTTCATCCCGACAAAGCGGCCCTCGACCAGATCCAGCCGCCCACAGCCATGTTTGCCGCCCAGCTCATTCAGCTTGGTCAGCAGCGCGGCGGGCGACAGCGCCTCGCCGTTGATGCTGACCGCATCGCCTTTTTCAAAGCCGATTTCCACATATTCGGGCGTATCGGGGGCGTCTTCGGGGTTGACGGTGCGCTGATAGACGTAATCGGGCGCATCAATGGCCGGGTCTTCCAGCACTTTGCCCTCGGACGAGGTGTGCAAAAGGTTTGCATCGACGCTGAACGGCGCTTCGCCGCGTTTGTCCTTGGCGACGGGAATTTGATGCTGTTCGGCAAATTCCAACAGCTTGGTGCGGCTGCTCAGATCCCATTCGCGCCAGGGGGCGATGACCTTGATTTCAGGGTTCAGCGCATAGGCGGCCAATTCAAAGCGCACCTGATCATTGCCCTTGCCGGTGGCGCCATGGGCGATGGCATCGGCGCCGGTTTCCTCGGCGATTTCGACAAGACGCTTGGAAATCAACGGCCGCGCAATCGAGGTGCCCAGCAGATACAGCCCCTCATAGACCGCATTGGCGCGGAACATCGGAAACACGAAATCGCGCACGAATTCTTCGCGGACGTCTTCGATAAAGATCTGGCTGGCGCCCATCATTTCGGCTTTGGCGCGGGCAGGTTCCAGTTCTTCGCCCTGCCCCAGATCGGCGGTAAAGGTCACGACCTCGCAGCCATATTCGCTTTGCAGCCACTTGAGGATGATTGACGTATCAAGACCGCCCGAATAGGCGAGAACAACTTTTTTGGGTGCGGACATGAATGCTTCCTTTGTCGGGTTCGCCGTGGGCGATATCGGTTTTTGCGCCCATGGGCAAGTTTGAAGCGCGTTGACCCCTGCGCCTATCCTGCCTACTGATCGGGTTACCCCGCAAAGGTGAAATGAAATGACCGATTTTATCCAGGCTGCCCGCGCGGCTGAACGCGCGATGCGCGATGTTTTCCCGCAAACCCCGTTGCTGCGCAATGATCACCTGTCCGACCGGTTCGGCGCGGATGTCTGGCTCAAGCGCGAGGATCTGTCGCCGGTGCGCTCCTATAAGTTGCGCGGCGCGTTCAATGCCATGCGCAAGGTTATTCCGGGGGCTTCGGTGTTTGTCTGTGCCAGCGCCGGAAATCATGCCCAGGGCGTGGCGTTTATGTGCCGGCATTTCGGGGTGCGCGGGGTGATTTTCATGCCCGTCACCACGCCGCAGCAGAAAATCCAAAAGACCCGCATGTTTGGCGGCGATCAGATCGAAATCCGTTTGGTCGGCGACTATTTCGACAAGACGCTGGTGGCAGCCCAGCAGTTTTGCGCCGATCAGGGGGCGCATTTCCTGTCACCCTTCGACGATGAGGACGTGATCGAAGGGCAGGCATCGGTAGCCGTCGAAATCGAAGATCAGCTTGGCCATCTGCCCGATCGGGTGATCCTGCCGGTGGGGGGCGGGGGGTTGTCCGCCGGGGTTTACAGCTATCTTGGGGCGCGGGTCGACTATACCTTTGTTGAACCCAAAGGGGCGCCCAGCTTGTTCGCTGCCCTCAAGAATGGCGCGCCGGTCGATGTTTCGCCGGTGAATAATTTCGTCGATGGCGCGGCGGTGGCCATGGTCGGGGCGCGCACCTTTGCGCGGTTGCGCGATGTGGCCCCGGCCGATGTGATATCCCTGTCCGAAGACCGCATTTGCACCACGATTATCGACATGCTGAACGTCGAGGGCATCGTGCTGGAGCCGGCCGGCGCCCTTGCGGTCGAGGCCCTGTCCGAAGTGGCAGATCAGATCCGCGGCAAGACCGTCGTTTGTGTGACATCGGGCGGAAATTTCGATTTTGAACGCCTGCCCGAAGTCAAAGAGCGGGCACAGCGGTATTCCGGGGTCAAGAAATATTTTATCCTGCGAATGCCACAGCGCCCCGGTGCGTTGAAGGAATTTTTGAATATTCTCGGCCCCGATGATGATATCGCCCGGTTCGAATATCTGAAAAAATCGGCCCGCAACTTTGGATCGGTGCTGATCGGGATTGAAACCCAAAAGCCCGAAAATTTTACCCGGTTTTTGGATGAGCTGGATGCTGCGGGCTTTACCTATACCGATATCACCAACGATGAAACCTTGGCGCAATTCGTGATCTAAGGGCCGGGCTTACAGCCCGCCCAATTGATCATCCAGCGATTGCCGCAACGCTTGCGTGGCGCTTTCATAGCATTCCAATATCGGCGCCAGTGTGATGGGCGGTGCCGGGTCGGTGTTCAGGTGATCAAAGCTTTGCTGGCAAAGCCGGGCCAGGTCGTTAAACCCCAGATTAAGGGCGCATCCCTTCAGATAATGCAGGTTGTTGGCCATCTGCGCCGGCTCTGCCTCAAGCGGAAGCTGCGCAATCACTTGTTTCAGCTCTTGCTCAAACAAGGTGATGATGCCGCGAATATCTTCTGTGCCCACGTCCTCTTGCAACTGGTGCAGGCGCGCCCAGTCAATTTGCATCGCATCGGTCCCTTTTTGCCGTGATATCATGCCCGGCAGACCCTAAGGCAAAAGTCTTCATGTCTTCTTAAGCGCCGGGCGGCACAGTGGTGCAGCAACACAATCGGGGCATGATGATCGGGAAAAACGTATTGGTGGTGGATGACAGCGCCGCACAGCGCAGGGTGCTTGCCGGGATGCTGGGGCGCTGGGGATATTGCGTGCGCGAGGCGGCCTCGGGGGATCAGGCGCTTGCGCTGTGCCGCGCCGAAATGCCTGATCTTGTCCTAAGCGACTGGATGATGCCGGGTTTGCCGGGGCCGGCGTTCTGCAAAGCGTTTCGCCAGCTTGATCAGCAATCGTATCGCTATTTTATTTTGCTGACCTCCAAAAGCGACAGCCGCGACATCGCCGAGGGGCTGGATGCGGGCGCGGATGATTTTCTAAGCAAACCGGTCAATTCACATGAGTTGCGCGCCCGGTTAAGCGCCGGCCAGCGCCTTATGACGATGCAGCGCACGCTTGAGGAAAAAAACACCGTGATCGCCGAAACCCTTGCCAAACTGCAAGGGCTTTATGGCGAATTGGATCGGGATCTGCGGGCCGCCAAGCGGTTGCAGCAATCCCTGGTTCCCCAAGGGGTGCGGCAATTCGACGGCGGCGCCTTGACGCTGATGCTGCGTTCAAGCGGGCATTTGGGCGGGGATCTGGTTGGCTATTACAGCGCCGGGCCCGCGCAGCTGGGGATTTTCGCGCTGGATGTTTCCGGGCATGGGATCAGCTCTGCCTTGATGACAGCGCGATTGGCTGGCTATTTGTCCATGGCGGCGCCCAACCAGAATGTCGCGCTGTGTCCCGATGGCCAGGGCGGCTTTCGGCTGCGGGGTGTGCAGGAAACCATTGGGATGTTGAACGATCTGGTGCTGCGCGAGATGGACACAGATCATTATTTCACCTTGATGCTGGCGCATATTGATTTGGAGACAGGCCGGGTGCAGATCGGTCAGGCCGGGCATCCACATCCGATTGTCTTGCGGCGGGGCGGCACGCTGGAACAGGACGGCGCCGGCGGTTTTCCGGTTGGCCTGTTGCCGCAGATATCCGTCGCGGAACAGGCGATGCAGCTTGGGCCGGGGGACCGTTTGGTGATCCTGTCCGATGGGGTGACGGAATGTGCCGCCCCTTGCGGCGCGCTGCTGGGCGAAGCGGGGCTGGCCCGGTTGATCGCCCCGTTGGCGCAGGCCCCGCTGGATCAGCTTTTCCCACAGTTGCAAACCGCGCTTGAGGGCTTTGCCGCAAGCGATGAATTCCCTGATGATGTGTCCGGGGCACTTTTTGAATACAGGGGTCCAGATCAGGCGGCGCCTAGACCTTGAAATGCCGCGCGACAAACAGCCGGTCGCCAGCATTCCCCAACACCTGCACCGCCTGGCCCGGCGCAAGGACCAACGTGTGGTGATCCTGTTCCAGCGGGGCGCACAGCTGAAAGACAGGGCGCGCGACAAAGATATGGCACAGCTTTTCCGCCCACAGATCGTATTCGGGCATAAAGACAAACCGCCGAAAGGCGCCAATGCGGCGCGGGGCGGCGATGCGCCAGCCGGTTTCCTCTAGCACTTCGCGGTGCAGCGCCCGCAGCGGGCTTTCGCCCGGATCAATCCCGCCGCCCGGCAATTGGATATCCCCGTCCTGCACCGTCAGCAAAAGCCGCGATTGCAGTGGCAAGATCGCATAGGCCCCGGCGCGGTGCACATAGCGTCGGCCGGTTTGCGGCGGGGTGCCTAAGCGTCGGATCATGCCATACCTTTTGCGTTTGGGGCGCATGGGGTCCGCGGGGTGATTGCGCTTGGGACTTGTGACGCCTATCTGGACGGGGTATGCCCTCTGCCTGCGCATAAGGAAAGCTTAATGACTCTTGGACACCAGATCGCGTGGGATGACACAGTCCTGCCTTTTCAGCTTGATGCCAGCGACATTCGCGGCCGCGTCGCGCGGCTGGATGGCGCGTTGAACGGGATCTTGAAACAGCACAATTACCCCCCGCAGGTCGAAGCCCTGGTCGCCGAAATGGCCCTGTTGACCGCCCTGATCGGCCAGACGATCAAACTGCGGTGGAAGCTGCAATTGCAGGTGCAGTCCAAGGGGCCGGTGCGTATGATCTCGACGGATTATTATGGCCCCGAGGCCGACGGCGCCCCCGCGCGCATTCGCGCCTATGCCAGCTATGACCCAGATCGCCTGACCGATGCCGCGCCCTTTGAGCAAGTCGGCGAAGGGTATTTTGCCATCATGATCGACCAGGGGCGCGGGATGACACCGTATCAGGGGATCACGCCGCTGGATGGTGGGTCTTTGGCTGCCTGCGCCGAGGCCTATTTCGCCCAGTCAGAGCAACTGCCGACACGGTTTTCGCTAAGCTTTGGCCGCTCAACCGAGCCGGGCGTGCCAGAGCATTGGCGCGCAGGCGGGGTGATGTTGCAGCATATGCCCAAGGCCTCTCCGTTTGCGGCCAAGGGCGAAGGCACCGGCGAGGTGCTGCGCGCCGCCGACCTGTTGCATGATGATCAGGCCGAAAACTGGAACCGGGCCAATATCTTGTTGGACACAGTCGATACGCTTGAGCTGATTGGCCCGACCCTGGCCCCGAATGATCTGTTGCTGCGGTTGTTCCACGAGGAAATGCCCCGCGTTTATGACGCCCAGGCCGTGCGCTTCGGTTGCACCTGTTCCGAGGATCGCGTGCGGCAAAGCCTGTCGATTTATTCGGCGCGCGATATCGAAAAGATGACCACACCGGATGGCCGTGTGACGGCCGATTGCCAGTTTTGCGGGGCGCATTACGATCTGGACCCGGCGTCGGTCGGGTTCGAGGCAGGCAAAGGCGATGACGCCTGATCTGGTTGATCGCCTGACGGCGGCGCTGGGTCAGCCGCCTGCGCCCGGCTCGTCGGATTTTGATTTGAACCCGGACAGCCCGCGCCCAAGCGGTGTTTCCTTGCGCCCGGCCGGGGTGCTGGCGCCGATTGTCTGGCGGCGCGACCGGTTCGAGCTGTTGCTGACCAAACGGTCATCGGCGCTCAAGCATCATCCGGGGCAGATCGCCTTTCCGGGTGGCAAGCAAGACGCCGGCGATGCCACGCCGATTGATGCCGCCCTGCGCGAGGCGCAAGAGGAAATTGGCCTGCCCCGCAGCCAGGTGCAGGTGTTGGGTGTATTGCCCGATCACGAGACCGTCACAGGGTTTTGCGTCACGCCGGTGGTCGGGCTGGTGCAGGGCGGGTTTGCGATCCGCCCCGAACCGGGCGAAGTGGAAGAAGTCTTCCATGTGCCGCTTGATCATGTGCTGAACCCGGCAAATTTCGCGATTCAGTCGCGGCGGTGGCGGGGTCAGATGCGGTCTTATTTCACTGTGCCCTTTGGGCCGTATTATATCTGGGGCGCAACGGCGCGTATTTTGCGCGCCCTTGGCGACCGGATGCCATGAGGTTGCCGCCTCAAACCCCATGGTTGACCGACCCGGATGTGCGGGCGGTGTTTCAGGCCGTGACCGGCACGGGGGGGTATGGGCTGTATTTTGTCGGGGGCTGTGTGCGCAACGCCCTGATGGGGGTGGCGGGATCGGACATAGATCTGGCCACGGATGCCCCGCCCAATCAGGTGATGGCTTTGGCGCAGGCTGCCGGGTTGCGCGCGGTTCCCACAGGGATTGACCACGGAACCGTCACGGTGGTTTCCGGGGGGAACGGTTTCGAAATCACGACCTTTCGCCAAGACGTGCAAACCGATGGTCGCCGCGCGCGTGTCTCCTTTGCAGCCAGCATGACGCAAGACGCGCGGCGTCGGGATTTTACCATCAACGCGCTTTATGCCGATTTGTCGGGGCAGGTGATCGACCCTTTGGGCGGGTTGCCTGATCTGATCGCCCGGCGGGTGCGGTTCATCGAAGACGCCGGCGCCCGCATTCGCGAGGATTATCTGCGTATTTTGCGGTTTTTCCGGTTTCACGCCCATTATGCGGATCCGGCCTTGGGGTTTGATGCGGCGACACTGGATGCGATTGCGCGAAATCTGGACGGGCTTGCCGCACTGTCGAGCGAACGTGTCACGAGCGAGCTGCGCAAGCTGCTGGGCGCCGGTGATCCCGCCCCTGCGGTTGCGGCGATGCGTCAAACCGGGGTGTTGGCGCGCGTGCTTGAGGGGGCCGATGATCGCCTTTTGGCACCGGTCGTCCACGCCGAGGCAACGCTGTCTTTGGCCCCCGATTGGCTGCTGCGTCTTGCCGCGATCACCGCTTTGCGGGCCGGGCTGCGTCTGACCAGAAATGAAATCCGCCACTTTGAGGCGCTGCATAAGGCGGCCTTTGATGGCCCCGCACTGAGCGAGGTCGCCTATCGTCAAGGGACAGAGGTGGCGCGCGGCGCGATGATCTTGCGGGCGGTTCTGGCCGGAACCGGGGTTGATTGTCGGGACTTGCCGGCCTTGGCCCGCGCCGGCGCCGCGGTCTTTCCGCTGCGCGGCGGGGATTTGCCCGCCCTCAAGGGCAAGGCGCTGGGCGCCCGGTTGCGCCAGCTTGAGGAAATCTGGATCGCCTCTGATTTCGCCCTAGATAAACAAGCCCTGCTGAACCGCGCCCGAACGCTCTAGCCTTGGCGCCCAAAATACGCAAAGCTTGCCGTCATGTTCCGCCTGTTTGAAAACCTGGTCGATCCCTATGTGCCCTATGCGGAAACGGATCACCCGCCACAGCGCCTGTGGCCGTTCATCCGCGCCTATTGCGGGCCGTTCAGGCGCGTGTTCATTTGGACAGCCCTGTTTTCCGTGCTGGTGGCCGCCATCGAAGTGGGGCTGATTTCGTATATGGGGCGTCTGGTCGATCTGTTGGTGGGTGATCCCGCGCAGGTTTGGGCCGCATACCGCCACGAGCTGATTGCTATGGCGGTGTTTATCTTGTTGCTGCGACCGCTGGTTCAGGTGGTGGATGTGGCCTTGTTGAACAACGCCGTGATGCCCAATTTCGGCACGTTGATCCGCTGGCGGGCGCATCGCCAGGTCTTGCGGCAGTCGGTGGGTTGGTTCGAGAACGATTTCGCCGGACGCATCGCCAACCGGATCATGCAGACCCCGCCCGCCGCCGGCGAGGTGGTCTTCCAGGTCTTTGATGCGATTTCCTTTTCGCTGGCCTATCTTCTGGGGGCTGCGATTTTGCTGACGGTGGCCGACCCGCGTCTGTTGTTGCCGCTGGTGGGGTGGTTCGTTCTTTATGGATTGCTTATTCGCTGGACGGTCCAGCGCGTCGGCCCAGCCAGCCAGGCGGCGTCGAATGCGCGATCGGCGGTGACGGGCCGGGTTGTGGATGCCTATACCAATATCCATTCCGTCAAGATGTTCGCCCATCACGATCAGGAATTGGACTATGCCAAAGAAGCAATCGAGGACGCGCGCCGCACCTTTCAGGTGGAAATGCGGATATTCACCATCATGGATTTCTTTTTGGTGGTGCTGAATGGCGTGCTGATCGTCGGGGTGGTCGGCTGGGCAATTCTGCTTTGGATGAACGGCAGCGCTTCGGTTGGGGTGGTGGCAGCGGCGGCAACGCTGACGCTGCGGTTGAATGCGATGACCGGTTGGATCATGTGGGCGCTGACGTCGTTCTTTCGGCAACTGGGCGTGGTGGCCGAAGGTATGGAAACCATCGCCCAGCCGATTGCCCTGACTGATGCGCCGGGGGCCCCGCCCCTGCGTTTGAGCGATGGAACAATCGAGCTGCGCGACCTCAGCCATCATTACGGCCAGACCAGCGGCGGCCTGGATCGGCTGAACCTGACCATCCGGCGCGGCGAAAAGATCGGGCTTGTCGGGCGCTCGGGGGCGGGCAAGTCGACTTTGGTCAAGCTGTTGTTGCGGTTTTACGATGCCGATGGCGGTCAGATCCTGATTGACGGACAGGATATCACCACCGTCAGCCAGGACAGTTTGCGCCGGCAGATCGGCATGGTTCAGCAAGACAGCGCTTTGCTGCATCGTTCCGTGCGTGACAACATTCTTTATGGCCGCAGCGATGCCACCGAGGCCCAGATGCTGGACGCGGCCAAACAGGCGCAGGCGCATGAATTCATTCTGGGGCTGACCGATCCCGAAGGGCGGCGCGGCTATGATGCGCAGGTGGGTGAACGCGGGGTCAAGCTGTCGGGTGGTCAGCGCCAGCGGGTGACTTTGGCGCGGGTGATCCTGAAGGACGCGCCGATCCTTTTGCTGGACGAGGCGACAAGCGCCCTGGACAGCGAGGTCGAGGCGGCAATCCAGGACACCCTGTATGGGATGATGGAAGGCAAGACCGTTCTGGCGATTGCGCACCGTCTGTCCACCATTGCCAAGATGGACCGGATCCTGGTGCTGGATGACGGGCGCATTGTCGAGGATGGCCCCCATAGCGCGCTTTTGGCGCAGGGCGGGCTTTATGCACAGTTCTGGGCGCGGCAATCGGGCGGGTTTTTGCAAGTCGACGACGACGCCTGAGGCGCTGTATTTATCGCCGGGCCGCGCAAAAGGGGGCTTTTGCGTCGCCGGTTCACACAGTATGCGGTGGGTATGACAACATCTTATGTGATCAATCGTTTGGGCCTGCATGGCGACGGCGTGGCCGATGGGCCGGTGTTTGTGCCAATGGCCCTGCCCGGCGAAGAAGTAACCGGCCAGCTTGACGGCCATCAGCTGACCGATGTGAAAATCCTTCAGCCGTCCGCCGCGCGGGTCAGCGCCCCTTGCCGGCATTTCAAAGCCTGCGGCGGTTGTCAGTTGCAGCATGCCTCGGATGATCTGGTGGCGGGCTGGAAGGTTGACATGGTGCGCAATGCTCTGGCGGCCCATGGCCTGAACGCGCCGTTCCACCCGATCGAAACCTCGGCTGCGCAGTCACGCCGCCGTGCCACCTTTGCCGCGAAACGCACCAAAAAAGGGGCAATGGCCGGATTTTTCGGGCGTGGGGGCGATGCAATCATCGAAATTCCCGGTTGTATTTTGCTGGATGAAAAGGTGCGGGGCGGTTTGGTGGTCGCGCAGGAATTGGCGCTGGTGGGGGCCAGCCGCAAGGCGGCCCTGGCGGTGACGGTGACGGCCTCGCTTGAGGGGTTGGATGTCGCGGTGCAGCATGGCAAGCCGCTGGATGGCCCGTTGCGCCAGGAATTGGCGGCGCTGTGCGAAGGGTTTGGTCTTGCGCGGCTGGCCTGGGGGGATGAGGTGGTCGCCATGCGCGCGCCGCCCACGCAGCGGTTTGGCCCGGCGCTGGTGGTGCCGCCGCCTGGGTCGTTCCTGCAAGCCACCGCCGACGGCGAGGCGGCATTGTTGCAGGCGGTGCAACAGATCGTTGGCGACGCGCCGCAGGTGGTGGACCTGTTTGCCGGTTGCGGCACCTTTGCGCTGCCTTTGGCCCTTGGGGCCGAGGTGCAGGCGTTCGAAAGCGCCCCCGAGATGATCGCGGCGCTGGATCAGGGTTGGCGCAGGGCCAAGGGTCTGAAGAAAGTCACCGCCACGGCGCGCGATTTGTTCCGCCGGCCGCTGATGCCGGATGAGCTGGCGAAAATCGACGCCGTTGTTCTGGACCCTCCGCGCGCCGGCGCCGAGGCCCAAGTCGCCGAGCTGGCGCAAAGCGCGGTGCCCACGTTGGCCTATGTGTCCTGTAACCCGGTGACATTTGCCCGCGATGCTGCCGTTCTTGTGGCCGGCGGTTATCAGCTTGACTGGGTCAAGGTGGTGGATCAGTTCCGCTGGTCCGCGCATATTGAGCTGGTCGCTGCCTTTCGCCGCATCTGACAAGGCCCAAAATTTGTTGCGGTATTCTTAGTTTTTTCGTGCTAGATCGCCCAAAAACAGGCAAGGCATCATGTTGCATCGCAGACAAATGATTTTGGGCGCCACAGCTTTGGCAGGGCTAAGCGGCTGCGGGCTGCGCGCGCCGGCACACAAGTTGCGCCGCTATGACGGCCCCGAGGTGACCTTTGTCGTGGTCAACAAGGGTTCAAGACGGATGTTCTTGTTACATGACGACAAGATATTGAAAAGCTATCGGATCAATCTGGGATTTGCGCCCGTGGGCCACAAGGTGTTCGAGGGCGATGGTCGCACGCCCGAGGGGCTGTACCACATTGACCGGATCAACCCCAACAGCGCCTTTCACCTGTCGCTGGGCATTTCCTATCCCAATGCCCAGGATCGCGCCGCCGCCAAGGCGATCGGCAAAAAGCCGGGCGGCGATATCTTTATTCACGGGCAAAAGACG
Organism: uncultured Sulfitobacter sp.; assembly: GCA_937138475.1. GTDB lineage: Bacteria > Pseudomonadota > Alphaproteobacteria > Rhodobacterales > Rhodobacteraceae > CAKZPD01. The sequence continues at coordinate 58,837 of CAKZPD010000005.1, read as the reverse complement.
CCCGGAAAACGGGACAAGAAGGATTGGACCTGGGGCTGTATCTCGGTCACGAACCGAGAAATGGAAGAGATCTTTGCCATGGTGCGCCGCGGCACACCGATCAGCATCAACCCCTGACCACGCCGCCGATTTCCAGCACCCACCACAGCTTGCCGGATGGTTCTTGCAACCAGCCAAACCCCATGTGTGTTGCAGATGGCTCAAGAATAATGCGGCGGGTGTTGGGGTTATCCATCCATGCCGCAAGGGTTTCCATTTCGGTTTCAAAGGTCTCAGAGATGTTTTCCCCAAGCAAGGTGCCATCGTAACCAACCCGTGCGGCCCGGTCGATCGGCGATGATCCGTCCGACCCAAAATGCCAGGGCCGGTTCTGAAGGGCCATATCGCGGGCGTGGGTTTCGGCGGCCGCTGTCAGGCGCGGTTCCAGCGCGACCTCGGGGTGGCCGGCGGCGCTGCGCAATGCGTTGACGGCGTCAAGCATGCGGAACTGTATCGTGCTTTCGTCTGCCGCACGGATGCGATAGACGCGGGGCAAGGGTTTGCCATCGGGGCCAAGCGTGCTCTGCGGCTCTGGGACGCAAGCGCCCAGCACCGTCAAGGTCAGAACCATCAAGATCGCACGCAGCATGTTCGGTTTCCCCCGTTTTGGTTTTTCTGCCTTACCTTGCGCTGCGTTGCAATTCAAACGCACATACAGAAAATGACATCTGTTTGATTTGCGACTGCTGTATTCTGGCCATAGTATGCCGAAAATTCTGGCATCTGAAACGGAGCCCCCATGTCTGATCCGATGAAACCCAACCCCAGCCGCCGTGCTTTTTTGTTATCTGGTGCGGCGATGGTGGCCGCGCCGGCGCTTGCGCAGGATGCCAGCGATGTGAATGCCGACAGCACAACCGAGGTTGAGCGCGATATCACCGAAGTGGTGCGGCATAATATTTCCAGCTTTCGCACCCTGGATTGGCGGCCTTATTTTCCCAATTTGCGCAATGGGGCGATCTTGGTCGATATCGACAGCCGCGCCTTGCATTATTGGACGGCGGGCGGCGAGACTTATAAGCTGTATCCGTCCAGTGTGCCGCTGACCGAAGAGCTGACGCGCCGCGGCCGCACAGCGGTTGTGCAAAAGGTCGAGGGCCCAAGCTGGCGGCCAACGCCATCCATGCTGAAGCGCAACCCTGAATGGCCGCCCTTTATCGGGCCAGGGCCTGACAATCCGCTGGGCACCCATGCGCTGTATCTGGGATGGAAATACTATCGTATTCACGGAACCCATGACACCCGCAAGATCGGCCGCCAGTCGTCGAACGGCTGCATTGGTCTTTACAATGAACATATCGCTGAGCTTTTCGCGATGGCCAAGGTGGGAACTCAGGTGTTGCTAATTTGACGACAATCTGCTGATACTAGGGGCAAGCAGCGTAATCCTATTTCCATTTCTTCGGATATGTTGTTTATGAAAATTACGAGGTAAGTTTTGAGCGCACGCCAAAAAAAATCATGACGTGCCGATCCTGGAGGTTATTTACATGAAAAAACTCGTTCTGGCCGCAGCCCTGACCGCCGCCGCATCGTCCGCATTCGCCGGTTCCCTTTCGGACCCAGCAATCGAAGCCCCTGTTGTTGTTGAAGAAGCTTCCAGCTCTTCCACAGGCGCGCTTCTGCCGCTGATCCTGTTGGCCGTCGTTGCTGCCGCTGTCGCTGACTAAGCAGTTCTGATACCAAAAGAAAAAGGTGGCGATTTTCGCCACCTTTTTTTGTGCCCGCATTTTGCCCGGACGATATTGATCCGCCGGTTTCGATCAGGGCGTTTTCTTGGGCCGGATTAATCCAGCCAGCCTTGCAGATTTGCCTCGGCCAGCTGCGCCAGCGCTGCGATATGGGCATCATCATCGTTCAGACAGGGAATATAGGTAAACTGCTTGCCGCCGGCGTGTTCAAAGCTTTCTTTGATCTCTTCGTTGATTTCCTCAAGCGTTTCGATGCAATCGGCGGAAAAGGCGGGCGCGCATACGGCGATGTTGGTCTTGCCCGCTTGTGCCAGCCGGGCCACCTCTTCGACGGTATAGGGTTTCAGCCATTCTTCCGGGCCAAATTTGGATTGAAAGGTGGTGGTGATTTCAGTGTCAGCCCAGCCCAGCCGTTCGCGCAGCAGCCGCGTGGTTTTCTGGCAATGGCAATGATAGGGATCGCCCTCGGTCAAATAGCGCTGCGGCACCCCGTGATAGGAACACACCAGAATATCAGGCCGCTTGTCCAGCTGGGCATAGCTGCGCTCAATTGATTGGGCGAGGGCCTCGATATAACCAGGGTCGTCAAAATAGGGCGGGGCGGTGCGGGCGGCAGGTTGCCATTTTTCTTCCAGCAGGGCGCGAAAGAACTGATCATTGGCGGTGGCGGATGTGGCCCCCGCATATTGCGGATAAAGCGGGAAAAACAAGATCTTGCGGCACCCGGCCTGGCTGAGCTTGCGGACGACGGATTTTGTGGATGGATTGCCGTAGCGCATTGAGAAATCGACCATTACCGCATCGCCATACCGCTGCCCCAGCCGTTGGGCCAGTTTCGCCGTTTGCGCCTTGGTGATTGTCATCAGCGGGCTTTCGCCGTCTTTTTCGTTCCAGATGCTTTTGTAGGCGGCGCCGCTTGAGAAGGGTCGCTTGGTCAGGATGATCAGTTGCAACAAAGGCTGCCAGAGCCAGGCGCTATAGTCGATGACCCGCTTGTCCGACAAAAATTCGTTCAGATAGCGCCGCATCGACCAATAATCATAGTGATCCGGCGTGCCAAGATTCGCAAAAATCACCCCGACTTTGGGCTTGGAAAGGGTCGGGTGGTCTTGGGGGGCGTGCTCGGGGCGCGCCGTATCTTGGCTTGAGTCCAGCATTGCGGGGGTTCCTTTTGGGGCCGTTCCCCCTGAAATAGTCGCTTTGCGCCGGGGGTCAATCGCTGAGCGGCGTTTCCGCCACCCCCAGGGCCTGCGCCAGCCGATGTTGCGCCGATCCGGGGCGCAGCGGCTTTTGTTGGCTGTCGGCGGGGTGCCAGCCGGTCAAAAAGACCAGCTCAAAAGTTGCAAGAATACGGGAGCCTTGGGCGGGGAAATGGTCGCGATACAGGGCCGCAGCGCGATCAAACAGCCGGCGCGGCGGTGGCAGGCGGTGACGCGCGGTCAGCGCATTGGTTTCGCCCATGGCGCGCAGATCGTGCATCAGATGATGCAGATCGCGGTATTCAACCCGCAGCGGCATGACATCCGCAACCGGCAGCGCCAGGCCGGCCCGCTGAAGCAAAGCGCCCAGATCACGGACTTCGCCCATGGGCGCCACGCGCGGTGACAGACCGCCAGCCAATGAAACTTCGGCTTGGCTCAGGCAGCTGCGCAATTCATGCAGGGTTTGTCCGCCCAGCGTCGCGACCATCAACAGGCCGTCGGGGCGCAGTGCCCTGCGGCATTGGATCAACTGCCCAACCGGGTCATTTGCCCAATGCAGGTCCATGGCGTGGACAATCAGATCGCAGCTTGCCGGGTCCAGCGGCAGGTGCTCGGCGCTGGTTAGCAGGCGCGCGCCGGGAAGGCGGTTGCGCCATATCGACGGAAAAGGGGTGACAATCACCGGGGCGGTAAACGCCCTGTTAACCATTGCCAGCCGATCCTGAATTTCATCTGCGGCGGCGGCTTGCAGAAACAGCGCCGCCGGGTCGGCGCGCTTGCGATTCCGGGCAAGGGTGTTGGTGTCGGTCAATATGTGAGGCGCATTCATGAGCGGAGTCATACTGTGCTGAGATCAGGTTTTCAAAGGGCGGTTTCGCTTATTTATCCGCCGCGTTGTTTAAGTTGCGGGGAAACGGTCCTGACCGATTTTGGTTTGTGCGGGCCGTGTTGGGCCAAGACCTATTTTATTGGTGGGGCGATTTGTGATGGGTGCGGTGTGCCTTTGATGGGGGCCACGGATGGCGCCTTGCTGCGTTGTGATGCCTGTTTGCGTGATCCCAGACCGTGGGAAAAGGGGCGTGCTGCGTTGATTTACAAAGATAATGCCCGGCGGCTGGTTTTGGCCCTTAAGCATGGCGACAGGGCCGAAATCGCCGGACCGGCGGCAAGCTGGATGGCCCGCGCGATTGCCGACCTGCCGCAGGAGAACCTGTTGGTGGCCCCGGTGCCGCTGCATTGGACGCGGTTGCTGAAGCGGCGATTTAATCAGGCGGGGTTGCTGGCGCGGCCTTTGGCCAATCAATGCGGGCTTGGCTATTGCCCGGATCTTTTGTTGCGCAAGCGCCGCACCGCCCCGATGGAGAAAATGACAGTATCCCAAAGGTTTGAGACCCAAAAGGCCGCCATAGAGGTGCATCCAGGGCGCCGGCATCGTCTGCTGGGGCGTCCGGTGCTTTTGGTGGATGATGTAATGACAAGCGGGGCAACGCTTGGGGCGGCTGCGCGCGCCTGTCGTCGGGCGGGGTCGGGACCAATTTATGTGGTAACCCTAGCGCGCGTGACAAAAGAGCCCTAAGTCAGTGGCAGAAGGTCATGATAAGGACAGACGGGATGAATACCGTAGAAATTTACACATCGCCCCTGTGCGGATTTTGCCATTCGGCCAAGCGGTTGTTGGCGGAAAAGGGTGTCAGCTTTGCTGAAATCGACGTGCTGGCCCAGCCCGAGCGCAAGCCCGAAATGATCGCCCGCGCACAAGGCGGGCGCACTGTGCCGCAAATTTTTGTGGGCGATCGGCATGTTGGCGGCTGTGACGATCTTTATGCGCTTGAGCGGGCGGGCAAGCTGGACGCCTTGTTGGCCGGGTGATGCGCGCGGCTTTGCTTCAGCTGAACGCCAGCGATGACCCGCAGGCCAACCTGCGGGAAACGCTGCGCCTTTTGGCCGAGGCTGCCCAGAAAGGCGCGCAGTTCATCCTGACGCCAGAGGTCACCAACTGTGTTTCGCTTAGCCGCAGCCATCAGCGGCAGGTGCTTGCGACCGAGGCCCAAGACGCAACCCTGGCCGCTGTGCGCGCCCAGGCCCGTGCGTTGGGGGTTTGGGTGCTTATCGGGTCTTTGGCGCTGCGCACACAGGACGCTGATGGTCGCTTTGCCAATCGGTCGTTCATGATCAACCCCAAGGGTGAGATCATCGCGCGATACGACAAAATTCATATGTTTGACGTGGATGTGACCCCCGAAGAGACATTCCGCGAATCAGATGGGTATCGCCCAGGCGGGCGGGCGGTTGTCGCGCCGTGCGATTTTGCCGCTGTGGGCATGACGATCTGTTATGATTTGCGGTTCCCGCTGTTGTTTCATGCGTTGGCCGCGGCGGGGGCGACAATCTTGACGGTTCCGGCGGCGTTTTCCCCGGTGACAGGGGCGGCGCACTGGCATGTTTTGCTGCGGGCGCGGGCCATTGAAACGGGGTGTTTCGTGTTGGCGCCGGCGCAAACCGGCCAGCATCTTGACGCCCAAGGCAAGGGCCGGGCGACCTATGGTCATTCGCTGGTTGTGGCACCCTGGGGGGAGGTGTTGCTGGATGCGGGCACGGCGCCGGGGGCCTATGTGTTTGACCTTGACCTTGAACAAGTGGCATCAGCGCGGCGTAGGGTGCCCAGTTTGCAAAACGCACGACGATTTGATGGTCCGCAATGAGTGACGAACGTAAAGCCTTGGCGATTTCGCTGTTCAGCGAAGTTCTGGCCGTTGACCAGATGGTGCGAAACCGGCTGAGCCGTGTTTTGCCCAAAGGGATGGAGATTTCGCATTTTTCGGTGCTGAACCATCTGGCCTGGCATGAGGGAGAGCGGTCGCCCGCGCAGCTGGCCGAGGTTTTTCACGTAACCCGCGGTGCGATGACCAATACTTTGAGCAAGTTGGAGTGGGCCGGCTATGTGCATATTCGCCCCGATTGGGATGATGCGCGCCGCAAGATGGTCGCGATCAGCCCGGCCGGGCGCGCGGCGCGCGATCAGGCGCTGAGCTCTATTGCGCCGATGGTGTCGCAGGTGGTTGAGGATCTGGGCGATGATCGCGTGCGCTCTACCTTGCCGATCTTGCGCGAGATGCGGCGCCAGTTGGACCGCAAGGATTGACCGCCCGCCGCCGGGATGGTGGCGCGGCTGGGGGCCTCCGGCGGGGATATTTCAGAACAAAAGAAGTGCCGTGCAAGCCGATCAGGTGGCGCTTGGCGCGAGGCTGGCGGTGACGTAATTGACGCTGAGGTCGCGGTCCGAGAGGCGCCAGGACCAGGCGACGGGGTTAAAGACAAAACCTTTTTTGTCGACCACGTCGAGGCCGGCTTGTTCCAGCAGGGTTTCCAGCTCTGACGGGGTGATGAATTTTGCCCATTCGTGGGTGCCTTTGGGCAACCAGCGCATGACATGTTCGGCGCCGATGATCGCGACGAGGAAGGATTTGGGGTTGCGGTTGATGGTGGAGCACAGGTGCAGCCCGCCGGGTTTGAGCAGGCGGCGGCAGGCGGTCAGATAGTCGAGGGGGGCGGCGACATGTTCCACCACCTCCATGTTGAGGACCACATCGAAGGGTTCGCCGCTGTCGGCCAGCGCTTCGGCTGTGGTGTGCCGATAGTCGATGGTGAGGCCCGATTGTTCGGCGTGGATGCGTGCCACGGGGATATTGCCCGCCGCCGCATCGGCGCCCACCACATCGGCGCCAAGCCGGGCCATGGGTTCAGATAACAGCCCGCCACCACAGCCGATGTCGAGAATGCGCAGGCCCTGAAAGGGGGCAGGTTCGCGCAGATCGCGGTCAAATTCGGCGGCAATTTGCGCGGTGATGTAATCCAGCCGGCAGGGGTTCAGCATGTGCAGCGGTTTGAATTTCCCGGTGGGATCCCACCATTCGGCCGCCATTGCTTCGAATTTGGCGATCTCAGCGGGGTCGACAGTGGATTGAGACGCTTGCATTCCATTCTCCATGTGTTCTTGTGGCGATCTAGATTACTATAGGTCAGTAATGGACAAACACCCGGACCAAAAGCGCGCAGTTCAATATCTTTACCCGCCGATTGATCCTTTTGATCAGCGGATGTTGGAGGTTGGCCAGGGGCATCGCATTTATGTCGAGCAATGCGGCAATCCGCTGGGCCTTCCGGTGGTGGTGTTTCATGGTGGGCCGGGGGGGGGATGCAGCCCGGCGATGCGGCGCTATTTTGATCCGGCGGTCTATCGGGTGATTCTGTTTGATCAACGCGGTTGCGGGCGGTCGGTGCCGCATGCGTCGGTTGCGGAGAACACAACGGCGCATTTGCTGGAGGATATCGAGCTTATTCGCCGCGTGCTGGGCATTGACCGGTGGATCGTCTTTGGCGGCAGCTGGGGGGCGACGCTGGCCTTGGCCTATGCGCAGGCCCATGCCGGGCGGGTGCGCCAGCTGGTGCTGCGCGGGGTCTTTATGATGACCAACGCCGAGCTGGATTGGTTCTATGGGGGCGGCGCCGGCAAGTTCTGGCCTGAAACCTGGGGGCGATTCGCCGAATTGATTCCCAAGCATGAACAGGTGGACATGATCGGCGCGTATCACAAGCGCCTGTTTTGCGGGGATTTAGCAACCGAGACCCGCTTTGCCCGTGCCTGGACGGCGTGGGAAAATGCCCTTGCGTCCATTCACTCATCCGGGTTCGGAGGGGAGGGGCCGCCAGAGTATGCCCGTGCTTTTGCCCGGCTGGAGAACCACTATTTTTCCCATGGCGGGTTTTTGGAATATGACGGGCAGTTGTTGGCCGAAGTCGGCAAGATGGCGCAGATTCCGGGGGTCATTGTGCAGGGCCGTTACGATATGATTTGCCCGCCCGACACGGCCTTTCAACTGGCAAAGGCCTGGGGCAATTGCGATTTGGTCATGGTGCGCAATGCCGGCCATGCCTTGTCAGAACCGGGGATCAGTGCTGAATTGGTGCGCACAATGGATCGGATTGCGGAACAATGAAAGCGGGGCGCCCCAGAATAGACCGGCGGGCGGTCTTTGCCTCGGCGGCGGCGGCGGCGCTTTTGGCGGCGGCGGGCGTTGGGGCGGGGGCTGCGCCGCATTCTGGCGGGCGGCTGCGATTGGCCCTGTCTGGGGCGGCGCGAAGCGACAGCTTTGATCCGCGTCGTCCGGCCGGGGTATTCATGCGGGTGGCGGCGCTGGGCGCGGTCTTTGACACCCTGACCGAGGTGGCCGCCGATGGCACCCTGCGCCCCGAGCTGGCCCTGGGGTGGCAGGCCAATGCCGATGCCAGCGTCTGGGAGTTTACCCTGCGCCGGGATGCGGTGTTTCACAATGGCGCCGGGTTTGGTGCGGCGGATGCCGTGGCTTCGATCTTGTTGCACGGGCCGGAAAGTGGGCTGAACCTGGCCGGGGTTCAGGCGCTGGACCCTTACCGGATCAAGATCACCCTGACGGCGGGGAACCCTGATTTGCCCTTTGTCCTGTCGGCGCCGCGTTTTGTGATGTTGCCGCATCGCCAGACGGCGCAGGCGATGACGCAGGGGGTGGGCACCGGATTGTACAAGGTCGCAAGGTTCCATCCCGGTGGCCATCTATTGGCCGAGCGGGTATCGGGGCATTACAAGGATGGGCGCGCCGGGTGGTTCGACGAATTGGAACTGGTGTCGATTACCGCCCCGCAGGTGCGCACCGAGGCATTGCTTGGTGAATATGTCGATGCGGTGGACCAGCCGGCGTCGCATCATGCGCTGGGCTTGTTGCCGGCCCCGCCGGGAATGGCGCAGGCGGTCAGTGCGCGAATCGCCTGTCAGGCGCAGATCGGCACATCGTCCCTTATGGACAACTATCGGGCGCCCGAGCGGTGGTGGTTTGCCTGACGTCCGTCAGCAGGGGTTGCAGTTTCACGCAGACCTGCGTATATGATGCCCAACAGCGGCGCGTTTGGGTCCAAACCAGACGCCCACCGAAATTTTCGACGGGCCGCGCGCCCGTTTTTTTGTGCTTGCACGCCGCGCTTCAAAGGCTGACCTGACGTATGACGAATGACCTGATTGCCAAAGCTGCCATCGACCGCCGTATGGCTGAAATCATTACGCCTGTGATCGAAGATCTTGGGTTTGAACTGGTGCGCGTGCGGTTGATGTCTGGCAAGACCACGACCCTGCAAATCATGGCTGACAAGCCCGATGGCGGCATCGAGGTTGACGATTGCGCGCAGATTTCGCTTGCGGTTGGGGCGGTGCTGGATGTCGAAGACCCGATCATTGATGAATACACGCTTGAGGTCTCAAGTCCGGGGATTGACCGCCCGTTGACCCGACTCAAGGATTTCGAAGCCTTCGAAGGCTATGAGGTCAAGCTTGAGACCGCCGATTTGATTGACGGGCGCCGCCGCTTCAAGGGGGCGCTGGCCGGTATTGAAGGCGACGAAGTTCTGATCAATGTCGAGGAAGGCACCATCGGGCTGCGGTTTGAATGGCTGAGCGATGCCAAACTTGTCCTGACCGACGACCTGATCAGCGAAATGCTGCGCCAACGCAAAGCGCTTGGTGCAATCGACGAAACCCAATTTGACGAGATCCAGACCGATGCGTCTGCTGAAGAGGAAAATGACTGATGGCAATCACATCTGCAAACCAGCTTGAGCTTTTGCAAACCGCCGAGGCGGTGGCGCGTGAAAAGATGATCGACCCCGGTTTGGTTGTCGAGGCGATGGAGGAATCCCTCGCGCGGGCGGCCAAGTCGCGCTATGGCGCCGAAATGGATATCCGCGTGTCGATTGATCGCAAGACAGGCCGTGCCACATTCACCCGTGTGCGCACCGTGGTCGAAGATGAAGAATTGGAAAACTATCAGGCGGAATTCACCGTTGAGCAGGCCAAACAGTATATGGATGACCCCAAGGTGGGTGATACATTCGTAGAAGAGGTGCCGCCGGTGGAAATGGGCCGCATCGCCGCGCAGTCCGCCAAGCAAGTGATCTTGCAAAAGGTGCGCGAAGCCGAACGCGATCGTCAGTATGAAGAATTCAAAGACCGCGCCGGCACCATCATTAACGGTCTGGTCAAGCGCGAAGAATATGGCAATGTCATCGTGGATGTCGGCGCCGGCGAGGCGATTTTGCGCCGCAATGAAAAGATCGGCCGCGAAAGCTATCGCCCCAATGACCGTATTCGGGTTTACATCAAGGATGTGCGCCGCGAGCAGCGCGGCCCACAGATTTTCCTGAGCCGCACCGCGCCCGAATTTATGGCCGAGCTGTTCAAGATGGAAGTGCCCGAGATCTATGACGGCATCATCGAGATCAAAGCCGTGGCCCGTGACCCCGGATCGCGCGCCAAGATCGCGGTGATTTCCTATGACGGGTCGATTGATCCAGTGGGCGCCTGTGTCGGGATGCGCGGCAGCCGGGTTCAGGCCGTCGTGAACGAACTGCAAGGCGAAAAGATCGACATTATCCCATGGAATGAGGATCAGCCGACATTTTTGGTGAACGCGCTTCAACCTGCCGAAGTGTCCAAGGTGGTTCTGGATGATGAAGCCGGCAAGATCGAGGTCGTGGTGCCCGAAGAACAGCTGAGCCTGGCGATTGGTCGCCGGGGCCAGAACGTGCGTTTGGCATCGCAGCTGACCGGACTGGACATCGACATCATGACGGAAGAGCAAGAAAGCGCCCGCCGTCAGGCCGAATTCGAACTGCGCACCAAATTGTTCATGGACAAGCTGGACCTGGACGAATTCTTTGCCCAGCTTTTGGTCTCTGAAGGGTTCACCAACCTTGAAGAGGTCGCCTATGTCGAGCTGGACGAGCTGCTTGTGATTGATGGCGTTGATGACGACACCGCCAGCGAATTGCAGGCCCGTGCCCGTGATGTGCTTGAGGCACAAAACAAGGCGGCGCTGGATAATGCCCGTGCGCTGGGCGTCGAAGACAGCCTGGTTGAATTTGACGGTTTGACCCCGCAGATGATCGAAGCGTTGGCGAAAGACGACGTGAAAACGCTTGAAGATTTCGCGACCTGCGCCGACTGGGAGCTGGCAGGCGGCTGGACAACCGTCAACGGTGAGCGCAGCAAGGATGACGGCACGCTGGAACCATTTGACGTTTCGCTTGAAGAGGCGCAGCATATGATCATGACCGCGCGCGTTCTTTTGGGCTGGGTCGATCCTGCGGATCTTGAGCAAGAGGCCGAAACCGAAGAAGACGGCGATCTTTCCGAAGATTTGGACGCCTGATCAGGGTCAAGGGGCGGATATGACACGCGGTGGCGCAGAAAAAGACCGCTCGGATGGGCCGGAACGCAAGTGCATTGCCACGGGCGAGGTGCAGCCAAAATACGGGCTGATCCGCTTTGTTGTCGGGCCGGATGGTCAGGTTGTCGCCGATGTGTTGGGCAAGCTGCCCGGTCGGGGCATTTATGTCGCGGCCGATCGCGCGGCGCTGGACAAGGCGGTGGCCAAGGGGCTTTTTGCGCGCGCTGCGCGGCAGCCGGTGACTGTATCGCCGGATCTGGTGGCCGAGGTCGAAGGCCAGCTGGCCCGCCGCGTGGTTGATTTGGTGTCCTTGCAGCGCAAGGCAGGCAAGGCCGTTGCCGGCTATGAAAAGGTCAAGGGATGGCTGGATCAAGAGGTGGCGCAGGTGTTGATCCAAGCCAGCGATGGATCGGGCCGCGGAAAATCGAAACTGAGCACGCCGCACTACGGAACGTATATTGGCTGGCTTACGGCAGATGAACTGGGTTTGGCGTTTGGGCGCCAAACTGTGATACATGGGGCGCTTGCCTCTGGTGGACTCACGCAACGTGTTGTAGAGGAAGCCCAACGACTTAAAGGCGTGCGCATAGCGGAGGGTGGCAAGGGCCATCCGAAAGGATAGACGAGCTTCATGAGCGATACTGACGGCAAAAAAACTTTGGGTCTGCGCGGCGGTGCGCGTCCTGGCAATGTGAAACAGAGTTTCAGCCATGGGCGCACTAAAAACGTCGTGGTGGAAACCAAGCGCAAACGCGTTGTGGTGCCAAAAGCGGGTGCCGCGAAATCAGCGGGCGGTGGGGCCACGGTTGGTGATCCCTCCAAGCGTCCTGCGGGGATTTCCGACGCAGAGATGGAGCGCCGCCTGAAAGCGGTCCAGGCGGCCAAAGCCCGCGAGGTCGAAGAAGCGGCCGCCCGTGAGGCCGAGGAAAAAGCCCGCGCCGAAGAGCGCGAGCGCCGCCGCGCCGAGCAGGAAGCCAAAGAGCGCGAAGAGCAAGAGCGCCAGGAAAGCCTGAAAGCCAAGGCCGAGGAAGATGAACGGCGCGCCCGCGAAGCCGAGGCAGCAACGCAGGCCGCTGCGGCTGCGCCCGTTGCCCCGACCCCGGCACCGCGCCCTGCTGGCAACAAGCCTGCGCCAGATACCGCGCAGCGCAAGCCACAAGACCGCGAGCGCGAACAGCAAAACAAACGCAGCAAATCGGGCGACGACAACCGCCGCTCGGGCAAGCTGACGCTTAATCAAGCGTTGTCTGGTGGTGAAGGTGGCCGCCAGCGGTCCATGGCCGCAATGAAGCGCAAGCAAGAGCGCGCCCGCCAAAAGGCAATGGGCGGCGCGGTTGAGCGGGAAAAGATTGTCCGCGAAGTGCAACTGCCCGAAGCCATCGTGGTTTCCGAGCTGGCAAACCGTATGGCCGAACGCGTTGGCGCGGTGATCAAGGCGCTGATGGGTATGGGTCTGATGATGACTCAGAACGAAACCATCGACGCCGATACCGCAGAGCTGATCATCGAAGAATTCGGGCACAAGGTTGTGCGGGTTTCGGATGCCGACGTCGAGGACGTGATCAAAACCGAAGAGGATGATCCAAAGGATCTTCAGTCGCGCCCACCTGTCATCACGATCATGGGCCACGTTGACCACGGCAAGACATCGCTTTTGGATGCGATCCGCAACGCCAAGGTTGTCGCCAGCGAAGCGGGCGGCATCACCCAGCATATCGGCGCCTATCAGGTTACGACCGACAACGGCAGCGTGCTGTCATTCCTGGATACTCCGGGTCACGCGGCCTTTACGTCGATGCGATCGCGCGGGGCGCAGGTCACGGATATCGTCGTTCTTGTTGTGGCCGCTGACGATGCGGTCATGCCTCAGACGATCGAGGCGATCAACCACGCCAAGGCGGCCAAGGTGCCGATGATCGTTGCGATCAACAAGATCGACAAACCGGCGGCCAATCCTGACAAGGTGCGCACCGATTTGTTGCAGCACGAGGTGGTTGTCGAAAAGATGTCCGGCGATGTGCAGGATGTCGAAGTGTCGGCCATTTCGGGCCAGGGTTTGGATGATCTGCTTGAAGCGATTGCCCTTCAGGCTGAAATTCTTGAATTGAAAGCGAACCCCAAGCGCGCGGCGCAGGGTGCGGTGATCGAGGCCCAACTGGACGTTGGTCGTGGCCCCGTTGCCACGGTTCTTGTGCAAAACGGCACATTGCGCCAGGGCGACATTTTCGTTGTGGGTGAACAATACGGTAAAGTCCGCGCCTTGATTAACGATCAGGGCGAGCGGGTCAAAGAAGCCGGCCCATCCGTCCCGGTCGAGGTTTTGGGCCTGAATGGCACACCCGAAGCGGGCGATGTTCTGAACGTCACGGAAACCGAGGCCCAAGCGCGCGAAATCGCCACATATCGCGAAAAAGCGGCCAAGGACAAACGCGCCGCCGCCGGTGCCGCGACCACCCTGGAACAGCTTATGGCGAATGCCAAAGCCGATGAGACCATCAGCGAATTGCCCATCTTGGTCAAAGCCGATGTTCAAGGTTCGGCCGAGGCCATCGTTCAGGCGATGGAAAAAATCGGCAACGACGAAGTCCGCGTGCGGGTTCTGCATTCGGGCGTTGGCGCCATCACCGAAACCGATGTCGGCCTGGCCGAAGCGTCTGGTGCGCCGATTATGGGGTTCAACGTCCGGGCAAATGCCTCGGCGCGCAATACCGCCAACCAAAAAGGTGTCGAGCTGCGCTATTATTCAGTCATCTATGATCTTGTGGATGATGTAAAAGCCGCAGCCTCGGGACTGCTGAGCGCCGAAATTCGCGAAAACTTTATCGGCTATGCGAATATCAAAGAGGTGTTCAAGGTCACAGGTGTCGGCAAGGTTGCGGGCTGTTTGGTGACAGAAGGCGTGGCGCGCCGGTCGGCCGGCGTGCGCTTGCTGCGCGATAACGTTGTGATCCACGAAGGCACGTTGAAAACCCTCAAGCGGTTCAAGGACGAAGTGTCCGAGGTCCAGTCGGGTCAGGAATGTGGCATGGCCTTTGAGAACTATGACGATATCCGGCCCAACGACGTGATCGAAATTTTCGAACGCGAAGAAATCACCCGGACATTGAAATAACAAACAAAAGGGGTCGCAACGCGGCCCCTTTTTCGGCTGGCTTATCCAGCGGCGATGGCAAGCCCATTGGCGACGGCGGTAAACACATCAGTCTGCACATGTTTGGCCCTGGGAAAGGCCTGGGCCGCTGTTTGCGTGACCAGCGACATCAGGCTTGATCCGCCTACATAAATCACCTGATCAATCTCGTTCAAAGACAGCCCGGCCATTTGAACCGTGTCGGCCATGGCGCCTGCCAATGGCGCGGCGTGGATGGCCAGGCCCTGGGACAATGCGGCGGGGGAAAGTGGCGCGATAAGCCCGGCCTCGACGATGCCAAGCGCAATCTGCGCGCCATCCTGGCCGCTGTTGGCAGCAATCTTTCCGCGTTCAACGGCAAAAGACACATCATGGCCCAGCTCGTGTTCCAGAACTTGGGACAGGCGGGTCATCTGCGTTGGGCTTTGCGCAAGGCGCAGCATATCCTGCGCCAGTTTGCGGTTTTGCGCCGTGTAAACAAAGGGGATTTTCTCCCATGTGGCCAGATCATTGAAAAGCGCGGCGGGCACCGGGGTAAGACCGTCGCCGATTGTCTTGCGCAGTTGCCCGCCCTTTCCAAACAGCGGCATAACGTGATCAATGCTGATGCTGCGGTCAAAATCGGTGCCGCCGATACGCATCCCGTGGCTGGCCATGATCGAGGTTCCTGTTGGGTTGCTGCGAAATACGGTGAAATCCGATGTTCCGCCGCCGATGTCGATGATCAGCCCGGTTTGGCCGCCTTGTTGAAGCACGCCGCTGGCGATGGCGGCGGCCTCGGGTTCGGCAAGGAACCGTACGGTTTTGAACCCGGCTGCGTCAAAGCAGGCGCGTAAATCGGCAAGGGCTTGCCCCTCGCGCGGGTCGTTCTGGCCATGAAAAACCACCGGCCGTCCGGCCAGCGCGTGATCAAACCGCAGGCCGGTCTCTGCTTCGGCGCTGGATTTTATGTGACGCAGAAACCGCGCGATGATATCCACGAAGGTCACGCGATCATTCAATATCTGGCGCTTTTCGTGCATCAAGCTTGTGCCCAGCACCCGCTTTAGCGCCCGCATAAACCGCCCTTCGGCCCCGGCCAACAGGGCGCGGCTGGCCGCATCCCCAAGCAAGGTTTGACGGGTTTCGAAATCGAAAAAGAAGGTGGTGGGGATGGTGGGTTGCCCTGCGCCCAGCGTGATCAGACGGGGCTTGCCCTTGTGCAGGAACCCCGCAGCCGAGTTCGACGTGCCAAAGTCAATCCCAAGTGTATTGCCCATCATACGCGCCTTTGGTCCGCCGAAAGGCGCTGTGTGTAATGGGCTTGGGATTAGGTGTAAAGGCGATCAGGCCGCTTTGCTGACGGGTTGGCCGGCAAACACGGTGTTATCGACTTTGACAGCGATCCGCCCATCGGGCAGTTCACGGACAAATGTCCCCTGAACCGAGACGGCGCTGCCTAAGATAATGGTGCGCAACATGGTGCGATCCTTCTTGACTGACCTATCCGCAAAATAGGCGGCAAAGGTTTCAATGTCATAAAGATTTTGGCGCAATCCTCATATCATTTGATACAGGCGCGTCACAACCAATCGCGCAGGATGGGGATCAGCGGCAGATCGGCAGCGGGCATCGGGTAATCGCGCATGGCGGATGGGCGCACCCATTTCAACACCTGCCCCTCGCGGGGGGTTGGGGTGCCTTGCCACTTGCGACAGGCAAAAAGCGGCATTATCAGATGGAAATCATCATAGCTGTGGCTGGCAAATGTCAGCGGCGCCAAACACGAGGCCCAGGTGTCTATGCCCAGCTCTTCTTGCAGCTCGCGGATCAGGGCCGCCTCGGGGGTTTCCTGGGGTTCTACTTTGCCGCCGGGAAATTCCCATAGCCCGGCCATGGGTTTGCCGGCCGGGCGCTGCGACAACAGCACCCGCCCATCCACGTCGATCAATGCCACCGCCGAAACAAGAACAACCTTCATCTCGCGCACCTAGGACCGGTAATCGGCGTTGATGTCGATATAGCCATGGGTCAAATCACAGGTCCAGACGGTGCTGCCAAAGGCGCCAAGCCCCAGATCGACACGCAGCGATAGCTCGGCGTTTTTCATATAGGCGGCGGCTTGTGCTTCGTCATATTGCGGGCTGACCCAACCGTTTTCGGCGACCAGGATGTCTCCGAACCAGATGGCTAGTCTGTCGCGATCCGCGGCTGCGCCTGATTTGCCCACAGCCATAACCACCCGGCCCCAGTTCGGGTCTTCGCCGGCGATGGCGGTTTTGACCAGCGGTGAATTCGCAATAGCCATTGCGTGGGTCTTGGCGTCTTGTGCGCTGGCTGCGCCGGAAACGGTGATCTGGACGAATTTGCTGGCGCCTTCGCCGTCGCGCACCACCTGTTGGGCCAATTCGCGCATTACATCTTCTAGGGCGCTCCAATAGGCGGGGTGGTGGGTGACATCCACGCCGCTTGCGCCGGTGGCGGCGACGATCAGGCTGTCGGATGTTGATGTGTCGCTGTCGACCGTGATGCAATTGAAGGTGCGATCGGTCTGGGCGCTGATGTGGTCTTGCAACACCGCCTGATCAACGCGGGCGTCGGTGAACACATAGACCAGCATGGTGGCCATATCGGGGGCAATCATTCCCGAGCCCTTGGCGATGCCGGCGATCTTGACGGTTTTGCCGTTGATCTTGATCTTTGCGGTGGCGCCTTTTGGAAAAGTATCGGTGGTCATGATGGCGCGGGCGGCGGCCTGGATGGTGTCAGGCGTCTGGGCCTTGGCCAATTCGTCAAGCTTGTCGATGATACGCTGATGCGGCAGCGGCTCGCCGATGACCCCGGTCGATGCGGTAAACACCCGCGCCTGCGGCACGCCGCAAGCCGTTGCCGTGGCAAGGGTGATCGCCTGCACCGATTCAACGCCGCGCTGGCCGGTGAACGCGTTTGAGTTCCCCGAGTTCACCAAGATCGCCGCGCCGGTTTGGGGGTCACTGCCCAGTTTGGCCTGGCAGTCCAGAACCGGGGCCGATCGGGTTGCCGATTTGGTAAAGGTTCCGGCAATCACGGTTCCGGGCGTTAACAACGCCAACATCAGATCGGTGCGCCCCTGATAACGCACACCGGCTGCGGTGCTGGCAAAGGTTACGCCGTCAATCACGGGCAGGTCAGGAAAGCGCGCCGGCGCCAGCGGCGACACATGAGAGATTTTAGCCATCGAAGGTTCAGTCCAAAAGGTTGATCTGTTTAATGAGGGCCTCTTGCCCGCTAAGCGCACCCGTCTTGTCGATGGATGCGGCCTCGGTCTGCTTGTTAATGAAGGCCTGCGCAGTTTGCACACGAATATCTTGCTCAAGCCCGGCGCGTTCTTGCTCAAGCGTCGGGATCTGCGCGATCCGCGTTTCGTTCAACATAATGACATGCCAGCCAAATTGGGTCTCGACCGGGGCGGAAACGGATCCAACCCCAAGGGCAACGGTTGCTGCTTCGAAGCTGGGCACCATCATGCCAAGGCCGAACCAGCCCAGCGCACCGCCGTTGGGGCCGGATGGGCCGGTGGAATGTTCCTTTGCCAATTCCGCAAAATCCGCGCCATCGTCCAATTGTGCGATCAGGGCTTGGGCCTCGTCCTGGGTTTCGACCAAGATATGCGAGGCATTGTATTCCTGTGCTGGCTCGGCATCTTTGAACTTGGCCTCATAGGCGGCTTGCAGCGCGTCTTCGGTGATTGCCCCCTCAAGCGCGGTTTCGATGGCCTCGTTTGCGGTCATGGCCCGGCGTTCATTTTCCAGCGTCAGCGTCACCCGCTCCGGCAAGGCGCCGGTATAGGATTGTGCCAATGCGGTTTGTTCAATCAGCTGATCCAAGATGCCGGGAAACAGAACCTCGTCCGGCAGGCCCCGATATTGCTCGGGAAGCGACGCATAGGCCAGGATCATATGCCCCAAGGTGATCTCAGTGCCATTGACGGTCGCCACCACGGTCTTGGTGTCGGCCTGTGTGTCTTGGGCGATGGCCGGCATCGACAATGCGACAGCAATCAAAGACGACGCCAGAAATTTGAGATGTTTTTGCATGGAACAGTCCTGGATTGGGGTCGCGATGGGTCACGACATTGACAGTGTTTGGCCCGCCCCTTACATCGCGTTAAGGGCGCAGCCAAGGCTTGCGGCTTGTCACATCTATTTATGGGCTGTGCCCGGCGCGGGCAAGCAGATCAGCGCATGACAATGAATTATCGGCTGGAGAACGCATGCTGGGTTTAGGAACACTCGCCAAAAAGGTCTTTGGAACGCCCAATGACCGGAAAATCAAGGCGACCCGCCCTCTGATCGCACAGATCAACGCGCTTGAGCCTGAATTCGAAGCGCTGAGCGACCAGGATCTGATCGCCAAGACCGAAGAATTCCGCACCCGCCTTAATGAGGGGGCCGCCCTGGATGCGCTGCTGCCCGAAGCCTTTGCCAACTGCCGCGAGGCCGCCCGCCGGGCGCTGGGTTTGCGGGCCTTTGATACCCAGCTGATGGGCGCGGTGTTTTTGCACCAAGGCAATATCGCTGAACAAAAAACCGGCGAGGGCAAGACCCTGACGGCGACTTTTGCCGCCTATCTGAATGCGCTGTCCGGCAAGG
This sequence comes from uncultured Sulfitobacter sp., assembly GCA_937138475.1. GTDB lineage: Bacteria > Pseudomonadota > Alphaproteobacteria > Rhodobacterales > Rhodobacteraceae > CAKZPD01. The sequence continues at coordinate 39,913 of CAKZPD010000005.1, read as the reverse complement.
GCGTTCATATCGTGACGGTGAACGAATATCTGGCCAAACGGGATGCCGCTTGGATGGGCAAAGTGTTCGAGGCCCTTGGCCTGACCACCGGCGTTGCCTTTTCGGATATGCCCGAAGACGCCAAGCGCGCGGCCTATGCCAGCGATATTACCTATGCGACCAACAACGAGTTGGGCTTTGATTATCTGCGCGACAACATGCGCTCTGAGCTAAGCCAGATATTCCAGCGCCATCACAATTTCGCGATTGTGGACGAAGTGGACAGCATCCTGATCGACGAGGCCCGGACCCCGCTGATTATTTCCGGCCCTTCGGACGATCGGTCCGATCTGTATCAAAGCATTGATGGGCTGATCCCCGATCTGGACGACAGCCATTTTGAGCTGGATGAGAAAACCCGCAATGTCACCTTTACCGACGATGGCAACGAATTTCTGGAAACCCTGCTGCGCACGCGCGGATTGCTGGAAGAGGGTCAGTCGCTTTATGACCCCGAAAGCACCACAGTTGTGCATCACGTCAATCAGGGGCTGCGGGCGCACAAGCTGTTTCAGCGCGACAAAGACTATATCGTGCGCGACGGCGAGGTGGTGCTGATCGACGAATTCACTGGCCGGATGATGGCCGGGCGGCGTCTGTCGGACGGGTTGCATCAGGCGATCGAAGCCAAAGAGGGCGTAAGCATCAAGCCCGAAAACGTGACGCTGGCGTCTGTAACGTTCCAGAACTATTTCCGGCTTTATGACAAGCTGGCCGGGATGACCGGCACGGCCCTGACCGAAGAAGAAGAATTCTCTGAAATCTATGGGCTTGGCGTTGTCGAAGTGCCGACCAACCGTCCTGTTGCCCGTGTTGATGAAGACGATCAGGTCTATCGCACCGCCCGCGAAAAATACGAGGCGATGATCGAACAGATCAAGCAAAGCCACGCCAAGGGGCAGCCGGTTCTGGTGGGGACCACCTCGATCGAGAAATCCGAAATGCTGAGCCAGATGCTGACATCGTCGCAGATCCCGCACAATGTCTTGAACGCCCGCCAGCACGAGCAAGAGGCCCAGATCGTGGCCGACGCCGGCAAGCTGGGCGCGGTGACCATCGCCACCAATATGGCGGGGCGCGGCACCGATATTCAGCTTGGCGGCAATGTTGAGCTTCAGGTTCTGGCGGCGCTTGACGCGGATCCTGCGGCCGATCCCGAAGCCCTGCGGGCGCGGATCGAAGCGGAGCACGCCGATGAAAAGGCCAAGGTGCTTGAGGCCGGCGGGCTTTATGTTCTGGCTTCGGAGCGCCACGAAAGCCGCCGCATTGACAACCAGCTGCGTGGCCGTTCAGGCCGGCAGGGGGATCCCGGCCGGTCGTCGTTTTACCTAAGCCTGGAAGACGATCTGATGCGGATTTTCGGATCCGAACGTTTGGAAAAAGTTCTGACCACTTTGGGCCTGAAAGAAGGCGAGGCCATCATCCACCCTTGGGTCAACAAATCGCTTGAGCGTGCGCAGGCCAAGGTCGAAGGGCGGAATTTCGATATCCGCAAACAGTTGTTGAAGTTCGACGATGTGATGAACGAACAGCGCAAGGTGGTTTTTGCGCAGCGCCGTGACATCATGGAGGCATCAGACCTGTCCGAAATCACCCAGGATATGCGCGAGCAGGTGATCGACGATCTGATCGACCAATTCATGCCGCCCAACACCTATGCCGATCAATGGAACACCCAAGGGCTTTATGCGGCGGTCATTGAAAACCTTGGGTTGGATCTGCCGGTTATGGATTGGGCCGATGAAGAAGGCGTCGATGACGAAATCATCCGCGAGCGGCTTAATCAGGCCAGCATGGATTTCATGGCCGAAAAAGCCGAAGCGTTCGGCGCAGACAATATGCGCAACATCGAAAAGCAATTGCTGCTGCAAACCATCGATGCCAAATGGCGCGAGCACCTGCTGACGCTTGAACATCTGCGTTCGGTCGTTGGGTTCCGTGGCTATGCGCAGCGCGATCCGTTGAACGAATATAAGAACGAAAGCTTTCAGCTGTTTGAAATGATGCTTGATAGCCTGAGGGCGGATGTGACGCAAAAGCTGTCGCAAATTCGGCCCATGACCGAAGCCGAGCAAATGCAGATGATCGCACAGGTCCGGGCCCAGCAATCAGCGTTGCAAGAGGCCACGGATCAGGCCCTGGCCCAAGCGGAAAACCCGGATGCCCCCCTCCCAGAGGGTTGGGAAAACACCGGCCGCAACGAAGCCTGCCCATGCGGTTCGGGAAAGAAGTTCAAGCACTGTCATGGCAAGCTGTAAAACAGTTACCATTCAATAGCGTATCTGCCGTTTGCACGGGATGTTTCATATGCCTTTGGCAAGGGTGGCGTGGTCTGTAACCAAAACAGTTGCCGAAGGCGCATGGACGGCGGATGGTTCAAATCCGGCTGTCATCCAGCGGGCGTGAAGGTCAGGCTGAGACCATTCAAACAATGGCGCTTGCCGGTCGGTTCTGGCCCGTCATCGAAGATGTGTCCAAGGTGGCTGCCGCAACGGCGGCAATGCACTTCGGTTCGGACTTGAAAGATGAAATGCCTGTCCTTTTTTGTGCCGACGGCATTGGGCAAGCTTTGATAAAAACTTGGCCAGCCGGTTTCGCTGTCATATTTGGCGCTTGCGTCATAAACGCCAAGATCGCACCCGCGGCAATGATAGATGCCTGCGCGGGTTTCGTCATTCAGCGGGCTGGTAAAGGGGCGCTCTGTCTCTTCCTCGCGGAGGACAAGGTATTCATCCCGGCTCAGCCGTTGGCGCCACTCAGCTTCGCTGCGACAAATCTCAAAGCCGCAATCCGTGGCGTGTAGGGGCGCGGCGATCAGGGCCGACCCGGTGGTAATCAGAAATGCTCTGCGGTTCATGTGTCACCTGTTTTGAATGGGTCTGCCTGGGCCAGCCGTCTTGCTGACCGGCCCAGGTAAAGCGCGTGGGTTTTTGTGTGTGTTATTTCGGAACAAGCACGGCATCGACGACGTGGATTACGCCATTCGACTGGTCGACATCTGCAATGGTCACGCGACCGGCGTTGCCGTTTTCATCATAGATATAGACACTGTTGCCTTTGACCTGTGCCGACAAGGCGTCACCCGACACGGCATTGAAGTGGTAAAACCCATCAGCCGATGCCCGCGCCTGGCGCGCGATTTCGGCTGCGGACCAATCACCGGCCACAACATGCGCGGTCAGCACTTTGGTCAGCATATCCTTGTTCTCCGGCTTCAAAAGGGTGTCGACCGTCCCGGCGGGCAAGGCGGCAAAGGCATCGTTCACCGGCGCAAAGACGGTGAATGGTCCGGGGCTTTGCAGCGTGTCAACCAAACCGGCCGCCTTGACCGCGGCCACCAATGTGGTGTGATCGGCCGAGTTCACGGCGTTTTCGACAATGTTCTTGGTTTCAAACATCGCGGCCCCTCCGACCATTGGGTTCTCGGCATAGGTGGCGGATGCAACGGTCAGGGCAACTGCTGTGGCGGTAAGGGTGGATGCAAATTTCATTGGTATCTCCTCTCAGGTTTGTCCGCGATTTTTCGCGGCTATGAGAGAGACACGAGCGAAGCCGAAAAAGAGTTTCAGCCCGCCTGAAATAAATCTGCGTCAAAGAATTCGTCGATCGCAAGAATGGCACCTGTTGGCGCGCCTGTCGGCGAGCCGCCTGCCGGCTCGTCCGAGACAGCCAGCGTTCCACCGTCCATCAGGGCGGCAATCTCGGGCGTGATCTTGAACAGGCTTTCCTGATTTGCCGCAATTACACCCAGCGACACCGGGGCCTGCGCCTCTGGGCCGATCACCCAAAGCTCAAAATCCCGGCCAGCCGCAGGCGCGCCCCGTTCGGGGATCACCTTGAACAGGTGTCCGTCCGGCGCATAGCCGGCCTCGATATGTACTGTCCCATCTTCTGAAATCAGCGTCGCATGAAGCGATGGATCAAAGGCCGGGCCGCGCGACACCGGACCAAAGGCCAAGAACGCGGCGACAATGATGACGGCCAGTGCCGGGAAGGCAAACCAGCCACGGGCCCAGCCGCGTCTTGTGCCGGCTTGCCGGCCGCTCAGGTCTGCCACCAGCTTTGCTTTGACCGAAGGCGATGGGGGTGCGTCGGGGATGTTATCGGTCAGGGCTGCGAATTCTGCCTCCCAGAAATGCACATGCGCGCGCAGGTTCGGATCGGTCAAAAGCCGCGTTTTGAATGATCGTTCCGTGTCCGCGTCCAGCAGGCGCAAGACGTATTCGGCGGCAAGCGCCTCATCTTCCGGTATCTCCTGTTGGTCGCTCATCGCGAAAGGCACTCCTTCAAAGATATCAGGCTGCGGCGCAGCCAGGTTCGCATCGTGTTCAGCGGCACATCAAAGCGCTGTGCAAGCGCCTGGTAAGTCGCCCCGTCAAGATAAGCCGCGCGCACAGCATCGGCCCGGTCTGGTGGCAATTCCTCAAAACACGCGCTGATCCGGCGCTGTTCCGAGGCGGCGATACTTGCGGCCTCGGGGCCGGGGCGTTTCTCGACAAGCTCGCCAATGCTGTCGAGGTTAATATGGGCCGCCTTTCTGGCGCGTAGCCGATCAATCGACAGGTTCCGCGCAACAGTGATCAGCCATGTCATCGGGCTGTGGCCGGTCACCGCGTATCGGTCGGCCTTGGCCCAAATTCGAAGATAGACGTCCTGCAATGCATCCTCGGCCTCTGATCGGTTCTTTAAGACACGCAGGCAGACACCAAAAAGTTTCCGGCTTGTTGCATCATACAAAACGGCCAGCGCGGCCCTGTCCCCAAGCGCGACCTTGCTGATCAGCTGTTCAATGTCGTTGCGGTCCGTCATATGACTTGAGAAATTCAGATGGCTAATATTTCTTAAATGCCTGACAGAAATGAACTTGGATGGCAATCTTTTGCCGCCGGGACCAGCCTGCAAGGGCCTTAACCCGTCCACGCCCCCAGATCAGCGATAGGCATAGCCAAATGCCATCCCGAAAGCAGCAGCCGGCAACGCGGCGTTGCCAAGCTGGGCGCCGCGCAGCCACAGCCGCCCGTGTACTTGGGTGTGCGAAAGGTCGGTGCCGGGCGCAAGCGACGTATCTTGGCACCAAAGCCCGCCCAGCCACTCGCTGCTGCGAAAACTGGCCTTGCCTTGGATGTGGGCGGCCTCAAGCGAAAAGTTCCCATAGGCGACGGTGCGTTGAAACTGGGCGCCTGCATTAAACTGTGCGCGGTCAAATCGGGCAATTCCGCGAAATTCAGTGTCGGAAAAGATGGCGCTGCCCTGAAAATCGGCGGCCTCAAATCGCGCGTCATTCAGGAAAATGGCAGTGCTGAAATCGGCGGTGGACCCAACCTTGATACCGGTAAACCAGCTAAGCCCCAGAAACCGGGCGCCGCGTGCATCCAGACCTTGCGGAAAATGCGCCCCCGACAGATCGAACCCCGACAGATCACAGCCCCTTAGATCCAGTACCCCCTGACATGTCACGCCGCTCAGATCGACGTGCTTTCCGTGCCGATGCGCCGTGGTCAGCTGCGCGCGCAGCTTTTGCGCAGACAGGGTGGTCACGCCGGGATACCCAAGGCCGTCTGGGCCAGCGCAATCACGGCTGAGGCCCAAGGCATGGCCAGATCCTCGGCCAAGTCGGCGCCAGATGCATCATGTGCGATGCGCGGCCCAAGCTGAATGGCGCCGCAGGCCGTCATCAGCGTGGCCAATTTCTGGGGGCCATGGTTAAAGGTTTCATCATATTCGCTGTCGCCCAGCCCAAAGATTGCAAAGTGAACCTGTGACAGATCGGGCTGGGCCTTGGTCAGCGCGGCGCCGAACGGCTGGGCCGAGGCCGGCAGATCGCCATCGCCATAGGTCGAACAGACCAAAAGATAGAACCGGTCCGGGGCAAGGTCGTCTGGCGACGTCTCGGACAGGTTTTGACAATTGACGTCATGCGCGGCCTCAAATTCGGCCTGAATGTCCTCGGCCAGCATTTCGGCGTTTCCGGTTTCTGTGCCGTATAGAATTGTGATCTTCATTGTCGTGTCCCTTCTTGCTGCGCGATCTGCACCATCCGCAAACGCGAGGAAATCTTGCTGCGGCAGCGCCCGGTCGGTGGGGATTGGGTTTCGGCGGCATCAATGCGCAGCCATCCGTCAAAGTCTGTGACTTGTTTGATCTGGCCAAGCGCGCGTCGCCCGGCGCGCCCTGCATCGGGATCCAGATCGGCCAGAATGGTTCGGGCCAGTATTTGGGCATCTGTGCGGTGCTCTGGGATTGTGCCGCGTGGCCCGCGGCGAAACCAACCGGCCGCATAAAGCCGAGGGCCAAGCCGACCAGAGCTGAGGTCAGCCGCAGACTGGATCAGAGCATCGCGCGGCAACCAATCGTTCTGGGCCTCAAACCCGATGGCGGTGATGACTGATGAACAGGGGATGTCCACCTGTTGTTGCGCTGCGTTGGAAAAATGCGCGGCGCGCACATGCGTATCGCCAGTCAGCGCCAAGGGCGTAAGGCCGAAACGAAAGATCAATTGGCGCGGCCCATCCGATTTGCCGTCAAGGCCGGTCAATGACTGCAAAAGTTTTTCACCATCGGCATCTGTGGCGCTGGGTGCGATATCGTTCATCTGGATCGTGACATCAGACAGCTTGGCCAATTCTTTCAGCATAACGGTGTCGAATTTTGCCCGTTCGGGGGCGGCACGCCCGACAATTGTCAGATGGTCAATCCGGTTTTGCGCCAGCCATTGGCTTGGCCCTGGCCCCAGGTCCGATCCTTCAAGCTCGGCTTGGGTTTTGGCCAGAAGGCGCAGGATATCAAGGGCGACATTGCCGTTTCCGATGATCAACGGCCTTGGGCCCAAAACCGGCAAAGGGGGGGCGTCTGGGTGTTCATTCAGGGCACGGGTCAGCGACCCGGCGCCATAAACGCCAGAAAGGGTATCCCCGGAAATGCCCAAGCGGCGATCGCCGGACAGACCTGCGGCCAAGACCACAACGTCATAAGCCGCCTGCAATTGTGTCAAGGTGATATCGCGGCCCACACAGATATTGCCCAAAAAGCGCGCACCCTGCCGTTCGAAAATTCGGGCGAACTGGCGCGCGATGGCCTTGGTTCCTTGGTGATCAGCGGCCACGCCATAGCGGACCAACCCAAATGGCACGGGCAGCGCGTCAATCACGTCAACCTCAAGGCCCGGTGCAGATTTAAGCAGCGCCTGCGCAAGAAAACAGCCGGAAGGCCCGGCACCGATGATGCAGATCTTGCCGGTCATGTTGACCCCGGAATTGGGCCGGCCCATGGGTGGGGGGCGCCGCTCAGGTCTGTGTAGATGCTTTTTTGGCGCATATAGGCCCGCAACCCTTGCCGGCCTTTTTCGCGGCCGATGCCGCTGTCGCCGTCGCCGCCAAAGGGGGTCGAAATCGAGAATTGCTTATAGGTGTTGTGCCAAACGGTGCCGGCGCGAATGGCGCGACCGACCCGCCAAGCGCGGGTGAAATCGCGGGTCCAAATCCCGCAAGCAAGGCCGTAATCGTTGTCGTTTGCCGCTGCAATCACATCTGCTTCGTCGTCAAAGGGCAGCACGGCCAAGACCGGGCCGAACACCTCGTCACGGCACAGGCGCGCCGTGTTGGGCAGATCGGCAAGGATCGTTGGTTCGAAATAATTTCCTTTGGCAAAGCTGTCGCCCATGGGGGGTTTGCCGCCGCACAGCAATGTGGCGCCGTCTTCAAGGGCGCGGTTCACATGGCCGGCGACTTCGCTTTGGTGATCGGGGTGGATCAACGGTGCAACCTGGGTTGCGCAGTCAAAGGGATGCCCCACCCTCAGCGCCTTGGTTGCTGCAACCAGCCGGGCAACAAATTCATCATAGACCGCGCGCTGAACAAAAAGCCGCGAACCTGCGATACAGCTTTGGCCCGAGGACGAGAAAATCCCGAACATCACCCCGGCGATGGCTTGGTTCATATCCGCATCGGCAAAGACGATAGTTGGAGATTTCCCCCCCAGTTCAAGGCTGATGGGCATAAGCTTTTCCGCGGCTTTGTGCGCCAAAGCGCGCCCGGTTTGTGTGCCGCCGGTAAAGCTGACTTTGGCGATATCGGGGTGCTCAACCAACAGGTTTCCGATCTGGCTGCCCGATCCGGGCAGCACGGAAAACAACCCTTTGGGCAGGCCTGCGTCGTCAATGATGCGCGCCAGCTCAAGCGCGGTCAAAGGGGCCCAAGACGCAGGTTTAAGGATCACGGCGTTGCCGGCCGCCAAGGCGGGCGCCACCTTTTGTGCATCTGACGCTATGGGTGAATTCCAAGGGGTGATGGCCGCAACCACGCCCAAGGGGTCAAAGACCGAAAGGGTCAGGGCGGTGCCGCGTTGGGCGGTCAGATCGTCGTCCATGGTTTCGGCCACGGCGCCAAAGTAACGGAACGTGCCTGCGGCCGACAGGGCCAGCGCCTGTGTTTCCGCCAGGGTTTTGCCTGTATCAAGCGACTGAATGTGCGACACCCGCGCCGCGTTGCGTTCCAGGCCGTCGGCGATGCGATATAGATACCTGGCCCGTTCGTGTGGCCGTAATGCCCGCCAAGACGGGTCGGCTTGCGCGCGTTTGGCGCGGTCAATGGCCTCATTGCCATCCGAGGTTGACGCGCCGCTTAACACCCGGTTGACGCTGCCATCAGCGGGAAAGGTTGAAACGATTTCTGCGCCGGTTCCCTGCCGCCATTCACCGCCAAGAAAAAGCTGCCCGTCTGGCAGTTCGGCGGCCCAATCCTTTGCTGTTTTGTCCATCAAAGTGTCACCCAATTGGTTCGGTTTCGTATCGCCCGCAGGATCGAATAGACGGTGGATGCGCTGGTTTTGGCATTGCCCGCCGATGGCAGGCTTTCGATTTCCATGCGGTAATTGGCAATCGCAGAACGCACCTCATAGCTGTGGATGTTGCCTGCCGCCGCTGGATCGGCGATCAGCTCAACCAGCGTATCGTCAAGCCCCGCCCCGGCCAGCGCCAAGGTCGCCGCGACATTGGCGTTTTTTGGAAAGGCCAATGCCGCTTGGCGGGCGCTGCCCTGAAAAAACACGGTGGCGGTGCTGGTTGCGGCCAGATCAATGGTGTCTTCGGCTCGGCTGCCGGCCCAGGCGCGCGGGGGCTTGGTTCCGCGATAGCGCACCTCAAGCCCATCTGCCACAGACAAGGCAGACAACAGGTCAATGCCGCCCACCGCGCCGGCAGGCAGGATCACCTGTGCCCCGCCCGCCTGTGCCGCGTGCCTTAGGGTTTCGGCCAATGCCGCATCCGCCAGCGCACCGACCGAGACAACAATAACATCAATGCCGGCCTGCAAAATCGTCGGGACGTGGCTGATGACGGCCCCATGGCCCGCACATTCGATCACCAGATTTGGGGTTTCCTCGACAAGCGCTTCGGCGGTCGTCACCACCGCCTGTGTGTGGGGGCGCAATTGGCCCCTTTGCGCCAATTGCGCCCGCGCCGCATCCGCACCTCGGGCCGAGGCAAGCACCGCAACATGCGCCGGTGTCAGGTCGCTTCGATCCAACAGATCCAGCAGACTTGCCGCGATATTGCCAAAACCAATGATCCCAATGCGCATGGCCTAGCCCGCCTTTTGGGCGGCACCGGCGGGTGGGCCGGCAAAGGGCTCTGCAAACGGGCCGATGGTGCACATATCGACCTCGATCAATTGCGGCCCATTCGCGGCCAGAGCGGTCCTGAGCGTTGCCGCAAAGCCCTCAGCCGATGCAGCAAGATGGTGCGGCATGCCAACCGCGCCGCAAAATTGCGCGAAATCGGTGGTTTGCAGGGCGGAATAATGGCGCCGGCGCTCATACTGGGCATCCTGGATGTTCTGGATCACCCCATAGGCCTGATCGTTCATCAGCACATAAACCAGGGGGGCGCTTTCCTCTACTGCGGTGATCATTTCCGCCAGCCCCAGCATCGCACCCCCATCCCCCAAAAGGGTGATCGCCTTTTTGCCGGGCGGGGATGCCAAGGCTGCGCCAATCCCCATTGCAATGCCCTGACCGATACCGCCGCCAAGCGCATGAACCCCTTGGTGTGGATGGGCAAGCCGCACATATCTGTTGCCAAAGGTCGAGTTGGAAATCGTGACATCACGCACCCAGATGTGATCGCCTTCGACGACAGCGGCGTTCAGCGCCTCGGCCACGATCGCATAGGGGCCAAGCCGTCCGCGCAGCGCCCCTTCGGCCATCGCCCGCGCTTTGGCGATATCAAAGCCAAGGCCGGGATCAACCTTCAGTTTTTCTGGTAACAGGTCCAACACCCGGCGCAGGGTGTCCGCCGCGTCGCCATGCGCAAAAAGCTGCACCGGATAGTTGCGCCCACCCTGTGCCGCATCGGCATCTATCTGAAGCAGCGGGCGTGGCAAAGGCAGGTTGTTGTTGCGTGTTTCGTTCCCGCGCAAGCGCGAGCCGACGACAATCATCAAATCACAGCTTTGATACAGTTCGGCGGCTTCTGGTCCCATGTTGAAGGCGCCAAGGGTGCCGGGGGATTCTTCGGATACGATGCCGCGCCCATTGGTCGAGCTGACAATCCCGACGCCGCGCTGCATCAATTCGGTCGCCTCGCGCACCGCGCCGCGCGCGCCGCCGCCCAGCCACAAAAGCGGACGTTTGGCGGCCCTAAGGTGGTCTGCGATTTCTGTGACCAACCCATCAGGGGCATGCGGGCGCAACGGCACAGGGGCGTGAACAGCGTTCGGCGATGCACCGGCTGCGGCGCGTTGAACATCCACAGGGATTTCAAGGCTGACGGGCCCGCTTGGCGCAGACAAGGTTGCGGATACGGCGGCGGTCAGAACGCCGATGGCGCCGCTGGCGCTCCACATCCGAAAGACGGCTTTGGACACGCCGCGCAGCATCTCGGGTTGTCGGGGAACGTCATGGATCGCGGCGCGATCGCGGTCACAAAATTCCAGATCGACCTGCGACGTGATATGCAGCACCCGGCTGCCTGCCGTCAGGGCTTCGGCTTGGGCGCCGGCAGCATTTCCAGCCGCGGTCCCGGTCGAGGTGATGCACACCCCAAGCCCACCCGAAACGCGGGCAAAGGCGTCGGCCATATTCATCGCGCCGGCTTCTCCGCGGGCAGGAATAAATCGAATACGCCCCTGCCGGGCCAGGGCGTCAAGAATCGGCATGTTGTGAATCGAGATCACACCGAACACCGTTGTCACCCCGATATCGGCCAGAAAACGCGCGATGAAATCGCCAACCGTCTCGGTTTGCTCGATCGGATCGTGTTTCATTGTGCTCTCCTCAGATGTGCCGGTTCAGCCCGCCCGACACATCGAGCTGGGCACCAGTGATATAGCTCGCTGCGCGCGAGCCAAGAAATGCGATGGCGTTGGCGGCCTCGACCGGATCGCCAAGACGCCCCAGCGGGATGCCTTTGCGCTGGGCCAGGGCACCATACCAATCGGCGCGGCTGACGCTTTGATCTTGGCGGGCGGCAAAGCGGCGGGTCCATTGCCCGCTTTCGATCAACCCCATTAGGACCGAATTCACCCTGACATCCGGGGCCAGTTCGACGCTGAGGGACTTGAGCATATTTTGCACACCCGCCCGCGCCGACGAGGTGCAGACCATATGCGGTTCGGGCTGATAGGCCAAAAGCGAATTCACCGCGACAATGGCGCCCTTGGCGCTGCGCAGCATTGGCTCAAAGGCGCGGATCGGGTAAATCTGGCTGAACAGCTTAAGCTCGTATTCTGCGCGCCAGTCATCGTTCGATGTGGTCGCAAAGGTGGATTGACGGCCTTGGCCCGCGTTGTTGACCAACAGGTCGCATTGCCCCCAACGATCCTGAACGTCCGCCGCAAACGTGGCGACTGCACCTTCGTCCAACACGGAAAATGGCTTGGCCATCACCTTGTCGTCGCCGTGATCACGGCGCAGAATATTGGCAACATCGTCAAGCCGCCCTGCGTTGCGGGCACACAGGGCCACCCGCGCGCCAGCGCGCAGCAACACCCGCACCGTGGCCAGCCCGATCCCTGACGATCCGCCGGTGACAACCGCAACAGCATCTTCATAGCCCAGCTGCATCAACGCGCCCCCCCGGTGTTGGGCCACAATGCAGGCCAACCGGGGTCGGGGCGCCCTTGCATGACCGCCCGCTGTGCCGGGGTGGGCGGCCCGGCGGTCATCCAGCGATCCATTGCTTCGGGGTCGTCGCGGGACCAGATCTGGGCCGTGTGGGTGGCTTCGTCGATTTGCTGCAATTCGCTGGTGAATTCGATCACAAACCCCGAGGGCGATACAAAATACGCAAAGGGATTGTTGCCCGGTCCATGCCGCCCTGGTCCCCAGCTGGGCACATGGCCTTTTTGTTTCATCCGTCCGATGGCCCGCATGAATTCATCAAGGGTGGGCAGCTCAAAAGCGACGTGGTTGACGCTGGCATAGTTGTTGCGGACCAAGGCAATCGAATGGTGGTCGCTGTTGCAGCGCAAGAACACCATTTGATCGGCCGAATAATCCGATGCGCGAAAGCCAAGCGTCTGTTCATAGAATGCCTGAACGCCCTCCATGTCGGGCGTGTTCAGAACCACATGGCTGACCTTTTTGGGTTTGGACCAATCAGGCTGGGGTGTCAGTTCGCGCGCTTGGGTGCGAAACCGCAGGCGGCGGTGGTCAGGGTCAAGAACCTCAAAGCCATAGCCCCCCGCCCAGTCGTCGAAATCCGCTGGCGGGCCAAGCACCCGCGCCGATCTGTCCAGGCATTGCGCATAAAGTGCGTCGGTTGTTTCTTGGTCAGGCATGGCAAAGTGGACATATTCGATGCCAAACGTATCACCATCGCGTAGGCCATAAAGAAATGGCTCGGCGCCGGTGCCGCGCAACAAAGCAACCCCATCCTTTGCATGGGCAAGGCAAAGCCCCCACATATCTTGGTAAAACGGCAAGGTCTCGGTCAAACCGGGGCCGCGCATCATGATCCCCCTCAGGGCGCCAGCACGGATCATTGAGTCGGTCATTTAATGTGTCTCCGTTTGTTTTGCGTTGCACGCGGCGGGGTTGGTTTCGGTCATCACCACGGTTGCAACAGCTTGCGGCGCCTGAAGGTAAACCGCGTGACCTGCCTTGGGCACGATGCAAAGATCCCCCTTGGCGCTGGGCCGCAGGGCAGCAAAGGCGCGCCGGGCGTCTTGCGGCGGGGTGATCAGATCATCGGCCCCGACGATGACATCCGTGCGCATGGTCAGACGTTCGACATCCTGAACCAACCCCCCGGCCGCGAGCATCCGCGCCGCTTGGCCGTAACCGGGCATGGAAACCTGGGCCATCCCGGCTTGGACCTGCGCCAGAAGGTCTGGATTTTCCTGCGGGGCGAACAACAGGCGCTTGGCCCGCGCGGCGGCAAATTTGGCGGCGCCCATACGCTCTAGATCATCAATCCGCGCTTGGGCGGCCTGGCTTAGCGCTCCGCCCGGCGCCACGCCATGCCCCAAGGCCGGCGCGGCCAGAATCAACCGGCGGACCCGCTTGGGGTGCCGCGCAGCAAAGGCTGCGCCCATCAAGGCGCCCAATGAATGGCCCAGCAATGAAACCTGTTCCAGCCCCAGCCGATCCAGAACCCCGGCAAGCGCTTGCGCGTAATCTGCGGCGGTGGGCCAATCCGCCGCCAGCGCCGCAGACCCCTGATAGCCGGGCGCGTTCCACGCGATCACCCGCCGCCATGATTCAAGACAAGGCAAAAGTGGGGCAAAGCTCCCCCCGAATGAGCCAATCCCATGAAGCAGGATCAATGCCTCGCCCTGGCCATCGCGTTCGTAATACCGAATGCCGGCGGTTTCCTTGCATTGCCAGTCAGTCATTTGAAAACAAAGCCATTGTTGACGGGCAGGACTTGCCCCGTCAGGGTCAAAGCCCCTTGGGTCAGCAAGAAGGCGATCACATCGGTGATCTCGCCCGGATCTTGCGGGCCAGTGATCGCGCGACCTTCGGCATAGTGGCGGTGACGTTCCGCGGGAACATAGTCGGTCGAGGGGGTCGTCAGGATACCGGGCGCAACTGCCGTGACCGCGATACGATCCGGCCCCAACTCGCGAGCGAGGGAATGGGTCATGGCCATCACCGCGCCTTTGCTTGCAACATAGGGCAAAAGGTTCGGCGCACCCCAAAGCGCGGTGTCCGAGGCCACATTCACCACCCTTCCACCATCTGACGCACGCAAAAGCGGTGCGCAGGCGCGGGTCATAAGCCAGGTGCCCCGAACGTTGACCCGCTGAACTTTGTCCCAGGTGTCGATGTCGACGGCTTCAAATCCGATGCCGCCGATACCGGTTGCGATGGCGCCATTGTTGACCAGCCCGTCCAGCTTGCCGCCGGTTTGCCCACCCAGATCGCGTGCCAAAGCGTTGATTTGGGCGGCATCGCCCAGATCAAGCGGGAAAAACTGTGCCCCGATCCGATCGGCTGTGGCGCGGCCTTCGTCATGGGCAATATCGGCAAGATACAGACGGGCGCCGTGCTCGCTCAGGGCTTGTGCAATCACCGCCCCAAGCCCCCGCGCCGCGCCGGTTACCAAGATATGCCGATCCGTTAACATGCTTGATCGGCCGTTGCGGTATCTTGCGTCAATTCGGCCTCGATCTGGGCTTTTGCCGCGCGTGTCAGAATTTGACGGATACGGCTGACGCCCAGATCGTGCTGATACAGCATCTCGCGCTTGCGGGCATCATCGGGCATTCCCTCAAGCATCACGCGGTCTTGTTCAAGCACGTCCCAATGGGTGCTTTCCATCTTGGCCCGATACAAAAAACGCCAGCTTTCGCGGGCCAGACCTTCTACTTGTCGCATCCGCCAGAAAAACACTTTGGTTGTGCGCGCATCCATCGGTGTCACAAAGCCGACAATGCGAAAGACCCCGCCCGGTCCGGCGGCGGGCGGGTATGGGATTTCCAAAAAGCAGAACATGCCGCCTGGATGCACTTCGAATTCGGTCCAATCAAAGTTTTCGCCGGTCTGGCCAACGCGGGAAATGCGAAAGCCGCTGTCAGTTTTGTCCAGCGTCATCAGATCCTGCTTTGACCCATAGGCCAGGGTAAAGCTTTCAGCATGAAGATAGCAGCCGTGCATCGGATCCGCGAGGTTATCCAAGGCATAGCGATAATTCGCCCCCCAGACCGAGGTGCACAAGAACCCGGCCCATGTGTCATCGCGCATAACATCGGGGATGACCAATTCCGGCGCATCCGGCCGGTCAACTGAGGGAACATAGACAAACACCGCGTCATTGGCTTCGGTCACCGTGTATGAGGCGACGGCCTTGCGCCCCTCAAGCGCACATTCCGGCATTGCCGGCACTTCGACGACCACGCCGTCGCCGTCGACTTTTACCCCGTGATACCGGCAGCTGATGTGACCTTGGTGAATTTCCCCAAAGCTTAGCGGCGCGCCGCGATGCGGGCAGAAGTCCTCGATACAGCGCAACTTGCCGGCCTGATCGCGCCACAGCACGATTTTTTCACCCAGCAGGCGGGTTCCATAGGGGCAGGATGCTTTGACTTCGACCGATTTGCACACCGGATACCATTGTCCGCGCAGTCCTTGATTGACGCGCTGTTCGATCAGGGCCTTCTTATCGGTGGTCTGGGTCATTTTTCCGTCTTTCTTGTCGTGTGGCCCGATCTGCCTGTGGTCAGCGGCGCGCGGGCGCGGGGCGGGCTGATGTGCCCTATGGCGCGCGATTGGGGCGCCTAGGCGCCATAGCCGTGTTCGGCATAGGCTGCGTCAAGGTCAGCGTTGATCGCCGCAAGCTCTGCGGCAAGCAGGGCCTTTGTCCAATCGGTTTGCCCAGATTTGGGCGCGGCAATACCGCGTGCCTGAAGGGCAGCGGCGACTTGGTCAAAGTCATGTCCATCGGTGCGATAGATGTCCATCAGCGCATCTGCCAGCGCCATTTCCTGCGCCGTCAGCGCACGGCCTTGGCATTGGTGGGCCAGCATTGGCCGGCTGGTATCCTTGGCGCGGTCGGACAGCCTGTCTTTGAATGTATCATTTTGCATCATGTTTCCCCCTTCCCCATCGATCTAGTCGTGCATGTGTTCAAATATAAACAGTATGTTCAATATAGATTGCCCTTGAGGGTCGGCACTGTCAACCCTGTTTGCCCCTTCCATTTTCAGATCGGCAGTGGAATGCAGGGAATTGACAAATGCGCTAGATGCAGGAATGTTATTTATTGAACGAATAGTTTATATTTGAACAATAAGTGAGAACGTCCATGAAGCCATTGAGAATAGCAATTGTTGGGGGTGGTGTTGGCGGGATGACGGCCGCCATTGCGTTGCAAGCCAAGGGGCACGATGTATCCATTTTTGAACGCACCTCGGCCTTTGGTCGGGTTGGCGCGGATGTGAACCTGACCCCGAATGCGGTGCATGCATTGGATGGGCTTGGCGGTCAGATCGGCGCGCGATTGCGCGAAACGGCGGCCAGACCTGAATACCGGATCAGTCGAATGTGGGACGACGGTCGAGAGACCTCGCGGTTGCCCATGAGCGCCGCCGCCGAGGAAAAATATGGCGCCCCGCAATTGACCATTCACCGGGCGGACTTGCTGGCAGCGCTTGAGGCGGCCCTGATCCCTGGCACCATCCGCTTTGGTGTTGCGGCGCAGGGGGTCACGCAAACACCGGCCTCAGCCGCCATAGATTTGGAGGACGGCAGCCAAATTCAGGCCGACGTGCTGATTGGTGCTGATGGCATTCACTCTGTGCTTCGCTCGGCGATGTTTGGTGCGGACGCGCCACGCTTTACCGGCCTTGTCTCATGGCGGGCGGTTGTCCCGCGTGCGGCCCTTGACGGGATCGCCAACCTTGACAGCTTTACCAAATGGTGGGGGCCGGATCCTGCCCGCCAAATTGTGACCTTTCCTTTGACCGGCGGCCGCGAGGTTTTCGTGTTCGCCACAACGCCGCAATCCGACTGGCAAACCGAAGGGTGGACCCTTCCGGGGGATATTGGCGTTTTGCGCGCTGCCTATCAAGATTTTCATCCCGAGGCCCGCGCCCTGCTTGACGCTTGCCACGCGGTTACGCGTTCGGCGCTGCATGTGCGTGACCCAATGCCGAGTTGGTCACAGGGGCGTGCGACGTTGCTGGGGGATGCGGCCCATCCGATGGTGCCGTTCATGGCGCAGGGGGCCTGTATGGCAATCGAAGACGCGGTGGTCCTGGCGCGGGCCATTTCAGGGTCGCCCGGTGATGTTCCCGCCGCGCTTGGCGCCTATGAAGATGCCCGGCGCGACCGCACCGCGGAAATTCAGCGCGGATCGCTGGCCAATGAATGGCTAAAGGAAGGCGGCAACGCCGATTGGGTTTATGGATATCACGCCTGGACCGTGCCCTTGGCAGATATCGGCTGAGTGCAACAGATAACGCACCCGCCGCCTGATGTAAGGGCGGCGGGTGCGCTATGCTCAGGCCTTTACATAGCGAAGCTGATCGTCTTGCGCCGTGCCGATGACGGTCCAGACGGTTGCATGGCCGGCGGAGTTGTTGCGGAACCAATGTTTGCGCCCTGCCGGGGTTTTGACCAGATCGCGTGGGCCAAGTTCGACCTCGACGGTTTCGCCGTTTTCTTCCCATCCGACGGTCAATGATCCTTCCAGAACCAGAAAAGCGTCTTCGACCTTGCGGGTGAATGGTTGCACGCCAACGCGGCTTGGGATGTCCCACATTTCCTTCCGGCAGCTGTCATTGACCACGCCGCCATCGCCCACATATACCTTGCGGGCAAAGCCGGCGTCTTCCCAAATTGTGGGCGCTTCGGCATGGCGAATGACGAATTTACCCATCTGTTGTTGCAGCGGATGCGCCCCGTTTCGATCAAATGGCAGGGTCTTTCCCGGTGCGGCGCCAAAACTGCGCGCCAGTTCCGGGGCGTGTTCCTTGGGGTGGTAATGGTATTTGGGTGGCAAGGGTTTCCCGACATCCACCGAGATGGTCATCAAGACCGGCTCGGGGCCGTCGACCCGAAAGCCATGGCCGACATCGCGGGCGTTCAATATCATGTCCTTGGGGCCAAGATTGACCTCGACCACTTCGCCATCGCGCTCCCAGCCAACGATCAGCGCCCCGTTGATGATCAAAAAGCTTTCTTCGATCTCGTGGCTGTGACAGGCGGCGTATTTGCCCGGTTCTTTATAAATCAGCGACAGGGTAAAGTGGTCGGGCTTTAGCGTCGATGTGTCTCCGACCTTGGGCGACCCGCCCGCCCCGATATAGCGCATCTGCGCCCGTTCCAGATCGGCAAATCCGGCGTTCGACGGAAAGGCGTTCCAATCGAATGTCTTGCCGGTAAAGCGCCCCGTATGCGCCGCCAAATCCTTGGCCAGCGTCGAAATGGATTTATCTTGGATGTTCATGGCGACCCCCATTGTGATGTTCGTCATCGGTTGTTGTGGCCTTCTGGCTAGCAACGCGGCGTTTCATATTCTATATCTCGTTTTATGGATAAAACACATGACCCCGACAGCCGGCTTGACCCAACCGAGGATCGCTATCTTGTGCCGGGACTGATGCGTGGGCTTGCGGTGTTGTCCGTGTTCACCCCCGAGCACCGCGAGATGACCCTGTCAGATATTGCGCGCGCCATCGACCTTAGCCGGTCCGCCGCGTTTCGCACGGTTTATACATTGGCGCAGATGGGGTATCTGCTGCACGATCCTGCCCGAAAAACCTATGCCCTGGGTCCGGCGGTCATGCGGCTTGGCTTTGGTTATCTTGCCACCCGCGAGCTGGTCGAAATCGCCCTGCCAGAGCTTGAGCGCCTGCGCGATGACACCGATTGGTCAACACATCTTGGCGTGCGGGATGCGGCGCAGGTGCTCTATATGTTGCGCGTGCCCAGCCGTCTTGGCCTGGGCAGTATCGTTCATGTCGGCAGCCGTCTTCCCGCAGCCAGCACAACAATGGGACGGGTTTTGTTGGCGGATCTGGATCAAGACACCTTGATCGCGGTGCTGCGCAAGAACCGCCAGCTGCCGCACCCCAGCGACAGGATGACGGGCCAGCTGCTGCGCCAAGCCCAGCAAGATCGGGCATCAGAAACGGTTATTCAAATCGGCAGTTTTGAGGCGGGGATGACCTCAGTGGCGGCCCCGCTGCGCGATATGACCGGCAAGGTGATTGCCGCCATCAACGCCACCACCAACGCCGAAGTGGGTGCTGTGGTGCCCGAGACAATTGTCAAAAGTGTCCGGGATACGGCGGCGCGGATTTCCCGTTTGCTGGGCGCTGGCGATGCCCCGTTGATCCCACACCTGTGATGGATTTCCTTACCGGGCAGGGGTGCTTATTTAATTAGGCATTGCCTAATCAGGGGCGCATCAAATCATAATTTCCGCCTATGCAGGCCTGGTTTAAACCGGCGATCGCGGCCTGTTGGGGGCTGGGATGGTGATTGCCGAAGGGGCGAAAGACAGATGGAGAAGATCGACACGCTGGTTGTTGGGGGCGGGCAGGCTGGCATCGCAATGAGCGAACACCTAAGCCAAGCGGGTGTGCCGCATATTGTGCTGGAAAAGGACCGCACAGCCGAGGCATGGCGCACCGGGCGCTGGGATGGGTTGATGGCGAACGGCCCCGCCTGGCATGATCGGTTTCCCAGCCTGGAATTCACCGACAGCGACCCCGATGCGTTTGTGGGCAAAGACCGCATGGCGCAGTATCTTGTCGATTATGCCGCGATGATCAAGGCGCCGATCCGTCAAGGGGTCAAGGTCACCCAAGCGGTGCGCCTGCCCGGTCAGGGCGGCTTTTTGGTGCAGACTTCGGCGGGGGATATTGTTGCCCGGCGCATCGTTGCGGCCACTGGCGCCTTTCAACATCCGGTTTTGCCGAAAATCGTGCCACAGACCGCAGGGGTCAAACAGCTTCATTCATTCTTCTATAAGAACCCAGATCAGCTTCCTGCCGGGGCGGTTATGGTGGTTGGCGGGGGATCGTCCGGGGCGCAGATCGCGGATGAGCTGCGCCGCGCGGGCCGGCGGGTGTTTTTGTCGGTTGGCCCGCATGGGCGTCCGCCGCGCCGATATCGTGGACGGGATTATGTCTGGTGGCTGGGCGTGTTGGGGCTGTGGGATATTGCCGCCCCGGCCCCCGGAACCGAACATGTGACAATCGCGGTCAGCGGCGCCTATGGCGGGCATACCATGGATTTTCGCCGGTTGGCGCAAGAGGGGGTCACCCTGACAGGTCGCACCTGCGCCTTTCAGGACGGTGCGCTTGAATTTGCAGATGATCTTGGCGCCAACCTGGCGACGGGCGACGCGGATTATCACCGGCTGCTGGATCTGGCGGATGCCTATATTCAGCGCACCGGCCTTGATCTGCCGCCTGACCCGGACGCCCGGCGCATCTTGCCGGATGCCGCCTGTATCCGTGACCCGATCCGCAAGCTGAACCTGACGCAAGAGGGTATCAGCACGATCATATGGGCCACTGGCTTTCGCCAGGATTTTGATTGGCTCAAGGTTGATGCCTTTGACGAAAAGGGCGCGCCCATCCATCAGCGCGGCCTGTCGGCGGCGCCTGATGTCTATTTCTTGGGGCTGCCCTGGCAATCGCGGCGCGGGTCATCGTTTCTTTGGGGGGTGTGGCATGATGCCAAACACATCGCCGATCAGATCGCCATTCAACGCGCCTATTTACAATACAGCGGCAATGCGGCCATCGTTCAGGCGGCTGCTGAATAACCCAAGGACCAGATCATGGCGCACCGTCGCATCCGCACGTTCAACACCAAGGACACCTATCCTGAGCAAAACCTTGACAATGACCTAAGCCAAGCGGTGGTGACACAAGGCGGGCGCATCGTTTGGCTGCGCGGGCAATGCCCGCAAAACCTTGATGACGCCAAGAACATCGACAGCCATGATCCTGTGGTGCAAACGCATAAGGTCATGCAAAATATTCGCCAGCTGATCGAAGAGGCGGGCGGCAAGATGGAGCATCTGGTCAAGGTCGTGGTTTATATCACCGATGTGCGCCACCGCGAGGCAGTATATCGCACCATGGGCGAATATATCAAAGGGGTGCATCCCGTGTCGACCGGGCTGGTGGTGCAGGCCCTTGCCCGGCCAGAATGGTTGGTCGAGATCGACGGAACCGCCGTGATCCCCGAGGGGGAGGCATGACGTTTTCCTTGGTGGCCCGTTGCCCGCAAACCGGAATGTTCGGCATGGCTGTGTCATCGTCCTCGCCGGCGGTGGCGGCGCGCTGTGCCTTTGCGCGGGCGGGGGTTGGGGCTGTGGCCTCTCAGAATGTGACCGATCCGGCGCTTGGCCCGCGGATGCTGGATTTGATGGGGGCCGGGCTGTCGGCCCCTGACGCAATCGCCAGGCTGAAAACGCAGGGGCAGTTCATGGAATACCGTCAGGTGCTGGCGGTGGATGGCCTGGGGCGCACGGCCGTTCATTCTGGCCCCAAAGCGCTGGGCATCTGGGCCGAGGCCCAGGCAAAAAATGTCGCGGCGGGCGGAAATATGTTGGCCAACGACCAGATCCCCAACGCCATCGTCGCGGCGTATCTGGCGACCTCCGGCCATATCGGGGATCGGTTGCTGGCGGCCTTGCGGGCCGGGTTGACCGCCGGCGGCGAGGCAGGTCCGGTGCATTCCGCCGGCCTGTTGATCGTTGACGCACAGGATTGGCCGGTGGCGGATCTGCGCTGCGATTGGACCGAATACTGCCCGATCAAGGCGTTGACCTCGATCTGGGGGATCTACAAGCCGCAGCTTGACACCTATGTCCAGCGGGCGCTTGATCCACGCGCTGCGCCATCCTATGGCGTTCCGGGGGATATTTAGCGCCCACACCGGCCATGCAACGTCCATCTGGGCTTTGCCCCGCCAGTGTGCTTGAAAGAGACAAGCAGCAGGAGACCCCGCGTGAAACCCAACATTGTTTTGATATTTACCGATAATCAACAGGCCTCGACGTTGGGGTGTTATGGCAATCCTGAAATCCATACCCCGCATCTGGACCAGATGGCCCAAGACGGCATGATGTTCGAAAATGCTTTTTGTCCCAATGGGTTTTGCTCGCCTTGCCGGGCCTCGGTCTTGACGGGTCTGATGCCGTCGCAGCACGGTGTCCACAGTTGGATTGATGACCGCAATATGGCCGACTGGCCAAAAAACTGGCACGCGCTGGATGGGTTGCGCACCTTGCCGAAAACGCTTCGGGATGCGGGTTATGCCACGGCGCTGACGGGGAAATACCACCTCGGAGAGCCAACAGCCCCCATGGATGGCTTTGATGAATGGTGTACCCTCAAGGATGGGCATGTCCGCAGTTTTTATCGAAACACCATCACCGAAAACGGCCAGACCTATGACCATCAGGGGCATACGGTTGATTTCTTCACGCAAAAGGCCATCGCCTTTATGGACGCGCAGGCCAAGGCCAAGACCCCGTTCTTTTTGTATCTGCCCTATCCGGCGCCCTATGGCCATTGGCCGGCCACCCAAGAAACAGACCGCTGTCGGTTCTCGGCGCTTTATGACGATTGCCCGATGGAGTCGATCCCGCGGCAGGCCCTAAGCAAACCAGCGATCGAGGCCTTTTTGATGCGCCGGGCACAATCGGGCGGCGGGCTTGATTATTCGATGGGGCTGCGTGCGCCCAACGATTTGCCGACTTTGCGCAATTTCTATGCACAGATTTCGATGGTCGATGACGGGGTGGGCCAGATAATCGCCGCGCTTGACCGGTTGGGCCTGACCCAGGAAACGCTGCTGATTTTTACGTCGGATCACGGGTTATCCAATGGGCAGCATGGGTTCTGGGGGCATGGGGCGGCGACGTTCCCATCCAACCTGCACCGGGCGGCCCATTCCGTGCCGCTTTTGGTGCGCCATCCCGGCCAGATCGCGGGGGGGCGGCGCTCAGGGGTGCCTGTGTCCAATATGGATGTGTTCTCGACGATACTTGATTATGTTGGATTGCCGAATGATCAGGGCGATATGGCGGTGCCAAGCCGGTCCCTGACGCCGCTGCTGACCGACCGTGCAGAAGACATAGGCCAAGACGCAGTGTTCTCCGAGCAAGAGGAAACCCGCGTGGTGCGCACCCGAAAATGGGCCTATTTTAAACGGTTTCAGGGGGCCAAAGATTACCCGATCGGTCCCGAATTGTTTGACGTTGAAAACGACCCGGCCGAGACCCGTAACCTGGTCGATGATCCGGCCTGCGCCAAGGTTCTTGCGGTTTTGGATGACATGCTGACCCAGTTTTTCGATCAGCACACCCGGCCCGAGGCCGACCTGTGGCGTGGCGGTGTGCCGGTGCAAAACACCGAACGCCGCGCGTTCTGGCAAAACGCCTGGGGCGATGATTGGCAGCCGGTCTATCGCTATGACTAAGGCGCGCGGGGGGTGCTGCCTGCCGGCGATGCCAAAGCCATCCCATGCGCCGCCGCAGATCGTGACGCGGGCATCGGGGCCGGCAAACGCCGGGATATTCGCGCGGTTGCCCGGCGGGTGGTTCCAGATGGGTGCCGATGATGCCCCGCACCCCGAAGACGGCGAAGGCCCCGCCCGGCAGGTTTTTGTCGACCCGTTCGAAATTGCCCAGACCGCCGTCACGCAACAGGACTTTGCCGCATTTGTTCGGCAAACAGGGTATCGCACCGTGGCCGAACGCGCCGGCGGGTCGTTCGTGTTCTTTGCATTGGCCGGGTCTGCAACCCCGGCGCAATCTGTCCAACAGGCGCCTTGGTGGCGTATGGTCGATGGTGCCAGCTGGCGATGTCCAAACGGGCCAAACCACCCGACGACGGCCCGCGCCCCCGCTCAGCCCGACCATCCGGTGACGCATATCGCGCATGAAGATGCCTTGGCCTTTTGCCATTGGGCGGGGGTGCGATTGCCGCATGAGGCCGAGTGGGAATTTGCAGCGCGCGGTGGGCTTGACGCGCAACCCTTTCCGTGGGGCGAGACCCTGACCCCAGAGGGGGCGCATCGCTGCAATATCTGGCAGGGGCGGTTCCCGGATCACAACACAGCCGAGGACGGATTTTCAGGCACGGCCCCGGTCACAAGCTTTGCGCCCAATGGCTTTGGGCTGTTCAATATGACCGGAAATGTCTGGGAATGGACGGCGGATCGGTTCACCAACCTGCATTCACCGCGCCCCGTCCGTAACCCACGCGGGCCGCTGAACGGGGCGACCTGGGTCGCCAAGGGGGGGTCGTATCTGTGCCATGCCTCTTACTGTGCGCGCTATCGTACATCGTCGCGCCAACCGCTGGCGCCCGATACGACAACCGGTAACCTTGGGTTTCGCGTGGCGCGCGATGTGGCGTGACCGCGCGGCGCGCCCATCTTGATCAAGGGCGGGAAAGCCCCGTAAATGTTCGTATGCTGAAAGAAAACAGATCCCTTGAACGCGGATTGATCATCCTTGAAACGTTGGCCCAGCACCCCGCGCTGACCCTGGCCGAATTGCATCGCCTGACCGGGTTGCCGAAATCGACGTTGCGGCGGCTTTTGGCCACGCTTGTGGCGCGGCGGTTTATTCGGCGGTCGCTGTCGGATAGGAAATACCGATCGGTTGTCACCATCCCCGAGATTTCAGCCGCCGTGGTGCCGCCTGCTCTGGCGTTGATCGCCGATATCGGTTTGTCGCACGCGCTGTCACTGACCCGGCGGATCGGCTGGCCCTCTGATATTCATGTGGTGGATGAACATTGTATGCGGATCGGCGAATCCACCCGTGCGATCAGCCCCTATGGCATTTACCAAGTGCCGATTGATTTTCAGGTCAGCCTGTTTGCGTCGGCTGCGGGAACAGTGTGCCTTGCCCAAATGCCGCCGGCCACCGTGCGCGCCTTGTTCGACAAAGATCGGCGCACCCATGGCCAGGGACCGGACAGCCCGCTGGATTGGGCCGCGCTTGACCGGCATCTGGCGCAGGTCAGAACCCAGGGCTATGGGGTTCGTGTGCCGGGGTTCCGCAGCGCAATCGCCATCAATGACCGCCTGTCCGCCATCGCGGTTCCGTTGATGCGCGGTGGCAAGGCCTGCGGGGCGATTTCGCTTTTGTGGCCCAAGATCCTGATGGGGCACGAAGCCTTTGCCAAACTGTATCTGGATGAGCTGCGCCAAACAGCGCAATTGGTTGCACAGGATATCGACCACAACGACCAATCGGGGAATCGGCGCCGCGCCAAATAGCGCCCGGCATATTGGCGATGGCCCGGCAGCTGCGTGCTGCCGGGCCGCGCGCGACCTTATTTGATAACGCCAACCTCGCGGTAATAGCGCGCCGCGCCCGGATGCAGCTTCATCTTGCCGCGCTGTTGGGCGGCGAACTCAACGCTTAGGGCCTTGGCCCAGGGGGCGTCGGATGTGACTTGGTCCAGATTGTCCCAGAACGCCTTGGTGATCTGATAAACGATCTCTTCGTCCAGATCGCCGCGCACCCCGATACCCACAGCGGTTGACCACGACATGACCGGCCCGTCATTGACCTGACCTTTGTAAAGCCCGGCGGGCACCTCTTCGCGCCAGCGATATTGACCCAACCATTTGGTCACGTCTTCGTTGTCATGCTCTTCCGGGCCAAGAAAGCGGACGTTCTCGGTTTCGGTGAATTGGATGAACTGGCCACACGGATCGAGGCAGCCATTGGTATACATATCCACCTTGCCGTCCAGAAACGCCTGAAAGCCGGTCTGCCAGTTGGCCTTGATCGCCTCGTAATCTTCGCCGACCTTCAGGCCGGTCGTGGCCTCGATCCAGCCGCGTCCGCCGCTATAGGCGCCGCCGCCCTGCGGGCCAAGAAAGACGGTCGCGCCCTCAAGATCGTCCAGGGTGCGGATGTCGCTGTCGGCACGAACGGCAAAGTGATATTGGCCGTAGGGGAACCACATCAACAGATCAAGGTTCTCGGACAGGGCCGGGGCCTCGGGTTGGTTCTTGTACATGGCTTTGCCGGCGGCCATCAGATTATAGATCACCGGGCTGGTCATGGTCAGGTCAAGGTTCCCGCGCCCAACTTCCATTTGGTGCAGGGTCGCGGCCCCGCCGGCCGATACTTCGATGGATACATTGTCAAGCTGATCGGTCACGACATTGGCAAAGGTTGCCATTGTGATCGCCTGCCCCAAGCTTGGCGCGATTGTCGCCATCTTGAGGGTCACATTCTCGGCCATCGCCGATCCTGTTGTAACCAGGGCCGCGGCAACGGCCATTGTGAAATTTCGCATTAGATTTCCTCCCTGAAGTAAAGCGAATTCATTGTAGTGAAGCGGTATCAATCGGTGAGGGTTCCCCCCCAACAAAGCGATGCCCGATGATCAGCATGATCCCGGTGAAAAGGGCCGGAATTGCGATGGTCATAGTTGGAAACAGCACGGCAGCGGCGATAACAACGCGCGCCACCCTTTCGGCCCGAAACAGCCGGTTTCGTTCGTATCCCGCCATGGCCGACGTCAACAGCCACATCGCCATGGTAAAGGCCAGAACAATCCAGCCCAGATCGAACCAGCTGACGCTGGCAATGTCGATCATGGCGTTCGAGGATGGCAGCTCTTCGCCGAACCACTGGAACAGCACCTGAAGCTTGTAAAGCACGGCCGGGTGATAGACGAAAACAAAGGGGATGATAAAGCCGGCAATGGCCAGCCGAGCGGCCTGAAAACCTGTCTTGACCGGGTCGGCCCCGGCAATGGGCGCCGCCGCAAAAGCCGCCAGCGCGACCGGCGGCGTCACGGTTGAGATCACGGCAAAGAACACCACAAAAAGATGCAGCGTCAGCGGGGCGATCCCCACCGCATCAATGCCCGAGCTAAGCGCGATGACGATGATGAAATAGGTGGCGCCCGGCGGCAGGCCCATCCCAAGGACGATGGCGCCGATGGCAACAACGATCAGGGTGCTGAACAACGGGCCCGACGCCAGCTGGGTCAAAAGCAGCGATAAACGCCCCGAAAAGCCAGACACCTGGATCAGCCCGACAATCAACCCGATTGCCGTCACGATCACCACAATCGACGCCGACATCCGGCCCGCATCGGCAAAGGCGCGGAACACCCGCGAGCGTGACCGAAATTCGGGAAACAGCACCAAAGACGCGGCAATTGCGGTCACAAAGCCATAGAAACCGGCCTTGGGCACCGACGGTTGGGCGAACAGAAAATAGCTAAGCACCCCAAGCGGAAGGATAAATACCAGACATTGCATCAGTTCGCGCCGGGTCAGGCGCTGGCGGCTTTCGGGTGGCAGGGGGCCAACACCTTGGCGCCGGGCCTCGAAATAGACGGTCAGGAAGGTGCCCACATAAAAGAAAATCGCCGGCACAATCGCGGCCACCACGATATAGCGATACTCAAGCCCGATTTGCCCGGCCACGAAAAAGGCGACAATGCCCATGACCGGCGGCATGACCTGCCCGCCGGTTGATGCGGCGGCCTCGACCGCTGCGGCAAACGAGGGTTTGAACCCGGATTTCTTGATCACCGGAATGGTCATGACGCCGGTGGAAACCACGTTGGAAATGGCCGCGCCGCTAAGCGTGCCAAACAGGGCCGAGGACGCGACCGCCGCATGGGCCGCGCCGCCGGTGAACCGGCCGGTCAAAAGATTGGCAATCTTCATCAACAGATCCCCCGCCCCCGAGGCCATCAAAACGGCGCCAAAGACGATAAAGATCAGCACATTGCCGCTGACCACTTGCAGCGGCTGCCCAAACATCCCGCCGGTTTGTGCCCAGAAATTCAACACCATCGAACGCATGGATTGTTCAAAGCTGCTGGCGGAACCGGCCAGAACGCCCGTCCATTCGGGCAGAAGGCCGCGGATGAAAAAGTAAACGATCCAGAACAGGCAGAACCCGACGATAAAGGTGCCGAAATGCCGCCATGTCAGATACAGCGTCAACAGGACCGCCAGCGGAAACAGCAAGAAATCGACAGGTGCCGCGCTGGGCAATGCGCCATCGTCAAGGGCGAAAAGCTTTAGCACCCACAGCGAAAAGACCGCTGTCGCAATCCCCATCAACGTCCAGTTCATCCAGCGGGATGGGAACGACATGGCCAGGAACGAGATGGCAAAAGAAAACAGGATCGGCAAACCAAGGATCAGCCCGGTGGGCAGCAGGAAGTCGCGCTCGATTGTGCGATAGGCGGCGCCCAGCCAGTGGGTCTTGTAAAGCACGCGCTTGTCACGGCGCGACAGTTCGTCAAAACCGGGGGTCGTGGTTTCAATGAACCACCGGACAAAATCTGTCAGCGGGCCGGACGCGGCATAGACAAGCACCACAAGCACAAAGCAAAGGGCGATAACGTTGGCCGCTTTGGTTTCCAGCGTCTGGACGGGCTTCATCGGTTATCCTTCCGGGTTCTGGCAAAGCCGATGGGCTTCCCACAAAAAAGTGTTTCTGGCGGTGGCGTTGATCTCGGTCTGGGCCAGGGTTTTCAGGGTCTCGGCCTTTAGGGGCTGGGCCGATGCCCCAAGCGCAATCAGATGATCGCACAGTTCCAGCCGCCATTGCAGATCGTCGGTGCCATGCGCCGCCGCCATCAGCGCATCGACCCCGCCGGCAAGATCGGCAAGATGCCGGGCCCGCTGGCCGGTGGACAAAACGCCCAGATGTGTTGGATTGCCATCATACCAGCCCAAAGTGCCGGCGGCAAAGGCCCGCACCGACCAGGCCGCCTTGCCATAGTATTCTTGCAGCCAGGGCAGGTCGGCCAGATGCGGCGGCAGTGTGATGCTGCTGGCGATATCGTCCAGGGCCAGACCTTGGTTCATCCCATCTGCGGTGTGGCGCATGACATGCAGAATGGCGTCGCGGGTGGTTGTCAGAACCTTATGGACCGCATCGGGGCCATGGACCGGCATGGTGTGCCCCGGCGCCAGGACCCGCGCGCCAAGCTGCGCCATCAAATCCAGGCTTTGGGCCCATGCTGCGAAATCACGATAGGGCGTGCCGCGAATGGCATAAAGGTTGGGAAAGGCATGATACCAGTTGTCGCCGCCGATCAAGACGCCGCTGCCGGGCAGCCAGACCAGCATGTGATCTTCGGTTTCTCCGGGGGCCATGATCAAGCGGGCGGCAACGCCATCCAGATCAATATCGCAATCCTCGGCCACCGATTGGGTCGGCGGGATATACCCCGCGCCCAAGCCTGTCATCGGTCGGTCCCCCGGCCCACAGCCCAGGCTAATGCGTTCTTGCGGGGTTAGGCCAATGCCAAATTGCGCCTGGGTGCGCCGGTTCAGGGCCTGGTGCGGTGCAATCTTTGTGGGATCTTGGTCAACCAGATCGGATGCAAATGTGGCCTGGGCGATGATCGGAATGCTTTGGCCTTGGCAAAACACCGACGCCCCCGAGATGTGATCGCGGTGGCTGTGGGTATAGATGATGCGGCCCACGGGCTTGGTCGTCAGCTTGCGAAACGCGGCCAGAACGGCTTGCGCGGCGGCGGTGCTTTCACAGGTGTCAATTATCGTGACACATGTGTCACCTTCGATCATATGCTGGTTTGACGCGGCAAAACCGACCGCTGTCCACACCCCCGGCGCCAGCGCGACAATCGACTTTGCGCACTGGGTCTGGTTGTGGTGGACAAGCTGTGGGTTGGCTTTCATGACTTTAGGTAACTCTTGGGCGCTGGGCCGCGGTAACGCGCTGTCAGCTCTTCCGGGACCTCGGACCCGTCAACAAGAAAGGGCAAAATCCCTTTGCGCAAGGACCGGCCGCGCATGGCCTTGATATCGTCTTCGGATTTTGTCACCCGCTGGGCTAGGCGGCGCCCCCATTGGGCAAGATAGCCATAAAGACGGTCGATCTCGGCGGTGTGGCTGTCGCCTTTGGCCAGATCTATGAATTCGTCTGGGTCGTTGTGCAGATCGAACAGCATCGGGCGAAAGCCGCCTTCGGCATGCATCAGCTTGAACCGCCCATCAAACACCATGAACAAGCGCGCATCGCGTGGCTCAAGCCCCAGTTGTTCGCATTGCGGTGTTGGCGAATAATCGTATTCGCTGATCGCAAAGCGACGCCAGTCGGGCGTTTCCCCCCAAAGCCAAGGCAACAGCGATCGCCCCTCAAGGATGTGATCGGGGATTTGCCCGCCGGCAAAGGCCACAAAGGTCGGGGCCAGATCAATCGATTCAACCAGCGCGTCACAGGTGGTGCCACGGGTGCCATCGGCCTTGGGGCTGGGATCATAGATGATCAAGGGGATCTTCACGCTTGGTTCGTGAAACAGGTTTTTTTCGCCCATCCAGTGGTCACCCAGATAATCACCATGATCCGAGGTCAGCACGATCATCGTGTCCTTCATCAGGCCGGCGCCCTCAAGATGATCCAGCAGCAGGCCCAACTGATCGTCGCATTGCTTGATCAGGCCCATATAGGCCGGGATGACCTTGTTGCGGACATCTTCGCGGTGAAAGGCCTGGCCGATCTTGTTGTTCAGATGGGCGTCAAAGACCGGATGCGTGTCGATGCGTTCGCAATCATGCCGCTTGGGCTGGGGCACATGGCTGGCGTTGAACATGTCATGATAGGGGGCCGGCACAATATAGGGCCAATGCGGCTTGATAAAGCTGACGTGCGCGCACCATGGGCCTTGGGCCTGGTCGATATATTCGATTGTTTTCTGCGTCAGCCAGGGGGTTTCGCTGTCTTCTTCGCGGATGTTGGCGGGCTTGTCGGCATTGGCGAACATCCACCCCGAGGCCATATCGCCGTTCTGGTCGATGCCGGCATTGGCAAAATCTGCCCAGGGGTTGTCAGACGGATAACCCTTGGCCCTAAGATATTCATTATAGGGGGAACGCTTTTCGTCATAGAACCCATCGGGTCCGCACGCCTGCAACCCGTCTTCGCGCACCCAGGCATCAAAACCACATTCGGCTTGCCGTGCGCCGATGATGCTGTCGGGGGCCAGGCCCAGACGGGCCATGCCCTCGGCGTCGGCTTTCATATGGGTTTTGCCGATCAGGCAGCATTCCATACCGACTTTGCGCAGATGATCGCCAAGCGTGTGCTCGCCGACCCGCAGGGGAAAGCCGTTCCACTGTGCACCATGGCTGGACGCATAGCGCCCGGTGTAAAAGCTCATCCTGCTGGCGCCACAGATCGGTGACTGTACATAGGCGTTGGTGAATCGCACGCCCATCGCGGCGACCCGGTCAAAATTCGGCGTATGCAAATGCGGATGACCGGCGCAGCTGAGATAATCAAATCGCAGCTGGTCATACATGACAAACAAAATGTTCTTGGCGGCAGATGGCTTGCGCATCGCGCTTTTCCTTTTGATGTGCGGGCAAGATGCCACAGAGCGGTGTTTGATCTATATCAAATACCAATTTGTGCCGCCTGGTGGCACAAATGCCGGGGCGGGGGTCTTTCTTCTGGGGCGGCTGGCGGCGCCGGTCATGGCAACCAACCGGGCTGAAAGGTTTCTGACCACGCATCCAGCAGCTGTTGACGCCGCGCCGCGTCCAGCCCGACCATCAAAGACGGTGACAGGGCAATCGGGCGCCGGGCGCTGGCGGCCAGCCCGGTTTCCGCCGCATCCAGCGAAAACACCAACCCCACCTGCGTCAGCATGGCCTGGGCCTCGGGTGTCAGCAGAAAATCAAGGAGCGCCGCAGCAGCCTGCGCCTGCCGTGCCCCGCGCGGGATCATAAAGGCGCGCGACAGGACCAATGTGTAATCTTCCGGCAGGATGACGCCCACTTCGGGGTGGTTGGCGCTGGCGACATAAGACCCAAGCACATTATAGGCGACCAGATATCGCCCGTTTGCCACCCCGGTTATGATCTCGGCGGAACAGCAGGTCGCGACGGCATCGACGCGGGCAAAGCTTTCCAAAAGCGCGCCGAAGGTTGTGGCCTCAAGGCTGTCGCTGAACGCGAACAGGAACCCAAGCCCCGAGGTGGCAATGTCATATGTGGCGATACGATTGCGAAAGCGTTCCGGGTCGGCGCGCAAAGCATCAAGCAGGGCAAAGCGGCTTTTGGGGACGGTGCCGCCGGAAAATGCGGTGCGGTTATATGCGATCACCGCCGGTTCCAATGTGATCCCCCACAGTTCATCGCGCCAGCGCCGGGTCTGGGGCAACTGGGCGGTCACATCAGACCGATGCGGCTGGGCGCAGGCGGCGTTGACCAGCCAGACCATTTGTTGCACCGCCGATGACAGAACGGCATCGGCCGGTTGCGATTGCTGGCGACAGTCGGCGCGGCTGCGATCAAACAAGGCGTTTGAGCCCCATTGCTCATAGGTGATTGTCAGATCCGGCCGCGTGTCGGCAAACCGTTGGATCAAGGGGCGGATAATTGCGATATCCGTGGTCGATCGGATCAAGAACGGCTGTGGTCCGGCGCCAAAGCGTGCGATGTCTTCTTGCGCGGCAAGCGGCACAGGCACCAAAAACAACACCAGAAAAACGCGCAGCCATGTCATTGGGGGGCCTCGTGAATTGGCAGGACCAATGCGATGCAAAATCCGTCATCATCCGTGCTGGTTTCCAGTGTGCCGCCAAAAGCCTTGGCCACGGCATCGACAATCGACAGGCCGATACCGCTGCTGATTTCGCGGGTGCCGGCGCTGCGGTTAAAGCGGCTGCCAAGCTGTGCCAGCAGGGCCGGGCTTGGGCCGGGGCCGCTGTCGCGCACCCACAGCCGCGCCTTGCCGGCGTGTTCTTGCGCACCGATCGTAATTGGGGAAACCCCGTGCCGCACTGCGTTGTTCAGCAGGTTGCGCCCCGCCTCGCCCAGCGAGAACGCGTCGCCGCGCACAAAAAGCGGATCTTCACCGATTTCAAGCCGCACCGACACCTTGGGCGCCAACAACGCGTGATCTTCGCGTTCGGTAATATCAAGCGCGACCTCGCGCAGGTCCACCGCCCGGCGCGGCACGCTGTCGGTGCGATGCACGACCAAGGCGCGGTTAAGCAACTGATCCAGCAGCTGGCCCAGGGACCGCGTACGCAGCAACAACCGGTCAAGCGCCTGACCGGCGCCTTGGCGTTCTGCGTGGGCGGCCTCGGCTTGTACACGGATGGCGGCGACCGGCGTGCGCAGTTGATGGGCCGTATCCGAGATCAGATTGCGCATGGCTTCGAATTGGCTTTCCAGACGGGCCATAAAGCGATTGATCGCCCCCAGGGTGACTTGCAATTCGTGGGGCAGCCCCTCGACCGGGATGGCCGTCAGGTCATAGGGATCGCGCCGGGCCAGATCATCGGTGATCGCATCCAGCGGACGCAATGCCCGGCGCACCACGGCCCAGGCAATCAACAACAGCGCGATTCCCGCCAGGCCCATCGGCCAAAGCGCATTCCAGCTGAGGGTGGCGGTCATCGCTTGCCGCGCCCGCAGGGTTTGCCCGACGATCACCTGAACCGACCCGGAAAAGTTGCGTTCCACAAAGCGGCGCGTCACCCGGACAAACCGCGCCGGCTCATCGTGCAGCATGGCGTCAAAAAACCCTTCGGGGGTGTCAAAGGGGATATCCGTGTCCAAGCCGGTGATCAGCGCCCCTGCCGGGCCGCGCACGGCATAAAATATCCGGTCTTCGGGCGCCTGGGCCAACAGCTCAAAGGCCGAGATGGGCAAAACAACCTGTGGGGCTGCGCCCTGAATGCGAATCGATTCGGCGATATCGTTGGCCGCGCCCAGCAATATCCGGTCATAGCTTTGGCGCGCGGCTTCGCGGCTGGTCCACCAGATTGATCCGGCCACCATCACCCCGCCAAGCAGCAAAATCGTCAGCACCGCCAGCAACACGCGGGTCGAAAGCGCGCGGGCTGGGCGGGGATCAGATCCCATCCGCAAGCCCAATCCGATACCCCACCCCGCGTTGGGTTGTGATGGCGACATCGCTGCCGGCGAACCGCTTGCGCAGACGGGCGATATACAGCTCGATCGCGTTGACGCCGACATCGGCATCATCAAAACTATAGAGCGAATCATACAGCCGGGATTTCGACACATATTGCCCGCGATGGCGGATCAGCACATCCAGCATCATGGCCTCGCGGCGGGTCAGGTCCAGCCGCCGTTCGCCCAAGGTGGCCCGCCTGTCGCGCAGCAAATATCGCAATGATCCCAATTCGATGGCTTCGTGTTTATCGGCGGCCTCGCGGCGGACAAGCGCCCTCAGCCGGGCCTCAAGCTCGCGTTGGTCAAAGGGTTTGCCCAGATAATCATCGGCGCCTTGGTCAAGGGCCTGAACCCGGTCGTCAACCGAAACCAAAGCCGTCAGCATCAGCACCGGCGTGCGGTCTTTGGTGGCGCGCATGTTGCGCAACAATTCCAGGCCCGAACCGTCGGGCAAATTGATATCAAGAACGATGGCATCATAGCGCTGCACCGCGCAGCAATCGCGCGCCGTCTCAAGCGACTTGGCCAGATCACAAACCAGCCCGGCACGGGTCAGATGGGCGATCACACCTTCGGCCAAATCCTGCGCATCTTCGACCAAAAGAATCCGCATTGCACCTCCTTCGTCAGCGACGACAGGTTCGCGACAGGAACATTGGTTACACATCCTCAACCCGCTGAAAAGAGGCCGCACGGCCCAGACCAGGCGGGGAGACATGCCGATGCAAAGACGGTCATCGCGCATACCTTAAGGAGGAATACATGAAACTTATGTCAGTTCGCGGCGTTTTGGCCGCCGGTCTTTTGTCAATTTCGGGCCTTGGCGCGTCTGCGCAGGAATGTATCGCGCCGGCCAATCCGGGGGGCGGCTGGGACTTTACCTGCCGTCAGGTGGGTAAAACCATGCAGGATCTGGGGCTGATCGGGTCCACAATGCAGGTGGTCAACCTGGCGGGTGGCGGCGGCGGCGTGGCCTTTGCCGAGGTGGTCAACAAGCGGGGCGGCGATGACGAATTGATCGTCGCGGCGTCAACCGCGACAGCCACCCGTCTGGCGCAGGGGGCCTATCCGGGCAATTCCATGGATCAGGTGCGCTGGTTGGCGACCATTGGTGCCGACTATGGTGTGATTGCGGTCGCAGCCGACAGCGAAGTCACATCCCTGACGGCGCTGCTTGACCAGATCAAGTCTGACCCGACATCGGTTTCCATCGCCGGCGGATCGGCTGTTGGGGGCTGGGACCATCTGAAGGTTCTGATCGCCACCAACGCCTATGGCATCGACGATGTGCGGTCGGTCAAATACATCGCCTTTGATGGCGGCGGCGAGGCCGTGACCCAGCTTTTGGCTGGATCGGTGCAGGCGTTCACCGGCGACATTTCCGAGGCAAAGGGCTTTGTCGACAGCGGCGATATCCGGGTTCTGGCGGTTCTGTCCCCCGAACGTCTGCCCGGCGCCTTTAGCAAGTTCCCGACTGCCAAGGAGCAAGGCGTTGATGCAATCGGCGCGAATTGGCGCGGATTTTACGCCCCCGGCGACATGAGCGACGCGGCCTATGACGCATGGGTGTCCAAGATCGCAGACCTTTACGGTTCGTCGCAATGGCAAGAGGTCATGGCCGCCAATGGATTGGCGCCGCTGAACCTGCAAGGCGCCGCCTTTGAGGCCTTTGTCGCCGACTCGGTTGCCGAGATCCAGTCAATCTCGCGCGAGATTGGCATCATCAAGTAAGCCGGAGCAGGCCCACCAACGGGCCCGGTTCTGAGCCCAGCACTGGGCGGGCGCCATGCACAACTGGCGCCCGCCCAATCTTCCAGTGTCCGCCCTTTTGACCCGAAAGGAATTCGCCATGAGCAACCGTATCTTTGGGGTTGTCGGTATGATCCTCGCGTTTGGCTATGTGTTTGCCGCCCTCGCGATCGAGGAAAGCTTTTTGTCCGATGCCGTTGGCCCAAAGGCCTTTCCGCTGATCATCGCCGCCGTCCTTGGCATATCAAGCGCGATCATCGCGCTGCGCCCGGATGCCGAACCCGATTGGCCGTCCCTGGGGCGCCTGACCGAAATTGCCGCCGCCGTGGTGGTTATGCTGATCTATGCCAAGCTGTTGCCCGTGGCCGGGTTCGTTTTGGCCACCGCCTGTGCGGCGGCGTATCTGACCTGGCGGCTTGGATCCGGCCCGGCCGAAGCCGTCGCGGTGGGGGCGGGAACGTCGGTTGGCATTTATGCTGTCTTTCACCTGATTCTTGGCCTGTCGCTTGCGCGCGGCCCATGGGGGTTTTGATCAATGGAACTGATGTCTAATCTTGCCGATGGCTTTGCCATTGCGCTGACCTGGCAGAACCTGCTTTTGGCCCTGCTGGGCTGTTTTTTGGGCACGGTTATGGGGGCGCTGCCGGGGCTTGGGCCATCCAACGGGGTGGCGATCTTGATCCCCCTGGCGTTTACGCTGGGGCTTGGGGCGACGCCCTCGCTGATCTTGCTGACCTCGGTCTATTACGGGGCGATGTATGGGGGGCGGATTTCGTCGATCCTGTTGAATATTCCCGGCGACGAACCGGCAATGATGACCTGTCTGGACGGGTATCCGATGGCGCAAAAGGGCCTCGCTGGCGAGGCGCTGTCCCTGTCTGGGATTGCCTCGTTTATCGGGGCGTTCCTGGCCACCTGGGGTCTGATCCTTCTGGCGCCGCAACTGGTCAAGATCGCGCTGTTGTTTGGCCCGGCGGAATATTTCGCACTGTTTGCTCTGGCCTTTATGACATTGGGCGGTGTGTCATCGACAAACCAGGCCAAATCCGCCTTTGCGGCGGCGCTGGGGCTTGGTTTGGCAACCATTGGCGTTGACACACAAACCGGCGTGCCGCGCTTTACCTTTGGTGAGGTTCATCTTTACGATGGTCTTGATTTCCTTGTGGCCATTGTCGGGCTTTTCGCCCTGTCCGAGGTCTTTATCTTTTTGGAAAACCGCCACGGCGGAACAGCGGATAAATCCAAGCTAAGGCTGGGCCGGCTGTATCCGCCGATGTCGATGGTCAAGGCCTGTATGCCGACCATGTTGCGCACGTCATTTCTGGGCTTTCTTGCCGGGGTGCTGCCGGGGGCCGGGGCGTCTTTGGGATCGTTCATCAGCTATTCGATGGAAAAGCGTCTGGTCGACAAAGAGAAGACCTTTGGCACAGGCGATCCGCGCGGCCTTGCCGCCCCCGAGGCAGGCAACAACGCGGCGGCGGGCGGTGCCTTGGTGCCGATGCTGGCGCTGGGCGTGCCGGGGTCTGGCACAACCGCAGTGCTTTTGGCGGTGCTGCTTAGCCTGAACATCACGCCGGGGCCGCTGCTGTTTACCCAAAACCCGGATGTGGTCTGGGGGCTGATTGCGGCGCTGTTTATTGCGAATTTCATGCTGTTGGCGATGAATATTCCGATGGTTGGTATCTTTACCCGCGTGCTGATGATTCCATCGCGTATCTTGATGCCCATCGTCGCGATGGTCAGCTTTGTCGGGATCTATGGAATATCGGGGTCCAGCTTTGATCTGATGGTGATGATTGGCTTTGGGGTGATGGGCTGGGTGCTGCGCAAGTTTGATGTGCCGCTTGTGCCGATTATCTTGGGCACGCTGTTGGGTAATTCGATGGAAAACAATCTGCGCCGCGCCGTGACCATCGACAACGGGAATTGGTGGACCCTGGTCGATACGCCGCTGGCCATGACCCTTTGGGCGATTGCCATCATCGGCTTTGTGCTGCCGCTGTTGATCGGCGCGCGGGTCAAAGCCGGGATGCGCCTGAAAAAGGACCAAGAGGGCGCAATCAGCGATTAAACCGGCCCGGCGGCCTTGGGCCGGGCGGTGCTGTGATGATCAGGACGCGGGGGCGGGCGATGCACCCAACCGCGTGCTGGCGTCTTGGGCGGCCTGGCACACTGCGGCGCTGATCGCGGCGCTGCCGCTGGGATCGGTAAAGCGGCTGTCGGGGCCGGACACGTTTAGCGCCCCGACGACGGCCCCGCTGTGATCAAAGATCGCCGCCCCGCATGATCCGATCCCCGCCTCAAAGTTCCCGACGCTCCAGGCAAAGCCTTTGGCGTGATCTGCCTGGGCTTGCTGAAGGACAGCGGCAAGCGTCGTTGGCGTTTTGGGGGTGACGGCTGTCAGGGGGGCATCTTTCAGCAGGGCGGCGATGCGGCCTTGGTCCATCTGCGCAAGGATCGCCCGCCCAATCGACGACGCATGCGCCCCAAGGCGGGCGCCGGCATGTATATTGCTGACCAGATGTGAATTCGGCGCCACCCGGCTGAGGTATACGATATCCGCGCCATCCAGCACCCCCAAATGCGCGGACATCCCGGTTGTTTCGCTGAGGTGCTGAAGCACGGGCTGACAAATGCGCACCAGATCGCGCCCTTGGATGGCCTGCGCCCCAAGCGTGACCAGACCAACGCCCAGCCGATACCCGGCCTTTTCGGCCAATTCTTCGATCATATGCTGATCCAGCAGCGTGTGAATAAGGCGGATCAGCGTGGTGCGGTTGATCTT
Organism: uncultured Sulfitobacter sp.; assembly: GCA_937138475.1. Taxonomy (GTDB): domain Bacteria; phylum Pseudomonadota; class Alphaproteobacteria; order Rhodobacterales; family Rhodobacteraceae; genus CAKZPD01. The sequence continues at coordinate 1,473 of CAKZPD010000005.1, read as the reverse complement.
GAGGTCCCGCGAAACAGTGCTGAGGTTCCGGCAGGTATTCCCATCGCCAATATAGCGCAAAAGCTTTATGGCGCGTTCGACAGGCGGGACCGCATAGGCCGGCATGTTCGTTTCTTGTGTCACGTTGGTTTGCGCTCCGGGTTCTTGTCCTTGGGCCACTGGATCTGGACGCATCGCCGCCCTGACAAAACAGTTGACCGGGCAAAACATCCTGCTTACATTATGAACACTATGTTCAATATAGAACTTAATCAAGAGGAAAATGGACTGTGCCGACGCCAAGGCAAGCGGTCAGGACGGTTGAAACAGGCAAGGCGCGCGCGTGTGTGTCGATGCCGCTTTTGCCTTCGCCGCGCGCCACATCGGCCGATGCGATCGGGGTCGCACCGCCCGGCAAATGACAGCGGCCATAATGGTTGCCCGCCACAGTATTCAGCCAAAACCGAACAAAGCGCAAAGATAGGGAGACATCATGAAACATCTATTAAAGACCGCCGCATTGGCGCTGGCCTTGTCTGGCATGCCCGCTCTGGCAGATGCGGTAAAGATCAATGCGGTCACGCTGGCCCCCAAGCCGGTCTATATCAACGGCCCGTTCAAAAGCTTCGTTGAAGAAGTAAACGAGAAATTCGCCGGCGAGATTGAGATCAACTGGCGCGGTGGCCCCGAGGTGATGCCGCCGTTCAAACAGGCCGAAGGCGTTCGCAATGGCGCGATGGATATGACCTATACCAGCCCCAGCTATTATCAGGGGTTGGTCCCGACATCGGGAACGATGAACCTGTCCTTCAAGACCTATAATGAAATCGCCGCCACCAACTATCACGAGCGGATGACCGAACTGCACGCCGAAAAAGATCTGGTGTTTCTGGGGGAAATTCCCGCAACCGAGCTGAACTTCTTCATCTATATGGGCGAAGAAATTCAAAGCCTTAGCGACCTCAAGGGGAAACGTATCCGGGTGTTCCCGACGCTGTTGCCCCTGGTTCAGGCACTCGGGGCAGAGCCAATCGTGCTGCCGATGGGTGAAATATACACCGCGCTTGAACGCGGGGCCATTGACGGGTTCATGCAGGGGCCATTGGGTCAGGCCGAACAATTTGGCGATCTGGTCAAAACCGTCGTTGCTCCGGGGGTGTATCGCGCAGGGTTTCCGGTGCTGGTCAATGCGGGCACATGGGACAAGATCCCGGCGGATGTGCAGGCGCGTCTCACTGCCTTTCTGCGGGAAGATTTCGCCCCGCGTATGGACGTGATCTGGTCTGGCCCGATTGCCGAAAGCCAGGCCCAGATGAAGGCCAAGGGCTGGACCTTTCTTGAGCTGACAGGCGAGGACGCGGCCAATTATGAACATGCGGCGATGGACGCGGCCTGGGCTGTGACAGCGCAGACCGCAGGCCAGGATATCGCAGCCGAGCTGCGGGCGATGCTGGATCGCTAAAACTTGACAGGGGTTCCTGTTTCAGGTGCCGG
>CAKZPD010000004.1 GCA_937138475.1 uncultured Sulfitobacter sp. | reverse complement strand
CCGAGAATGACCGACAACCCAAGCGCCAGCGGCTGACACTGGTTCGGATTTACGAAGAACTGCGCAACCGGGGCTACGACGGCAGCTACGATGCGGTGCGGCGCTATGCGGCCAGTTGGTCGAAGGTGACGCGGGAAGCCTCGGCGGCCGCCTATGTGCCGCTCAGCTTCGATCCGGGCGAGGCCTATCAGTTTGACTGGAGCCATGAGGTCGTTCTGATCGATGGCGCCACCACGACAGTGAAGGTCGCCCATGTCCGCCTGAGCCACAGCCGGATGCCGTTTGTGCGGGCCTATCCCAGAGAGACCCAGGAGATGGTGTTCGGCGCCCACGACAAGGCGTTCGCCTTCTTCGGTGGAGCGTGCATCCGGGGGGATTTACGACAGCGGGAATTGTCCGCCATTGGTCCGAGGACAATGGACGCGAAGACGGTGGTCGGCGCGATCTTCGTCGGCAAGGACCGGGCCTATAACCGGCGGTTCCAGCAGATGTGCGGACATTACCTGGTCGATCCGCCGTCCATTGGGCTTGAACCAATGGCGCCTCAATGTACGGTCCTGCACGCCTGCGTCCGGTTGGGAGAAGGGCCAGGTCGAGAACCAGGTGGGGGTGATCCGGCGCCGGTTCTTCGTGCCGCGTCCGAAGTTCAAATCCTATGCCGAGCTGAACGCCTGGCTGGAAGACCGGTGCCTGGATTATGCGAGGGCGAACAAACATCCCGAGATGCGCGACAAGACCATCTGGGAGGTGTTCGAAGAAGAGCGCCCGAGCCTTGTTCCTTACGTCGGCCCTTTCGATGGATTCCATGCAGTTCCTGCATCGGTGTCCAAGACCTGCCTCGTGCGGTTCGACAAGAACCGATACTCGGTCGATGCCCGCGCCGTGGGGCGGCCGGTTGAGATCAGGGCGTATGCCGACCGGCTGGAATGTTGGCAAGACGGGCGGATCGTCGGCCAGCACGAGCGTGCCTTCGGGCGCGACAACACCGTCTACGATCTCCTGCATTACATCCCTGTTTTGGCCCGCAAACCCGAAGCTCTGCGCAACGGGGCACCCTTCAAGGAATGGGACCTGCCGGTGCCCATACGCCGCGTGTGGCGCAAACTGGACCGTCAGCCCGGCGGTGACCGGCAGATGGTCGACATTCTGAGCGCCCTGCTGACCGATGGCCTTGAGGCGGTAGAGGCCGCCTGTGCAAAGGCTCTGTCGCACAACGTTCATTCCGCTGGCGTCGTGCTGAACATCCTGGCCCGGCACCGTCAGCCGCCACCGCCCCTGACAATTACGACGCCAGATGCGCTGAAGCTGGCCTGCGAGCCCATTGCCGACTGCAACCGATATGACAGCTTGAGGAGACAACCAGATGGAACGATCCGACGTAATCGATGCGATGGGAAAGCTGCGGCTCTACGGAATGAAGGCCGCCTATGACGAGGTGCTGACCACCGCCGTCAAACGCCAGCACGAGCCCCAGCGGATCATCGGGGATCTTCTGACCGCCAAGATCCGCGAGAAGCAGGCCCGCGCGGTCAAATACCAGATGACCATCGCCAAACTGCCGCTGGCCAAGGAATTGGAAGAGTTCGACTTCGAGGCGGCGCAAGTCAATGAGACGCTGATCCGCGACCTGGCCACCGGGGACTTTCTCGACCACCAACGCAACCTTGTCCTGATCGGCGGCACAGGCACCGCCAAAACCCATCTCGCCGTCAGCATCGCCAGGACGTGCATCCGGGCAGGTCGCCGCGGGCGGTTCTTCAACCTGGTCGATCTGGTGAACAAACTTGATGCCGAGGCCCGCGCCGAGCGACAAGGTCGGACCGCTGACCTCATCTCCCGCCTCGACTTCCTGATCCTCGATGAACTGGGCTATCTGCCCTTCGCCCAGACCGGCGGTCAATTGCTGTTCCACCTGATCAGCAAGCTCTACGAACGCACATCCATCATCGTCACCACCAACCTGGCCTTCGGCGAATGGCCCAGTGTCTTCGGCCCCTCCCGGCAGATTGCTTTGCAATCGCCTGCCGGGCAATGGATGCCAAGATGACCACTGCGCTGCTCGATCGTCTAACCCATCACTGTGAAATCGTAGAAACTGGCAACAAAAGCTGGCGCTTCAAGAACCGCGCATAGCGCCAATCCGAAACCCCGCAGGCCCGCCGCCGCTGCGCTATATGAGGGCTACCCAGCGCCGGGCCTGCTCAGCACAACCGGGGTCAATATTGGATGCCGATAGGGGGTCAATGTTCAATGCCGATTGACATTCAGAATGGACGCATACGTTGAGGGTATCGTCTGCATGGCGTGATCGCGTCTGCATGCCGGGTTCTCATGAAGGCCATCGCCGTGGCACGCCAACCGCGCCGCGCCGCAGGCGCGGCGCCGGGCCCAACGGGAGGCGCGCATGAAGTGCGCAACGACGGGCGGGAGGGATCTGCGCCATGGGGCAGAGACTGATCGTCTGCTTTGGGATCAGCGGGCGTGGCGCAGGCCCATGACGCGGGCGCGGGCTCTGGGGTCTGAATCGAACAACGCGGCCAGCTGTTCGGTCATGGCGCCGGCCAGTTGGTCCACATCGGTGATGGTCACGGCCCGGTCGTAATAGCGCGTCACATCATGGCCGATGCCGATCGCCAGCAATTCCACGGCGCGGCGTTTTTCCACCATTGCGATCACATCGCGCAGGTGCTTTTCCAGATAGTTGGCCGGGTTCACCGACAAGGTGCTGTCATCCACCGGCGCCCCGTCGGAAATCACCATCAAGATCTTGCGGGCCTCGCTGCGGCCCAGCATCCGCCGGTGCGCCCATTCCAGGGCCTCGCCGTCGATATTTTCCTTCAGCAGGCCTTCTTTCATCATCAGCCCCAGATTGGGGCGGGTGCGGCGCCAAGGGGCATCGGCCGATTTATAAACGATGTGGCGCAGATCATTCAGGCGCCCCGGTTGCTGGGGCCGCCCGTCGTTCAGCCACGCCTCGCGGGCCAGGCCGCCCTTCCAGGCGCGGGTGGTAAAGCCCAGGATCTCGACCTTGACGTTGCATCGCTCAAGCGTCCGGGCCAGAACATCGGCACATATGGCAGCGATGGAAATCGGCCGCCCCCGCATCGAACCGGAATTATCCAGCAAAAGCGTTACAACCGTATCGCGGAATTCGGTGTCTTTCTCGACTTTGAACGATAGGGGGGTGGTCGGGTTGGCGATCACCCGTGCCAGGCGCCCGGCATCCAGAATGCCCTCTTCGAGGTCGAATTCCCAAGACCGGTTTTGTTGGGCCTGCAAACGGCGCTGAAGCTTATTCGCCAAGCGGCTGACCGCGCCTTTAAGCGGCTCAAGCTGTTGATCCAGATAGGCCCGCAGGCGCTCAAGTTCTGCCGGTTCAGCCAGATCTTCGGCGCCGATGACCTCGTCATGGGTATCAAGATACACCAGATAATTGGGGTCTGCATCGGACACGGGTTGCGGGGCTGGCGGCTCAAGCGGGGCTTCGCCTTCGGGCATTTCTGCCTCGTCGCCCATTTCGTCCTCGGCGCTGTCGTCCATCGACACCTGCGCCTGCGCGGCATCTTGTTGGTCCTCTTGGGTTTGCTCGGCCGAGGCCTCGGCCTCTTCGTCGTCTTGTTCGTCCTGACCGCTGCTGTCGGGGTCTTGTTCTTCTTCGGCGCTGTCTTCGGCCTGATCGTCCTGGTCGTCGTCCAACTGATCAGGATCGTCGCCCAGTTGATCGCCATAGCCAAGGTCGCTGATCATCCGGCGGGCAAACTTGGCGAATTTCGACTGATCCGACAGGGTTTCGTCAAGGGCTTCCAGCGTGTCACCGGCTTGATCCTCGATGAAACCGCGCCACAGCTCCATTACGTTTTGCGCACCCGACGGCAAATCGCGCCCGGTGGCCAGATGCCGGATCAAATATCCAGCAGCCGTCGCCAGCGGCACATCCGAAGCCTGCTTGGCTTGATCAAATCCTTTACGCAGGGCCTCATGGGCGATCTTGGCGTCTATGTTGCCTGCGGTGCCGGGCATGTCGCGGGCGCCCATCGCCTCGCAGCGGGCGGTTTCCATGGCCTCATACAGGTCGCGGGCCATTTCGCCCTGCGGGGCATAACGGGCGTGGGTCTGCCCATTGTGATAGCGGCGGTGCAGGGCCAGCGCATCAGCGGTGCCCCGCGCCAGCATCACCTCGTCGCGGGTCATGCGGCGGCTGACCTGGGGCAAACGCATTGTCTCACCCGATAGCCCGGCGGGATCGACGGAATAGCTGACCGTCAAATCAGGATCATGGGCCATAACCTTGGTGGCTTCGGAAAGCGCTTTCTTGAAAGCGTCTGCCGGGTTGTCCGAAGGTTTGCTCATGCCGTTTATCCCTGTATGTCCTGCGCAGTTGCACCGGCCGTTGCCGCCGGCGCACCACCGTCAGCCAAGGCTGACGCTGGCGGCGCTTTCGGGCAGCTCTTCATCAAAGAGACGTTGATAGAACTCGGCCACGGTCTGGCGCTCCAGCTCGTCACATTTGTTCAGGAACGACAGGCGGAACGCATAGCCCACATTGCGGAAAATCTCGGCGTTCTGGGCCCATGCGATGACCGTGCGCGGCGACATGACCGTCGACAGATCGCCGTTCATAAAGGCGGTGCGGGTCAGATCGGCGACCGTCACCATTTGCTTAAGGGTCTTGCGGCCCTTTTCATTGTTGTAATGCGGGTTTTTGCTCAGCACGATGGCGGTTTCGGCGTCGATGCTCAGGTAATTCAATGTGGACACCAGCGACCAGCGGTCCATCTGACCCTGGTTGATTTGCTGCGTGCCGTGATACAGGCCGGTGGTGTCGCCCAATCCAACGGTGTTCGCGGTGGCAAAAATGCGGAAATACGGGTGCGGGGTGATCACCTTGTTCTGGTCCAGCAAGGTCAGCTTGCCATCGGTTTCCAGAACGCGCTGAATGACGAACATCACGTCGGCGCGCCCGGCGTCATATTCGTCAAAGACAATCGCCGTCGGGGTGCGCAGCGCCCATGGCAGGATGCCTTCCTGGAAATCAGTCACCTGCTTGCCTTCGCGCAGCTTGATCGCATCCTTGCCGATCAGGTCGATGCGGCTGATATGGCTGTCAAGGTTGACGCGCACCGAAGGCCAATTCAACCGGCTGGCCACCTGTTCAATATGGGTCGATTTCCCCGTCCCGTGATAGCCTTGGATCATCACCCGACGGTTGTGCGAGAAACCGGCCAAAATCGCCAGCGTCGTGTCCGGATCAAACTTATAGGTGGGGTCTTCGTCGGGCACGCGTTCGCTGCTTTCGGCAAAGCCCTTAACGGTCATATCGGTGTCGATCCCAAAGACGTCGCGAACGGAAATCTCTTCTGTGGGTTTTGAGTGGATATCCAGCGCGCCGTCAGCCATGCGTCCTTGTCCTTTGATCTAAGTGCGGTCACCAGGCGCCTTTGCCTGCCATAACGCGCAACATATCGTTTTAACCGCCAAGGGAAAGAGGCCCGGCGCGCTTTTCTTGCGTGGCAGCACAGATAGCAGCCTAGTCCTTGAAATTGCGGCTGCCCTTGATCTGGTCCCAGGCCCAGACCACCTCTTGCAATTGTTCTTCCTGGCTGCGGTCGCCGCCGTTCATATCGGGGTGCAACACCTTGATCAGCGCCTTGTATGCCTTGCGCACTTCGGGTTTGCTCCAATGGTCCTTGGCGTCCAGGATTTCGATGGCGCGCCGTTCGGTCGGGGGCAGGCGGCGGCCCGTGACCGCATTGCGTCCGGGGTTCTGTGTGGAATTGGCCCCCAGCACCTGATGCGGATCTTCGATGCCCAGGCGCGCCCAGGCCCGTGCTTCGGGATCGGTAATCGGCTTTGTCGTGCGCTCCCACACTTTGTCCTTGGACATTTGGGCATTCAGCTCGGCCTCGGTTGTGCCGTCAAAGAAATTCCACTTGAGGTTATATTCCCGCACATGCTGCTGACAAAACCAGAAATAATCGTCCAAAACATCCGGGGCTTTGGGCGCGCGAAACTTGCCCGCCTCTTCGCAGCCTTGGTGATCGCAAAGCCGCGTTGATGTCTCAGAAGCGCCGGACATGCTCCTGCGACCACGCGGGTTCTTCTTTTTCGATGATGAAACGGACATATCAAATCCGAAGGGATCAGGCTTGGGCATGTGTATTTACCTATTCGACTCAAGGCTGGACATTCTAAAGCTTGCGGCCAAAGATAGAAGGGGGCAGGAGCAAAAAAATGACCAAGACACAAGAGATCGAAACAAAACTGCGCAAGCAGTTTGCACCCTATCAGCTGAGCGTGGTGGACGACAGCGAAAGCCACCGGGGGCATGGGGGCTTTCGTGAAGGGCAATCCACTCATTTCAATGTATTAATTCGGTCAGAGGCATTCGCCGGGCAAAGCCGGATCGCCCGTCACCGGGCCATTCATGCCGCCCTGGGCGCCGAGCTGATAGCCAGCATTCATGCGCTGGCGCTGGATGTGTCTGACTGACCGGAACGCCGGCTTTACCAAAAGTTATCTCTCATTTCGCTAAAATGGGAAATGCCAGGTCGATCGTGCGGCTTTGGCAGGGGTGGCTTATGGCGCCCCGTTGCGGCGCGCACCGCGCAATTGGTGTTTTGATAAGTCTTCACGGCCTGCTAAATTGCGAGGATTGTTTGTGAGGGGTACGAGTATGAATGTTTTTGACACCAAGGATGATTTCACCGCCCACCTGAAGGCCCAGGCCCAAGATGCGGTGCCTGACGACATCGCCCAAGCGCTGAGCGCCGGGGTTGCGCAATCCGAGGGGGAATTGCGCGATGTGGACAGCCCGGTGGATGGGTTGAACTTGCGCGTCGGGCAATGGGTGCTGCGCGACAGCGATGTGCCCGTGCTTGAGGCCATCACCATGGTCGGTGCGGCGCTTGGCGCTGTGGCGGCCCCCGGTGCCATTGCGGTGGGGACAGTGCTGGCCGGGCTGACGGCCTTTGCCAAATTCGTCTGGTCGGCCTGGCGGCGGTCATCGCGTCTGACGCGCGACGAAATCGCGGTGCTGGGGATCTTGCACACCCGTGGTGCGCTGTCCCAGGATGATCTGACAACGCTGGCGCTTGATGCGTTTCCGCAGATGACTGCGGCGCAGGTGGCGCAAACGCTTTTGTCTCTTCAGGACATAGAGCTGTTGAACGGCGATATCATCGAATTGATCCGCAAAGATGCCTCGGGTCGGTGGCGCATCCGGCATGGTTGAACAGGCCGAAATCCAAATGCAGGATCTGGTCAAATTGGTCAAATTGCTGCCGCCCGACAAGCTGGCGCAATATGAGCCGGTGACGGGGGTGACGCTGGTCAATATGTCCAAGGGCGCCTTTTTCGACATGTCGCGGCGGATGCAATCAGAGGGGATCGACGCCGCAAGCGCGACGGTCTTGCGGGCGATCAACCATGAAACGGGCCATTTCATTCAAAGCTGCATGACGGGCTATATGTTCCGGCGCAACAGTTGGTTGCTGGGGGTTTTCAACAGCCGCAAGAACACGCGCGTTTTCAGAAAACTTTACCGGATGGAGCGGCGGGCCAAGCGAAAGCTGTGGGTGATCGAACGTCTTTTCGGCAAAAAGCGGGGCTTTGCCGCGCGCTTGGCCAATTTGGTTATTTTTGCCTTTCAAACCAATCGCGCCGCGCTGCTGGCGCAATCGGCACCCAAGGGGCACCATTCGATGGCCCGCGCCTTGACGCCGCATTTCTTTGCCCAGCGGGATGGCCTGCTGCGGCAGGAAACGGCGTGCAGTTTTCATGGGGTTTCCACCCTGGGGGTGATCGAAGGCGGCGCGGTGGCCTATGCGGCGCTGATGGAGCCGGCAACCCGTAATGCCGATGCCTTTATCGCCCGGATGGAGGCGGATCTAAGCCATCTGCCTAACCTATACCGCGAGCTGTGGGATTTTGTCTTTCCGCGTGCCGAACACCGCAGTCACGAGGTTTTTCTGCCGCTCTGCGCCTTGGCGCTGTGTTACGAGCGGCCCAATCAGGCGGTGCCGTTCTTGCTTGATCATCTGTTGGCAATGCCTCAGGGCCAGGTAGAGGCCGGCGCCGCCCAAAGCTTTGGGGCGTTGCCGTTATGCGTTGAGGGGGGCGCGCGTTTGGGCAATGCGCAGGCGCAAATATCATGGCGGCGCAAGCCGCGCCTTTACGGGCCATTTTTCGCGCGGTTTCGGGATGATCCATCTGGGCTGGATCCATTTACCCTGCTAACCCAGCCGCAAAGCCTTGAAAAAATGGAGCATTTGCCGCTGTGCCTGACCTTTTCCGACGGGTATCAGCCGGCCAATATGCCCAACGAAGAGGTCGCCGCGCGGATGGTAATCGCGCACCATATCCTTGAGGTCGAATCGTTCGTGCGAGACCAAAAGGAATATCAACAAAATGCGGTTGAATTCGCCCGCCGGGCGCTGAGCCGTCTGTGATGGGCGGGCGTGGGCGCCGAAACACCGCAGACCCCGCCCGCCGTTCCTTAGGGCTTTAGCTTGGCGGCAACGATCTGGTTTACCGCCTTGGGATTGGCCTTGCCGCCCGTGGCTTTCATCACCTGTCCGACGAACCAACCCGCCAGTTTGGGGTTTTCACGCGCCTTGGCGACCTGATCGGGGTTGGCGGCGATGATGTCATTGACGGCGGCTTCGATCGCGCCGGTGTCGGTGACTTGTTTCATGCCCTCGGTTTCGACGATCTCGGCGGGATCACGGCCGGTGGTATAGCTGATCTCAAAGACGTCCTTGGCGATCTTGCCGGATATGGCATCCGATGCGATCAAATCAATGATCTGACCCAATTGACCAGGAGAGACAGGGCTTTGAGTGATCGTGCTTTCGTCTTTTTTCAATCTGCCGAACAGCTCGTTGATTACCCAGTTGGCGGCCATTTTTCCGTCGCGCCCCTGCGCCACGGCCTCGAAATATCCGGCGCTGTCAAGATCGGCGGTCAGCACCGAAGCGTCGTAATCGGTCAGGCCAAAATCATTAAGAAACCGCGCCTTCTTGGCGTCCGGCAGTTCGGGCAGGGTGGCGCCGATATGATCGACCCAGGCCTGTTCGATCACCAACGGCAGCAGGTCGGGATCAGGAAAATAGCGATAATCATGCGCTTCTTCCTTTGACCGCATCGAGCGGGTCTCGTTTCGGTCGGGATCATACAGCCGGGTTTCCTGCTGGACGGCGCCGCCGGCTTCGACAATGGCGATCTGGCGCTTGGCCTCGACCTCGATGGCGGCTTGAATAAACCGCATTGAGTTCATGTTCTTGATTTCGCAGCGGGTTCCCAAATGCGAAAAATCTTGGGTGGCTTGATATTTCTCATAATCGCCGGGCCGACAGATCGACACGTTGACGTCGGCGCGCATCGACCCTGACTGCATGTTGCCGTCGCATGTGCCAAGATAGCGCAAAATCTGCCGCAGTTTGCCAAGATAGGCGGCGGCCTCTTCCGGGCCGCGAATGTCGGGGCGGCTGACGATTTCCATCAGGGCAACGCCCGTGCGGTTCAAATCGACGAACGACATGTTGGGATCCATGTCGTGGATGGATTTTCCCGCGTCTTGTTCCAGGTGGATGCGTTCAACCCGCACCAGACGGGCGGTGCCGTCGCCCATTTCCACCAACACTTCGCCTTCGCCGACAATGGGGTGGTAAAGTTGGCTGATCTGATAGCCCTGCGGCAAATCGGGATAGAAATAATTCTTGCGGTCAAAGGCGCTGTGCAGGTTGATATCGGCCTTGAGCCCAAGCCCGGTGCGCACAGCCTGTTCAACGCAATATTCGTTTATGGTGGGCAACATGCCGGGCATTGCCGCATCGACAAAGGACACATTGGCGTTTGGTTCGGCGCCAAACTTGGTTGACGCAGCCGAGAAAAGCTTGGCGTTCGAGGACACCTGGGCGTGAACCTCCATGCCGATGACCAGTTCCCAGTCGTATTTCGCCCCGGCGATCACGCGTGGTTTCGGGGTGTCATAGGTCAGGTCAAGCATCGGTCGGTCCTTTAAGAGCGGGGTGTTGTGCATCTATTATGTCACGCCGCACCACGCCGCAAGGGCCGCGCGGCCATTCCTTAGGTGGCGCCCTGTTTGGCGTGCAAGATGCGTCCGATCAGGTTCATCAGCACCTGCGCTGCAAGGGTGCTGGTGTTGCCCGCCGGGTCATAATCTGGCGCGACCTCAACCAGATCGACCCCGACGATTGGTCCACGCTTTGCCAGCCCCGCCAGCAGTTCCAGTACTTCGTAATAGTCAAAACCGCCGTGGCTGGGGGTTCCGGTGCCCGGCGCGATTGATGGATCGAACCCATCGATGTCGATTGTGACGTAATATCGCGCGCCCTGTGGAATACGCGCCAGCATACCGTCAATGCCCAATGCCCGCACCTGGCGCACCGACTGGATGTCTGATCCCATGGCCCGCGCCGCCTCATAGCCCTCTTTTGCGGTCGAGGACACATTGCGGATGCCGATCTGGCTGAGGCCGGTCACATAGGTTTTTTCGGCGGCGCGCCGCATCGGGTTGCCGTGCCCAAAGCGCACGCCATGACGTTCATCGACAAAATCCAGATGCGCATCAATCTGCACGATGTGGATCGGCTCTTGGTCGTCAAAGGCATTGATGCAGGGAATGTTGACCGAATGATCCCCACCCAGCACCACGGGTATTGCCCCGGCGGCCAATATCTTGCGCACCCCGAATTCGATATTGGCGTGGCTGTCCACAGTGTTGGTGTGGATGATATCTGCATCCCCTATATCAACGATCCGGGTGGTGGTCTCGGGCAGATAGGTCACATCGTCTTCGTGGTCATAGGCGCCGCCCAGCCCAAAGGAAAACAGGGTCGAGGCCTCGCGGATGGCGCGCGGCCCCATGCGGGCGCCGCTGCGATACTGTGCCCCGAAATCAAACGGCGCCCCCAAGACGGCGACATCGGCGTCGATCGCATCCCAATCCGCGACATAGGGGTATTTGCCAAAGGTGCAGATGCCGACAAAGGGCAGGTTCAGGCGTGGTTTTTGGGGGGCGGTATCGGTCATGTTGGCTCCTGGTGGGGTCGGCAAGGCGACACTGCGCAGTCGCGCGGCGGCGGTCAACCGGCAATGGCGGGTTGGGGGGCGGATGCGGGGCGAAAGCAGAATTGGGAATGGGATGAAATGACGCGTAGCGCCCGGCTTGTGAATGGCGTAAAGGCCAGGCAAGACAAAACAAATTCAATCGGATGCCGCTGGGGCGGCGCAAGAAATGGACGACGCAAAATGTTGAAGCTGCGAATTGTCACCGGTTTGATCATGGGCACAATGATGTCAACGATCATGAGCGCCTTCATCACATATGTGAATACCGGCGGGGGGCCGGGGTTTTTGCTGCGGTTTCTGACCGCTTGGGGGATGGCTTGGGCGGCGGCGGTGCCCATCGCCATTTTGGTTGGCCCGATTGCCAACCGTTGGGCGCGGCGGTTGCTGGGTCTTGATCACCTCTGATAGCCGTTTCTGAGCAAGGCCGGTTATCAACGCCTTGTCATCGGACAGCGTGCGGCGCAAATGGGCCGCCGCAGTGCCAAACATCCCAAACGCCTGATTGTCTGTGCCAGAAAACCAGGCGTTTGGAAGGGGGCGATCCGCCTCAGGGCGTTACGATGGCGAAATTGGGGTCAAAATCCTCAAGGCTGGCGAACAGCGCCGCCAGTTTACCCGCGTCGCCATCAAGGGCAAGACAGCCTTCGGCGATCAAAGCATCCAGCCCGGCCTGCTTGCCCATCAAGCGCAGGAAGGCCGGCTCGGTCAGGGTCAAGGTGACATCGGCGGCGCCGGCCTGGCGGGCGGCGATGTTGGTCAAGACACCATTGCGGGCGCTAAGGGTGAACACAGCACCGGTATCGGTAAAGTCCAAAACCACCGTGACGGGCCCGTCATGTTTGGCGGGGTTATACTTGACGCCCAGCAGATCCAGCAACATCTGCACGCCCATGTTCGCCAAAAGATCAGGGCTGTTGGTGTTGATGCTTTGCTTGTTGCCGATCCCCTCGCGCAGCTCTTGTGCCCCGGTCAAATAGATGTTGCGCCAGGTGGCCGCCTCGGCCTGATAGCCCATTTGCTCAAGAATATCGGCCTGAAGGGCCTGGGCCTCGGTGTTGTCTGGTTCGGCAAAGACCAGTTTGTTGATCAATTCGGCCGCCCAGCGATAATCGCCTTCGGCTGCGGCGCGCCGACCTTCCGCCAAGACCTTGCCGGCACCGCCCATCGCGCGCACCAGACGGGCACCGCTTTCAGCTGGGGGCAGGGCGTCATAATGCGCCGGGTTGCCGTCCCACCAGCCCAGATAGAACTGATAGACCGCCTTCACATTATGCTTGAGGGTGCCGTAATAGCCCCGACAGGAAAAATCCTGGGCCAGGCGCGCGGGCATTTTTACCAGCTCGGCTATTTCGTGCATGGTGTGGCCATGATTTGCCAGACGCAGGGTTTCGTCGTGCACAAAACGATACATGTCTGACTGGCGCTCAAGAAAGCCCCGGATGGCATCGGCGCCCCAGGTCGGCCAATGGTGGCAGGCAAACAGAACATCGGTCCGGTCACAAAACAGCGTGATCGTCTCGGCGATATATTTTGACCATCCCAAGGCGTTGCGGCATTCCGCGCCGCGCGGCGTCAGGACATTGTGCATATGGTGCGATGTCACCTCCGATGCGCAAAGCGCCCGGAATTGCGGGAAATAGAACATGAATTCCGCCGGCGCTTCCGATCCATTGGCCATCTGGAATTCGATCTCGACGCCGTCGATGATCCGGGTTTCCTTGGTGTCGCAAATAACGTCTGTCGGGGGGATCAGGCTCATGGTGCCGGTCGAAACCGCCAATCCCAGGCCACAAGACACATGGGCGCAAGGATGGGCCGGCAATTTGGGCCCGAACTGATATTGGGCGCGGCGGCTCATGGCGTTGCCGGCCAGGACGTTTTCAGAAATCGCGTAATCCATAAAGCCGTCTGGCGCGATGATCGGCACGCGGCCGGCTTCTACGTCCTCGCCCGATACGACGCCGCGCACGCCGCCGAAATGGTCGGCATGGGAATGGGTGTAAATCACCGCCTTGACCGGGCGTTCGCCCAGATGCCGGTTGGCAAACGCCAGGCTGGCGCGGGCTGTTTCAATGGACATGAGCGGATCAATAACGATCCAACCGCTGTCGCCTTGGATCAGTGTCATATTGGCCAAATCAAAGCCGCGAATTTGATGGATACGCGGATGGATGGTGAACAGCCCGGCAATCCGCGTCAGCTGGGCCTGGCGCCACAAGGACGGGTTGACCGTATCGGGACAGTCCTGATCCAGAAAACCATGCGCGCTGAAATCCCAGGCGGTTCCACCGTTGTCGCCGGGAATGCTGTCGCCGTCAAAGGCGGCGACAAAGCCGCGCGTGGCGTCTGCGAAATCTTGTTTGTCGCCAAAGTTCACAAGATCAAGAACCGCGGCATTTGCCGCTGCGGTCTGCGGAGAGGCAGGGTGATAGGTCATGGCGATATTCTCCTTACGGGGTAATGAATGCAAGCGACAGCTGCGGCACAAAGGTGATCAACAGCAGAACCGAAATCATGATGGTGATAAACGGCAGAACCGACCGGCAGATTTCTGAAAAGCGCTGGCCAAACGCGGTCAGCGCGACCAGCAGGTTCAACCCGATCGGGGGGGTCAGCAGGCCGATTTCAAGGTTCACGATCATGATAATGCCAAAATGCACCGGGTGGATGCCAAAGCTTTGGGCCGCCACGAAAAGAATGGGCCCCAGCAACAAGATGGCCGAGATCACGTCAATCAAGCAGCCGATCAGCAACAGCGCGACATTGACCGCGATCAAAAAGGTGATCTTGCTGTCAAAGTTGGCCTGAAGCCAGCTTGCGAACTCTTGCGGGACACCTTCGATGGCCAGCAGGGTCTTGAGAGACAGTGCAACCGCCACGATTGGAAACAAGGTGCCAAGCATGCGCGCGGTGTTGCGCACAATGCCGTAAAACGCGCTGATGGGCATTTCGCGGTGGATTGCCACCTCGACCAGCAGGGCATAGGCGACGGCGACGGCGGCGGCCTCGGTGGGGGAGAAATAGCCGGAATAGATCCCGCCCAGCAAGATCACCGGAAGGAAGATCGACCAGATCCCTTGGCGCAATGCCCGTTGCAGGCGGGTGATGGAAAACGGGGTGCGCGCCAGGCCGCGATTGGCCCAAACGCTATAGATGGCCAAGGCTGCGGTCAGGACCAGACCCGGCAGCAACCCGGCCAGAAACAAATCGACGATGCTGGTTTCGGTGATGATACCATAGATGATCAGGGGAATGGACGGCGGGATGATGATGCCCAGCGTTCCGGCCGATGTGATGGCGCCAAGGGCAAACCGGTTGTTATAACCGGCCTTGAGCAAGGCGGGATACATCACCGACCCAACAGCCAGCAGCGTGGCAGGCGACGACCCCGAAATCGCGGAAAACAGGGCGCAAGACGCGATGGCCGCCACCCCCAGCCCGCCCGGCATCCATTCGGTCAGCGCGCGCACCAGCTCGATCAGCCGTTCGGCAATTGATCCGCGGGACATGATGGCCCCTGCGATGATGAACATGGGGATCGCCAACAGCACCTCGTTGTCCATGGCGGTCCAGATGTCTTCGATCAAATAGACAAGCTGCGCATCGCCCCAGACCAAATGGATATAGCCGGCGGCGCTGAACAGGATCAAAATGACGCTTTGGCGCAGCGCCAAAAGCCCCACAACCAGGATGAGCAGGCCAAGTGCGTTCATGACTTAGTGCTCCGTTGATGAATCGGGTTTCAGGGCAGGGTAAAAGGCAAAGGCCAGATGCCGCAGCGCTGCCGCGAAAAACGCATAGGGAAAGACAATCTGCACCCACCACAGTGGAATGTTGATGACTTCGGCGCGGTCGTCAAAGTGGATGGTTTCGCCGACGAATATCATCGCGTAATAGCCCATGATCGCAAAGAGGCAGGCCGAAACAAGGTCGCCCAACCGCCCGGCCCAGCGAAAGGGCAGCATCTTGCTGGCAAAGCTGGCTTGCAGGTGGGCGTTTTCGGCCACGGCGATTGTCAGCCCAAGGATGCCGGCAATGATCGCCCCAAAGACCGCAAGCTTTTGCGCCCCCCAGATCGCCTGGCTAAACACCTCGCGAGAGATGACATCCGCAACCAAAAGCCCGACCGTCACCGAATAGGCGGTGACGGCCATGGCGGCCTCGGTACGCAATAGAAGGGAAAGGAAGCGTTGCATCGGTATTCCCTTTGCGGTTCCGTGGGCCAATCAGTTCTGAGCGCAAACGGCTTTTGCCGCATTCAACGCCGCGACGACCTCTTGCGATTTCCCGCCGATGTCGTTGGCGGTTTCCTCAAGAACATTGGCGGCAGCGGCTTGCCATTGGGCCAGCTCGTCCTGAGTGGGGCGATAGACAGGCACGCCTGCGGTCTCAAGCTTGCCCAGCAACGCCTGCTCGGCGCCCAGGATCATCGCGGTCAGCTGTGGACCGGCGGCGCCAAAGGTCTCTTTCAACAGGGCTTGATGTTCAGGCGACAGCTTGGCCCAGCTGCGCTCGGAAACGGCGGCGGTGCCGATCAGACGCGAATGGTTGGTTTGAACGACATGTGGCGCCACCTTGTGGGTGCCAATTGCGATGCCGAACACCGTCGGGAAAAATGCGGCGTCGACGGTGCCTGTCTGCAAGGCCGGAATGGTGTCAGATGTGCCCATCGGAACCCCCGATGTGCCCAGCGCGCGGGCATAGGCTTCGTCGGTCACGGTGGCGGCAACACGGGTCTTTTTGCCGTTCAGGTCGGTGGGCACTTTTACAGGATCTTTGGAAAAGATCACATATTGGCCCACTTCCATCCATGTCAGCGGCACAACGCCGGCATCTTGCATCAGCGTGCCAAACACTTCGCCCATGTGCTCATGGGCGACGCAGGTGCCTTCCTCGGCCGAGCTGAACAGATAGGGCGCCGAGGCCAAGGCGATCTCTTGGCTGAGGATGGTCAGCGGGGTGTTGGACACATAAGCGATGTCAATTCTGCCGCGAATGGTTTGACGCAAGATGGTTTGCTCATCCCCGGCCTGCGCGTCCAGCAAAAGTTGCAGCTTGAGATCGCCGCCGGATTTTTCTTCGATTTGCTGTGCAACGCCTGCAACCCATTTTCCCCAAGGGGACGTGGATGGGGCCACCGAGGCAAGCTTGAGAACAGTTTCAGCCTGCACCGTCGCCGCAGAACCAATGAGCGTCGCAGTCAGCGCAAGCCCGCGCAATAATTTTGACATGAGTTTTTCCTTCCCTGATGTATCGCGCGCTTTCTTGCTGGCCCTGGGGTATTTGCGGGCCATAGCACGTCCGATTCGGACTTAAGCATTTTTTCTGGACATGTGTCTAGTTTTTTTGTTTGATGACTTCATGGCGGCCAAAGAATCGCTGCACAAGCATCAAAAGGGAGGACACAGACCATGGAATTCGATTATGTGATCGTGGGGGGTGGATCAGCTGGCGCGACGTTGGCTGCGCGGCTCAGCGAAGACGCGGCGACGACGGTTTGCCTGTTAGAAGCCGGTGGCCGTGGTGACGGTATTCTGGTTCGGGCGCCCGCCGGGGTGGTGGCAATGCTGCCGGGACACGGCAAGATCAACAACTGGGCCTTTAATACGGTGCCGCAGCCCGGATTGAACGGTCGCAAAGGCTATCAGCCGCGCGGGCGGGCGCTTGGCGGTTCAAGCGCGATCAACGCGATGCTGTATGTGCGCGGCCACAGCGCCGATTATGATAAATGGGCCGATCTGGGCTGTGATGGCTGGGATTGGGAAAGCGTCTTGCCCTATTTCAAACGGGCCGAGAACAATGAAACCGGCGCCAACGAACACCACGGCGCGGGTGGGCCGCTGCATGTGAGCCGGCAAAAAAGCCCACGGCCCATCACCGAAGCCTTTATCGAGGCGGCGACCCGTCTTCAGTATCGTCGCAGCGAAGATTTTAACACCGGCGACAACGAGGGGTTTGGCCCCTATGATGTAACCCAGTTCCACAGCCCCGACCGCAACGGCGAGCGGTGCTCGGCGGCGGCGGCCTATCTTCATCCGGTGATGGATGAGCGGTCGAACCTGACTGTTCTGACCAAAGTCAGAGCCGAGCGGGTGCTGTTTGACGGCAAGCGGGCGACGGGTGTTGCGTATCGTCAAAAAGGCAAAAGCCAGCAAGTGCGTGCCAAGCGCGAGGTGATCTTGTGTGGCGGCGCCTTTGGATCGCCGCAGCTGTTGCAGCTTTCGGGTGTGGGGCGCAGCGAAGACATCACGCGCCACGGTATCGACATGGTTCATGAATTGCCCGGCGTTGGGCAAAACCTTCAGGACCATCTTGATTTCATTCTGGCATGGAAATCCAAAGACACGGATAACTTTGGCATCGGCGCCAAGGGGACCGTCAATTTGGTCAAACACATCATCGACTGGCGGCGCAATGGCAGCGGCATGATCGCCACGCCCTTTGCCGAAGGGGCCGGGTTCCTCAAGACGGATCCAAACTTTGACCTGCCCGATGTGCAGTTGCACTTTGTGATTTCGATCGTCGACGATCACGCGCGCAAGCTGCATCCCGGTTACGGTTTCTCGTGCCATGTCTGCGCATTGCGGCCGCATTCGCGCGGCGAGGTCTTTTTGCAATCAGGGGATCCCATGGCCGACCCCGGTATTGACCCGTGCTTTTTGTCAGATGATCGCGATTTGAAAACGATGATCGCCGGGGCAAAAATCACCCGCGATATCTTGATGCAAGAGCCGATGAACAAATATCGCCACAAGGAGCTGTTCGGCGTCAAAGACAACATGAGCGACGCAGAATGGGAAAAGCACATTCGCGCGCGCGCCGACACGATCTATCACCCGGTTGGCACCTGCAAGATGGGCGCCGATGACATGTCTGTCGTCGATCCTGAATTGCGCGTGCGGGGGCTGGATGGGCTTCGGGTGGTCGATGCCTCGGTTATGCCCACGTTGATTGGCGGCAACACCAATGCGCCGACCATCATGATTGCAGAAAAAGCCGCCGACATGATCCGCGCTGCCTCGGCGCAAGCCATAGCTGCTGAATAAGATAGGAACCGATATGCTTGGAAAAATGATGGATCAGCCTTTGCTGATCTCGAATTTGATCTCACATGCCGCGCGATACCACGGCGCAACCGAGGTGGTCTCGGTTGAAACCACCGGCGGGACAGAGCGGTCGAACTGGGCAACACTTGACCAGAATGCGCGGCAGTTGGCCTCGGCCTTGCTGGCGCTGGGCCTCGCCCCCGAGGATCGCTGCGCCACAATCGCCTGGAACAACCGGCGCCACATGGAGATATATTTCGGTGTGGCCGGAGCGGGCCTGGTTTGCCACACGGTCAACCCGCGGCTTCATCCTGAGCAACTGATCTATATCGCCAATCACGCCGAAGATAAGGTGCTGTTCTTTGACAGCACGTTCCTGCCCGCAGTTGCCAAGCTGAAAGAGCATTTCAAGACCATCGAACACTATGTTCTGATGGGGCCGCGCGATGACGCGGCGGCCGAAATGCTGGACGGTCTGGTGTTTTATGATGAGCTGCTTGAAACAGGCGATGCCGGTTTCGACTGGCCGCAATTCGAAGAAAGCCGCGCCTCGTCGCTGTGCTATACGTCGGGAACGACCGGCAATCCCAAGGGGGTGCTTTATACGCATCGCTCGACCATGTTGCATACGCTGGCGGGCAACCAACCTGACGGGCTTGCGATCTCGGCCAAGGATACGGTTCTTCCGGTGGTTCCGATGTTCCATGTGAACGCCTGGGGCGTGCCGTATATCGCCGCCGGAAATGGTGCCAAGCTTATCCTGCCCGGACCCGGCCTGGATGGCGAAAGCCTTGTCAAACTGATTGACGGCGAAGGCGTGACCTTGGCGCTGGGCGTCCCGACCATCTGGATGGGTCTGCTGGCAGCATTGAAGAAAACCGGAAGCAAAGCAGAGAAATTGACCCGAACCGTGGTCGGTGGCTCGGCCTTGCCGCCGTCGATGATCCCAGCGTTCCGCGATGACTATGGCGTTGAGCTGATCCACGCCTGGGGCATGACCGAAACCAGCCCGCTTGGCACGCTGAACCAGCTTTTGCAAAAGCACGAGACCCTGCCAGAAGAAGATCAGGCGGCCATCCGTCTGGGCCAAGGGCGCCCGCCCTATGGGGTTGAGCTGCGCATAATGGGGGAAGACGGCACAGTCTTGCCCAATGACGGCAAAGCCCAGGGCGAATTGCAAGTTCGCGGACATTGGATCGTTGACACCTATTTCAAGGCCGATCAAAGCGCGCTGAACGCGGACGGTTGGTTTGATACGGGCGATGTCGCGACGATTGATGCCGACGGATATATGATCATTCGCGACCGGGCCAAGGATATCATCAAGTCGGGCGGCGAATGGATCTCCACGGTCGAGCTGGAAAACATCGCCATCGGCCATCCGGGGGTTGCCAATGCCGCCGCAATTGCCGCGCGGCACCCCAAATGGGACGAACGCCCAGTTCTGGTTGCCCTCAAGGCCGAGGGCCAAGACGTAAGCGAACAAGATATCATCGCCTTTTATGATGGCAAAGTGGCCAGCTGGCAGGTGCCCGACAAGGTGATCTTTGTCGATGCATTGCCGCTGGGCGGAACTGGAAAAGTGGTCAAGGCCAAGCTTCGTGAAGAATACGAAGACATCTTGATGCAACAAGAGGACGCGTAAGATGAAACATCAAAGCGATTTTACCCCCGACCTGCAACTGGCCTATGACGCCGACCTCAGGGCACTGGATGCGGCCAAGAAAGAGTGGCTGCACTGTTCCGTCGCTGAGCGGATTGCCTTGCTGCAAGCGGTCAAGGATGCGCTGATGCCGGTGGCCCAAGGCTGGGCCGAAACCGCCGCCCGCAAAAAGCGTCTGGCCCCCAATTCCCCCCTGGCGGGCGAAGAATGGATCAGCGGACCCTATGCGGTGATGGGCATGTGCAACGGTCTGATGCACACGCTGTCGCAGATCAAAGACAAGGCGTATCTGCGTCACCTGCCGACCCGCGAATTGCCCAATGGGCAAACCGCCGTCCGGGTCGTGCCGCATTCAATTTGGGACCGCCTGCTGCTGTCTGGGGTCAAGGCTGACATCTGGATGCAGCGCGGCATAACGCCGGCCAACCTCAAGGATCACGCGGCCAGCATCTATGACACCCCGCCCGAGAAACAAACCGGCAAAGTCGCCCTGGTGCTGGGCGCCGGCAATATCGCCGCGATTTCCCCGCTGGATGCTTTCCAAAAACTGTTCCTGGAAAACCAGGTGGTGATTTTGAAAATGAACCCGGTGAATGACTATCTGACAGGGTATCTGCGCACGGCGCTCAAGCCGCTGATTGATCGCAATGTCTTGCGTGTGGTCAAGGGCGATGGCGCAGCGGGCGCCTATCTGACCCAGCACCCGTTGGTGCAAGATATCCACATCACCGGGGCAGGGGCCACGCATGATGCCATCGTTTGGGGCACCGGCGAAGAGGGCGCGCGCAACAAGGCCGCGGGCACACCGAAAAACCCACGCCATGTTACATCTGAACTGGGTGCGGTCTGTCCAACCATCGTTGTGCCCGGCCCCTGGACCAAGGCAGATATCCGGTTTCAGGCCGAACATATCGCCACGCAAAAGCTGCATAACTCGGGGTTCAACTGTGTTGCGGTGCAATCGCTGATTCTGCCGAAAGGCTGGGACAAGGCCGACAAGCTGATGAAAGAGGTGGCACGCGTCATGGGCGAACACGCCAAACGCGAGGCCTATTACCCTGGCGCCGAGACCCGCCTGGCCGATTTCGCCAGCCACGCCGAAGGCGAGGCCGCCTTGTCACGCGGCCCAGGTGTGCCGCCATGCTATGTCGCAGACATGGAGCGCGGCGATACCGAATGGCTCAGATCCCAAGAGGTGTTCGCCCCGGCGCTGGGCACCAAGCACCTTGAGGCCGGCGATGCCGAAAGCTATCTGCGCGCTGCGATCGCCTGGGCCAATGACAACCTCTATGGCACCCTGGGCGGCAACATCCTGATCCATCCGGCAACGATGCGCAAAATTGGCCGCAAGCGGTTCGAAGAGATCATCGCCGAATTCCGCTATGGCACAATTGCTGTCAATGCCTGGACAGGTTTGGGCTTTTTGCTGGCGCCCGTGCCATGGGGCGGCTTTGCCGGCGCCACCTTGGCCGACGTTCAGTCAGGGATCGGAACGGTGCACAACAGCTTCATGCTCGAAGACACCGAACGCACGGTGGTCGAAGCCCCCTGGGCCCCGTTCCCGCGCAACCTTCTGTCGGGCCGGTTTACGTTGCTGCCGCGCCCGCCGTGGTTCATCTCGAACCGCCGTCAGGACAAAATCGGCAAACTCTTGACCCGGTTCCAATATAAACCCGGCTGGCTCAAATTGCCGCGCATTTTCCTGAATGCATTGCTGGGCTGAAACAAAGACGGTATTGGCGTCACATTATGACAGATCAAAAACCCATGGGAAAACTCGTTGCCCGCGCCGCCGCCAAAGAGGCAAAGCGCGAAGCCAAGAAACGTGCCTTGGCGGCAAGCGCAATCGAAGCCCTGAAATGTTATGGTTACGCCAATACCACCCTGCGCGATATCGCCGCCGAAAGCGATCTGTCGCTGGGGATGCTGCACTACTATTTTGAAAACAAAGAACAACTTCTGATTTACTGCGTGCGCCTCTACAAAGAGGCCTTCGCCGCCGAAATTGGCGGGCGTTTGGCCGGCATTACCGACCGCCAGGCGCAAATCCGCGCGCTGGCCGGCGGGCTGGCCGCGTCGATCATCGACGACGCCGATACCCACAGATTGTGGTATGATATCCGCAATCAGGCCCTGTTCGACCCGGTCTTCAAACCCGTTGTCGCTGAAATCGAAGCGTCCTTGATTGACTTGGTGCGTCCGCTGGCCGAATCCCCGGACGACAGCGCGCAAATCTCTGTGCTCTATGGCGCCATCGACGGCGTGTTCCGCCACCTGCTGGAACGACATCTGTCGGGCGTGCACAGCAGCGCTGATGATCTGTCGCATGCGTTTTGCAACCTGCTCGGTGCGACGCCCCCCTCGGCGCCACCATCCCCCCAAGGCTAAGCACACCGCTTCTTTTGTTCAAAAATATCCCCGCCGGAGGCTCCGCCGCAGCCCACTGGCGCCTGGGCACAAGGCTCTGGGCTATGGGGCGATCAATCGTTCGATGATGGCTTTGGCGCTGTCGCTGGACCAATCGGCATCACCGCGCAGCCGGGCAATTTCACCGCCCTCCGGGTCGATCAAAACGGTGATGGGCAGGCCCAATACCCCCATGTCGCGGGCCAGGGTCTGCTTGGGGTCTTGATGGCGCGGCAGGGCGGTGATCTGCGCCGCGTCGAAAAACGCGCGTATCCCTTCGGCTGAATTGCGCCCTGTGGCGATGGTCAAGACCTCAAACCGCGCCCCGCCAAAATCACGTTGCAGCGCATCCAATTGCGGCATTTCCTTGCGGCAAGGCGCACACCATGTGGCCCAGAAATTCAACAAGACATATTTCCCGCGATAGGCCGCCAGCGTGCGGGTTCCCGCCCCATCGGCCAGATCAAACGGCGTGTCGGGCACCGGCTTGGGGCTGCTATGCAGCACCAGTTTCTTCATATCCCCGCTGCGCAGCGCGGCGATCTGGTCGGTATCGGCGGCAATTGCCGGCGGGGCGGCGATTGCACCCAAGCCAAGGGCCGTATAGACCAGCGCTGCACGAATGATATTCATATTCCCTCCGAAGGGCTTCGACCTATGACCAACTCGACCTCCAACAAGATGTGGGGCGGCCGTTTCGCCGCCGGACCAGATGCGATCATGGAGGCAATTAACGCCTCGATCGGATTTGACAAGCGGATGGCCGCGCAGGATATTGCCGGATCGCGTGCCCATGCCGCGATGTTGGGCGCCACCGGCATTTTGCAAACTAGCGATGTCGAGGCAATCAGGGAAGGGCTGCTCACGGTCTTGTCAGAGATCGAAACCGGGCAATTTCAATTCTCGACCGCGCTGGAAGACATCCATATGAACGTCGAGGCCCGTCTAAAGGATCTGATCGGCGCTCCGGCCGGGCGGCTTCATACGGGCCGCAGCCGCAATGATCAGGTGGCCACCGATTTCAAACTGTGGGTGCGTGATCAATTGGACGCGACCGCCAATGGGCTGCAAGCGCTGATCGCGGCCTTGCTGGATCAAGCCGAAGCAGGCAGCGATTGGGTGATGCCGGGCTTTACCCATTTGCAAACTGCCCAACCTGTCACCTGGGGGCACCACATGATGGCTTATGTCGAAATGTTCGGCCGGGATCTGGGGCGGATCGAGGACGCGCGGGCGCGGATGAATACCTCGCCGCTTGGGGCGGCGGCGCTGGCCGGCACCTCGTTTCCGATCGACCGGCATATGACGGCACAGGCGCTGGGCTTTGACGCCCCGGCGCATAATTCGCTGGATGCCGTCAGCGATCGCGACTTTGCCTTGGAATTCCTGGGCGCAGCCAGCATTTGCGCCATGCACCTTAGCCGGTTCGCAGAAGAGCTGGTGATCTGGTCCTCGGCCCAGTTCCGGTTTGTGACGCTGTCGGACCGGTTTTCGACCGGATCATCCATCATGCCACAAAAGAAAAACCCCGACGCGGCCGAGCTGATCCGCGCCAAGGTCGGGCGGATTTTCGGGGCCAATACCGCGCTGATGATGGTGATGAAGGGGCTGCCGCTGGCCTATTCCAAGGACATGCAGGAAGACAAGGAACAGGTCTTTGACGCGGCCGACAACCTGATGCTGGCGCTGGCGGCGATGACCGGCATGGTCGGGGATATGACCGCCAACCGTGCGGCTTTGGCGGCTGCGGCGGGCGCGGGCTTTTCGACGGCGACCGATCTGGCCGACTGGTTGGTGCGGGTGCTTGGGTTGCCCTTCCGCGATGCGCACCACGTCACCGGAACCCTTGTGGCGCTGGCCGAAGCCAATGGCTGCGATCTGCCGGACCTCAGCCTGGATCAGATGAAATCCGCGCATGATGGCATCACCAGCCAAGTCTTTGATGTTCTGGGCGTTGAAAATTCGGTACACTCGCGCACGTCCTATGGTGGGACCGCCCCGGCGCAGGTGCGCGCGCAAATCAGCCGATGGAGGGAAATCTTGGCATGATCACACGCCTGTGCTTCATCGGGATGTGTCTGGCCTTGGCCGGATGCGGTGTTGATGGCGCCCCGGTGCGCCCTTCGGTCACGGCTGGCATTGGCCTGAGCCAAGATGGGATCAGCACCCATGGGGCGGCGCAACTGCGCAAAGGGCCGCTGGCGGTTATCTTGGGCTTTTAGCGCGCTTCTGCTCAGCCGCGCGTGATCCCAATTGATCTGGCCGCGGCTTTTGCGTATTGCGCGGCCTATGGATCATTTCTTGTACAAAAATGGCGCCCTGCACGCCGAAGATGTCCCCCTGTCCGAAATTGCGGCTACGGTGGGCACCCCGTTCTATGTCTATTCCACCGCGACCTTGTTGCGGCACTTTCAGCTGTTTGACGAAGCGCTTGCCGGTTTGGATCATCTGGTCTGTTTCGCGATGAAAGCGGCCAGCAATCAGGCGATCCTGCGGACGCTGGCACAGGCCGGGGCCGGTATGGATGTGGTTTCGGGCGGCGAATACCTGCGGGCCAAGGCGGCCGGGGTTCCGGGCGACAAGATCGTGTTTTCGGGCGTCGGCAAAACGCGCCCGGAAATCGATTTGGCGCTGACCGGCGGCATCCGCCAGTTCAACGTCGAATCCGAACCTGAAATGGAAACGATAAACGCTGCGGCCTTGGCCCTGGGTGTGGTGGCCCCGATCACCATCCGGGTGAACCCCGATGTGGATGCCAAGACCCATGCCAAGATTGCCACGGGCAAGTCGGAAAACAAATTCGGCATTCCGATTTCCCGCGCCCGCGAGGTTTATGCCCAGGCGGCGCGTTTGCCGGGGCTGCAAGTTATTGGCATTGACGTGCATATCGGCAGCCAGTTGACCGACCTGGCCCCCTTTGAACAAGCCTATCAAAAGGTCGCAGAGCTGACGCAGCTGTTGCGCGGCGATGGTCATGACATTCGCCGGCTGGATTTGGGCGGTGGGCTGGGCATCCCCTATGCGCGCGACAATCAGGCCCCGCCCTTGCCGCTGGATTATGGCGCGATGGTCAAGCGGACCCTGGGCCATCTGGGCTGCGAGATCGAGATCGAACCGGGCCGCTTGATCGCCGGAAACGCCGGGCTGATGGTGTCTCAGGTGATTTACCTCAAATCCGGCGAAGGGCGTGATTTCCTGATCCTTGATGGTGCGATGAACGATCTGATCCGCCCGGCCATGTACGAGGCCTATCATGATATCATCCCGGTGAACGAGCCGGCGCCGGGTGTTCCGGCGGCCAAATATGACATCGTCGGCCCCGTGTGCGAATCGGGCGATACCTTTGCCAAGGAACGGTTGATGCCGCCCGTTCGGCCGGGCGATCTGGTGGCGTTTCGTTCAGCGGGCGCTTATGGCGCAGTCATGAGCAGCGAGTATAATTCGCGTCCGCTGATCCCCGAGGTCTTGGTGAATGGCGATCAATTTGCGGTTATTCGTCCCAGACCAAGCTTTGACGAAATGATAAACCGCGATACCATCCCCGCGTGGCTGCTCTAGGCATCTGGCCTGCCGGGCGCCACGCAAGGAGGCCCGCGAATGGCGATGCTTGGCAGAAAAGACCGGCAAGACCCGCTTGCGCCGGTGCGCAGCGCGTTGCGCTGGACCTATGCCGGGCTGCTGGCTGAACGGCTTTGCCGGGCGTTTTGGCCCTTGATGACCGTGATCTTGGCCGGGCTGGGGGCGGCGATGCTGGGGCTGGATGGTGCCGCTTGGGCGCTGTCGGCGGGTTGGGCACAGACGGGCCGGGGGCTGATCGCTGTTTTGACCCTTGCGACGCTTTGGTATGGGATACAGCATTTCCGGGTGCCAGCGTGGGGCATGGCGCGATTGCGGCTCGATGCGGCGCTTGGGCAGCGGCCATTGGCGGCGCTCCAAGATCGACCCGCCATCGGCGCAGATGATCCGGCGGCGCAGGCGGTCTGGCAGGCCCATCGCGCCCGGATGGAACACAGGGCGGCGGCGGCCAAGCCGGTCAAGGGGGATTTGCGGCTGGCGCGGTTTGATCCTTTTGCGCTGCGCTTTGCCGGTGGGTTGGTTTTTGCCGTGGCGATGATGTTTGGATCGACCGGCAACTTGGCCCCCGGCAGCGCGCTGGTGCCCAATGCGACCCCGCTTGCCTTGGCCCAATGGGAGGGCTGGATAGAGCCGCCGCGCTATACCGAGCGCCCGGTCTTGTATCTGAACGATCAAAGCGGCGACACGCTTGATGTGCCGCTGGGCAGTCAATTCACCCTGCGGTTTTATGGCCCGGCGGGCGCGCTGAAGCTGTCTGAGACGATCTCGGGTGATGATGCCGTGGTGCGTGGCGGGTCCGCCGGAACCGATGGACAGGCCGGGACCGATGGCGCGGCGCAGTCCTTTGTCGCCCAGCGATCGGGCGGTTTGGACATTTCCGGCCCCGGCGGGCAAAGTTGGATGATTAATGTGCTGCCGGATGCGGCCCCGCAAATCGCGTGGGACGGGGCTGTCCAAGCCTCGGCTTTGGGGGAAATGCGCCTGCCTTACCAAGCCAGCGATGATTACGGCATCGAAGCTGGCACAGCCGAGATCGCCCTTGACCTTGCGGCCCTGGACCGCCGGCACGGCTTGGGCATCGCCCCCGATCCAAGGCCGGTGTTGGTGGTGCCCGTTTCCCTGCCGGTGTCAGGATCGCGGCACGATATCAACGCCCAGATGATCGAAGACCTGTCCCAGCACCCCTGGGCCAACCTGCCGGTGCATGTTCAATTGACGGCCATTGATGGGGCCGGCCAGCAGGGGCACACAGACCGCCGCGCGATATCCCTGCCGGGGCGGCGGTTTTTTGATCCGCTGGCTGCCGCGCTTGCCGAACAGCGGCGCGATCTGTTGTGGGCGCGGGCCAATGCCGGCCGGGTGGCCCAGATATTGCGGGCTGTTTCCTATCAACCTGCGGATATTTTTCGCAAGGAAACCGACGGCTTGCGTTTGCGCCAGATCATTGCCCGGCTTGAGGCGCATCGCGGCAAGCCGCTTGGCGCCGCCACACAAGAGGCCTTGGCCGCTGCGCTGTGGGATTTGGCGCTTAGCCTTGAAGAGGGCGATCTGGCCGATGCCGCCGCCCGCCTGCGCCGCGCCCAAGACCGCCTGACCGAGGCGATGCGCCGCGGGGCATCCGATGCAGAAATCGCCCAATTGATGGATGAAATGCGCCGCGCCAGTCAGGACTATTTGCGCCAGCTTGCCCAGCGCCCGGATCAGCAGGCCCCATCCCAATCGGAAAACGGCGCGCCGCAAAATAGCATGACAATGACCCAAGATGACCTGGCGCGGATGATGGATCATATTCAGGATTTGATGGAGCAAGGCCGCATGGCCGAGGCAGAGCAGGCGCTGCGCGAGTTGCAGGACATGATGGAGAACATGCGCGTCACCCAAGGCCAGCCGGGACAGGGGCAGGGGCAAAACCCCGGCGCACAGGCAATGGAAGGGTTGGCTGACACATTGCGCAATCAACAAGGGCTGTCTGACCAGGCGTTTCGCGACCTGCAAGAACAGTTCAACCCCGGCGCCGGTGCCGGCGATGCCGAAGGCAATGAGGGGCGCAATGGCGGGCAGGGCCGCGGGCAAAGCCACGAAGGTCAGGGTCAAGGTCAGGGCCAGAATCAGGGCCAAGAACAAGGGGCGGGCGACAATGCAGGCGATCTGGCGCGCCGTCAGGGGGCACTGCGCAACCAGCTAGAGCGTCAAAACGATCAGCTGCCCGGTCAGGGCACGGCCCAAGGCGATGCTGCGCGCGGCGCATTGGATCAGGCCGGGCGGGCGATGACCCGCGCCGAAGAGGCGTTGCGCCGCGACGATCTGGCGGGGGCGATCGACAATCAATCCCAGGCAATGGAGGCCCTGCGCGACGGGATGCGTGCGCTGGGCGAGATGCTTGAGCGTGACCAAGCGGATACCCGCCCCGGCCAGGGTTTCCAGCCCGGTGATCAACGCGGTGCCCGCCGCGATCCCCTTGGACGCGACAGCGGCACAGCCGGGCGGAATGGCGAAAACGCCCCGCTTGATCTGGGACAAGAGGCCCGCGATACCGCCCGTGCCCTTCTGGATGAAATCCGCCGCCGCTCGGCCCAGGCGGACCGCCCAGAGCAAGAGCGCAGCTATCTTAGACGGTTGTTGGATCGGTTTTGATCCGCGCCTAGGTGGTGCTGTTTTGCACTTGGTCCCACAGCCACAGGCGCAGCTGATCAATCACGCTGCTGAACGTTTCAAGCAGCGGTTTGACCGCCGGGGCCGCTTGTGAAATCTGCGCCGCATAAACGTAAACCACGGCGACCCCCGCACAAAGCGACAGCATCAGCCAAAACCCCGCGCGAAACCCGCGTGCGGGCGCGGCCACCGGATCCAATGTGGCGGTCAACGCGTCCACATCGGGCAGGCTGTCAGACATTGGCGCCGCCGGCTTTTCGGGCTGCGCCGGTGCGGTTTGGGCAAGGCCCAGATCTGTTTGCGTCTCAAGCGGGGCGGCCTCTTTGGCGCGGGCCTTGGCCTCAAAGGCGGCCTCTTCTTGCAGGATATCAGCCACCGCAGGATCAAGCGACCTGCGCGCGGGTTGATCCGTGGCCTTGGCCGCGCTGGGGCCGCCGGTATCATCGGTGGCCGCTGGGCCATCGGGCGCCTTTGGCGTTTTGCGCGCCGCGGGCGGTGTGGTTTCCACCAGGCCGGGATGCTTTTGGAACCAGCTGTGATCGCAACTTGAACATTGCACATCGCGCCCTGTCTGGGGCAGGGCGTCTTGGGGCACCTCGTATTGTGCCATGCAATTGGGACATTCTATCCGCATGTCGGGCCTCGGGTTACGATCCGTATCTGATCCCAGCATATGGGCAAGCTGGCCGGTGGAAAAGCGTTAACTGGCCGATGGGGCCGGGTGGTCCATTGAAACCTGCGTGAAGCTGGGGCAGAACGGGCGCAACACTTGGGTGGGGTTTGCGCGTGATCGAGCTGGAAAATGTCGGGTATGGGTATGATGGGGCGGCGCTGTTCAGCGGGGTCACAGCGCATCTTGCCAAAGGATCGTTCCACTTTTTGACGGGCCCCTCTGGTGCTGGCAAGACCACGCTGATGCGGCTGTGTTATGGGGCGCTGGCGCCAACCGCCGGGCAGGTGCGCCTTTTGGGCAAAGACGTTGCCACGCTGGACCGGGACGCCATTGCCTTGCTGCGCCGCAAAGTTGGCGTTGTGCACCAAGATTGCCAATTCCTGGATCATCTCAGCATCCGCGAAAATGTCGCCCTGCCGCTAAGCGTTTCGGGCCGTCATGCGGAAATTGCCGGTTCGGACCTCGAAGAGCTGTTGGCCTGGGTGGGGTTAAGCGCCCGCGCCGAGGCGATGCCTGCACAATTGTCGGGCGGTGAACGTCAGCGCGCCGCCCTGGCCCGCGCGGTGATCATGTCGCCCGAAGTGGTGCTGGTGGATGAACCCACCGGCAACGTCGATTGGGAAATGTCCCAGCGAATCCTGCGCCTGTTGGTCGAGCTGAACAAAATGGGCAAGACGGTGTTGATCGCCACCCATGACATGAGCCTGATCCGCGCCGCCAAAAGCCAGATTCAGGCGCGTGTGTTGCGCATCGCCAATGGCGACATTCAGGCAGCGGGGGCAGATCTATGATGTATTGGCTGGACCAGATCAAAGGCGATCCAGAGGCGAATCGTATCGTTCCCCCAAGCGGATTCACCGCAAGCCTGACGGTGTTTACAGCGGCGGTCATGGCGTTTCTGGCGGTTTTGGCCTTGTCGCTGTCCATGGCTGCGGGGCGCCAGGCCGCCCAATGGGACAGCGCCCTGTCCACAAGCGCCACCCTGCGCGTCGCGCCGGGCGCCGATGCCGCCCGCGACCTGGCGGCGGCGCTGCGGATATTGGAAACCACCCAAGGCGTGCGCAGCGCCCGCCCGCTGAGCGCGGCCGAGCAGCAGGCCCTGTTGGCGCCGTGGTTGGGCAGTGCGGTAACGCTTGAGGGGGTGATGATGCCACAGCTGATCGCGATCAACAGCGGCCCGGACGGCTTGGATGCGCAGGGTCTGCGGCTGCGCCTTGCCGCCGAGGTGCCCACGGCGGTTTTTGATGATCATCAAGACTGGCGCGCGCCTTTGGTCAGCGCGGCCAAACGTCTGCGCTTGCTGGGATGGATCAGCGCGGTCTTGATCGCGGCGGCGATGGCTGCGGTGGTGACTTTGGCCGCGCAGGCATCCCTGGCGGCCAATGCCGGCGTGATTGCGGTGCTGCGTCTGGTTGGCGCCCGAGACAGCTTTATCGAACAGGCCTTTGTGCGGCGGTTCAGCTTGCGGGCGCTGGTCGGTGCGGCGGCAGGCACGGCCTTGGCGCTGATCGCGCTGCTGTTGGTGCCTGCGGCGCCATCGAATGCGGTTCTGACATCGCTGCGCCCCGAAGGCTGGGGCTGGGGGCTGGCAATGACTGTGCCGCTGCTGGCGGCGGGGGTTGCCCTGGGGGCCACTGTTTTGGCGGCGCGCCGCGCGCTTGGGGGGCTGACATGATCCAATATATCCGTTCCGTTCTGTTCATCGTGCAGATGTATCTGATGATGCCACTGATCGGCCTGGCCTTTGCCCCTTGGGCTTTGTTCAGCAGGCGCGGCGCCTATGCCTGTTGCAAGACCTATTCGCGCTATGTGTTCTGGACCGCGCGCTGGATGGTTGGCATCCGCTGCGAGGTGCGCGGCGCCCCCCCCACGGCCGAGGCCCTTGTAGCGGCCAAACACCAATCCTTTCTGGATATCTTGATGATTTTCACCGCCCTTCCGGCGGGCAAATTCATTATGAAAAAAGAAATCCTGTGGACCCCGATCGTTGGGCAATATGCCCGGCTTTTGAACTGTGTGGCGGTTGATCGTGGCAAACGCGGCGCGGCGATTGAAAAGATGGTGCGCGACGTCAAAGCGGGGCTAAGCGCGCCGGGCCAGCTGATTATTTATTCGCAGGGAACCCGCACCGCGCCGGGGGCCAAACTGCCTTATAAGGTCGGCACCGGGATTTTGTATCAACAGATGGGTCAGCCATGTTATCCTGTGGCCACCAATGTCGGGGTGCTGTGGCCGCGCCGCGGTATTTTACGCAAACCGGGTGTTGCCGTAATCGAGTTTTTGCCGCCCATCCCCGCCGGTCAACCCCGCGACGTCTTTATGAAAACCCTTGAAACCCAGGTCGAGGCGCGCTCGGATGCGCTGATGCAAGAGGCGGGATTTGACCCATCATGACCCCGATTGACAGCATCGCCGCGCTTGAGACGCTTTATGGTCAGCCGGGGGCGCCTTCGCTGCGCAAGGTGGCCGATCATCTGGGCCCCGGCTATGGCAAATGGGTTGGGGCCTCAAGGTTTTGCGTGCTAAGCACCGTCGGCCCCGAAGGCACCGATGCCAGCCCGCGCGGCGACGATGGCCCGGTGGTGCAGGTGCTGGATCCCAAGACGCTGGCCATGCCCGACTGGCGCGGTAACAACCGTCTGGACAGCCTGCGCAACATTGTGCGCGACGGGCGCGTGTCGTTGATGTTTTTCGTTGCCGGATCGAACAACGTGGTGCGGGTCAACGGGCAGGCGGTGATCACCGCAGATGCCGCGCTGCGCCAGCGGTTCGCCAAGGGCGATACACAGCCGGCAACGGTGATCGTGATCACCCTGACCGAGGTATATTCCCAATGCGCGCGGGCGCTTTTGCGGTCAGGGCTGTGGCAGGCCGCCGGGCAAACCCCCGATCTGCCCAGCATGGGCGATATCCTGGCCGAGCTGACAAACGGCGCGGAAGGCGGCGCCCCCTATGATCAATCCTGGGGGGCACGCGCCGCAAAAACCATGTGGTAGCGCACTACATGTGGATGGCGCCATCACCGCACGCCAGGGCCGCTTCGCGCAGCGCTTCGGAATAGGTCGGGTGGGCATGGCAGGTCATCGCCACATCCTGCGCAGATGCGCCAAATTCCATGGCGACGCAGATTTCGTGGATCATGTCGCCCGCCGCAGGGCCGATGATATGGGCGCCCAGAATGCGATCGGTTTCCTTGTCGGCCAGAATTTTGACAAACCCGTCCCCGGCAAACACGGCCTTGGCGCGGGCATTGCCCATAAAGCTGAACTTGCCGACCTTATAGGCACGCCCGGCTTCTTTCAGCTCTTGTTCGGTCTGGCCAACGCTGGCCACCTCGGGGTGGGTATAGATCACCCCCGGAATGACGCCGTAATTCACATGCCCATGTTTGCCGGCGATCTGCTCGGCCACCGCCATGCCTTCGTCTTCGGCCTTATGCGCCAGCATCGGGCCTTGGATCACGTCGCCAATGGCATAGACCCCCTTGACCGATGTTTCCCAACTGTCGTTCACGGCGATCTGCCCGCGTTTGGTCATTTCAACCCCCAGACCGTCAAGGCCCAGCCCGGCGGTGTTGGGCTTGCGTCCGGTGGCGACCAGAACAACGTCGGCATCCAGACTGTGTTCGCTATCGTCCTTGCGCAGTTTATAGCTGACAGTGGCTTTGGTTTTCGTCGCGGTGGTTTTTTGCACCGCCGCGCCCATCACGAAATTCAGCCCCTGTTTCTTCAGCATCCGCTGAAAGGTTTTTTGAACCTCGGCATCCATGCCGGGGGTAACCGCGTCCAGATATTCAACCACGGTGACGCTGCTGCCAAGGCGCGCATAAACCGATCCCAGCTCAAGCCCGATCACCCCGGCGCCAATCACCACCATGCTTTTGGGGATCTTGCCCAGTTCCAGCGCGCCGGTTGATGTCACAACGATCTTTTCGTCGATTTCCACGCCGGGCAGGCTGGCCGGTTCGGACCCAGAGGCGATGATGATATTCTTGGCCTCGTGGATATCGTCCCCGACCTGAACCTGGCCGGCCTTGGGGATTGAGGCCCAGCCCTTGATCCAATCCACCTTGTTCTTTTTGAACAGGAATTCGATGCCCTTGGTATTGGTCGAAATTGTGTCATCTTTATAGGCCAGCATCTGCGCCCAATCCACGGTGGGTGCCTTGCCCTTGAGGCCCATGGTGGCAAAGTTGTGCTCGGCCTCGTGCAGCATATGCGAGGCATGCAAAAGCGCTTTGGACGGGATACAACCGACGTTCAGACAGGTGCCGCCAAGGGTTTCGCGCCCTTCAACACAAGCGGTTTTCAGACCCAGCTGCGCACAGCGGATCGCCGCGACATAGCCGCCGGGGCCTGCACCGATGATGATGACGTCATAGTTGGACATGTCCTGTCTCCTTCGTTGCTGCGTTCTGCGCAGTATTCAAATCAATGCGGCCACCAGCATGGCGCAAGTGGCGGCAAACCCGACCCCCCAAAAGACCGAACGCCAGGGGGTCCAGCCAAAGGCATAGGCCGGGATATAAAGGACGCGGGCGCCCAGATAGCCATAGGCGCAAAGCGCGGTAAACGCGCTGGACTGGTCGCCAAGATGCACGACCAGACAGGCGATGGTGAAAAGGATCAGCGCCTCAAAGTGGTTGTTAAAGGCGCGGAACAACCGGGCGGTGCGCAGCGACACCAGGTCAATCAATTCACCGCCCAGCCGGGGGCGATCGCGCGGCGACATGGTTTTGCCCGGCCCCAGTTCAAGATTGGCCGGCACCGCCATCAACGCGAATTGCACCGCCTGAAGCAACGCGGCAAGGGTCAGGGCTGTCAGTTCGTGCTGCATCAAAGGGCCAGAAAATAAAGCAAAGCGGTCGAAACAAATCCCACGGTCCAGGCCAAAGACCGCAGCCCGATGATGCCAAAGGCATAGGCGGGCAGATATACGGCGCGGGCGATAAGGAACGCTTTGGCCAGCAACAGCGTTTGCACGGTTGTGCTGTCCGTAACGACCAAAAGCAGGATCGCCGGCGCAAACAGGGCCATGGCCACCACCGAATTATCAAGCGCCCGGTTCAGGCGGGCGGTCATGCCGGTGATCGTGTGGCTGTCATCGCGGCTGGAAAGCAGATAGCCGATGCCCAATTGCTGCATGCTGCCGGTGGCTTGCAGCAGCAAGGTTACGATCACCAAAAGCCCGTAACTGGCAAGAATGCTAAGTTCTGTCATGGCGTAATGTCCTTTTGTCAAATGCAAGGTCGGGCGTGGGTGCCCGCCCTTGCATCCTGACGCAAAGCCTTGGCTTTTCCAACGGGCGTTTACAGATCCATCAACAAACGGCGGGGATCTTCCAGCGCCTCTTTTACGCGCACCAGGAATGTCACCGCGCCTTTGCCGTCAACGATCCGGTGATCATAGCTGAGCGCCAGATACATCATCGGGCGGATCACCACCTGGCCGCCGATGGCCATCGGGCGGTCCTGGATCTTGTGCATGCCCAGGATACCCGATTGCGGCGGGTTCAGGATCGGCGAGGACATAAGGCTGCCGTAGACCCCACCGTTCGAGATGGTAAAGGTGCCGCCCTGCATTTCCGCCATGCTCAGCTTGCCGTCGCGGGCGCGGGCGCCTTTTTCGGCGATGGCCTTTTCGATATCGGCAAAGGACATGGCATCGGCATCGCGGATGACCGGAACCACCAACCCCGTGGGCGTGCCGGCGGCAATCCCCATGTGAACGAAGTTCTTATAGACGATATCGGTGCCGTCGATTTCGGCGTTGACCTCGGGCACTTCGCGCAGGGCATGGCAGCACGCCTTGGTAAAGAACGACATAAAGCCCAGCTTGACCCCGTGCTTTTTCAAGAACAGGTCTTTGTATTCGTTGCGCAGGGCCATCACCTCGGTCATGTCGACCTCGTTATAGGTGGTCAACATCGCGGCGGTGTTCTGGCTGTCTTTTAGGCGCTTGGCGATGGTCTGACGCAGGCGGGTCATCTTGACGCGCTCTTCGCGGCTGGCGTCATCAGCCGAGACAGGCGCGCGCGGCGCGGCCGGGGCCGGCGCCGGGGCAGGTTGTGTGGCGGCGGCTGCGACCGCCTTGGCCACATCTTCTTTCATGATCCGCCCGTCGCGTCCGCTGCCGGTGACGGCATCTGCGGTCAGACCTGCTTCGGCCATCGCCTTCTTGGCTGATGGGGCGTTCTCGATGTCTTTGCCGCCGGCGGGCGCGGATGCGGCCGGGGCCTTGGGGGCATCGCTGGCACTGGCTGCGGCGCTGGCGCCGCCGATGACTGCCAGCTTGCCGTTGGCCGCCACGGTGCTTCCCTCGGGGGCCAGAATTTCGGTCAAGACACCTGCGGCGGGGCTTGGCACCTCGACGCTGACCTTGTCGGTTTCCAGCTCGCACAGCATTTCGTCCTGGGCGACGCTGTCGCCGACGGCTTTGAACCAGGTGCTGACGGTTGCCTCGCTGACGCTTTCGCCCAGGGTTGGCACCATGACATCAACGGCGGCGCTGTCTTGTTGGGCCGGGGCAGGGGCGGCGGGGCTGGATGTTTCTGACGTTGTCGCGGCGGCCCCCTCGGTGATGGTGGCCAGCAGGGCGTCAACCCCGACGGTATCGCCCTCGGCGGCGACCAGTTCGGTCAATGTGCCGGCGACGGGGCTTGGCACTTCGACGGTCACTTTGTCGGTTTCCAGCTCGCACAGCATTTCATCCACCGCAACGCTGTCGCCGGGTTTCTTGAACCATGTGGCCACGGTTGCTTCGGTTACGGATTCGCCCAGTGTGGGAACGCGGACTTGGGTTGTCATGCTTTGGTTCCTTCGATCGTCAACGCTTCATTCACGAGCGCCTGTTGTTGTGCTTTGTGCTGGCTGGCCAGTCCCGACGCGGGCGAGGCCGACGTGGCGCGCCCGATATACCGCGGACGGCTGTGCTTGGCTTTGATCCGGCCCAGAACCCATTCGATATTGGGCTCAACAAAGGACCAGGCGCCTTGGTTTTTTGGTTCTTCCTGACACCAAATCACCTCGGCGTGCTTGAAACGCTCAAGCTCTTTTACCGCTGATTGCGCCGGGAACGGATAGAACTGTTCAAGCCGCAGCAGATAGATGTCGTCGATGCCGCGGGCATCGCGTTCCTCAAGCAGGTCATAATAGACCTTGCCCGAACACATCACCACGCGCTTGATCTTGTCATCGGCAACCAATGTCGTGTCTGAATTGCCGTGCTGGGCATCATCCCACAGCACCCGGTGAAACGACGATCCGGTGGTGAATTCGTCGGCCTTGGACACCGCCAGCTTGTGACGCAGCAGCGATTTCGGGGTCATCAGGATCAGCGGCTTGCGGAAGCTGCGGTGGATTTGCCGGCGCAGGATGTGGAAATAATTCGCCGGGGTGGTGCAGTTGGCAACAATCCAGTTGTCCTGACCGCACATTTGCAGGAACCGTTCCAGCCGCGCCGAGGAATGTTCAGGGCCTTGCCCCTCAAAACCATGTGGCAGCAAAACCACCAACCCGGACATGCGCAGCCATTTGCTTTCACCCGAGGAAATGAACTGATCGAACATGATCTGGGCGCCATTGGCGAAATCGCCGAACTGGGCCTCCCACAGGGTCAGCGCGTTCGGTTCAGCCAGTGAATAGCCATATTCGAACCCAAGAACCGCATATTCCGACAGCATCGAATCGATGACTTCGTATTGTGCCTGTCCGGCCCGAATGGCGTTCAGCGGATAAATGCGTTCTTCGGTGTTTTGGTCGATCAACCCCGAATGACGCTGGCTAAAGGTGCCGCGGGTGCTGTCTTGCCCGGCAAGGCGCACCGGATAGCCTTCGGTCAGCAGCGACCCAAAGGCCAGCGCTTCGCCGGTGGCCCAGTCAATGCCGGTGCCGGTGCTGAACATCTCGCGCTTGGCGTCCATCAGGCGGTTGACGGTCTTGTGAACCGGCGTTCCGTCCGGCACGGTGGAAATCGCAGTGCCCACCTCGGCCAGGGTGTCCTTGGAAATGGCGGTCTTGCCGCGCTGATAGACCTTTTGCGTCTGACGGTTCAAATGCGACCACTTGCCATCCAGCCAGTCGGCCTTGTTGGGGCGGTATTCTTTCCCGGCTTCGAATTCATCGTTCAAGAAGGCCTGGAACGTGGCTTTCATGTCCTCGACTTCGCCTTCGGGGATCAGACCGTCCTTGATCAGCCGCTCTGTGTACAGGCTGAGCGTGGTCTTTTGCTTTTTGATCTTTTTATACATCAGCGGGTTGGTAAACATCGGCTCATCGCCTTCGTTATGTCCAAACCGGCGATAGCAGAACATGTCGATCACCACGTCTTTGTTGAATTTCTGGCGGAATTCGGTGGCGACTTTGGCGGCATGAACCACCGCTTCGGGATCATCGCCATTGACGTGGAAAATCGGGGCCTCGACCACAAGGGCATTATCGGTGGGATAGGGGCTTGAGCGCGAGAAATGCGGCGCAGTGGTAAAGCCGATCTGGTTGTTGACCACAATATGCACCGTTCCGCCGGTGCGATGCCCCTTGAGACCGGACAGGGCAAAGCATTCCGCAACCACCCCCTGGCCGGCAAAAGCCGCATCGCCATGCAGCAAAATCGGCAAGACCGTGGTGCGTTTCTTGTCGTTGTTCTGGTCCTGCTTGGCGCGGACCTTGCCCAGGACCACGGGGTTCACCGCCTCAAGGTGGCTGGGATTGGCGGTCAGCGACAGGTGTACGGTGTTGCCGTCAAATTCCCGGTCGCTTGAGGCGCCAAGATGGTATTTCACATCGCCCGACCCATCGACCTCTTCGGGTTTGAAGGATCCGCCCTGGAATTCGTTGAAAATGGCGCGATAGGGTTTTTGCATCACATTGGCCAGAACCGATAGACGGCCCCGGTGCGGCATGCCGATGACGATATCGCGCACGCCCAGGGCGCCGCCGCGCTTGATGATCTGCTCCATCGCGGGGACAAGGCTTTCGCCGCCATCAAGGCCAAACCGCTTGGTTCCCATGTATTTGACATGCAGGAACTTTTCGAAACCCTCGGCCTCGACCAGCTTGGACAGGATGGCTTTGCGGCCCTCGCGGGTGAATTGGATTTCCTTGCCATAGCCTTCGATGCGCTCTTTCAGCCACCCGGCCTCTTCGGGGTTGGAAATATGCATGTATTGCAAGGCAAAAGTGCCGCAATAGGTGCGTTTGATGATCTCAAGGATCTGCCGGAGCGAGGCAATCTGCAGGCCAAGCACATTGTCGATGAAAATCGGGCGATCCATGTCGGCATCGGTAAAGCCATAGGATTTTGGATCCAGCTCGGGGTGGGGGGTGGTCTCGCGCATGCCCAGCGGGTCAAGGTCGGCCACCAGATGGCCGCGAATCCGGTAAGCGCGGATCAGCATCAGCGCGCGGATGCTGTCGAGCACCGCGCGCTTGATCTGTTCATCCGAGACTGACGCCCCGGTTTCTGCCGCCTTGGTGCGGATCTTGTCCGCGGCGCCTTTGACCTCGGCCTGGGGCCATTCGCCGGTCAGCGCCGCCGTCAGATCATCGCCCGGCATCGGGGGCCAGTCGCTTCGGGCCCAGCTGGGGCCTGCGGCCTCTTGCTTGATGCTGATATCATCATCGCCAAGGGCTTTGAAAAACCCCTGCCAAGCTTCGTCCACCGAAGCCGGATCATTTGCATAGCGGGCATACATCTGTTCAAGATATTCGGCGTTATGCCCCTGCATAAAGCTTGAGGCGTGAAACTGGTCGTTGGCAGGATGATCGGTCATGGCGTGCCCTTCCGAGGCGATGTGATCCAAT
Organism: uncultured Sulfitobacter sp.; assembly: GCA_937138475.1. Classification (GTDB taxonomy): domain Bacteria; phylum Pseudomonadota; class Alphaproteobacteria; order Rhodobacterales; family Rhodobacteraceae; genus CAKZPD01. The sequence continues at coordinate 84,715 of CAKZPD010000004.1, read as the reverse complement.
TGAGCCCCGTTCCGGGGCATTCCTTTTTATTGATTCATGGCTTTTCAGCCATGAATCGTGGGTGCCTGGGGTTAGCCGATCGCCTTTAGAACGGCTTCGCCCAGGGTGGCGGGGCTGTCGGCCACGACGATGCCGGCTTCGCGCATGGCTTCGATCTTGCTTTCGGCGTCGCCTTTGCCGCCGGCGACGATCGCCCCGGCATGGCCCATGCGGCGGCCGGGAGGCGCGGTGCGTCCGGCAATGAATCCGGCGGTGGGTTTCCAGCGGCCTTTCTTGCGTTCATCGGCCAGGAATTGCGCCGCTTCTTCTTCGGCAGAGCCGCCGATTTCGCCAATCATGATGATGGATTGGGTTTCCGGGTCGGCCAGGAACATTTCCAGCACGTCGATATGTTCGGTGCCCTTGATCGGATCGCCGCCGATGCCCACAGCCGAGGATTGTCCCAGCCCCAGATCCGAGGTCTGTTTTACCGCCTCGTAGGTCAGCGTGCCGGAACGGCTGACCACGCCGCAGGTGCCGCGCTTGTGAATATGGCCGGGCATAATGCCGATCTTGCAGGCATCGGGGGTAATAACGCCGGGGCAGTTGGGGCCGATCAGGCGGCTTTTGGAGCCTTCGAGGGCGCGCTGCACGCGCATCATATCCAGCACCGGAATACCTTCGGTGATGCAGACGATCAGCTCCATCTCGGCGTCGATTGCCTCAAGGATCGAATCCGCTGCAAAGGGGGGCGGCACATAGATCACGCTGGCGTTCGCCTCGGTCGCGTGCTTGGCCTCGTGCACGGAATTGAAGACCGGCAGATCCAGATGGGTCTGGCCGCCCTTGCCGGGGGTGACGCCGCCGACCATCTTGGTGCCATAGGCGATGGCCTGTTCGGTGTGAAACGTGCCCTGGCTGCCAGTCAGCCCTTGACAGATAACTTTGGTGTTTTCGTCGATAAGTACGGCCATAGTCGTGTCTTGTCCTTCTTTGAAAGTCAGATTTTGCGCAACAGAACGGAGATATTGTCATCCAGCGGCAGGCTGATCTTGTTGACCAGTTGCGTTGAAAACCCCGCGCGGCGGCATGTGTCGGTCAGCGTTTTAAGAGTGAAGTAGTTGACATGATCGGGCAGGCGGAAACCGCACCATTTCGCGCCGATCAGTCTGCGATTGAGAGAGCCAAAGTTGGGCACCCGGATAAATACAGCCCCATCATCCTTAAGCGCGTGATAGGCGCCGGTCAGGACTTTGTTTACCTCAACCTCGTGCTCAAGATAGGAGAACATCAAGATACCGTCGAACTTGCCCTTGGGGAATTGCCAGATGGTGTCCGCCCCGGCCCCGTGCGCACAGTACCCGCCATGCGCCTTCATAAAGGTATCGGCCTGGGCGTGCAGCGCCTTGGACAATTCAATCCCATAAGGGGTCAGCGGGGGGCGTAGACGCTGACCCGATCCACAGCCCACATCCAGCACATGGCCATTGTTGAACCAGCGTTGAAAGGCCTGCTGCTTGTCGCGGTGCAAAATCCCCAACCGTGTGCGCAGCTTGCGCACCCCTTGGCTGAGCGGTGTCGACCCGGATGAGGCGGCAGCCTTGGCCGCATAGGTTTTTTCCCAGGCAAAGTCTTCCTCAAGCGCCTCATATGGCACGGGATTCTTGAGATAGCTCATGTCGCAGTTGGTGCAGCGCACGATATCCCACGAAGATGACGAATAGCCATCCCAGCGCAGGGCGCTTTGCCCTGCGCAGACGGGACAGGCCCGATCAGGCCCGCCCATGTTGCACCTGTGATGGTCGCCGCGCGCCCATAGCCGCTGTCCTAGCCCTTGACCGCTTTCACGATCTTTTGCGCGCCGTCTTTCAGATCGTCGGCGGCAATCACGTCAAGCCCGGAATTGTTGATGATATCTTTGCCCTGCGCGACATTCGTGCCCTCAAGACGCACGACCAGCGGCACTTGGAGACCCACCTCTTTGACCGCGGCGACAACGCCTTCGGCAATGACATCACAGCGCATAATCCCGCCGAAAATATTGACAAGGATGCCTTTGACATTGGGATCAGAGGTGATGATCTTGAACGCCTCGGTGACCTTTTCCTTGGTCGCGCCGCCGCCCACATCAAGGAAATTGGCAGGCTCGGCGCCATAAAGCTTGATGATATCCATGGTGGCCATCGCCAGACCGGCGCCGTTGACCATGCAGCCGATCTCGCCGTCGAGGGCGATATAGTTCAGATCGTATTTTGAGGCCTCCAGCTCTTTTGGGTCCTCTTCGGTGGTGTCGCGCAGCTCGGCGATGTCGGCGTGGCGGTAAATGGCGTTGCCGTCAAAGCTGACCTTGGCATCCAGCACCTTGAGATCACCGGCATCGGTGACGATCAGGGGGTTGATCTCAAGCATCTCCATGTCTTTTTCCATAAAGGCCTTGTGCAGCAGCGCCATCAAGCCAACACATTGTTTGACCTGCTTGCCCTCAAGCCCCAAGGCAAAGGCGATGCGGCGACCGTGATAGGCCTGATAGCCGGTGGCGGGATCGACGCTAAAGCTGAGGATTTTCTCAGGGGTCGCGGCGGCCACTTCTTCGATGTCCATGCCGCCTTCGGTCGAGCAAACGAACGACACGCGGCTGGTTTGGCGATCGACCAGCAGGGCCAGATACAATTCGCGCTCAATGCCAGATCCGTCTTCGATGTAAACCCGGTTGACCTGTTTTCCCGCCGGGCCGGTCTGATGGGTCACCAGGGTGCGCCCCAACATTTTCTTGGCCTCTTCGGCGGCTTCTTCCACGGATTTGGTCAAACGCACGCCGCCCTTGTCGCCGGCGTCGGCCTCTTTGAATGTGCCTTTGCCGCGACCACCTGCGTGGATCTGTGCCTTGACCACCCACATGGGGCCATCCATTTCAGCGGCTGCGTTTTTGGCATCCTCTGCTTTCAATACGACGCGGCCGTCGGAGACCGGCGCCCCATAGCTGCGCAGAAGTGCTTTTGCCTGATACTCGTGGATGTTCATGTCAAAACGGTCCCGTTGTTAAAGTCTTGTATTCAACGCTTGGTTAAAGGCAAAAAAATGTCGCGTGAAAACAAAAATCGTTCGTTTTGGCGCATGTCGGTGGAATATCTTGGATTTGTGATCACGCATTTTTTGCTGTGATCACAAATTATCGGATGAAGTTATCCTGCCCGCCTTGACAGAATCAAATCGCCTGAAACCGGCAAGACCGGCTGGGATTGCGGTTGAAATGCCCGGTGCTGGGTATTCGCGGGGCGATGTTTTGCGTGCCAAGGGCGTCGCGGCGGCGGTGATGCGGTGGTGATGCGGTGGGGCGAAATGCAAAGGCGGCCCCGCGAAAGGGGCCGCCAATGGGTTTTCAGAATTTGAAATTAATGCGCGGCTCAGGCCAGGCTGCCGTCGATGCCTTTGCAGGCTTCGACCAGACCTTTGACGGCATTGACCGAATTGTCGAACATGGCTTGTTCGTCGCTGTCCATCGATATTTCGACCACACGTTCGATGCCGCCGGCGCCGATGACCGTTGGCACACCGACATAAAACCCGTTCAACCCATAAGCGCCATCAACATAGGCGGCGCAGGGCAGCACGCGTTTTTGGTCTTTCAGATAGGATTCCGCCATTTCAATGGCCGAGGTGGCTGGGGCATAGAAGGCCGATCCGGTTTTCAAAAGGCCAACGATCTCGGCGCCGCCGTCACGGGTGCGCTGAACGATCGAATCCAGCTTGTCTTGGGTGGTCCAACCCATTTTCACCAGATCGGGCAGGGGAATGCCTGCGACGGTGGAATAGCGCACCAGCGGCACCATCGTGTCGCCATGGCCGCCCAGAACAAAGGCGGTGACATCACGCATCGACACGTCAAATTCTTCGGCCAGGAAATGGCGGAAACGCGCCGAATCCAGAACGCCGGCCATGCCGCAGACCTTGTGATGGGGCAGGCCCGAGAATTCGCGCAGTGCCCAGACCATCGCATCAAGCGGGTTGGTGATGCAGATCACGAATGCGTTCGGCGCATGGGCGGCGATGCCTTCGCCAACCGATTTCATCACCTTGAGGTTGATGCCCAACAGGTCATCGCGGCTCATGCCGGGTTTGCGCGCGACACCGGCGGTTACGATGCAAACATCGGCGCCTGCGATGTCCTCATAGGATTGGGTGCCGGACATCTTGGCGTCGAATTTCGCCGATGGGCCGCTTTCAGCAATATCGAGCGCTTTGCCTTCGGGGGTGCCTTCGGCAATGTCGAACAATACGACGTCGCCAAGTTCCTTGAGGGCTGCAAGATGGGCAAGAGTGCCGCCAATTTGACCAGCGCCGATCAGCGCAATTTTGGGTCGGGCCATGGGAATATGCTCCGCTTTGGGGTTGAAATTGCGCCCCTGCTATCCAATCGCGCCGGCTTGCGCAAGTTGACATGACGGCACAGGCCGGCACAGTGGGCCGGGCAGGCCCCGCCGGGCACAAGCGGCGATACAAGGGAACGGACGCGGTGATTGTTGATTTGTGGTTCTTGGCAATTGCCGCGCCAGCCGTTGTTTTTGCTGGAATTTCCAAGGGTGGATTTGGTTCGGGCGCGGCCTTTGCGGCGGCGATGGTGCTGGCGCTGGTGATCCCGCCACATTTTGCTTTGGGGGTCATGCTGCCGCTATTGATGCTGATGGATGCTGCGACACTTCGGCCGTTTTGGGGCAAATGGAACCGGCAGGCGGCGGGCTTGCTGATCCTGGGGGGCGTGCCGGGGGTGATACTGGGGGTGGGGGTTTACCGGATGGTTGACCAAGATGCGATTCGTCTGATGATCGGGGGGATTGCCCTCGGGTTTTCAGTCTGGAAATTGCTTGAGGGGCGGGGATGGATATCGCCGCCGCGCCGCGCGTTGCCCCGCCATTTGGGGTTTGTGGCAGGTATTGCCGCCGGGTTTACCAGCTTTGTCAGCCACGCGGGTGGGCCACCCGTTGCGGTCTATCTGTTGTCACAGCGCTTGGGGAAAAGCGAATTTCAGGCCACCACCGTGCTGGTGTTTTGGGCGATCAATCTTGTCAAGTTCCTGCCCTATGCCGGGCTGGGGTTCTTTAGCGTGCAAACCGGGTTTGCCAATTTGGTCTTGGCGCCATTTGCGTTGCTGGGCGTTTATCTTGGGGTGCGGGCGCATCACCTGATGCCTGAGAGGCTGTTCTTTGCGGTCACCTATGCGCTGTTGATCGCAACCGGCACAAAGCTGATCTGGGACGGTGGCCAGGGGATGCTTGGCTAAGCCAAGGCGCAAGGGGTGCGCTTTGGCGCAGGCGGCTTAGGCGTCATTGCCTTTGGCGGGCAGGGTTTCTGCGATTGTTTCAAAGGATTGCCCCGATGCCACCAGGCAGGTCAGCCCATTGGGTGTGGTCACGGTAATCGTCCAGGTTCCGCTTTCGTGCGAGGCAAAAACCTCAACCACGGCGTTGTTGGTGCCAAGCCCGATGGATTGCCGCGTCTCGCCATAACCATCGGCAAGCCGGTCAACCACGGCGGTGCGCGGCCCGCAATTGCGGGCGCCCTGCGCCGCGCTGGATGTGGCGAAACCGATGGTGGCCAGCGATATCGCCAGCGCGGCAAAAGGAAGGAAACGTTTCGATATATGCGTCATGTCGTGTCGGCCTTTTCTGAAAGGCGGCCGCCTGTGTCATCGACCCGTTTGGGGTTTGGCGATGACCGGGCGACCCCGGTTCGTGTTGATGCCTGCATGCCCTGCCGTTCTGTCCTGTCTGTGCCCACCGGTTGCAGAAGGGTATCTGATGCGACCCCTCAAACATCGTGCGGGCGGTTGAAATTTTGGTTAATGCTGCGCGCTTAAACGATTCAGATTTGATATTTGCTGCGATGCGGCAAAAAATCCCTTGAACTTTTCTTTAAAAAATGCGCCCTTGTGCGCAACATTGTGTCGCGGTCAATATTGGCCCCTGGCACAGCACGCTTGCCGGAGACCCCTGAAATGGCTTCTTTTTCCCGTCCGCTTCGTTCCGTTCTGTATATTCCCGGCTCCAAGCCGCGGGCCTTGGACAAGGCGCGGGGGCTGGCTGTGGATGCGATCATTTTCGATCTTGAGGACGCGGTCTCTCCTGATGAAAAACCGGCGGCGCGGGCCACTTTGGCTGCCGCTTTGACCCAGGGCGGCTATGGCGCGCGGTATAAAGTTGCCCGGATTAACGGTTTCGATACCATTTGGGGCCAGGACGACGCCCGCGCGGTCGCCCAGATGGGGATAGACGCTGTCTTGCTGCCCAAAGTGAACACGCCAGACGATCTTGACGCCTTGGCGGCCATCACCGGTGATCTGCCGCTTTGGGCGATGATGGAAACGCCGCTGGGCATCTTGAACGCCGCGCAAATCGCCGCGCATCCGCGCCTTGGGGCCATGGTCATGGGCACCAATGATCTGGCAAAAGAGCTGCAAACCAGGTTCCGGCCAGACCGTCTGCCAATGCTGGCCGGGTTGGGGCAATGCCTGCTGGCGGCCAAGGCGCATGGGGTGGCGATCGTGGACGGGGTTTACAACGCCTTCAAGGACCAAGACGGGCTGGCGGCGGAATGTGAGCAGGGGCGTGATATGGGGTTTGACGGCAAAACCTTGATCCACCCGATGCAGATCGACGCGGCCAATACCGCCTTTGCCCCGACCGCAGACGAAGTGGATCTGGCGCGGCGCCAAATCGCGGCCTTTGACCAGGCGATCGCCGCCGGGCAGGCGGTTGCGGTCGTTGATGGCAAGATCGTCGAAAATCTTCACGTTGCCACGGCACGGGAAACTCTGGCAAAGATGCAAGCCATAGAAGCCCTCAACGCGGAGTAATCTCATGACGTTTTTGATAATCGGCCTGATCTTGTGGATTGGCGGACATTATTTCACCCGGATCATGCCCGAACGGCGCCAAGCCATGGGGCCAAGCGGGCGCGGGCTGATGGCGCTGATCATCAGCGCGGGGTTGGTGATGATGGTTCTGGGCTATCGTGCGGCCGATGTGGTGGTTTTATGGGCGTTGCCGTCCTTTGCCATACATTTGAACAACGCGCTGATGCTGCTGGCGCTTTGGGTTTTCGGATCGTCGATGGCCAAGGATGCCAAGGCATGGCCGGCCTATAAAACCCGCCACCCACAGCTGCTGGCGGTCAAGATTTGGGCATTGGCGCATTTGCTGGTCAATGGCGATCTGGCATCGGTTCTGCTGTTTGGTGGGCTGATGGGCTGGGCTGTGGGCGAGGTGATCTTGATCAACCGCGCCGTTACGGGTTGGGTCGCGCCGGCACACGCCGGGCGGGCCACCTATCTGCGGCTTGCTGTGATCACATTGGTCTTGTACGGGCTGATCACGGGCCTTCACCTGTGGCTTGGCGTTTCGCCTTTCCCCACATAACCAGCGGAGCCAAATCATGAAGCTGTATCGTTTCCTCTCGGAAGAGGACACATCCGCCTTTTGTCACAAAGTGACCGATGCGCTGAACAAAGGGTGGGAGCTGTATGGAAGCCCAACCCAGACCTTTGACCATCAAAGCGGGGTGATGCGTTGTGGGCAGGCGGTCATAAAAGAGGTCGACGGCACCTATACACCGGAAACCAAGCTGGGGGCGCATTGAATGGTCAAAACCAACGCAGGCCGCTTTTTCGAAGATTATCACGTCGGGCAGGTGATCAACCACGCGGTGCCGCGCACCATCGGCAGCGGCGAGCGCGCCGCCTATCACGCCCTTTATCCGGCGCGCCACGCGCTCTATTCGGCCGACACCTTTGCCCAGGGCTGCGGCCTGCCGCAAAGCCCGATGGATGATCTGGCGGCGTTTCATGTGGTGTTTGGCAAGACCGTGCCGGATGTATCGCTGAACGCCGTGGCCAATCTGGGCTATGCCCAGGGGCGCTGGCTGGCGCCGGTCTATCCCGGTGACACCCTGCGCAGCAGTTCAGAGGTTATTGGCCTCAAGCAAAATTCGAACGGAAAAACCGGCGTGGTTTATGTGCGGACCCGTGGCTTTAACCAAGATGACGTCGCGGTGTTGGACTATGTGCGCTGGGTCATGGTGCGCAAGGCTGACCCGGATGCCCCGGCCCCCGAAACGGTGGTTCCCGATCTTGCCCCGGTCATCGACCCTGCCGATCTGATCATCCCCAAGGGTCTGGATTTTAGCGCATATGACTTTGGATTGGCGGGTGAAGATCATCGGTGGGGGGATTATGAAATCGGCGAGCAAATCGACCATGTGGATGGGGTGACGATCGAAGAGGCCGAGCACATGATGGCCACGCGCCTGTGGCAGAACACAGCCAAGGTGCATTTCGACACCAGCGCCAGGCCCGACGGCACGCGGCTGATCTATGGCGGGCATGTGATTTCGATGGCGCGGGCCTTGTCGTTCAACGGGTTGGCCAATGCGCAGATGATCGTCGGGCTGAACGGCGGTGCCCATGCCAACCCGTGCCTGGCCGGACAAACCGTTCGGGCCTGGTCCGAGGTGCTTGACAAGGCGCCAACCCGCGCGCCGGGTGTCGGGGCGATCCGGTTGCGCCTTGTGGCCACCAATGGTGGGGCGCCCTTTACCCTGCGCGGGGCGGATGGCAAATATCTGCCGCATGTGTTGCTGGATCTGGATTACTGGGCGTTGATGCCGCTTTGACCGGCGGCAAGGAATCAGCCCCTGGGGGCGGGTCATGCGCCAAAAGACCGTCGCCGGGGTATTTCGTGATCACAAGGGAAATTGCTGTGATCACGAAAGTGCCGCCTCTGTGACTTATTCGTCAAATGCGCCAAGATAGGCGGTGAAAACGGCACGCAGGCGGGTGACAGATCGTTTTTGCGCGTTATTAAAGAAAGCAAGAAACCAAAAGGAACCTGATATGGCCGATGTGAACCGGGGCAATCGCCCGCTCTCACCTTTTATGCTGGGGCAATATTACCGGCTTCAGATGACCTCGTTTTCGTCCATCATGGTGCGGATATCGGGCATATTGGTTCTGGGGCTGGCGCTTTTGGTCGTTTGCTGGCTGTTGGCCGCCGCCACTTCGGACAGCGCCTTTGCCCTTGTCGATGGGGTATTGCGCAGCTGGATCGGTGACGTGGTGATGACCGGCGGCGTCTGGGCGCTTTGGTATCACACGCTGGGGCGGTTGCGCCATGTGGTCTGGGACTTGGGCTATTGCCTGGATGTCCGCGTGGCGGAAAAGCTGGGGCTGGGCATGTTTGTTGGCGCCACGCTGCTGACCATTGTTACTCTCATCGCGGTATAAGGAAAAACACCATGCGTTATCTGACAGATCGCAAGCGCGCCTTGGGCCTTGGTTCGGCCCGCACCGGCACAGATCAGCACTGGCAAATGCTGGTGCGCTCAATCGTGATGGGGGTATTGGTGCCGCTGTTTGTCTTTACCTTTGCGGCCGGCTTTGGTGGCACACGGGCCGAAGTTCTGGCCTATTTCAGCCATCCCTGCGCGGCCATTGTAACCGGCTTGATGCTGGTGGTTGGGCTGGTGCATCTGATGCACGAAGCCAATGAAGCGGTCGAGGATTATATCCACGGCGTGGCCGGCAAGTTAAGCTTGGTCGCCGTCAAGGCGTTTGCCTTCACACTGATCGCCATCGGGCTTTTTGCCCTTGTCAAAATTGCCCTCTGAGCGCGCGGTAAGGAAAAGTATCATGACAGCAGCATATGAATATGAGACCCACGAATATGATGTCGTGGTGGTCGGGGCTGGCGGCGCGGGCCTGCGCGCGACATTGGGCATGGCCGAACAGGGGCTGCGCACGGCCTGCGTGACCAAGGTGTTCCCAACCCGGTCGCACACGGTGGCGGCGCAGGGCGGGATCGCCGCGTCCCTGTCCAACATGGGACCAGATCATTGGCAGTGGCATATGTATGACACGGTCAAAGGGTCGGACTGGTTGGGCGATACAGATGCCATGGAATATCTGGCGCGCGAGGCCCCCAAGGCGGTTTACGAGCTGGAGCATTATGGCGTGCCGTTTTCGCGCACCGAAGAGGGCAAAATTTATCAGCGCCCCTTTGGCGGTCATACCACCGAATTTGGCGAAGGCCCGGCGGTGCAGCGCACCTGCGCCGCAGCCGATCGCACCGGCCACGCGATTTTGCACACGCTTTATGGGCAAAGCCTGAAGAACAACGCCGAATTTTACATCGAATATTTCGCCATTGATCTGATCATGAGCGACGACGGCACCTGCCAGGGGGTGCTGTGCTGGAAGCTGGATGATGGCACGCTGCATCTGTTTGCCGCCAAGATGGTGGTTCTGGCCACGGGCGGATATGGCCGCGCCTATTTCAGCGCGACATCGGCCCATACCTGCACCGGCGACGGCGGCGGTATGGTGGCGCGTGCGGGGCTGCCGCTTCAGGATATGGAGTTCGTGCAGTTCCACCCCACCGGGATTTACGGCGCAGGCTGTCTGATCACCGAAGGCGCCCGCGGCGAGGGCGGCTATCTGACCAATTCCGAAGGCGAGCGGTTCATGGAACGCTATGCCCCGCAATACAAGGATCTGGCGCCGCGCGATTATGTGTCGCGCTGTATGACCATGGAAATCCGCGAAGGCCGGGGCGTTGGTCCGAACGGTGACCACATTCACCTGAACCTGAACCACCTTCCGCCTGAAACCCTTGCGCTGCGCTTGCCGGGGATTTCTGAATCGGCGCGGGTCTTTGCCGGGGTCAATCTGAACAAGGAACCCATTCCGGTGCTGCCAACCGTGCATTACAACATGGGCGGCATTCCCACCAATTACTGGGGCGAGGTGCTGTCGCCAACGGCCGATGATCCCGACCGGATCGCGCCCGGCCTTATGGCCGTGGGCGAGGCCGGCTGTGCATCCGTGCACGGCGCGAACCGGCTTGGATCGAATTCCTTGATCGATCTGGTGGTCTTTGGCCGCGCGGCGGCCATCCGCGCCGGCAAGGTGGTCGATGCACAGGCCCCGGTGCCAACCCCGAACCCCAAGTCCGTCGAAGCGGCGCTGACCCGGTTTGACGCGGTGCGCTATGCCAAGGGCGGCACCCCCACCGCCGAGCTGCGCCTTGAGATGCAGCAGACCATGCAAAAAGACGCGGCGGTCTTCCGGGCCAATGACACCCTGGCCGAGGGCAAGGAAAAGATGGAGGCCGTTGCGGCCAAGTGGTCCGACATCGGTGTGACCGACCGTTCCATGGTGTGGAACTCGGACCTGATGGAAACGCTTGAGCTGGCCAACCTTATTCCCAACGCGGTGGCAACCATCACCGCCGCCGAGGCCCGCAAGGAAAGCCGCGGCGCCCACGCCCACGAGGATTATCCAGACCGCGATGACGAAAACTGGCGCAAGCATTCTTTGGTGCGTTTTGCTGATGACAAGGCGGTTCTTGACTATCGCGGCGTGCACCTTGATCCGTTGACCACCGAAGCCCAAGGCGGCATCGCCCCCGCCAAGATCGCCCCCAAAGTTCGGAGCTTTTGATCCGCAATGTCTGTGTCCCTGACCCCTCTTGCGGTTTTGGCCTGTCATGGTTCGACCATGGCAGGATCGCTGCATTGTGGGCCGGGCCGCACCATAGGGGGCGAGGGATGATCGGGCTGCGGGGTCCTTTGCGCAGTGCCCTGGGGCGTGCCGCGCGTGAGGCGGCGCTTTATCCACGGGCGCTGGCCCCCAAGGCCGGCAAGCGGGTGATGTTTTTCCCCAGTGGCGGGCGCGAACAGTCAAGCCTGCTGCGCGCCTATAACATCGCAGCGCAGATGGACCGCATGGGTTGGAGCACCCTTGTGGTGCCCAAGCATCTCAATTTGCGCCAACGCAGGCGGATAATCCGCCTGTTTCGTCCCGATATCTGTGTGCTGCAAAAATGCCGGCATGATTTGAATCGCGCCGATTATTATCCGGGCCTGCCGCTGGTTCTGGATGTCGATGACGCAGATTTTCTGGCACCGGCGCTGGCCGGCCCGATGGCCCATGCCGCCCGTGCCGCCCAGGCCGTGATCTGCGGCAGCCGATATATTCAGACCTGGGCCAGGCAATTCAACGCCAATGCGCCAATTGTCTGGACCGGCAGTGCGCAAACCAGCGGGCCCTGGCCCGATCACGCGGCGCGCCGGCCCATTGTGACCTGGGCGCAAGCGGATCCCAATGCCTATCCCGATGAATTTGATTTTGTCACCGATGTGCTGATCAAGGTGCGGGCCAAGGCCGGTCCCTTTACCCTGCGCCTTTATGGCCTGGCCGCCGACAGCGATCTGTCGCGGGTCGACCGGCTGCGCGCCTGCGGCATCGAAACTCAGCTGCTGGGCACGCTGCCCTATGACGAATTTCTGCTGTCGCTGCGTGATGTCGCGGTGGGCCTGTCGCCCTTGATCACCCAATCGCCCTTCAGCCAGGGCAAAAGCTTTGGCAAAATCCTTGGCTATCTGGATGCCAAAGTGCCGGTGGTGTGCAGCGATGCCGCCGATCACGCGCTGTTTTTTACGCAGCAGACCGGCATCGTGACCAATGACCCCGATCGCTGGGTCGGGGCCATCGTTGATTTATTGCAAGATCCGGCGCCGCGCCGCGCCCTGTCCGAGGCCGCCCACACGGCCTTCCAAGCCCAGCTGTCGGTAAAAGTCGCGGCGGCCAAGGTCGATGAAATTCTAAGCGCGCTGGTGCCTGTGCCCGCTGCGCCTTCTGTCTGAGAGGTTAATCCCATGGTACAACTGACGCTTCCCAAGAATTCGCGGATCACAAAGGGCAAAACCTGGCCCAAGCCCGAAGGCGCCACCAATCTGCGCAAGTTCAGCATCTATCGCTGGAGCCCGGATGAAGGGAAAAACCCATCGGTTGATACATATTTTGTCGATATGGACACCTGTGGGCCAATGATCCTGGACGCGCTGATCAAGATCAAGAACGAGATCGACCCGACGCTGACCTTCCGCCGTTCGTGCCGCGAGGGGATCTGTGGATCCTGCGCGATGAACATCGACGGGATCAACACGCTGGCCTGTATCTATGGCATGGATGAAATCAAGGGGGATGTGAAAATCTATCCGCTGCCGCATATGCCGGTGGTGCGCGATCTGATTCCGGATCTGACGCATTTCTATGCGCAACACGCGTCGATCATGCCCTGGCTGGAAACCAAAACCAACCGCCCGGCCAAGGAATGGCGGCAATCGGTTGAAGACCGTGAAAAGCTGGACGGGCTTTATGAATGCGTGATGTGCGCATGCTGTTCAACATCGTGCCCCAGCTATTGGTGGAACGGTGATCGGTATCTTGGGCCAGCGGCGCTGCTGCACGCCTATCGCTGGATCATTGACAGCCGCGACGAGGCCACAGGCGAACGGCTTGATGATCTGGAAGATCCGTTCAAACTCTATCGTTGCCACACGATCATGAATTGCGCCAAGACCTGCCCCAAGGGGCTGAACCCGGCCGCAGCGATTGCCAACATTAAAAAGAAAATGGTTGAACGGACCGTCTGATCAGGGCAGGGGGGCTGGCCCAGCGCGGCCGGGCTACGGGCCAATTTGGCCTTTCGCTTGGCGCCGGGCGCGACTACCTTGCCACAGCAACAGCAAGGAGCCCTGCAATGACCGCCCCCCATGACGCCCAGGCCCGCCGGGCCATTGCTCCGGTAATCTGCTATCCGGTAGAGACCCTGCCCGCACCCGATATGGCGCTGCTGACGGCGGCCCGCGCCGATCTTGTCAAAACAAGCGAGACCCTGATCCCGGCCCGTGATGCCGCCTGTTTCACCGTGCCCGCGGGGCATTTTTTCCGCATCACCTCGGTCCAAGGGCCACAAGTGGGCGATCTGAACCTGTGGAACGCCAATGATCTGAATGAACGGTTTTATTCAGGCAAAACCCGCGCCCTGCATGGCACCCACATCACCACTGGCGACCGCATGTGGAGCAGCTTTCCGGCGCTGCGCCCCATGGCCACCATCACCCATGATACGCTTGGCTGGTATGGGATAGACGATTTCGGCGGCTCGGTACATGATGTGATTGGAACGCGCTGCGACCCCTATACCCATAATCTCTTGTCCGGCGGTCAATATCACCACTGCTGCCACTCCAACCTGACGCGGGCCCTGGCCGCCCAGCTGAAACTGCCCTTGGACCAGGCTGAAACATTCGTCCACGATGTGCTCAATGTGTTCATGTGCACAGGCTTTACCCGCGATACCGGCCAATATTTCATGAAAGCCTCGCCCGTGCGGCCCGGCGATTACCTCGAGTTTTTTGCTGAAATTGACCTGTTGGGTTGCCTGAGCGCCTGCCCCGGCGGCGACTGCTCGGCTGAACACTCAAGCGACGCTGCGGCCTGCCATCCGCTGCTGGTCGAAACCTTCGCCGCCAAGCCCGGCGCCCTTGACGCCTGGCAGCCGCCAGCCAGCAACAGCTATGACCGAAGCCACGGCCCAGGCTGAGCAATCCCCTTAATTCTTTTGTTCAAAAATATCCCCGCCGGAGGCTCCTGTCGTTGCGCAAAACACAGTGATCTGCGGCAGATACGTGTGATGCGCAGCTTGGCGCCTCGCGGGATTGCGCCATAAGTTCGGACAGCGCGCGCGGTGGGGGAGGGAGCCTCCGGCGGGGATATTTAGAAAACAAAAGAAAGCAGGGGGCGCTAGCTGAAGGCAGCCTCGAGCGCGATTTCAACCATATCGCCAAAGCTTTGTTCGCGGGCGCTGGCGGGCAGGGCTTCGCCGGTTTGCAGGTGGTCGCTGACGGTCAGCACCGCGAGGGCGCGGCATTGGTGACGGACGGCGACAGTATAAAGCTCGGCCGCTTCCATTTCCACGGCCAGCACGCCGTGGCGGACCATTTGTTCATCGAGATCAGGGCGTTCGGCGTAAAACACATCCGAGGAATAGATCCCACCCACATGGGTGGTGCAGCCTTTGGTCTTGGCGGCTTTGACCGCAGCGCTGAGCAAGGACCAATCGGCGCAGGGGGCAAAGTTCAACTCTTTGAACATCCCGCTGGAGGGGCTGGTCAGGGTGCTGGCGGTCATGGCGATGATGACGTCTCGGATGGCGACATGGGGCTGCATACCGCCGCAAGAGCCGATGCGGATCAAGGTTTTGGCGCCATAGTCGCGGATGAGTTCATTGGCATAGATCGACAGGGACGGCATGCCCATGCCTGAGCCTTGTATCGTCACACGGTGGCCCCTCCAGGTGCCGGTAAAGCCCAGCATCCCGCGGGTTTCATTGACCAGCTCAATGTTTTCAAGAAAGGTTTCAGCGGCCCATTTGGCGCGATAGGGATCGCCGGGCATCAGGACGGTTTCGGCGATCTGGCCGGGGGCGGCGCTTATGTGGACGGTCATCTGGGGGCTTTCTTACCTGGGTGTGCGACCCAATTTGCATCAGCCATCGGCGCGGGGCAAGGGGTTACTCGGCGGCGACGGCCTTGGGGTCGGCAAGGGTTACGATATCCTTCATGATGGTGTTCAGCTCAAAATCCTTGGGGGTATAGACGCGCGCGACACCCATGGCGCGCAGGCGGTTGGCGTCCTCGTCGGGGATAATGCCGCCGACCACCACCGGGATGGCGCCAAGACCTGCGGCTTGCATCTGTCCCATCAGGTCTTCGACCAGCGGAATATGCGACCCTGACAGGATCGACAGCCCGACGACATGGGCGCTTTGGGTTTTGGCGGCGTCGACGATCTGGGCGGGGGTCAGGCGAATCCCCTCATAGGCGATATCCATGCCGCAGTCGCGCGCCCTTACTGCGATCTGCTCGGCTCCGTTTGAATGGCCGTCAAGCCCTGGCTTGCCCATCAGGAACTTGAGCCGCCGCCCCAGCTTGTCGCTGACCCGGTCTACATCGGCGCGCAGATCGTCCAGCCCTTCGGTTTGATTGGACCGTGCGGGGGATACGCCGGTTGGCCCACGGTATTCGCCATGGATACTGCGCATCTGTGCGGCCCATTCTCCGGTCGTGACGCCTGCCTTGGCGGCGGCGATCGACGCGGGCATGATATTTTGCCCTTCGGCGGCGGCCTGGCGCAAATCGGCGAGCGCTTCTTTTACGGCCTGGGGGTCGCGCCCGTCTTTCCAAGCGCTCAGGCGGTTGATCTGTTCGGCTTCGACGGCGGGATCGACCACCATGATGCCACCATCTTCGGTCATCAGCGGCGATGCCTCGCCTTTGGTCCATTTGTTGACGCCAACGACCACGGTTTCGCCGGCTTCGATCCGGTTCAGGCGCGCCGAATTGCTTTCGACCAGGCGGCCCTTCATATAATCAATGGCAGAGATCGCGCCGCCCATGGCATCCAGATTGGCCAATTCGGCCCGCGCGCCGGTTTTCAGCGCCTGAACCTTGGCATCGACCGCCGGGTTGTGATCGAACAGATCGTCATATTCCAAAAGATCGGTTTCATAGGCCATGATCTGTTGCATCCGCATCGACCATTGCTGATCCCAGGGGCGCGGCAGGCCAAGGGCCTCGTTCCAGGCGGGCAGCTGCACCGCGCGTGCGCGGGCCTTTTTCGACAGGGTCACCGCCAGCATTTCGATCAGAATGCGATAGACGTTGTTTTCGGGTTGTTGCTCGGTCAGGCCCAGCGAATTGACCTGAACCCCATAGCGAAAGCGGCGGAATTTCGGATCTGTTACGCCATAGCGTTCGGCGCAGATTTCATCCCAAAGATCGACAAAGGCGCGCATCTTGCACATCTCGGTCACAAAGCGGATGCCGGCATTCACAAAAAATGAGATCCGCCCCACAAGCGCAGGAAAATCTGTTTCCGGCACCCGAGGTTTTAGCGCGTCAAGCACCGCCGTTGCGGTGGCCAGGGCAAAGGCCAGCTCTTGCTCGGGGGTCGCGCCGGCCTCTTGCAGGTGATAGGAACACACGTTCATCGGGTTCCATTTGGGCACGTTGGTATAACAGTATTCCGCCACATCCGCGATCATCCGCAGGCTGGGGGCGGGGGGGCAGATATAGGTGCCGCGCGACAGGTATTCCTTGATCAGATCGTTTTGCACCGTGCCTTGCAGCTTGGTGACATCGGCGCCTTGTTCCTCGGCCACCGCGATATACAGCGCCAAGAGCCATGGGGCCGTGGCGTTGATCGTCATGGATGTGTTCATCTGCTCAAGCGGGATCTGATCGAACAGCGCGCGCATATCGCCCAGATGGCAGACCGGCACGCCGACTTTGCCGACTTCGCCGCGCGCCAGAATGTGGTCGCTGTCATAGCCGGTCTGGGTGGGCAAATCGAAGGCAACCGAAAGCCCGGTCTGACCTTTTGCCAGATTGGACCGATACAGCGCGTTGGATGCTTGGGCGGTGGAATGTCCGGCATAGGTCCGGATCAGCCAGGGGCGGTCTTTGGCAGCTTGGGTCATTGGCGTCCTCGCTTGGGTAACTTTATTGCGCTTTGTGATAGACAAATGGAATTTTATGTCAATGTCAATTCGCTGCAATGCGGCATATTGGGCGCCGCGTCACGGGGACGGGGGCAGGGTCAACAGCATCTTTGTGCTGCTGCGAAAGCCGAAAACCCACGACAGCGGGCCAATGTGTTCGGTGCCCACCGGTTCAAAGCCGCAGCGCAGATAAAGCGCCCTGGCGCGGGGATTGCTGTCGATAACGTCCAGACGCACCCGTGATAAACCATTTTGCGCCGCGTGGTCGCAAATGGCGGCCAAGAGCGCGGTGCCCACACCCCGGCCGCGGGCCTTTTCGGTCACAAAGATTCCGTCCATCAGCAGGGTATCGGCGCTGGGCTCACGTTCCAGCAGGAACAGAAAGGCCGCGCGCCAGAGGGCCGACCACCAACCATAAACCCGCACCAGATCCGAGAATTCACCGCCCACAAGCGATCCGTCTTTGGTCTTGAAACCGGCAACCCCCAAAATGGCACCGGTCAGATCACGGGCCACCAGCGAAAACTCTGGGTCAAGCTGATCTGAAATGAACCCAAGGGCCGATGATTTCGGCCCCAGCACATAGTGCAGCTTGCCCGAGAAGGCCGCCCAGTATAGCTGTGCTATCTCAGCGTGCTCGGTTTCGGAAAAACCGGCGGAAATGGATATGTGTGCAGTCATATAGGGGCATCCATGCGAATAGGTATTGTCGTTAACGGCGGGCGTTGCAAGGGCGCGCCATGACTCAGATCGTTGAGCTTCCTCTTTGGCTGTTTGTCCTGATCGTTCTGTTCGCGGCCGTGACCGCGCTCAGCCATTTTTTGTTGCCCTCGGTACGGTGGTTTTTTCGGCGGCGTCTGGAAAAGGCGGTGGCGCGGCTGAACACCCGTTTGGCCCGGCCGATCGAACCCTTCAAGCTGGCGCGGCGCTATGACATGATTCAACGGCTGATCTATGATCCCGAGGTCACAAAAGAAATCGTCCGCTATGCCAAGGCCAACAAAGTTCCCGAAAACGTAGCCTTTCAAAAGGCCCGATCTTATGCGCGGGAAATTGTGCCGGGTTTCAGCGCCTTTACCTATTTCAGTTTGGGCATCCGTTTGGCGCGGCTGTTGGTCAATTCGCTTTATGTGCTGCGCACCGGGCCGGATAATCAGAAAATCCTGCACAGCATTCCCAAGGATGCGACCGTTGTGTTTATCATGAACCATCGCAGCAATATGGATTATGTGGTGGTGACCTATCTGGCGGCGCAGGCGTCTGCGCTGTCTTATGCGGTGGGGGAATGGGCGCGGGTCTGGCCGCTTAGCCGGCTGATCCGAATGATGGGGGCCTATTTTATCCGCCGGCGGTCGCGCGGGGCGCTCTATCGTCGGGTGTTGGCGCGTTATGTGCAGATGGCAACCGAAGGCGGGGTGGCCCAGGCGATTTTCCCCGAAGGCGGCCTTAGCCTGAATGGCCGCCTCAGCGCGCCCAAGATGGGGCTGCTGACCTATGTGGTTGACAGCTATGCGGCCAGTGGCCGCGATGTGGTGTTCGTGCCGGTGGCAATCAATTACGACCGCGTGCTTGAGGACACGGTGCTGATCGCCGCCGATCAACGCGGCGACCGGCGGTTCGGCGCGCGGATTTCCGTGGTGGTCTGGTTCGTCTTTCGCAAGATTTGGCAATGGCTGCGCGGCCGCTATCGCCGGTTTGGCACCGCGGCGGTGGTCTTTGGCGCACCGCTGTCCTTGCGCAGCTTTGGACCCGAACGCCCGGTCGAAGATCTGGCCAGCACCTTGATGGATCGCATTGGCCAATCCATGCCGGTGCTGGTTGTGCCGCTGTTGTCCCAATGTTTCCTGAAAGCCGAGGGCCGTCTAAGCGAAGCGACCCTGATCGCGCGCGTGCAGGCGATGCGCGGCTGCGGCCTGGCGCTTTTGTCAGACGATCCGGCGCAAGAGGTGCGGGCCGCCCTGACGCAATTGGCCAAGAAGCGCCTGATCGAAGGCGATGCAAGCGGCTGGGCCATGTGCCGAAATATGGAGCATGTGTTTCGCTTCTATGGCAACTCCATCGCGCATTTGATCGAAAATGCTGCGCAAGCAAAGTAATTTCTGCGGTTGCTGGGTTATAAAATTACAAAAATGAACCCACATGGGTTGCAATGTTGCGCTGGGGGCAATATCTCCTTGGTCAAGGGGCTGCGATTCTGCGCAGCAGCACGATCCAAGCACAGGGGGAGGCCAAAGATGGCACTGGACACAAGCATCGCAACGTATGACGCGCCAGAAAAAGATCTGTATGAGATCGGCGAGATGCCTCCGATGGGGCATGTGCCGAAACAAATGTATGCCTGGGCCATCCGCCGCGAACGCCACGGCGAACCGGACAAGGCGATGCTGCAAGAGGTGGTCGATGTGCCGACACTGGACAGCAATGAGGTGCTTGTTCTGGTGATGGCTGCGGGCGTTAACTATAATGGGGTATGGGCCGGTCTTGGTGTGCCAATCAGCCCGTTTGATGGCCACAAGCAGCCCTATCATATTGCCGGGTCTGATGCGTCCGGGATCGTTTGGGCCGTGGGCGACAAGGTCAAGCGGTGGAAAGTCGGCGACGAAGTTGTCATTCACTGCAACCAAGATGACGGCGACGACGAGGAATGCAACGGCGGCGACCCGATGTATTCGGCCAGCCAGCGGATCTGGGGCTATGAAACGCCTGACGGATCATTTGCGCAGTTC
Source organism: uncultured Sulfitobacter sp. (assembly GCA_937138475.1). Classification (GTDB taxonomy): domain Bacteria; phylum Pseudomonadota; class Alphaproteobacteria; order Rhodobacterales; family Rhodobacteraceae; genus CAKZPD01. The sequence continues at coordinate 64,614 of CAKZPD010000004.1, read as the reverse complement.
ACCAATGTGCAATCGCAGCAGCTTATGCCGCGCCCCAAACATCTGACATGGGAAGAAAGCGCCTGTTATACCCTGACTTTGGCGACGGCCTATCGGATGTTGTTCGGCCACGAACCCCATGATCTGAAGCCGGGCCAGAATGTGCTGGTCTGGGGGGCGTCTGGGGGCCTTGGTTCCTATGCGATCCAGTTGATCAACACCGCAGGGGCCAATGCCATCGGGGTGATTTCGGACGAGAGCAAGCGCGATTTCGTGATGGGACTGGGCGCCAAGGGGGTCTTGAACCGCAAGGATTTCAATTGCTGGGGGCAACTGCCCACCGTCAACACACCTGAATACGCCGAATGGTTCAAAGAGGCCCGCAAGTTCGGCAAGGCGATCTGGGACATCACCGGCAAGGGCGTCAATGTCGATATGGTGTTCGAACATCCGGGCGAGGCGACCTTCCCTGTTTCAACCTTTGTGGTGAAAAAGGGCGGCATGGTTGTTATCTGCGCCGGCACATCGGGGTTCAACCTGACATTTGACGTGCGCTATATGTGGATGCACCAAAAGCGCCTTCAGGGCAGCCATTTTGCCCATCTCAAGCAGGCGTCAGCGGCCAACAAACTGATGGTTGAGCGCCGCCTTGATCCGTGCATGTCCGAGGTCTTTGACTGGGCCGATTTGCCCGAGGCGCATATGAAGATGATGCGCAATCAGCACAAGCCGGGCAATATGTCGGTGCTGGTTCAGGCGCCACGCACCGGGCTGCGCACGCTTGAGGATGTGCTTGAGGCGCGCCGTTAATCCGCCCTGAATTACCGGTCGGTTGACCCGGCAACCCGCGAATCGCCCAAGATTCGCGGGTTTTGCTTTTTTGAAAGGTAGGGCGAATGATTTGAAGGGGATGAAATTTGTTCCCTCCCCATATCGGGGGAGTATCAAAACGCGAGTATTCCTTAACAAAGGTTACATGTTATAGTTGTGTTAATGGTTCGTTAACAGTTGAGAGGTGAATCTATATGAAAAGTGACTGGATTTTAGACGTGCTTGCGGACCTCAAGACCTTTGCAGCCGCGAATGGGCTGCCGGCGCTGGCCGAGCAATTGAATGACACGGCCATCATAGCACATGCCGAGATTTCCGCACGCGACGAGGAGCTTCAAGGCGGCCCTGATGGTGACACACTCGAAAGTGGAGGCAATTCTCGAAGAGCTGGAGCAAGCGGACACGCTTGACGGGCTGCAAAGCGCCATTGTGATGCTGCGCGATCTCTATCATGTCGATCACATGATCTATCACTGGGTCGATTCCGCCGGAGACCACTATGGCTGTGGGACATATCCAATAGAATGGGCACAACACTATACCGAACAAAACTATCAGCGGGTCGATCCTGTCGTGATCGGTTGCTATCAACGCTTCCATCCGGTCGATTGGAAGCGGCTGGATTGGTCGAGCAAAGCAGCGCGGGCTTTTCTGGTCGATGCGATGAACTTTGGTGTCGGAAATCAGGGGTTTTCGGTGCCTATTCGCGGCCCGAACGGTCAGTTTGCACTGTTTACCGTCAACCATACCTGCTCTGACGAAGAATGGAGCGCGCTGACCAATGAACATCGCCGCGATCTGATCTTGATCGGGCATTATTTCAACCAAAAAGCGCTTGAGTTCGAAACCGACCGTGCCCCAGAACAAGCGCAGTCCCTCTCCCCCCGCGAGGTTGATGCCATGACGCTTTTGGCCATTGGATACAGCCGGGCGCAGGTGGCCAATACCTTGTCGATCTCAGAGCACACGCTGCGGGTTTATATCGAAAGCGCCCGGTTCAAATTGGGCGCGCTGAACACCACTCACGCCGTTGCGCGCGCCATCAGCCGGGGGTTGATTGTGGTCTGAAACGCGTGCGTCCGTTACCCCACCGCGCGCAGCTTCCGCGCGCCGCGGTTCTAAATCGTTAACAGCTCTTTGGCTAACTGCTGGTCCTGAACCATCCACGGACACAACAGACGGACAAGGGGCGAACCATGCTGCGTTATATTTATGCCGACCAACTTTCCCAATTCCCAAAGCTGGCGCGCGGGATGTTCAAGGACCGCGCCGATCAGTTCAAAACCCGGTTGGGTTGGGATGTGCAGGTGAATTTCAATGGCGAGGAACGCGATGAATATGACGCGCTGAACCCGCTGTATGTGATCTGGGAAACCCCCGAGGGGGGGCATGGCGGCTCTATGCGGTTTTTGCCAACCACCGGGCGGGTGATGGTCAACGATCATTTTGCCCATCTGACCGGCGCCCAGATCAAAAGCCCCCTGATCTGGGAATGCACGCGGTTTTGTCTGAACAGGGCGGCGCCCAGCAAAACCGCCGCCGCGCTGATGCTGGGCGGCGGCGAAATCATGACCGGATTTGGCATTCGTCATTTTGTCGGGGTGTTTGATGCGCGGATGACGCGGATTTACCGGATGATTGGCGCCTCGCCCGAGGTGCTGGGCAGCACCGGCAACGGCCGCGAGCGCATATCCGTCGGGCTTTGGGCCTTTGCCCCCGAGGCCCACGCCCGCGTTGGCCAACGATCGGGCATTTCCGCGCAAATGTCGCGCCAGTGGTTCGATCAGTCTTTTGACCCGGCCTTTGGCAGCTGTGCGCCAAAAGCGCTGGCCAAGGCGGGGTAAACGCAAGCTTTGGCTGGTTCATCGCGGCGCGACAAAGTAGGGTCGCGCCATGACCCAGCCCGTGATGACCCTTTCTGATGATCAGGCGCAAGCCTTTGATGCCGTAACGCAAATGCTGCGCGGGGTGGGGGTTGATCTGGATGATCAGCTGTTGACCCCGCCCCGGTCTGGCAAAGCTTCGGTCGCGGCTGTGATCGGCAAGGCCGGCTCGGGCAAGACGCTGCTGCTGGCCGAACTTTACAAAGCGCTTGCCGCCGCCGGCGTTGAAATTGTTTCGGGCGATTATGAATCGCGCAAACGCAAAGACAAGCGAACGCTGGCGATTTTGGCGCCGACCAACAAGGCCGCCTCGGTGCTGCGGATGCGCGGCGTCCCGGCCACGACCATCCACCGCATATTGTATACCCCGGTCTATGATCCCGAATACGAGCGGATCGCCGAATGGCTGGCCGGCAATGGCACCCGGCCGCAGATCGACGGGCTGACCGATCTGGCGCTGGATCGGGCGGCGGCGTTCTACGAAAACAACAAATCAATTCCGGGGGCTCTGGCCGCCGCAGGGCTGCGCGGATCGGACTTTATCACCGGCTGGAAGCGCCGCGAAGACCCGCTGGACATCGGCTTTGTCGACGAAAGCTCGATGCTGGACCAAAAGCAATTCGATGACTTGCAGGAAATCTTTCCAACACTGCTGCTCTTTGGCGATCCGGCCCAGCTGGCCCCGGTCAATCAGTCGGGCGCCATGGTGTTCGACAGCCTGCCCAGCCCCAGTGTCCTGTCGCTCAGCCGCATCCACAGACAAGAAGCCGACAACCCGATCCTGGATCTGGCCCATGCTCTGGCCGACCCCCAACTGGGTTTCGAGGATTTTGAACATATGGTGCAAAGCCGCGCCGCCCAGGATCCGCGCGTGGTCTGGGGGCAGCGGGTCGAGGTCGATCTGATGGCCCGCAGCCCGGTTCTGGTCTGGCGCAACGCCACGCGCATCCGGCTGATCAACGCCTTCCGGCAGGTCCACGGCGCCCCGGAAACCGCCCTCCTCCCCGGCGAGCCATTGATCTGTGACGGGCTGGAGCTTCCGCTCAAACACCGCAAAAAGCGGCTCGATCTCGAGGCGCGCGGCCTGATCAAGGGCGCTCAGGTCATCTATCTCGGCGAAGGCCGCAAACCGGGGTTTTCGCGCCTGCATGTGATGGGCGCCGAAGACCCGCAAGTCAGCGCCGCCTCGATCGTCAAGATCGAAAAGCCCGACGAAGAGGAACCCTTTATCCCCTTTGCCGCCCGCATGGGCGCCACCTTCCTGCATGGCGCCGCCGTGACCATCCACAAGGCGCAAGGCTCGCAATGGGATGCGGTCCAGGTCTTTGCGCCCGATCTTTATGCCGCCGCCCGCATGGGCCGGGTCGAGGCCGGGCAACCCCTGTGGAAACGCCTGGCCTATGTTGCCATCACCCGCGCCCAAGACCGGTTGATCTGGGTGGTGCGCAACCGGCTGTCCAAACCCACCCATGGGCTGCAAACCGATGACCTGAAATCCACCGCGGCCCCGGCGCTCAGCCTCAGCGGTTCAGACTGACCCCACTGCCTTCTTTTGTTCTTAAATATCCATATACCGCCGGCCCGCCGCAGCGCGCCGCCCGCCTTGTGGCGCCGCCGATCAACCAAGAAAAAGGCGGGGCCGCCCGGCACCCGCCACAGTGCCCCACTGGGCCATCGCTGGTCTGTGCGGGCAAGGTCAAACCCCCGTGCCCGCACCGCGTTTCAGCGGTTTTCAATATCCTGATAGGGGCGCCGGGTGCTGCCCTGATACAGCTGGCGCGGGCGACCAATCTTAAGCTGCGGATCGCTGATCTGCTCTTTCCATTGCGAAATCCACCCGACGGTGCGTGCAACCGCAAAGATCGGGGTGAACATGGATGTCGGAAAGCCCATGGCCTCAAGAATAATCCCCGAATAGAAATCGACATTCGGAAACAGTTTTTTCTCGGTGAAATAGGGGTCGGCCAGGGCGGCGGCCTCAAGCTCTTTTGCCACCTGCAAGATCGGGTTGTTTTCCACACCCAGAAGCTCAAGCACCTCGTCGGCCGATTCCTTCATCACCGTCGCACGGGGATCAAAGTTCTTATAAACCCGGTGGCCAAAGCCCATCAGACGGAAAGGGTCGTTTTTATCTTTGGCGCGGGCGATGAATTCGGGAATGCGGTCAGGCGTGCCGATTTCATTCAGCATCTCAAGGCAGGCCTGATTGGCGCCGCCATGGGCTGGCCCCCACAGGCAGGCAATGCCCGCCGCGATACAGGCAAAGGGGTTGGCGCTGGATGACGAGGCAAGGCGCACCGTCGACGTCGAGGCATTTTGCTCGTGATCGGCGTGCAGGGTAAAGATCCGGTCCATGGCGCGGGACAAGATCGGGTTAACCTCGTAATCCTCGGCGGGCACAGCAAAACACATGCGCAGGAAATTCGAGGCATAGTCCAGCTCGTTGCGGGGATACACAAAAGGCTGCCCGACTGAATATTTATAGGCCATTGCCGCCACCGTCGGCATTTTGGCGATCAGGCGGATCGACGCGACTTCGCGCTGCCATGGATCATTGATATCGGTGCTGTCGTGGTAAAATGCCGACATGGCACCCACAACGCCAACCATAACCGCCATCGGGTGCGCATCGCGGCGGAAGCCACGGAAAAAGTTGATCATTTGCTCGTGGATCATCGTGTGATTGGTCACACGGGATTCGAAATCCTCAAGCTGCGCAGGCGAGGGCAGCTCACCATAAAGCAGCAGATAACAGACCTCAAGATAATGCGATTTGGACGCCAGCTCGTCGATGGAATAGCCGCGATGCAGCAATTCGCCCTTGTCGCCGTCGATAAAGGTGATGGTGCTGTCGCATGCCGCGGTCGAGGTAAAGCCGGGGTCATAAGTGAATACGCCCGCTTGCGCATAAAGCTTGCGAATGTCGATAACGTCAGGTCCGGCTGAGGGCGAGAAGATCGGCAATTCATAATCTTTGCCATCAATCGTCAATTTCGCAGATTTCGTATGTTCGGCCATTTTATTTCCTTCCTGTCATCCACGCCACAGGCTTTCCTGCTGCGTCGTCAAGGCCCCCGCCTTGACCAATTTTCCGCCTGAGGGTTCAGGCCGCTTTCAGCCGCTCGGCGGCATCGGCAAGGCGGGCCAGTGATTCTTCTTGGCCCAGCACCAGCATCATATCGAAAACCGAAGGGGTTACAGCGCGCCCAGCGAGGGCTGCGCGCAGCGGCCCTGCCAGTTTACCGAACTTCGTCCCCTGGCTTTCTGCAAAGCGATTTAGGACGTCCTCTAGGGTATCTCTGGTCCAGCTAGCATTTTGCAGCTGCGGCGTCAATTCATTCAGCATACCATGGGATACCGAATTTAGGTTCTTCTGTGCTTTTTCGTCCATCTCCACCGGGCGTGAAATCAGGGCAAAATGCGTTTTTTCAACAAGTTCAGGCAAGGTTTTGGCCCGTTCCTTGGTGCAATGGACCGCCCGTTCAAAGGCCGCCGATTGTGCGGGGCTCAGGGCCGGTAGGCCGGCAGCGGCCAGATAGGCCTCGGTTTCTTGCCGCAATGCAGCGTCATCCGAGACGGCGATGTGCTGGCCGCTTAGGTTTTCCAGTTTTTTCAGATCAAACCGCGCCGGGCTTTTGCCGATCCCGCCCAGATCGAACCAGTCGCGGGCCTGGGCATCGCTGAAAAATTCGTCATCTCCGTGGCTCCAGCCCAGACGCGCCAGATAGTTGCGCATCCCTGCGGCGGGAAAGCCCATCGCCTGATATTCCTGCGCCCCCAGCGCCCCGTGGCGTTTTGACAGTTTCTTGCCATCGGGCCCGTGGATCAGCGGGATATGCGCCCAGACCGGCACCTGCCAGCCCATCGCCTCATAGATCATCATTTGTCGCGCGGCGTTGTTCAGATGGTCGTCGCCGCGAATGACATGGGTCACCCCCATATCGTGGTCATCAACCACCACTGCCAGCATATAGACCGGCGTGCCATCAGACCGCAGCAAAACCATGTCATCAAGCTGATCGTTGCGGATGGTCACATCGCCCTGCACCTGATCGCGGATCACCGTGCTGCCGTTTTGCGGGGCTTTGATGCGCACAACGTAGGGGGCCTCGGGGTGGCTGGTTGTGGGGGCATCGCGCCATGGCGATTGGAACAAGGTGCTTTGCCCTGCGGCGCGGGCGGCTTCGCGGAAGGCGCTGATTTCGTCCTGTGTGGCAAAGCACTTATACGCCTTGCCCGCAGCCAACAGTTGGTGCGCGACCTCGGCGTGGCGCGCGGCATTGTCGAATTGGCTGATGATGTCGCCGTCGTGGTCAAGGCCCAGCCATTGCATGCCTTGCAAGATCGCCGCCGTTGCCTCGGGGGTAGAGCGGGCCCGGTCGGTGTCTTCGATCCGCAACAAAAATTTGCCGCCGCGCCCGCGCGCATAAAGCCAGTTAAACAGAGCGGTGCGCGCGCCGCCAATGTGCAGATATCCCGTAGGCGATGGGGCAAATCGGGTGACGACAGGTGCGGACATGGGCGGCATTTACCTTTCAGTAACGATGAGGGCGATAATCTTGGCTTCTCTCTATCCAGTGCTGCGAACGGGGGCAAGGATGCGCGCATTGACGCTGCTGGAAGATGCCCTGCTTTGTCAGCGCGGCCACCTTTACGGGTGGGTGCCGGTGTTCCTGGCCTGCGGGGTCGGGGGGTTTTTCTCGCTGAGCTTTGAACCAGGGCGCGCGCATTTCGCCGGGGCGGCGTTGGGCGTGCTGTTGTGCGCGCTGTTGGTGCGCAGGTTGCGGCCGGGTCTGTCGCCGCTTGCGTCGGCGGTGATGGTGGTGTTGATCGGGTTTTTGCTGGCCGGCGCCCGCAGCCACAGCGTTGCGGCACCGGTGCTTAGCTGGCGGTATTATGGCCCGCTTGAGGGGCGCGTGGTGGCCATTGACCGCAGCAGCAGCGATGCCATGCGTGTGACCCTTGACCGGGTGATCCTGGCGCGTACGGCCCCTGCACGCACGCCGCACAAGGTGCGCATTTCATTGCACGATACCACGGGCCTAAGCGTCACGCCCTTGCCGGGGATGCGGGTCATGACCACGGCGCATCTGTCCGGCCCGAACGGCCCGACCGAACCGCGTGGTTTTGATTTTCAGCGTCACGCCTGGTTTTTGCGCCTGGGGGCCGTGGGCTATAACCGGGTGCCGTTGCTCAGCCTTGCGCCGCCGCCCCGCGACAGTTGGGAATTACTGGTGTTTCGCCTGCGAATGGCGGCCTCGGGGCGGATACAGGCGGTGCTGCCGGGGGATACAGGCGGTTTTGCCGCCGCCGTCACAACCGGAGACCGCAGCGCCATCAGCCAGCAGGCTTTGCAAGATTTGCGGGCCAGCAACACCGCCCATTTGCTGGCGATTTCGGGGCTGCATATGGGGTTGCTGTGCGGATTTGTCTTTGCGGCGATCCGCATCCTGGTGGCGCTGGTGCCGCCCGTGGCGCTTAGGGTGGATGCGCGCAAGGTTGCGGCGCTGGCGGCGCTGTTGGCGGGGGCGGTGTATCTGGCGTTGTCGGGGGGGAATGTCGCGACCCAGCGCGCCTTTATCATGGCGGCGGCGGCGTTGATTGCGGTGTTTCTGGGGCGCCGTGCGATCAGCCTGCGGTCGGTGGCGATGGCGGCAACGGCGGTTCTGGTTTTGCAACCTGAATCGCTGCTGGGGCCGGGGTTTCAGATGTCCTTTGCCGCCACCACCGGGTTGGTGGCGGTCTATGGCGCAACGCGCGGGCGGCGGCTGCCCTTGCCCAAAGGGGTTTTGGCGGTGCTGGCCGTGCTGTCGTCATCGGCGATTGCCGGCATTGCCACGGCGCCTGTTGGGGCGGCCCATTTCAATACCTTGTCGTCCTATGGGCTGATTGCCAATTTCGCCTCGGTGCCGCTGATGGGGGTATTGGTCATACCGGCCGCGGTTCTGGCCCTGATCCTGGCGCCCTTTGGGCTGGATTGGATCGGGCTGTGGCTTATGGGGCTGGGTCTGCGTTGGATATTGTCGGTCGCGGGGTTTGTCGCCGGGCTGGACGGTGCCCGCAGTTTTATCGCCGCGCCGATGCCGGCGGTGCTGCCAATGCTGGCGGTTGGGGCCTTGGTGGTGATCTTGTGGCAAGGGCGCGGGCGTTGGGCCGGCGTGGCGGTGATGGTGGCGGCCCTGGGTCTGTGGGCCGGATCGCCGCGCCCGCTGGCGCTGATCGCCCCCAACGGGGTTATCGCCGGGGTCATGACCCCGCAGGGCCGCGCCCTCAGCCGTAAACGCGGCGGCGGTTTTGCCGCCAAAAGCTGGTTGGAAAACGATGGCGACCCGGTGGACCAACCCACCGCCGCCGCCCGTTGGCACAGCACGGCGATGCCGCTTGGCGATACCGGGCTCAGCCTGCGGCATCTGGCGGGAAAACGGGCCCAGCGGGCCTTGGTAGCCTGTCACGCGACCGAGATATTGGTGCTGTCGGTCAAGGCCGAACGGGCCTTTGATGGCTGCGAGGTATTTGACCCGGCGCGCCTGCGCCACAGCGGCGCCTTGGCGCTTTTTCCCGCGCCAGAGGGGCTGCGGGTTTTATCTGCCCGGCAGGTCACGGGCACCCGTCTGTGGAGCAACTGGCCAGACCCAGATCAATAGGTGCGGATCAGCCCAACCAGACGCCCCTGCACCTTGACCTTGTCTTCGGTATAGATGCGCGTTTCATAGGCCGGGTTTGCCGCCTCAAGCGCGATGGTGTTGCCATTGCGCAAATAGCGTTTCAGCGTGGCTTCTTGGTCCTCGACCAGGGCGACAACGATATCGCCATTATCGGCAACATTGGTTTCGCGGATCACCACCACATCGCCATTGTTGATCCCGGCGTCGATCATCGAATCGCCTTTGACCTCAAGCGCATAGTGATCGCCCTGTCCGCTGATCATTTGCCCCGGCACGGCAACGGAATGCGATCTTTGGCTAATGGCCTCGATCGGGACGCCGGCGGCGATACGCCCCATCACCGGCAGCTCTATGGCGTGCAGCGCCGAAACAGGCATGGCGCCGCGCGGTGGGTCGGCCTGGGGCTTGGTGCCTTGGATCACCTTTGGGGTGAACGTTGGTTTGCTGCCTTGGGTGATTGCCTCGGGCAATTTCACAACTTCGATGGCGCGGGCGCGATGGGCCAGCCGGCGGATGAACCCGCGTTCTTCCAACGCAGTGATCAGACGGTGAATCCCCGATTTCGACCGTAAATCAAGGGCTTCCTTCATCTCATCAAAGCTGGGCGGAACCCCGTCACGCTGAACGCGCTTGTGAATGAACTGCAACAGATCAAGTTGTTTTTTCGTGAGCATTTGCCGCCCCCTGTCAGATATCGTTGCTTTGTTCTACGGATGTTCCTGTTTTGTGTCAACCAGTTGCCCGCCGGTTGCCCATCGGCTGACTATGGCGCGTTTGACAGCGGAATATATTCGACCGTGTCGCCGATATCGCGCGCGGGGTCATGGGGCGGGCGGATCAACAACGCGTTCGCCTGGGCCAGCACCGTCAAAAGCGCGCTGTCTTGGTTGTCAAACCCGGCGATGCCTGTCTCTGTTCGTTTGGCGCGCATGTAATGGGCGCGCGGGCCGTTGGCGGGCAGGGGGCGGTCAAGGCGGGCTTGGCGGCGCGGCGCGGCAGCAAAGCCAAGCCCCTGCATGGCGCGCACCATTGGGGCCAAGAACACCCAGCCACAGACCATGGCAGACACCGGATTTCCCGGCAGGCCAATCATCGGCATCGCCCCAAGGCGCCCGGCCATCAGGGGTTTTCCAGGCCGCATCGCCACCTTGTAAAACGATTGCGCCAGGCCCATGTCTGCTGCCACCTGGGCCACCAGATCATGATCCCCCACCGAAGCGCCGCCAATTGTCACCAGCAGATCAGCGCCTTGGGCCAGATCAATCGCGGCGCGCAGCGATGGCGCCGTGTCTTGGGCGATGGGCAACAGGCGGGTCTTGGCGCCAAGGTTTTCCAACATCGCGGCAAGGCCGAACCCGTTCGAGGCAATGATCTGATCCGGGCCGGGCGTGCCCCCCGGCATCACCAATTCATCCCCGGTTGCCAGAATTGCGATTTCCGGCGCTTGGTAGACCTGGCATTGATCGACGTTCATCGCAGCCATCAGGGCCAGATCGGTGGGCCCCAGGCGGCGCGGGGCCTGCAACCGATCGGATGGTTTGAAATCGGCGCCCATCGGGCGGATATTGCTTTTGCGATCAACGCCATGGTTCAGGGTGATCAGATTGCCGCGCCGCGTCACCTGTTCCTGAATCACCACCACATCGGCGCCGTCGGGCACCGGGGCGCCGGTAAAGATGCGAACGGTCTGGCCCGGTCCCACCTGTCCCAGATATCCCCGACCGGCGGCAGATTCGCCAATGACCTTGAACATGGCGTCTGGTTCCAGTTCGGCCAGACGCAGGGCATAGCCATCCATGGACGAGGCCGCGAACGGCGGCTGCGCGCGCGCAGCGACCGCGTCTTTGGCCAGCACCCGGCCATTGGCAGCCCGCAGGTCCACCGTTTCAACACCCAGCGGTTCAACCAGATCAAACAGCGCCGCAAGCGCTTGTTCAACCGAGATCATTCCGCCTCAAAGCGGCCGGATTTGCCACCATCCTTTAGGATCACCTTCAGCCCGCCAATTTCCATGCCCTTATCCACCGCCTTTGACATGTCATAAACCGTCAGCGCCGCCGTCGATGCGGCGGTCAATGCCTCCATTTCGACGCCGGTCTTGCCGGTGGTCTTGACGGTGGCGGTGATGGTAATACCCGGCAAAGCCGGATCAGGGACCAAATCAACCGCGACCTTGGTGATGGGCAGGGGATGACACAGCGGGATCAAATCTGCCGTGCGTTTGGCCGCCATGATTCCGGCCAGCCGTGCGACACCCAGAACATCGCCCTTTTGGGCCTGGCCATCGGTGATGATCTGAAAGGTTTCGGGCTGCATTTTGATCCAGCACCGGGCCGAGGCCACCCGCGCTGTGTCGGCCTTGTCTGAGACATCGACCATATGGGCATCGCCCTTGCCGTCAAAATGGGTCAGCGCCATGCTACATCCCCCCGGCGGTCGCGGGATGGGCCAGCAGGCTGCGGGTTGCGGCGGTTACATCGGCCTGACGCATCAGGCTTTCGCCGATCAGGAAAATCCGCGCGCCATAGGCGGCCATATCGGCCAGATCCTGCGGCGTGTTCAGCCCCGATTCAGATACGATCAAACGATCCGCAGGAATATTTTTCGACAGCACGCGCGTGGTGTCCAACGTGGTTTCAAAGGTCTTGAGGTTGCGGTTATTGACCCCGATCATGCGGCTTTTCAGTTGTTTTGCGCGCTCAAGTTCGTCGGCGTCATGCACTTCGATCAGCGCATCCATTCCCCAGCTTTGGGCGGCGTCCTCCAGCTCTTGTGCTTGGGCGTCGGACACCGAGGCCATGATGATCAAGATGCAATCCGCCCCCAGCGCGCGGGCCTGCGCCACCTGATAGGTGTCATACATGAAATCCTTGCGCAGCACCGGCAGATCACATGCCGCCCGCGCCGCCACAAGATATTCCTTTGCGCCCTGAAAGCTGGGCGTGTCTGTCAGCACTGACAGGCAGGTGGCCCCGCCCGCCGCATAGGCCGCAGCCAAGGCCGCCGGATCGAAATCGGCCCGGATCAGGCCCTTGGACGGGCTGGCTTTTTTGATCTCGGCGATCAGCCCATACCCGGCCTTTGACGCCTGAAACAGGCGCTCAGCAAAGGGGCGCACGGGCGGTGCCGCGCGGGCTGCGGCCTCTTGGTCGGCGCGCGATATGCTGGCCTTGTCGGCGGCGATTTCCTCAAGCTTATAGGCTTTGATCTGATCAAGAATGGTCTGTGTCATTTGCTCTCCGGGCGGGGGGCGCCGTGTTGTTGGGTGATTTGCGCCACACGCCGCAGTTTGTCCCGTGCGGCGCCGCTGTCGATGGAATGCCGCGCCATTTCGACACCTTGCTTAAGATCGCTGGCCGCGTCGGCCACCACCAAAGCGGCGGCGGCATTGAGCAGCACCGCATCGCGATAAGCTGATGGCGTTCCATCCAATAGCGCGTTGAAATCGCGGGCGTTTTCTTCGGGTGTGCCGCCGATTATCGCCTCGAACGGGTGCAGGGGCAGGCCGGCGTCTTCTGGGTGCAATTCAAAATCGGTCACAGCGCCCGACGGGTCCAGCGCGCTGATCCAGCTGATCCCGGTGATGGTCAGCTCGTCCGTGCCGTCCGAGCCATGAACCAGCCACGCCTTTTCTGAACCAAGCGCCCCAAGGGTTTCGGCCATGGGGCGAATCAATGCACGGGAAAAGGCGCCGGTCAGCTGGCGCTTGACGCCGGCAGGATTGGTCAGGGGGCCAAGGATGTTAAAGATCGTTCTGGTCCCCAGCTCGGCGCGGGTGGGCATGACATGGGCAATCGCCGGGTGGTGCATGGGCGCCATCATGAACCCGATGCCGGCCTCGCGCAGCGCCGCCTCGACCACTTTGGGCCCGACCATCACCTTGATGCCCATTTGCCCCAGCGCATCCGCCGCCCCGGATTTTGAACTTAGGTTGCGGTTGCCGTGTTTGGCCACGGGCACACCGGCGCCGGCCACCACAAAGGCCGTCGCCGTCGAGATATTCAGCGTGCCCTTGCCGTCGCCGCCGGTTCCGACAATGTCCATGGCGCCGGCGGGGGCCTGCACCGCGTTGCATTTGTCGCGCATCACCTTGGCCGCAGCGGCGTATTCATCGACGGTTTCGCCGCGGGTGCGCAGGGCCATCAAAAAGCCGCCGATCTGGCTTGGCGTTGCCTCGCCGTCGAACAGGATGGTGAAGGCCTCGGCGGCTTCGGGGCGGGTCAGCGGCCGATTGGCCGCCGCGTCGATCAGGGGCTTTAGCGCTTCGCTCATGCGGGGGCCTTCATCTGGTCAAGAAAGTTTTGCAACAGGGCATGGCCGTGTTCGGATCTGATCGACTCGGGGTGGAACTGAACCCCGTTGATCGGCAGATCGCGATGGGCCAGCCCCATGATGGTGCCATCGGCCAATTGCGCGGTTACGGTCAACGCATCGGGCAGGGTTGCGCGGTCAACGATCAGCGAATGATATCGCGTGGCTGCAAAGGGCGATGGCAGACCGCTGAAAACCCCGTCGCCTTTGTGATGGATGTCACCCATCTTGCCGTGCACGATGTCATCGGCCCGCACGACCTTGCCGCCAAAGGCTTGGCCGATGGTTTGATGGCCAAGGCAAACCCCCAACAACGGAATACGCGCCTGGGCAGCGGCCTGTGTCAGCGCCAGGCAGATACCGGCCTGATCGGGGTCGCAGGGGCCGGGCGACAGGACGATCCCCGCAGGGTTCAGGGCGATGGCGTCCTGAACGCTCAGCGCGTCATTGCGGTGAATCACGACCTCTGCGCCCAGATCGCCAAGGTAATGCACCAGATTATAGGTGAAGCTGTCGTAGTTATCGATCAAAAGCAGCATGATCAGCAGGATCCCATAGGGTGGTGATTTCTTGGTGCGCCTACTTGTTCAGGCTTGTGCCCAAGGGTCAAGAGGCAGGAGGGTTGCCTCGGGGCGTGATCTTTGCGCAAATAGCGAAAATGGGCAGGAAAATTCCCCCTCGTGCAATTTAGAAGGACGTGGTCGGTGGCAAAAGGCTTTCTGAGCGGAGTAATCTGGGGCGGGGCGCTGGGCGTTGTGGCGTTGGGCGCAGTGTCGGTGTGGGATATGCAGATGCGGCAAAGTGCGCCGGCGGCAACAGATCGGCCTGCGGCGAATGCCCCGGTTGCAGAGACCCCGATTACAAACGCTCCGCAAGGGGCTGCGCAGCCCGGATCGCCGCGACCTGCCGCTCAGCAACCTGTGGCGCCTGCGCAACCGGGCGGTTTGCCACAAACGGGCGATAACGCGGGCGATCGCGGCGCCGTTTTGGCGCGTCCGGTGTTGCAGGCCCCCAAGATCGACGCGAGCCCCGCGTTGGCGCCGGGTCTGGGCTTGGCGGCAGGCCGGTCCACCACCCCCGGCGCGCCGGCGCAACCGGTTGCCCCCAATGTGCCAAACACCTTGGCACCTGGCGCTGTGGTCATGCAAACGGCGCCGGTTTTGGGCAGGGCCCCCGCCGAAGACCCCGCCAAAGACCCCACAGAAACTGTGGCACAATCCCCCGCAGAAATGCCACCAGAGCAACCCGCGCCCAGCCCCAGCCCGTCGGTGCAAAGCGCCGCGCCGGTGCAGGCGCAAACGTCAACGGCCCCTGCATCAACCGCACCTGTATCAACCGCCCCCGTATCAACCACACCGGCGCCACAGGGCGATGGCACAGCCCTTGCGCCCGCACCCGGCGATGCGCTGCCCCAACCGTCGGGGACGGCCCCCAAGCCGCAAAGCGCCCAAGCCGTGGTGCAGCCGGTTGCGCCGCCGCGCGTGATGCCCGAAACCGGGGCGATCAAGGATTTCGCCCAGGCGTTCGACAATCCAAACGGCAAGCCGCTGATGTCGATTGTGTTGATTGATGACGGCAAGGATTTGTCGGATGTGCCGATTGGGATGACGGCCCTGCGCAGTTTCCGGTATCCGTTGACTGTGGCGGTGGATGTGCGCCTGCCGGATGCGTCCCGTCGGATGGCACGGCACCGCGCCGAAGGCTATGAGGTGGTGGCGCTTGGCGATTTGAATGGCGACGCCAAGGCCCGCATGGCCCAGGCGTTGGGCGCCGTGCCCGAAGCGGTGGCCATTCTGGATCCCGGCCTGCGCGCCAGTGCCGCCCATGTGCCGCAACTGGCCACTTTGGCGGCCATTTCCGGCCGGGCGTTGATCGGCGGGGCCCTTGGCCCGGACTTTTCAGGCGATCAGGCGGCGATCGCGTCGGTGTTCAAGGATTTCGACAAGAATGACGAAACCCCCAATGCGATCCGGCGCACCCTGGACGAAGCGGCACAAAAGGCCGCGCGGCATGATGGGGTTATCGTTCTGGGCCGTTTGCGGTCTGATACCATCACGGCCTTGCTGATCTGGGGGCTGCAAACCCAAGTCGAACGGGTGGCCCTGGCCCCGGTGTCGGCGCTGTTGCAGGATCGTCTTGGCGCCCAGGAATGATCCGCCGGCAAGGTCGATGGGTTAAATGATTTCGTCTTCGTCAAACAGCGGATCGGCCTCAAGCTGGGCAACGATGGTGTCAACGGCGCTGCCGGTTGCGCTTGGGCTAAGGCGGGCCAGATGAAAGATTGCATCGCCTTCGTTGACCACCGGCAAAATGGCGCGGCCGATCAATATGCCGGGGCTGGGTGCCATCAAATCGGTTTCCACACCGCCGAACGGGTCCGAGACCGTGGCCAGAAGATCCCCGGTTTCGACGATTTCGCCTTCGGCCCGAAAGGTGCGCAGCAACCCGCCGGCCGGGGCCCGTAACCATTGCGAGGATTGGCACAGATGGGGCGGCGCCTTGGGCCGGGCGATGCCCTTGGCCGGCAACATGCCCTTGGCGCGCATGACCCGCAAAATACCGGCCACCCCGGCCCGAACCGCCAATTCATCAAACCGCAGCCCTTCGCCGGCTTCATACAGCAACACAGGCGTACCGCGCGCGGCGGCCTCGGCGCGCAGCGATCCTTCGCGCAGCGGCGAGGTCAGCACAACCGGCGCGCCAAACGCCATCGCCATCTCGCGGGTGTCGGGATCCTTGGCCGAAACCCGGATTTGCGGCAAGTTGGTGCGGTGAATGGCAGCCGAATGCAGATCAATGCCAAAGGCACACCGCAGAACAACCTCTTGCAGAAAGATATCGGCCAGCCGCGCCCCCAGTGATCCCGAGGGATGGCCGGGAAAGCACCGGTTCAAATCCCGCCGATCCGGCAGATAGCGCGAGCGCGACAAAAAGCCAAAACTGTTGACGATGGGTATGGCCAAAAGCGTGCCGCGCAGGGCGGCAAGTTGCGGCGCCCGCAGCAAGCGGCGCAGGATTTCGACGCCGATGACCTCGTCGCCGTGGACGGCGGCGCTGACGAACATTGTCGGGCCGGGGCGCTTGCCGTGGTGAACCTGCACCGACAGGTTGACCGGCGTGTGATCTGGCAAGGTGGACACCGGCAGATGCACCGTTTCGACCGTGCCCGGCGCAATCACACAGCCACCGATTTCAAAAACGCCGCGCGGCGCCATGATCAGCCGTTGCCCCCGTTGCCAAAGCGGCCCGCATCGGCTGCGGCGCGGCGGATTGCGTTGGATTTATGAACGGTCTCTTGGTATTCGGCCTCGGGGTCGCTGTCGAACACCACGCCGCCACCGGCCTGAATATACAGCTTTTGATCCTGAACCACCGCCGTGCGCAGCGCGATGCACATATCCATATCGCCGCCTGCGCTGAAATAGCCGACACCCCCGCCATATACGCCGCGCTTTTCGGGTTCCAATTCGTCGATGATCTGCATGGCGCGCACCTTGGGCGCCCCCGAGACCGTTCCGGCCGGCATTCCGGCAAAAAAGGCATCCAGCGCGTCATGCCCTTCTTTCAGTTCGCCGACCACATTCGAAACAATGTGCATTACATGGCTATAGCGTTCGACGATGAATTCCTCGGTGGGGCGTACGCTGCCGATCTTGGCAACGCGGCCGACATCATTGCGGCCCAGATCCAACAGCATCAGATGTTCGGCCAGCTCTTTTTTGTCGGCCAGCAAATCGGCCTCAAGCGCGCGATCTTCCTCGGGGGTGGCGCCGCGGGGGCGGGTGCCGGCAATGGGGCGTATGGTGACCTGTTTGCCAAAGACGCGCACCAATATTTCCGGGCTGGCGCCAATCACCTGAAAGCCGCCAAAGTTGAAATAGAACATGAAGGGTGACGGGTTGGTGCGCCTGAGCGAGCGATACAGCGCGAAGGGCGCCTGATGAAAGGGCTGGGTCCAGCGCTGGGCGGGCACCACCTGAAAGATATCCCCGGCGCGGATGTAATCGCGGGCCTTTTCGACCGCTGCCTTATATCCGTCGTGGGTGAAATTGCTGACCGGGGCGGTTTCCACCTCGGGTTCGCCAAGGTTGCGGCTGGTGGCGGGCATGGCGCGTTCCAGATCGCGCACCGCGTCCATCACCCGCTCGGCGGCCTGGGCATAGGCGGCTTTGGCGCTAAGCCCGTCTTGGACCCAAGCGGGCGACACCACGGTTACTTCGCCTTTGACACCGTCCAGAACCGCCACCACCGATGGGCGCAGCATCAGCGCATCCGGCAGGCCCAGCGGGTCGGGATTGACGTGGGGCAGATGTTCAACCAGGCGGATCATGTCATAGCCAAGATAGCCAAAAAGCCCGGCGGCGGCCTGTGGCAGATCGTCAGGCAGATCAATCCGGCTTTCGGCGATCAGCGCCCGCAAACTGTCCAAAGGCGCGGCTGCGGTGTCCTCAAAGGCGTCGGGATCAAAGCGGGCGCTGCGATTCAGGGCCGCCTTTGTGCCATCACATCGCCAGATCAAATCAGGCTTCATTCCGATGATGGAATAGCGCCCGCGCACCTCGCCGCCGGTGACGGATTCCAGCACAAAGGCATCCTTGGCCGCCCCCGTCAGCTTGAGCATCAGCGATACCGGTGTGTCGATATCGGCGGCCAAACGGGTATAGACGATCTGGTTGGCGCCTTTGGAGAAGGCACGTTCAAAGCTGTCAAAGGACGGGGTCAGGGACATGGGGGATTACACCAGCCTTAGGGAAAGTTCACATGCACCGCTTGCAAGGCGCGCTGATCAATTGTGGTGCCGGCCCGCAAGCGGACATCGGCGGCAAAGGCGGTATAAAGATCCTGGGCCAGGGCCTGGTTGATCTGTGCTTCGACCTGGGCGGCCAGCGCGCGGGCCTGGCTGTCGTCGCTGGGCGGGGCAATGCGGTCCAGGCGGGCAACAAAGATTCCATCGCGGCCGTCTTTGATCACGATGTCACCGGGGGCCGCGGCAAAGATGTCTTGCAAGAACCCCTGGGGGGTGCCGGCGACAAAGCTGCTGCGGATCAGGTTTTCTTCGGCAACGGCGTCAAAGCCCAGCGTGGCAAAATCGCTGCCCCCCGACAAAAGCGGCATCAGCTTTTGCAGCTGTTGCGTCAAGGCTTTGACGGTGTGGGCATCACGCCAGCCCTGCGCGGCCTGATCGCGCACATCCTCAAGCGGGGCGGGGCGGGGCGGTTGCACCCCATCCAGCCTCAGCGCAAAGACGCCGCCATCTTCCAGCAATTCGATTTGTGGAAAGTCCTCGGCTGTGACGGCCTCGGCGGCGATCCGGAACGCCTCATAGGCGGCGATGCCGTCCTGGGTGTCGGCGCTCCAGTCAAGGGTGGCGATTTGCATGTCGGTTTCTGCGGCCAGCTCTTCCAAGGTGGCGCCGCCGGCCATCAGGTCATTCAGGCTTTCGGCTTGGGCATCAATCAAACGCGCCGCGCCCTCCATGGACAATTCCTGAAGCAGATCGTTGCGGATATCGTCCAGGGTGATGACCTGGGCGGGCAAGACGCCATTGATGCGAAACAGCGCCATCCCAAGCGGGCTGGGCAGCGGGCCGACGATCTGGCCGACCTCGGCATCAAAGACAGCCTTGGCAGCGGCGTCCAGATCATCGCGGCCCACGTCGCCAAGATCGACATCGGCCAGGGTCAGGCCGCGCGCGGCCACCAGGCTGGAAAAGCTGGCGCCGGCATCAAGATCCGCGCGGGCCTGCTGGGCGCTGGCGGTGTCCAAGAAGGCCAAACGTTCGACAAGGCGGCGTTCGGGCTGATTGAATTCATCCCGGCGGGCGTCATAGGCGGCGCGCAGTTCGCTGTCTGAGACGCTGACCTGATCGGCGATCATCTCTGGCGCCAGCCAGGCAAAGGTCAGGCTTTTGGTTTGGGGCAGGGTGAAATCGGCGATATTGGCCTGATAATAGGCCGCGATATCAGCGTCCGACGGGGCCGGCAAAGGGCTGAGCAGATCGGCCTGGGTCAGTTTGGTCCAGACAAAGTCGCGTTCTTCCCCAACATAGTCAACCAGCGTGTCAACATAGGTGGCGGGCATCTGGGTGCCGCCCATGATTGCGCCTTGCAGCAGGGTGCGGGCGACTTCTTCGCGCAGCTGGGTTTCAAATTGCGTTTCGCTGATCCCGGCCTGTTGCAGGGCAAAGCGATAGGTGTCGCGGTCAAATGTGCCGTCGATACCATGGAAGGCCCGCACATCCAGAATGCGCCCGCGCAGGGTTTCATCGCCTACCGACAGGCCCATCTGCGCCGCTTCGTGATCAAGAGCGCGGGTTTCGACAAATCGGTTGAGCACGGCACGGTCCAGCCCCATGTCCTGTGCCTGTTGGAAGCTTAGCGGCGTGCCGGTCTGATCCTGGATGGCGCGCATTTCCTGCTGAAGCATCCGCGCGTAAAGATCAATCGCCATCGGCTTGTCCCCCACCGATCCGATGGTGCGCAGAGTGCCCGAGAGGTTGGTGGCGCCAAAGCCGCCAAGGCCAAGGATCAACAGGCCCATAAGAACCCAGATCGCGGTTTTCGAGATGCTATTGCCTTTGGCCATGTCCGTCCCTTGAAGCAGCTGGTTGGTTTGCATTTGGCGCCCTGTCTACGCGGGCGGCGGGGGCGGGGCAAGGGCTGCGATGGTCATGGCGGCCCGTGTCCCGCGCCTTGGGCTAAGCGCGGCGCGTTTGGCGCAGGGCGGGGGCCTCCGGCGGGGATATTTTTAAACAAAAGAAGGCCGGGTGGTTATGATTGGGCACGGCCATTTGGGGCGGGGGCCTGGGGCGTGAAGGCGGTGAGACGTTGGTAGAGCCTGTCGATGCCGGCGCAATCGAGGTTGGCAAAGGCGATGCGCAAATGGCGGGCGCCCGCCGGGTCACCGGGCGGCGTGAACATGGTGCCGGGCAGGCAGAGCACCGATTGGCTGTGC
This sequence comes from uncultured Sulfitobacter sp., assembly GCA_937138475.1. Classification (GTDB taxonomy): domain Bacteria; phylum Pseudomonadota; class Alphaproteobacteria; order Rhodobacterales; family Rhodobacteraceae; genus CAKZPD01. The sequence goes on along the minus strand of CAKZPD010000004.1, from coordinate 43,991 downwards.
AGAAGGTCCCGCGCCAGTTGGTCCGAGGGGATATCGAACGGATGTTCGAGATAGGCGAAATAGGCGCCGGCGTCTTTGAGCACCCAGCCCTTGGCAGCAAGCGCGGGAAAGCCGGTTTCGATGGCTTGGCGGCGGTTGAGGATTTCCTGGCGTTCGCCGGCAAGCCAGTCCTGGAGGTTTTCAAGGCCCCATAGCGCTGCGTGTTGGCCCAGCTGGGTGGGACAGATGGCAACGGTGTCGAGAAATTTTTCAGCCTGGGTGATCAGCTGTGTGCCGGTGATGAGCGCGCCGACCCGGTGGCCGGTCAGGCGATAGGCCTTGGAGAAGGAATACAGGTGGATCAGCGTGTCTGGCCAATCTGGCAGGGTAAACAGATCGTGGGGGGCGCCCGGTTGGCTGTGAAAATCGCGGTAGGTTTCATCGAGGATCAGTTTGATCCCGTGGTTTTGGGCGAGGTCAAAGAACTGACGCAGCAAGGCGGCAGGGTATTCGACCCCGGCCGGGTTGTTGGGGCTGACCAGTGCGATGGCGCGGGTGCGCGGGGTGATGAGGCGGGCGGCCTCGTGTGGGCAGGGCAGCATCCGGGCACCGACCGGCAGCGGCACGGCGTGCACGCCGGACATATCCAGCCACATTTTGTGATTGAAATACCATGGGGTGGGCAGGAGCACCTGATCGTCTTGGGTGCAGGTTGCGGCGATGGCGGCGGCAAAGGCCTGGTTGCAGCCCGAGGTGATGGCGATCTGCGCGAAATCCACCGGGGCGCCATAGAGCGCGCTGTTGCGTGCGGCGAGGGCCGAGCGCAGGCTGTCTAGGCCCAGAACCGGCCCATAGAGGTGCGCGTCATCGTCGGTCAGGGCCTTGTGCGCGATGATTTCGCGCAGGGCCATGGGCGGGGGATCGACCGGGGCGGCCTGAGACACGTTGATCAACGGGCGGTCTGGCGAAAAGGTCAGGCCGTGCAGCCAGCTGCGCGCATCCATCACGGGCGGAGAGAAGGTGGATTGGGTGCGGCTGGCGTGTGTCATGGCGACCTGAGGCGGTTGGGGCCGGGGACGGGGCCTCCGGCGGGGATATTTAGCAACAAAAGAACCCGGTGTCAGTCCGTGCCGCGATAGGGTTCGACATATTGAAGGGCCATGTCCCAGGGGAAGAAAATCCAGGTGTCCTGGCTGACCTCGGTGATGAAGGTGTCGACCTGTGGGCGGCCGCTGGGTTTGGCGTAGACGGTGGCGAAATGGGCCTTGGGGTACATTTTGCGCACCACTTCGAGGGTTTTGCCGCTGTCGACCAGATCGTCGATGATCAAGATGCCGCTGCCGTCTTGCATCAGTTCGGGCAGGGGGGCCTTGAGCACTTTGGCCTCGGACTGTTGCTGATGATCATAAGATTTGATCGAGATCGTGTCGACGGTGCGGATGTCCAATTCGCGGGCGACGATCATGGCCGGGGCCATGCCGCCGCGGGTGATGGCGACGACGGCGCGCCAGCTGCCGTTGTCATCGCCCTGTCCGTCAAGACGCCAGGCCAAGGCGCGGCTGTCGCGGTGGATTTGGTCCCAGCTGATGTGGAACCCTTTTTCATGGGGCAGGCGGCTTGGGTCTTTTGGGCTCATGTCTTGGGGCCTTTCGAATGGGCGAGGTCAGGATTTGCTGATGTCCGGGGCGTCGACGGCTTTCATGCCGACCACATGGTATCCCGCATCGACATGCAGGTTTTCGCCTGTGGTGCCCGAGCCAAGATCGGACAGCAAGAACAGTGCCGCCTTGCCCACGTCCTGGGTGGTGACATTGCGCCGCAGCGGCGAGTTATATTCATTCCATTTCATAATGTAGCGGAAATCACCGATGCCCGAGGCGGCCAGCGTCTTGATCGGGCCGGCCGAGATGGCGTTCACCCGGATGCCATCCTTGCCCAGGTCTTCGGCGAGATATTTCACCGAGGCCTCGAGCGCGGCCTTGGCGACGCCCATCACGTTGTAATGCGGCATCACCTTTTCGGCGCCGTAATAGGTGAGGGTCAGGCAAGAGCCGCCGGGCTTCATCATTTTTTCGGCCCGCTGCACCACGGCGGTAAAGGAATAGACCGAGATATCCATCGACAGGTTGAAATTGGCCCGCGAGGTATCAACATATCGGCCGCGCAATTCGTTTTTGTCGGAAAACCCGATGGCATGGACGATGAAGTCCAGCTCGCCCCATTTGTCCTTGAGCGCCGCGAACAGCCCATCAATCGAGGCTTCGTCGCTGACATCGCAGGGCAGCACGGTGTCGCTGTTCAGGCTGGCGGCCAGGGGTTCGACCCGTTTGCGCAGCGCATCGCCCTGATAGGAAAACGCCAGTTCGGCGCCCGCATCGGCACAGGCCTGTGCAATGCCCCAGGCGATGGATTTATCATTCGCCAGCCCCATGATCAGACCGCGTTTGCCCGCCATCAAGTTATTCGACATATCGCTGTTCCGCTTTTCAAAATTGCTGTTGCCTTGACCTTTAGGGGATCGCAGGCGCGCCATCAAGGCCGAGCAAGCCCCAGCAAGGCAAGTCGGGGCAGGCAGGCCCTTGACCTTTGCCAAGGCTGTGCCACTTGTGGTGCAAAGAGACCAAAGGGGGGCATCATGGACAGACGGACCGGAATATTTGCAGGGGATGACCCGTTTGCCATCGCGCGCGATTGGCTGGCGGCGGCGCAGGACCGCGAACCAAATGATCCCAATGCCATTGCGCTGTCGACGGTGGATGCGTCGGGAATGCCCAATGTCCGTATGGTGTTGCTGAAGGAAATCGAGGCCGCGGCCTTTGTGTTTTACACCAATTACCAAAGCCAAAAGGCCGCCGAGATTGATCAGGCCGGCAAGGCGGCGTTTGTGCTGCATTGGAAATCGCTGCGGCGTCAGATCCGGGTGCGCGGGCTGGTCACGCGCGAGGATGGCCCGCAGGCCGATGCCTATTTTGCGTCGCGCTCGCTCAAAAGCCGGCTGGGCGCCTGGGCGTCGCAGCAATCGCAGCCCCTGGCCAGCCGCGCCGCCTTGGTGGCCGAAGTGGCAAGGGTGACGGCCAGCCACGGAATGTCGCCCAAGCGGCCGCCGTTTTGGGGCGGGTATCGGATTGCCCCGCTCGAGATCGAATTCTGGGCGGATGGTGAATTTCGCCTGCATGACCGCTTTGCCTGGCGCCGCCCGTCGACCGAGGCGCAGTGGCAGGTTCAGCGGCTTAATCCCTAGGCCGCCCTATCGAAGGATCGCACTGTTCTATCGAATGGGCGGTGGATAGTAAGGCATTATTCTGACAGACTATTTGTCATCATCTGTGCGGCCGGCATCCTAGATTAAGGTTGTATACCCCGGCCGTATGCGCGCATGAGTATGTAAAGTGACTTTGACAGTAGAGAGATTTTTGTGACCGACGGACAGATGCTGCAAGAGCCGAAATCGCGGCCCGTGACGGGTTTGGTGAAATGGTTCGACCCGATCAAAGGGTTCGGATTTGTTGTCGCGGACACGGGTGGCCCGGATATATTGTTGCATGTCAATGTGTTGCGGAACTTTGGCCAAAGCTCGGTGGCGGATGGCGCGCGGGTGGAATTGCTGGTGCAAGACACCGAGCGCGGGGTGCAAGCGGTGCAGATCAATGCGCTTCAGGCCCCCGAAGGGCTTGAGGTCGGACGGCTGGCCGACATCGCCGAGCTGGACCCGGCGCTGGTGGCGGCTGCGCCGCTTGAGCCGGCGCGGGTCAAATGGTTCGACAAAAGCAAAGGGTTTGGGTTTGCAAATGTCTTTGGCCGCGGCGAAGATATCTTTGTGCATGTCGAAGTTCTGCATCGCTCGGGCTTGTCCAATCTGCAACCGGGCGAGGCCCTGGCCATTCGGGTGATCGACGGCAAGCGCGGGCAAATGGCAGCCGAGGTCGTCGCATGGGAAGGCGCTATCAACAAATCACACGGGTCTTAATTTGTGCTGCGGCGCTGCTGATTGCGGCGCAATCTGCGGTTCGGGCCTCGGCGGGCGGCTGTGATCCGGCCCAGGTGCAGATCCAAGGCCCCTTCGGCGAGGCCCGATTCTCGGTCGAGATCGCAGATACCCAGGTTGCTCGGGCTCGGGGCTTGATGCACCGTGAAACCCTGCCTTTGTCGGCGGGGATGTTGTTTGTTTACCCGGCGCCGCAACCCCTGTCGTTTTGGATGCGCAACACGCCGTTGGCGCTGGATATTTTGTTCATCGACCCCCAAGGGGTGGTGCAGCACATTCACGAAATGGCAAAACCCTTTGATGAAACGCCAATATTTGGCGGCACCGGGCTGACGCATGTGTTGGAAATCAACGGGGGTTTGGCCCGGCGGCTTGGGATCGCACCGGGGGACCGGCTGCGGCATCCAACTTTTTCTCAAAACTCGGCGGCTTGGCCCTGTTAGGGGGTTTTCAAAGGCGCGATCAGGGTCTAAAGAAGCCGCAGTCGGGGCGTGGCGCAGCCTGGTAGCGCACCTGTTTTGGGTACAGGGGGTCGGAGGTTCGAATCCTCTCGCCCCGACCACTTAAAAACCACGCGGTTTCTTTGCATCTTGCAGATGAAACCGCGTGGTTTTTGCGTTTCAGGCCGTGTTGATCTGCGATTCTGTGGGCAAAGCGGTGCATGATTGCGGCGTGACCGGGGCAGGGGGCGCTAAGCTATGGCTTTGGCTTGGAAAATGCGCCGGCGAAAGTTGGGCCGGATGACCCGCGGCCTGTGGATGAAAAAATACCGCCGGCGCCGGGCCTTGCCAATTGCGATTGGTCAAGGGTGCCAGGGGCAAAAAAAACCAAAAAAAATCGTTGACGCGATAGGGTGGAATACGTCAGTTTGTGCAGGCTGATGGGGCGTGCCACTAAATGTAGTGTTTGCAGGGGCGGGTCACACGGCACATGGCAGGACATGATTCCGACTTTGAATCCAATGGTAATCGTCAGGGCAATGGCCTTGGTCAACGATACATGCGCTGCTTTTGTGCCTTGGCACTACATCGGGGCCCGCTGATTTGCGTGGCTTCTTGGCGGGTAAAGCTGGAAACGAGGCAGCGCAAATGAAGATCGAACGGAAATTTACCAAGGCAGGTCAGGACGCGTATTCGGATATCGAATTCGTTCAAACGGTATCAGAGATTCGTAACCCCGATGGCACAGTGGTGTTCCATCTGGACAACGTCGAAGTGCCCAAATCCTGGAGCCAGGTCGCCAGCGATGTGATCGCGCAAAAATATTTCCGCAAGGCCGGCGTTCCGGTCAAGACCAAGCGGGTCAAGGAAAAAGGCGTGCCCGAATTTTTGTGGCGCTCGGTTGCGGCCTCAGAGGGCGAGGCCCGCACCGGCGAAACCTCGTCCAAGCAGGTGTTCGACCGTCTGGCCGGGGCCTGGGCCTATTGGGGCTGGAAGGGTGGCTATTTCTCGTCCGAGGCCGATGCCCAGTCCTATTACGATGAAATGCGCCATATGCTGGCCAGCCAGCGTGCCGCGCCAAACAGCCCGCAATGGTTCAACACCGGGCTGCATTGGGCCTATGGCATAGATGGCCCGGCGCAGGGGCATTACTATGTTGACAACGACACCCAAGAACTGACGCGTTCCAAATCCTCATACGAGCGCCCCCAGCCCCACGCCTGTTTCATCCAATCGGTGGCCGATGATCTGGTCAGCGATGGCGGCATCATGGATCTGTGGGTGCGCGAGGCGCGCCTGTTCAAATACGGATCAGGCACCGGCACCAATTTCTCAAGCCTGCGCGGCGCAGGCGAGGGGCTGTCAGGCGGGGGCAAATCCTCGGGGTTGATGGGCTTCCTCAAGATCGGGGACCGCGCGGCCGGGGCGATCAAATCCGGCGGCACCACGCGCCGGGCGGCCAAGATGGTCATCGTTGACGCCGACCACCCGGACATCGAGGATTTCATCAATTGGAAGGTGATCGAAGAACAAAAGGTTGCCAGCATCGTTGCCGGTTCCAAAATGCACGAGCAAAAGCTGAACCTGCTGTTCGCGGCGATCAAGGCCTGGGATGGCCGCGCCGAGGACGCCTATGACCCGGCCAAGAACGACCAGCTGAAACAGGCGATCCGCGCCGCCAAAAAGGTGTCGATCCCTGAAACCTATGTCAAACGGGTGCTGGATTACGCCAAGCAGGGCCATACCAGCATCGAATTCCCCACCTATGACACCGATTGGGACTCTGAGGCCTATAATTCCGTGTCTGGGCAGAACTCGAACAACTCCATCCGGGTGACGAATACGTTCCTGAAGGCGGTTGAAAAGGATGCCGATTGGGAATTGATCAGCCGGGTGGATGGCGCGGTGGTGAAAACCGTGCGCGCCCGCGATCTGTGGGAACAGGTGGGCCATGCCGCCTGGGCCTGCGCCGATCCGGGCATTCAGTATCACGATACGGTCAATGAATGGCACACCTGCCCCGAAGACGGGGCGATCCGTGGATCAAACCCCTGTTCGGAATATATGTTCCTGGACGATACCGCCTGTAACCTGGCGTCGATGAACCTGCTGACCTTCCTCAAGGATGGGGTGTTCCAGGCCGAAGACTATATTCATGCCTCGCGGCTTTGGACGATCACCTTGGAAATTTCGGTTGCCATGGCACAGTTTCCGTCCAAGGAAATTGCCCAGCGGTCCTATGATTTCCGCACTTTGGGGCTGGGGTATGCCAACATCGGCGGGTTGCTGATGAACATGGGTCATTCCTATGACAGCGACGAAGGCCGGGCGCTGTGCGGCGCGTTGACCGCGATCATGACCGGCACCGCCTATGCCACCTCGGCCGAGATGGCGGCGGAACTGGGCGCCTTTCCCGGCTATGCCCGCAATGCCGATCATATGCTGCGGGTGATGCGCAACCACCGCAACGCGGCCTATGGCAAGACCGAAGGTTACGAGGCGCTTGAGGTCAAGCCCGTTGCCCTTGATCACGCCAATTGCCCGGATGCGCGGCTGGTTGATCTGGCCACCAAGGCCTGGGATCAGGCGCTTGAGCTGGGCCAGAAGCACGGATACCGCAATGCCCAGACATCGGTGATTGCCCCTACGGGCACCATTGGTCTGGTCATGGATTGCGACACCACCGGGATCGAGCCGGACTTTGCCCTGGTCAAGTTCAAGAAACTTGCGGGCGGCGGCTATTTCAAGATCATCAACCAATCGGTGCCGGCGGCGCTGGCCAAACAGGGCTATAGCCCCGCGCAAATCGAAGAGATCGTCGCCTATGCGGTGGGCCATGGCACCATCGGCAATGCGCCGGGGGTCAATCACACAGCGCTGGCCGGTCACGGCTTTGGCCCGCAAGAGCTGGCCAAGGTTGATGGCGCCCTGAAACAGGCGTTCGACATCCGCTTTGTGTTCAACCAATGGACGCTGGGCGAAGAGTTCTGCACCAAGGTTTTGGGCATTCCCACCGCCAAGCTGAATGATCCCAGCTTTGACCTGCTGCGGCACCTGGGATTCAGCAAGGCCGATATTGATGCCGCCAATGACCATGTTTGCGGCACCATGACGCTGGAAGGCGCCCCGCACCTTGACCCTGAGCATCTGGCCATTTTCGATTGTGCCAACCCCTGCGGCAAAAAGGGCAAGCGGTATCTGTCGGTCAACAGCCATATCTATATGATGGCGGCGGCGCAGTCGTTCATTTCGGGCGCGATCTCCAAGACGATCAACATGCCCAATGATGCCACCATCGAAGATTGCCAAAAGGCCTATGAGCTGTCCTGGTCGCTGGGCATCAAGGCCAACGCGCTTTACCGTGACGGGTCCAAGCTGAGCCAGCCTTTGGCCGCCGCCCTGGTCGAAGATGACGAGGACGCCGCCGAGGTTCTGGAAAGCGGCACGCCGCAGGAAAAGGCCGCCGTGCTGGCCGAAAAGGTCATCGAAAAGGTGGTGATCAAGGAATTGGTCAAATCCCACCGCGAAAAGATGCCGGAACGGCGCAAGGGCTATACCCAAAAGGCCATCGTCGGCGGGCACAAGGTTTATCTGCGCACCGGGGAATATGCCGATGGCAATCTGGGCGAGATCTTTATCGACATGCACAAAGAGGGTGCGGGCTTTCGGGCGATGATGAACAACTTTGCCATCGCCGTGTCGGTGGGCCTGCAATACGGCGTGCCGCTTGAGGAATTCGTCGACGCCTTTACCTTTACCAAGTTCGAACCTGCGGGCATGGTTCAGGGCAACGAGACGATCAAGAATGCCACGTCGGTTCTGGATTATATTTTCCGGGAATTGGCGGTGTCTTACCTTGACCGCACCGATCTGGCGCATGTGCAGCCCGCTGGGGCGACCTTTGACACCATCGGCCGCGGCGCCGAGGAAGAAGGCGTTCAGAACGTGTCTGAGATCAGCGAAAGCGCCGCCAACAAATCGCTTGAGGTGCTGCGGCAGATCAGTTCGACCGGCTATTTGCGCAACCGTCTGCCGCAAGAGCTGGTGGTGCTTCAGGGGGGGCACACCCAGGTGCGGCGCGGCGCCGTGGACAGCGCGGTTTCAGCCGGCGCCGGCGCGGCAGTCGTGGCCGCCGCCGCCAGCAGCAGCCAGGCCAGCACCGCGATTGACGCCCGCACCAAGGCCAAGATGCAAGGCTATGAGGGCGAGGCCTGCGGCGAATGCGGTAACTATACGCTGGTGCGCAACGGCACCTGTATGAAGTGCAACACCTGCGGCGGCACCAGCGGGTGTAGTTGATAAATTCGGGCCGCCCCACATGGACACAGGTGTGGGGCGCCCTTTGAAACGGCCGGGCCGTTTCAGCAAACACGGGGCGGGTGCGCTCGTCCCTGACGACGTTCAGGCCGCAGGCAACAAGCAGCGAGCGGTGAACACAATGAGCCTGAACGGCGAGCCTTGGCGGAGAGCGTTGCTCTCCGCTTTTTATTTGGGGTGGTGCGGCGCGGTGAATGGAAGGCGCGGGTTAGGGTTTGGGGGATAATCGCCGGCGGCTGGTCGTGTGGGGCGCTTTGGGGCCTCCGGCGGGGATATTTAAGAACAAAAGAAGGGCCGGGCGCCTGGACCCTGCCCGCCTGGACCCTGCCCGCCTGGGCCGGTGCCGTGGGGCAGGGTCCAAGCGGGCGTTGATTTGGCGGTGGGTCAGGCCGGCAGGTGGATGTTGAAAGCGCCCCGGATGCGCGCATCGAGATCCGGAGCAAAGCGGGCGGCGGCGCGTTCCGAGAGGATCTCGTGTTTGCGGGCCGTGGCCTTGGCGAGCAGATCGGGTTTGCCCAGTTCCTCCCATTCTTTGGGGGAGCTGCGGTCGCCCAGTGCCGGATAGATGTATTCCGTTTGCATCAAGCTGAGGGTTTGCGGTGCGCCAAGATAGTGGCCGGGACCGCCCAGGCAGGTGCTGCGTATGACCTCGAGCGAGACGGTGTCTTCGGTCACTTCGATGCCGCGCACACAGCGCAGGGCCTGGCCGATCAGGTCATCGCCCAGGATCAGCGATTCAAGGCAGAACCCCAGCAGTGAGGCGTGCATGCCGGCGGCCTCGTAGACCATGTTCAGCCCCGACATGCCGGCCATGACGTTGGACATCGCCTGTTCCCATCCGGCCTGCATATCAGGCAGTTTGGCATCGGCGATCCCCGCTGCAGCGCCGCCCGGCAGGTCGTAATAGCGGTGCATCTGCGCGCAGCCCGCCGTCAGCAGGGCCTGTTCGCCCGATCCGCCCGACATGGCCCCGGTGCGCAGGTCCGAAACAAAGGGCCAGGTGCCGAAAATCGCCGGATGCCCCGGCTTGACCGCGTTGACATAGACCAGACCGGCCAGACATTCGGCCACGGCCTGAACGATGGCGCCGGCGATGGGGGCTGGCGCGGTGGCCCCGGCCTGCCCGGCCGACAGCAGCAGCACCGGCATGCCGCCGCGAATGCATTCCTCCATCACCAGGCAGGATTCGGTGGCGAATTTCATCGGGGGCACGACAAAGCAGTTGGAATTGGAAACGAAGGGCCGCGCCCGCCACTTGTCTTCGCCGCCGGCAATCATGTGCAGCATTTCCAGCCCCGGCTTGACAAAGTCCGGTTCGGTAAAGGACACGCCGATATGTTTGGTTGTCCCGGCGCAGCAGGCATAGATCGTGTTCAGATCCATTTCCAGGTTGTCGGGGATATCGCGGCACACCATCGGGCGCTGCAAAAAGTGGATATTGTCCAGAACATCGGTGATCCGCGCTGCGTCATGCAGATCTTGCACCGTACATTCGCGGTAATTGCGCCCGGTAGCATCGACCAGATGCACGGCCGCGCCGGCGGTGCCGTAATGGACACGCGTGCCCGACAGTTCCAGGTCATGCCGGGGGTCGCGGCCATGCAGGGTCAGGGCGCGATTGGCACGGGCAATCGTGGTTTCAATCAAGGCGCGCGGAAAGCGCAGGCGGCCGTCATCGCCCAGGATCGCCCCGGCCTGGGTCATATAGGCCACCCCCGATGGCGGCGCATCCGCCAGGCCGATCTGCTCAAGCGCATCGAGCGCCGCCTGATGGATGCGATCCATGTCCAACGTGCTAAGCGGGCCATAGCTGCCGCCCGAAAGCCCGGCCCGCACCGGGCGTAGATTGGCGGCCAGCGGCGCGGCCCGCGCGGCCCGCCGTGCGGCGCGACCACCGCTGCGGATGTTCATTGTCTGTGTCATGTGATGTTCCGAAAATTACTGTCCAAATGCGAAGAAGCGCCTAATCAGGGCGCCCCCGCGCCGCGCGCCCGCGTTCGGCACCGATGGTCCGGACAATCAAGGTAATCTTACAGACATCCACCTGCATGGGCGCTCCGGGGTTGGTTTCCTTCACCCTGCCACCCCGAACCGGCCCGTCTTGCCTGTTTGCGACGCAAGGTCGCTTTCATCCCTGTTCTGGGCGGTTTTTTACCTCTGCGCACTGGGCGGCAAAGGCGCACAACTGCCCAAGCGCCTGGCCAAAGACCTGATCCTCAACCGTCATGGCCACGCGAATATGTCCGGCGGCGGCGGCGCCGAAACTTTCCCCCGGCATGACGGCAATATGATGGGTCTCCAGCAGGGCATTGGCAAAATCCGTGCCGCTCAGCCCCGTGGCGCGAATGTCCAGCATCAGATACATCGCGCCCTGGGCCGGCACCAACCGCACCTGGTCCTGCGCGGCCAAAATGCTCTTGGCCAAGCGGCGGCGGCGGGCAAAGGGCGCTGCGATCTCGGCCTCGAATGCGCCGCCAAGCCCCAGCGCAAAGCTGCTGGCGTCCTGAATATAGCCCGGCACCCCATAGGTGGTATGCGTGGCCAGATTGGTCAAATCGGCGATCACCTGCTCGGGGCCGACAATCCAGCCACAACGCGACCCGGTCATCGCATGCGACTTGGACATCGATCCGACCACCAGAACCCGCTCGGCCATGCCATCCATCGCCCGGATCGACAGATGGCTGCCCTCCCAGATCTGCGTGTCATAGACCTCATCGGAAATCACCCAAAGATCATGCTGCCGCGCCACGGCGCAAATCCCCTCCAGGGTCTGGCGGTCATAAACCACCCCGGTGGGATTGTTCGGCGTGTTGATCAGCAATGATACCGCCCCCGCTGCCACAGCCTCAAGCGCGTCCCGGCGCGGCTGAAAATCATCGGCAGGCTGTGCGGCAACCGCGCAAGGCACCGCCCCGGCGCCGCGAATTGTGCCGGGATAAGTTGCATAATAGGGATCAATAAACAGCGCCCTGTCGCCGGGATCACAGGTGGCAATATGGGCGGCAAACAACGCCGCCTGCCCGCCGGGGGTGATCAGAACATTCTCGGGGCGCGTGGGAACCCCGGTGCGCGCCTCGACCCTTGCCGCCACCGCTGCGCGCAAGGCCCGCGTGCCGGGCACCGCCGCATAGCCGGTGTGCCCGCCCATGGCCGCCCCGTGCATCGCCTGCAAAACCGGGGCCGCTGTGCGAATGTCATGCTCGCCAATGGTCAGCTCCACCACCGGCGTGCCTGCCTCAATCATCTGCCGGGCGCGCAAAAACACCTCCCAGCCATCCGACCCGCCGCCCGTGATATTCGCAATCCGCCGTGATCCCTGCATCGGTCCCCCCTTTTGCCGCATCGCGCAGTGGGGCCACGGCCCGCCGCAAATGTCAACGTCACGATCCCCCCTTCTTTTGTTCCTTAAATATCCCCGCCGGAGGCTCCCATCCCCAGCGATCAGGCGCGGTTTGATGTTTTCAACAATGACCGAAGTTGCTAAGCCCCGCCCCAAGACCGCTGCAAGGACCAAACCGATATGGCACAGATCACGCTGCACGATTCCAAAACCCGCACCCGCACGGCGTTTCAGCCGATCGACCCGAAAAACCTGCGGATGTATGTGTGTGGGCCGACGGTCTATGACCGGGCGCATCTGGGCAACGCGCGGCCGGTGATCGTCTTTGATATGCTCTATCGTCTGTTGCGCCACGTCTATGGGGCGGATCATGTGTGCTATGTGCGCAATTTCACTGACGTCGACGACAAGATCAACGCCCGCGCCGCGCAAAGCGGCCGCACAATTGCCCAGATCACCGAAGAAACCATCGGCTGGTTTCTCGAAGACATGTCCTGCGTCGGCGCGCTGGCGCCCGATGCCATGCCGCGTGCCACCCAGTATATTCCGCAAATGATCACGATGATCGAACAGCTGATCGCCTCGGGGAATGCCTATGCCGCGCAAGGTCATGTGCTTTTTGCCGTCGACAGCTTTGCGGAGTATGGCGCGCTTTCGGGGCGCTCCGTTGATGATATGATCGCAGGCGCCCGCGTCGAAGTGGCCCCCTACAAACGCAATCCGATGGATTTCGTTCTGTGGAAACCCTCGGATGCAGATACGCCGGGCTGGGACAGCCCCTGGGGGCGCGGGCGTCCGGGCTGGCATATCGAATGCTCGGCCATGGCCTTTGACCGCCTTGGGGCGCATTTCGATATCCATGGCGGCGGCAATGATCTGATGTTCCCCCACCACGAAAACGAAATCGCCCAATCGTGCTGCGCCCATCCCGGCGCCGGCTTTGCCAATGTCTGGCTTCACAATGAAATGTTGCAGGTCGAAGGCAAGAAGATGTCCAAATCCTTGGGCAATTTCTTCACCGTTCGCGATCTTTTGGATCAGGGCGTAGACGGCGAAGTCATTCGTTTTGTGATGCTCTCGACCCATTATCGCAAACCCATGGACTGGACCGAACGCAAGCGCGACGAGGCCGCCAAGACCCTGGCCGGCTGGCGGGCGCTGATCCAGGGCGCTGCCCCGGCAGGGGTGCCAGAGGCGGTGATCGACGCGCTTTGCGATGATCTGAACACCTCGCGGGCCTTAAGCGAAATGCACGCCTTGGCGAAATCCGCGAAATCGGATGCTGAATCGGCCTCGGCACTGGCGGCGGCGATGGCGTTCATGGGGTTCACGCAAACCCAAGCCCCGGCGCGGCCGGGGGGGGATCTGGGCACTTATGCGGATCACCTCGCCAATTTGCGTGCCCAGGCAATGCAGGACAAGGATTTTGCCAAGGTGGACGCATTCAAGACGATGCTGGTCGCCGCCGGCGTTCAGGTTCAGATGTCCAAAGCCGGTGTGCAGCTTGCGCCGATGGCTGACTTCAACCCCGATCTGCTGGACGACCTATAATGCGGGCGCGTGTAAATATAATTATATTTACCATAAATATATATATGATGGGGTGAAATTATGATTAAAGACCGCGTATATATTTATGACACCACGCTACGGGATGGTCAGCAAACCCAGGGCGTGCAGTTTTCCACCGAGGAAAAGCACCTGATCGCCGCTGCGCTGGATGATCTGGGCGTTGACTATATCGAAGGTGGCTGGCCCGGCGCCAACCCAACCGACAGCGCCTTTTTCGACAAGGCCCCCGCCACCCGCGCGACCATGACCGCCTTTGGCATGACCAAACGCGCCGGGATGTCGGCGCAGAACGACGATGTTCTGGCGGCTGTGCTGAATGCCGGCACCGGCGCGGTCTGCCTTGTCGGCAAAAGCCATGATTTCCATGTCCACGCGGCGCTGGGCATATCGCTTGAGGAAAACCTTGAGAATATCTCGGCCTCGGTTGCGCATCTGGTGGCCCAGGGCCGCGAAGCGCTGTTTGACGCCGAACACTTTTTCGACGGGTTCAAGGCCAATCCCGACTATGCCCTGGCCACGGTGCGCGCGGCGCTGGATGCAGGGGCGCGCTGGGTGGTGCTGTGCGATACCAATGGCGGCACCCTGCCGGACGAGGTGGGGCGTATCACCGCCCAGGTGATCGCGGCGGGCATTCCCGGTGACCGCCTTGGCATCCACACCCATAATGATACGGAAAATGCCGTGGCCTGCAGTCTTGCAGCGATCAACGCCGGGGTGCGCCAGGTGCAGGGCACGCTGAATGGTCTGGGCGAGCGCTGCGGCAATGCCAATCTGACCACGCTGATCCCGATCTTGCTGCTTAAGGCGCCCTATGCCAGCCAGTTTGAAACCGGGATCACCCTTGCCGGGCTGAAAGGTCTGACCAGGGTCAGTCGCAACCTGGATGAAATCCTGAACCGGGTGCCGCTCAAGCAGGCGGCCTTTGTCGGGTCATCGGCTTTTGCCCATAAGGCCGGGCTGCACGCCAGCGCCATTTTGAAAGACCCCAGCACCTATGAGCACGTTGATCCCGGCCAAATCGGCAACGCGCGGGTCATCCCCATGTCGAACCAGGCCGGGCAATCGAACCTGCGCAAACGTCTGGAAAGCGCCGGCCTGACGGTGGCGCCCAAGGATCCGGCCCTTGGCGCAATTCTTGAGCGGATCAAACTGCGCGAGGCCGAAGGCTATGCCTATGATACGGCGCAGGCCAGTTTTGAGCTGCTGGCCCGCGACGCACTGGGCCAAATGCCCGAATTTTTCGAGGTCAAACGCTATCGCGTCACGGTCGAGCGGCGCAAAAACAAGTATAACCAAACCATCAGCCTGTCCGAAGCGGTCGTGGTGGTGAAGGTGGACGGCGAAAAGAAGCTGTCTGTTTCCGAAAGCCTGGATGAGGCCGGATCGGATCGCGGGCCGGTCAATGCGCTGGCCAAGGCGCTGGCCAAGGATCTGGGCCGCTATTCCAGCGTGATCGAGGACATGCACCTGGTTGATTTCAAGGTGCGCATCACCCAAGGCGGCACCGAGGCGGTGACCCGCGTCATTATCGACAGCGAAGACGGGCAGGGGCGGCGGTGGTCGACGGTGGGGGTTTCGGCCAATATCGTCGATGCGTCATTCGAGGCGCTGCTGGACGCCATCCGCTGGAAGCTGCTGCGCGATGCGTAAGGCGGCCCAAGCCGGCGATTGGCAGCGCTGTGCAGCCTTGGTGGAAAAAGGCGATCCTGACCGCTTTGCGGCGGCGATGATGGGGCCACTGGCCGCGCGGCGGGTGCTGTTCCCGCTCTATGCGTTCAACCTCGAGGTCGCCCGCGCCCCCTGGGCCAGCAAGGAACCGATGATCGCCGAGATGCGCCTGCAATGGTGGCGCGATATGCTGGACGATATCGCCAATGGCAAAGCGCCGCAGCCCCACGAAGTGGCCAGCCCCCTGGCCGATATCCTTGATGGCCCCGGCGCGCGGTTACTGGATCGCCTGGTGGCGGCGCGGCGCTGGGATATCTACGATGCCCCTTTCGACGACCCGGCGCATTTCGCCCAATACCTTGAAGATACATCTGGCGCGCTGATGTGGGCCGCCGCTCGGGCGCTGGGTGCGCCCGAGACGGCCCAAAGCAAAGTGCTGCGGCTTGGCGCGGCCCTCGGCCTGGCCCGATATTTCCAAGCCATTCCGCGCCTGGAAGCGGCTGGTAAAACCCCGCTCCTTGATGGGCGCCCCGAGGCGATCCGCGCCCTGGCCCAAGAGGCGCGGCAGCACATGAAACGCCGCCCCCTGCGCCGCGCTGTGGGCCGCAGTGCCGCCGCCGCCCTGACCGAAGCCTGGAGCGGGGAAATCCTGCTGGGCCAGGTGCATATCAGCCCCAGACGGGTTGCAGCCGATGCCCTTGCGATATCGCCGTTGCAACGGGCGCTGGCGCTGTGGCGCTGGTCCTGAGCAAACGGCGCGCGCAAATCCTTTGTCGGGATGCGCGGCAACCTGTGGGAGCCTCCGGCGGGGATATTTCAAAACAAAAGAATATCAGGTGGCGTGCCATCCTATGGCGGTGCGGTTGGCGGCGCTGGCAGGTGTCGGCGCAGCCAAAGATTAATCTGATGATTTGGCTTCTTTTGTTCCTTAAATATCCCCGCCGGAGGCTCCCGCAGGTTCTTCTTGAGGGCAACCGCAGTTTGGGCGTGGGGGTCAGCGGGAATGCTTTGCTCAGGCGTTGCGGGTCTTGGGGCTAAGCATCAGCCAGATCAGCGCGCCCCCGGCCAGGGCCAGAAACGGCACCATGGCCATATTCACGGCGGCCCAGCCCTGAGCGGGATCACCGCCAGAACAGTTCATCAACCCCCCCGAGGCCAGCGAGGCCAGCGTGACACCGCCAAAGACCAACAGGTCATTGAGGCCCTGCATGCGGCCCCGTTCATGGGGCGCGTGTGCCGAAGCCAGCATGGTGGTCGCCCCGATAAAGCCAAAATTCCAGCCCAGCCCCAACAGCACCAGCGCGACAAAGAACTGCGAAAGGGCCACGCCGCTTAGGGCGACGGCGCCTGCGCCTGCAAGGATGATCAGCCCCAGCCCCATGACGCGTTCGACGCCAAAGCGGGCGATCAGGTGCCCGGTAAAGAACGACGGCGCGAACATCGCCAACACATGGCTGGTCACGACATTCGAGGCATCCGCGACATCATAGCCGCAGCCCACGACCGCCAGCGGCGTTGAGGTCATGACCAGGTTCATCAGCGCGTAAGACACCATGGCGCAGATAACGGCGACGGCGATGCGCGGGGTTTTCAGCAGCTCAAGCCGGCTGCGGCCACGCGGGCTGTCTTGGCTGGGCCGTTCGGGTGTGGGGATATCGAGGAAGGCAAACAGCAGCATGCCCAGCACGTTCAACCCCATGGCAACAAAGTAGACCGGCAAGAAGCGCATCACCGTGGCATCGGCGCTGTGGCTGGTGATATAGCCCACCAGTTGCGGGCCGATCACGGCGGAAATCAGCCCGCCGGCCATCACATAGGAAATGGCTTTGGGCCGGTAACTGTCCGAGGCCCGGTCAGCGGCGGCAAAGCGGAAAAACCCCTGAGAGGACATATAGATGCCGGTCAGATAGCTGCCGGCAAGGAAGATCCAGAAATTGTCTTGGGTCACCGCATAGGCGCTGAGGGCCGCGCCGAGCAGCCCGCCGATCGCGCCCAGGACAAACCCCGCGCGCCGTCCAAAGCGCTGCATGACCGAGGACAGCCATGGCGCCGTGGTCATTGAGCCAAAGACGATCAGCGAGATCGGCAGGGTGGCCAGGCATACATTGGGCGAAAGCTGTTGCCCGGCAAGACCGCCGATCACGAATATCATGGTGATCTGGCTGCCAAGAAACGCCTGGGCGGCGACCAGAACGGCAACGTTGCGGCGGGCGCGGCTGTCATCAATTAATGTCATGCATTTCCCGTAATCCGGGATGGCTGCGGCTGCAAGGGGTCTTGCGCGGGGCACCATGCTGTTTATGGTCGCACCATGTCGATCACCCCCGCCCCTGATCCCGTGCTGGTTGTTGCCGGAACCCCCGAGGCGGCGCAGATCGTGCGGGAATTGCGTGCAGTGGGTCAGCAGGTGACGGTGTGCCAGCGTGAACCGGATCGGCTGGCGCGGCCCGAAGGTCAGATTTGCGAGGATGTCGCCGCTGTCGTGGCCGGGACGCCATTGGCCGCCGTGATTGATGCAGGCCATGGGTTCGAGGCGGGCCAAAGCCTGCGCATCGCCGAGGCTTGCGGGCGGCGGTCCTTGCCTTATGTGCGGGTCTTGCGCCCGTGCTGGACGGCCCAGGCGGGGGACATTTGGCATGCGGTCGATAGCATCGCCCAAGCGGTGCAGGCCCTGCCCGCAGGGGCGCGTGTTCTGGCCAATACCGGCCGTGCGTCGATCCCCGAGTTTAAGCGGTTTGCAGGCGATCGCGTGTTCCTGCGGCAGCTTGAGCAGCATGACATCGCGCCGCCCTGGCCCTTTTTGACGTTTCAGTTCGGTCAGGCCCCGTTCAGCGTTGAAGATGAAATGAGCCTGTTCAAACAGCTTGGGCTGAGCGGTCTGATTTGCCGGAACGTCGGCGGCGCGGCCAGCGCATCCAAGCTGATGGCAGCGCGGGCGCTTGGGCTGCCGGTTTATATGGTGCGCCGCCCTGCGCCGCCGCCGGGGGTCTGCGTCGCGCGCGGGTTCGCGGATGCGGTGCGTTGGTTTGAGGGTCTGGGCCGGACATGCGATTAATCAATAGCCCGGAAGATATTGCCGAAGGTGCGGCGTGGCTGGCCACGCAGGAGCCGCGTTTTGCGCAGGTGCTGCCGGAGCTGACCCCGTTGCCGCTGCGCCGATCCGGCGATGGGTTCGCGGCGCTGTTTCATGCGATCGTGTCCCAGCAGGTCAGCCTGGCGTCGGCGGCGGCGATCTGGACGAGGTTAAGCGATGCAAGTCTGACCGAGGCGCAGGCGCTGATCAGACAATCGCCCGAGGCGTTGCGGGCGCTGGGGCTGAGCCGGCAAAAGGCGCGCTATGCGCTGGCGCTGGCAGAGGCGGAGATTGATTACGCCGCCCTGCGCACGGCCCCCGACGCGCAGGTGATCGAGACATTAACGCAGGTGCCGGGCATCGGGGTCTGGACCGCCGAGATTTATGCGATGTTTTCGCTGGGGCGGGCCGATGTGTTTGCGCCGGGGGATTTGGCGCTGCAAGAGGCGGCGCGGCTGCTGTTTGACCTTGGGGCGCGGCCGTCCGAGCGCGCCTTGCGGCAGATGGCGGCGCAGTGGTCGCCATGGCGGTCGGTTGCAGCGCGGCTGTTGTTTGCATACTACGGGCTGAGGAAGCAAAAGGATAATCTGACATGACACGGGTTTTGAATGCACAGCGCCGGGCACCGGTTTCGGGAGAGACCCGGTCCGTGGTGGTGTTCTTGCATGGCTATGGCGCGAATGGGGCGGATTTGCTGGGCTTGGCCGACCCGCTGGGCGAACATCTGCCCGACACGCTGTTTGTTGCGCCCGATGCCCCCGAGGCCTGCGCCGGGGCGCCGATGGGGTTTCAGTGGTTCCCGATCCCATGGATTGACAATTCCTCGGAGGAGGAATCGGCGCGTGGCATGATGCAATCGGTCGAGGATCTGAATGCGTTTCTGGATGCGCTGATGGTGGATGAGGATGTGCTGCCCGAGCAGGTGGCCTTGTTCGGGTTTTCGCAAGGCACGATGATGAGCCTGCATGTGGCGCCGCGCCGCGAGGATGCGGTGGCGGGGATCGTGGCCTTTTCGGGGCGCCTGCTGTCCCCCGAGAGCCTGACCGATGAGGCGCAGGTGCGCCCGCCGGTTCTGTTGGTGCATGGGGATGCGGATGATGTGGTGCCGCCGGCGGCCCTGCCGCAGGCCGTCGAAGCGTTGCAAGCCGCCGGGTGGAGCGATGTTTATGCCCATGTCATGAAGGGCACCGGCCATGGGATTGATCCAGACGGCCTTGGGGTGGCGTTGGCGTTTTTGCGTGACAAACTGGGGTTTTAGCCCGGTTGCGGGGGGCGGAGCCTCCGGCGGGGATATTTAAGAACAAAAGAAAGGCAGCACAGCGGACGCACGCTTTCTTGACCAAGGGCGGCGCCGGTTTGTGGTAAATTGGCCGGGCAGCGGCGCTGGAACATCTTGTGGAATATCGGGGCTTGCCTGACTTTTGCCACGAGATATAGTGAAGCTGTCTGCTGGTGGCGCGGCAGGGTATCGGTGACAACGGCAAAAGGTGAGCCAAGGTGATGGACGCTGACTTTCGAACGGAATTTACCCGTAAACCCGCCGCATTAAAGCATAGGCCGGCTTTGGTGTTGAACGCTGATTATCGGCCTTTGTCGTATTATCCGCTGTCGTTATGGCCCTGGCAGGAGGCGATCAAGGCGGCCTGGCTGGATCGGGTGGATATTGTGGCGGAATATGACGATATTGTCAGATCGCCCAGCACCCAGATCAGGATCCCGTCGGTGGTGGTGCTGAAAGATTATGTAAAACCTCAAAAGCGCGTGGCCTTCACGCGCTTTAATTTATTTTTGAGGGATGAATTTCGCTGTCAGTATTGTGGATCGAAGGGGGAGCTGACCTTTGATCATGTGGTGCCGCGCGCCAGCGGAGGGGTCACCAGTTGGCAAAATGTCGTGGCCGCCTGTAGCCCGTGTAATCTGCGCAAGGGCTCCAAGGCGTTGCATCGCACCGGGATGAGCCTGCGCAAGCCGCCGCGGCAGCCGGGCGCCGAAGAGTTGCGCAACATTGGCCGCAAGTTCCCGCCGGGCCATCTGCATGAGAGCTGGATGGATTTTCTGTATTGGGATGCCGAATTGCAGGCCTGAGGCGGCTTAGCAGTCGAGGTCGATCCACACCGGCACATGGTCCGATGGTTTGTCGCGCCCGCGGATGTCTTTGTCGATTGTGCAGCTTTGCAACATATCGGCGGCCGCCGGGCTGAGCAGGAGGTGATCAATGCGGATGCCGTTGTTGCGGTTCCAGGCCCCGGCCTGATAATCCCAAAAGCTGTAGTGGCCGGGCGCCTGGGTGCCGGCGCGGAAGGCATCGGTCAGCCCCAGGTTGATCAGGCGGCGAAAGGCGGTGCGGCTTTCGATGCGGAACAGTGCGTCGTCGGTCCAGGCATCGGGGGTGGCGGCGTCTTCGGCTTGGGGGATGATATTGTAATCACCCGCCATCACAAACGGGATTTCATCGGCCAGCAAACTGCGGGCCCGCTGTTCCAGACGGGTCATCCACGCCAGCTTGTAATCATATTTCGGCCCCGGCGCCGGGTTGCCATTGGGCAGGTAGAGACCGCACAGGCGCACAGCTTGCCGGGCGCCCATGACTGTGGCCTCGATCCAGCGGGCTTGGGTGTCATCGGGATCGCCTGGCAGGCCGCGGGTTACGTCCTCGAGCGGGTGTTTTGACAAGATAGCGACCCCGTTAAAGCCCTTTTGCCCGTGTGTTTCGACGTTATAGCCGCGGTCTTCGAACAGGGCGCGGGGGAAGGCTTCGTCGATGGATTTGATTTCTTGCAGCAGCGCCACATCGGGCTGGGCCTCGTCCAGCCAATCGGTCAGGGCGCCGATCCGTGCTTTGATGCCGTTGATGTTGAAGGTGGCGATTTTCATGCGGGTCTCCTGCCTGTTGAACCAGCTATCGCCCATGGCGCGGCCCGGAGCAAGAGAGCGCGGGGGTGATTCGCGCCCAAGCGGGGGGTTTTGCCGGGGTTTGCCGGGATTTTTACCCGAAACCGGGGCAAAGCGCGGGGTGTGGATAAGTTTTCCTGATGGTTAAAATTCCCGCAAGGCGTGCATCAAAATGGGGCAGATACAAGGAGGGGTTTATGTGGATAACTCATTGTTAATAAATGTTAATGACAAGATTTCCCTTGGCGAAATCGTCGGCAAGCGCAAGGTTGTTCAGGGGGGAGCGACGGTAAAAAGGATGAACACCATGCACAGAACGACAGACCTGCAACTCACCAATTCGGGGGAGCCACGCAGCGACCTTCATTTGGGGGCCGGCACCGATCTTTATACCACCAGCTGCACGCCTTTGGCGGGCGATTGGCATATGGGCGGTGGAACCGGGCTGTTTACCACCAGCTGCGATCCGATGGCCGCACAGACCGCGCCGCAGAGCGCGCAGCAAGCGGCCTGAAGGGGGCAAAGGCGCCATGTCAAATGTGGTTCCATTCAGGCAAGAGGCGCCCAGACCGGCGCCCGATTGGCAGGCAAGGTTGCTTGGCAGCTTTGCCTGCCAGCGCCGGGCCGCTGGTGATGTTTATTGGCTGAAGGAAAACGCCGAAGTGCTTGGCATTCTGGCGCGGCTTGGGGCGCGGCCCAAACCGGATGCCTTGGCGCCGTATTTGGAATTTTATCGCGATCTGCCCAACAAGGCCCAGTTTTTCCCGCAGTATTACCGCTTTTTCCTGAGCATCTGCCTGGATCTTGAGGATCTGGGCATTGCCGGCCTGTGTGGTGGCGGGGGGGCGCAAACATCCCGAACCGATCAGGGCGCGCATCTGGCGCATTGGGTACACGGCCAGGGGCTGGCGCAGGCCGAACTGTCGGATTTGCAGCGGGCCGAGGCGGCAAACCTGTTGGCCCGGCGCGGGGTCATGACCCCCGATGCCGGCTTGCACGCACGGTTGATGAATTTCATCGCGCGCCCGCAGGGGTTTGCCATTCCCAACAAAAAGGCCGCCTATGAGCTGACACATATCGTGTTTTATCTGTCCCGGTATGGAACGCAGGCCGCGCATCTGCCGGATAAGGCGTTGCAAAGCCTTGAATTTGCAGGAACCCTGGCGTTTTTGGAATGTGATTTCGATCTGTTGGCGGAAATCTGTCTGGCCTTGCGATTTGGCGGGCGCACGCCCAGCCCGCTGTGGGAGGCCTGGCTGACGCGCGGGCAGGGGATGTTTCGCGCCGTGCCGGGGACATCGCCGGGGGCGCCTACAGGGACATCCACGGGGACATCCATGGGGGGGGATGCCTATCATCCGTTTCTGGTGGGGTTGTGGTGGGCCGATGTTGCCGGGGCCGGTGTGGCGCCACCGCAATTGCCCAGCGGTGCCTTTCGCATCGACGACACAGCGCCGCGCCTGAACCCGATGCGGTTGATGTCAGAATGTTTGTATCAGATGGGGGGCAAACGCAGCGCCAGTTGGCGACGGATGCGCCGCCACGTCATTGCGGCGCTGGATCACGATTCTGCCCGGCACTTGGGCATGGCCGAAATCGCCGCCCCTGATTTTGATCGGTTTTTCAGCGCCTTTGCCCGTGCGGCACCGATGCCGATGTCAGATGGAAAACGACGTGCCACAGCCGCAGGCGCTGGTGGCATTGGGGTTGTCGATCACAAACCGCGCGCCGATCAGCTCTTCTGAGAAATCAATAACGGCGCCGGCCAGAAACGGCAGGGACACCGCATCGACCACGACTTTTTCGCCGCCCCCTTCCAGGATCAGATCGTCGTTTTTGGGGATGTCGAGGGCGATCTCATATTGAAATCCAGAACAGCCACCGCCCTCGACGGCGACGCGCAGGGCCTTGCCATCAAGGTTGGCCCCGATCTCGGCCAGGCGTGCAAAGGCGCGCGGGGTCACTTTTGGGGGCAATTGCATGGGTTTGGCACCTTGTTTCGGTTTCAAATGCGGGTTGGCTGTAATATAGAACGGGCGCAGACAGGCTACAAGGACCAGCGCAGAATGACCGCCCCCTATGCTTCGGATCCGGCGCGCGCCCGTGGCCGCCGCTTGCCAGAGGAAGAAAGCACCTTTCGGTCGTGTTTTCAGCGCGACCGCGACCGGATTATCCATGCCTCGGCGTTTCGGCGCCTTAAGCACAAGACCCAGGTGTTTATCGAACACGAGGGCGATTATTATCGCACCCGGCTGACCCATTCGATCGAGGTGGCGCAGGTGGCGCGGACCATCTGTGGCGCCTTGGGGCTGAACCCGGAACTGACCGAAGCGGTGGCCTTGGCGCATGACCTGGGTCACACCCCGTTCGGCCATACCGGCGAAGACGCGCTGAGCGCGCTGATGCAGCCCTATGGCGGTTTTGACCACAATGCCCAAGCCATCCGCATCGTCACCCATCTTGAGCGCCACTATGCGGAGTTTAACGGCCTGAACCTGACCTGGGAGACCCTTGAGGGGCTGGCCAAACACAATGGGCCGGTGACGGGCGATCTGCCTTGGGCGCTGGCCGAATATTCGGCCCAGCATGATCTGGAACTGCACACATTCGCCAGCGCCGAAGCGCAGGTGGCGGCCATTGCCGATGATGTGGCCTATAACCATCACGATTTGCACGACGGCCTGCGCGCCGAGCTGTTTTCAACCGACGAACTGGCGCAGTTGCCGATTTTGGATGACTGTTTTGCCCGTGTCGACGATCTGTATCCGGGGTTGAATTATTACCGGCGCCGCCACGAGGCGCTGCGGCGGTTTTTCGGGGTGCTGGTCGAGGATGTGATCGCCTTTGCGCGGGTGCGTTTGGCCGAACTGGACCCCCAATCGGTGACGGATATTCGCATGGCTGGCCGCACGGTCATTCGCTTTTCGGATCAGATTTTCAATGATCTCAAGGTGATACGCGCCTTTTTGTTTGATCGCATGTATCGGGCACCCAGCGTGGTGGTGATGCGCGCCGAGGTCACGCAGGTCGTGCATGATTTGTTTCCGCATTTCATGGCCAACCCAGAGCTGCTGCCCAAACAGTGGCGCAAGGATGTCGAGGACGCCCGCACCGAGGTCCAGCTGGCGCGGATCGTTTCGGATTATATCGCCGGTATGACCGACCGGTTTGCCCTTCAGGAACATCAGCGGCTGCTGGGATAATCGCTGCTTTGGCTGTCGGGGCAGTTGACCCGCGCCAAGGGAATGATAAACCGCGCCAAAGCCCAAAGGATAAATCAGATGAACCTCTTTGCCGATATTCGCGCGCTTGTGCTGGAGTGCCTGTCCACGATGGAAGCCGCCGGGCAGCTGCCCGCCGGGTTGGTGCAAGATAACGTCACGGTCGAACCGCCGCGCGATCCGGCCCATGGCGATATGGCCACCAATGCGGCGATGGTCCTGGCCAAGCCGGCCGGGCAAAAGCCCCGCGATATCGCGGAAACCCTGGCGGGCTTGCTGGCGCAAGATGGCCGGATCACCTCGGCCGAGGTGGCCGGACCGGGGTTCTTGAACTTGCGGCTTTCGGCGGCTGTCTGGCAGGGGGTCGTCGGCACGGTCTTGCAACAGGGCACCGATTTTGGCCGGGCCGCCATTGGCGCCGGGCAGCGGGTCAATGTCGAATATGTTTCGGCCAACCCAACCGGGCCGCTGCATGTGGGGCACACCCGCGGCGCGGTGTTTGGCGATGCGCTGGCCAGCTTGTTGGATTTCGCCGGCTTTGATGTCACGCGCGAATATTACATCAATGACGGCGGCGCACAGGTCGATGTGTTGGCCCGTTCGGTTTATCTGCGCTATCTTGAGGCCCATGGCCAAGAGGTCGCCTTTCCCGATGGCACCTATCCCGGCGATTATCTGATCGCAGTGGGCCAAGCCCTTCGGGACAAGGTCGGCGCGGCCTATGTGGATCAACCCGAGGATCAATGGCTTGAGGCCATTCGCAACTTTGCCACCGATGCGATGATGGATCTGATCCGCGCCGACCTAAAGGCGTTGGGCGTTGAAATGGATGTCTTTTATTCGGAAAAGTCGCTCTATGGGACCGGGCGCATTGAATCGGCGATTGCCGACCTTCAGGCCAAGGGGCTGATCTATGAGGGCACGCTTGAGCCGCCCAAAGGCAAAACCCCCGAGGATTGGGAACCGCGCATCCAGACCCTGTTCAAATCCACCGCCCATGGCGATGACGTGGACCGACCAGTGATGAAATCCGACGGCAGCTGGACCTATTTCGCGCCGGATATTGCCTATCATTATGACAAGGTCAGCCGGGGCTTTGACGCGCTGATCGATGTGTTTGGCGCCGATCACGGCGGCTATGTCAAACGCATGAAGGCGGCTGTTTCGGCGCTGTCGGATGGCAAGGTGCCGCTTGATATCAAGCTGACGCAACTGGTCAAATTGTTCAAGAATGGTGAACCGTTCAAAATGTCGAAACGGGCGGGCACCTTTGTGACCCTGCGCGATGTGGTTGATCAGGTCGGCCCGGATGTGACCCGCTTTGTCATGCTGACACGCAAAAACGACGCGATGCTGGATTTCGATTTCGACAAGGTGCTTGAGCAAAGCCGCGAAAACCCGGTGTTTTATGTGCAATACGCCCATGCACGGGTGGCGTCGGTGTTGCGCAAGGCGATGGACAGCGGGTTGGATATCTCGGATGCCGCGCTGGCGGGGGCCGATCTGACGCGCCTGGATCACGAGGCCGAACAGGCCATGGCCGCCAAGCTGGCGGAATGGCCGCGCCTGGTGGAAACCGCCGCCCGCAGCCACGAGCCGCACCGCGTCGCCTTTTATCTTTATGAACTGGCCGGCAGCTTTCACGGCCTTTGGAACCGCGGCAATGACGATCTGTCCCTGCGGTTCTTGCAGGATGATCAGGCGGCCTCGTTGGCAAAAATTGCTTTGGCCCGCGCCACGGCAATTGTAATTGCGGCCGGTCTTGGTATTCTTGGGGTCACACCAGCAAACGAGATGCGCTAACCCAGCGGGCTTGGCCGGTGTGTCAGGACAAGGCAGACCCGCGTGGCAATGTATCACACGGGCAGCGAGGCAAAGATGGCAGAGGTTTACGCGCCCCGGAAAACGGCGGCGGATGGTGGTGTGCATCATGGCGCAAATGCGCCGGGGGTTCAGGCTAACTCATTAATTCAATTGACAAATCTAACGGCTGCGGCGGTGTCTTTGGCCTTGGTGGTCGGGGTTTCTGTCTGGGGGTATCGGCTGGTGATGCGGGATGTGACCGGCCTGCCGGTGATCCAGCGCGCCGCCGGCGAGATGCGCGTGCGCCCCGATGATCCGGGGGGGCTGCTGGCCCAGCATCAAGGGCTTGCCGTGAATGCGGTGGCCGCCGATGGGGCGGCGGAAAAGCCCGCAGACCGTCTGGTTCTGGCGCCCCGGCCGGTGACTTTGACCGCCGAAGATCAGCCAAGCGAGCCAGAAATGGTGGCGATTTTGCAACAGGGCGCTGCGCGACAGGATGACCCAAGCGGCGCCACGGATGGCGCAGATGATCTGGGTGCTTTTGATGATCCGGGCGCGCGGGCTGGCCTTGATCAGGCCGAGGCCATCGCCAGCGTATTGGCCGATCTTGTTGGGGATACCTCTGGCCCGATCCAATCTCAAACCCAGGCTCAGGTGTTGCGGGTGTCCGCGCCCGGCGGTCTTGGCGTGTCGTTGCGCCCCAAGCTGCGCCCCCGTTGGGCACGCCAGCCGGCGCCGCCCAGCCCATCGCCCGAAATTGACCCCGACAAGATCCCGCCCGGCACCCGTGTGGCCCAGCTTGGCGCCTTTGATGATCCTCAGGTGGCGCGCGCCGAATGGACCCGCCTGCAAAGCCGCTTTGCGCCCTATATGCTTGGCAAATCCCGCGTCATCCAGGCGGCCCAATCAGGCGGGCGCCAGTTTTGGCGGCTGCGCGCCATGGGCTTTACTGATCTGGCAGATGCGCGGCGCTTTTGTTCGGCTTTGCTGGCGGAACAGGCCGACTGTATTCCCGTAGAAACCAAATAAGGACACAGCCATGACCCGGTTCGGCGCGACGATCCTTGATGCACAGGGGCTGCGGCTGACCCCGGATGAGATCGCGCTGTTTCGTGCGGTGCGCCCGTTTGGGTTTATCCTCTTTGCCCGCAATATCGACACGCCCGATCAGGTGCGTGCCCTGTGCGATGACCTGCGCGAGGCCGCCGGCCATGACGCGTTGATCACCATCGACCAAGAGGGCGGGCGGGTGCAGCGTCTGCGCCCCCCCCATTGGCGCGACTGGCCTGCGCCGCTGCGGTTTGTGCAGGCCGCCGGCGCCGGTGCCGGCAAGGCGATCTATCTGCGCTATCGTTTGATCGCAGCCGAGCTGCACGCCCTTGGCATTGACAGCAATTGCGCGCCGATGGTCGATGTGGCCCGCGATCACACCCATGAGTTTCTGCGCGATCGTTGCCTGGGCGCGGATCCGCAAACCGTGGCCGAGCTGGGCTTTGCCGCCGCGCAAGGGATGCTGGATGGCGGGGTTCTGCCGGTGCTCAAGCATATTCCCGGCCATGGCCGGGCGGTCGCCGACAGCCATTTCGATCTGCCGCGTGTCGATGCGCCGCTGGCGGCGCTGGAAGAACAGGATTTCGCCCCGTTCCGGGCGCTCCGCCATCTGCCCATGGCGATGACCGCCCATATCGCCTTTACCGCGATTGATGGGCTGGTGCCGGCCACGCTGTCGGCCAAGGTGATGGGCCTGGTCCGGGAGCAGATCGGGTTTGAGAACCTGATCATGACCGATGACATCGCGATGAAGGCGTTGCAGGGCGATCTGGCCACCCGGTCGCAGGCGGCCCTGGCCGCCGGATGTGATGTTGTGCTGCATTGCAACGGCACCCTGGCCGAGCGCGCCCAGACCGCCGAGGCGGCGGGCGCAATGGCGGATCGGGCGCAGGCGCGGGCCCAGGCCGCCCTGGCGCAGCGGCGCAGCCCCGATGATATTGACATTCCCGCCGCTCTTGCGCAGCTTGAGATGCTGCAACAAGAAGCGGGAGCGCATGGCTGACAGCCCCCAACAACTGTCTCTTTCCGTCGCCGAGCGCCTGGCCGCCGAGGCGCTGATCATCGACGTCGACGGGTTCGAAGGGCCGCTGGATCTGTTGCTGACGCTAAGCCGGACCCAAAAGGTGGACCTGCGCAAGATTTCGGTCCTGGCGCTTGCGCAACAATATCTGGCGTTTGTGGAACGCGCCAAGGCGCTGCGGCTTGAGCTGGCGGCCGATTACCTGGTGATGGCCGCCTGGCTGGCGTTCTTGAAATCGAGGCTGTTACTGCCCCCCGATCCCAGCGAAGACGGCCCCAGCGGAGAAGAGCTGGCGGCGCATCTGGCGTTCCAGCTAGAGCGTCTGCAAGCCATGCGCGATGCCGCCGCGCGGCTGATGGCCCGTGACCAGCTGGGGCGCGATTTCTTTGTCCGCGGTGCGCG
Source organism: uncultured Sulfitobacter sp. (assembly GCA_937138475.1). Classification (GTDB taxonomy): domain Bacteria; phylum Pseudomonadota; class Alphaproteobacteria; order Rhodobacterales; family Rhodobacteraceae; genus CAKZPD01. Next base: position 15,225 of record CAKZPD010000004.1, on the reverse strand, counting down.
CGAAGATGTAACGCGGGTGCGGCGTGTGCGGTATTCGGCGACGCTGTTGGATTTGATGCAGGGCTATGCGCGCACCCGCACCCGCGATGATTTCCGGCCCTTTGTGATGGATCGCGACAGCGTCTTTACCATGGAGCAAGCCCTGGAGCGGCTGCGGGGGTTGATCGGATTTGCCGGCGATTGGACCGCGATTGCCAGCTATCTGCCCGAGGGCTGGGAGGGGGATCCTCAGCGGCTGCGGTCCGCCACAGCGGCGACCTTCGCGGCCTCGCTTGAGTTGGTTAAGGAAGGTCAGCTTGAAATACGCCAAAGCGCATTGTTTGCCCCGATTGAGCTGCGAAAAAAGGAGAAACCCCGGTGACCCAATCTGCGCCGCCAGAAGAAAGCCTGTTTCAAGCCCCGCCCCTGGCCGAACAAGAGCGAATGGTCGAGGCGATCTTGTTTGCATCGCCCGAACCGGTAAGCCTGCGCGAGATGACCGGCCGGATGCCGCATGGCTGTGTGCCGGCCGAGGCGCTGGAATTGCTGCGCAAACGCTATGCCGGGCGCGGGGTTCAGGTGATGCGGGTGGGCGATGGGTTTGCCATGCGCACCGCGCCGGATCTGGGGTATCTGATGCAGCGCGAGACCACCGAAATGCGCAAGCTGAGCCGGGCCGCCATCGAAACCTTGGCGATCATCGCCTATCATCAGCCCACCACCCGCGCCGAAATCGAAGAGATACGCGGCGTCAGCGTGTCACGCGGGACCATTGATCAGCTGCTGGAGCTGGAGTGGATCAAGTTCGGTCGCCGCAAGATGACCCCTGGGCGGCCTGTCACCTTTGTCGTTACAGGGCAGTTTCTGGATCATTTCGGCCTGGAGACGGTGCGCGATCTGCCTGGGCTGAAAGAGCTGCGATCGGCAGGGTTGCTGGACAACCGGTTGCCCCCCGAGGGCATGCCCAATGCCGCCGGCAACGACCCTTTGGAGGCCGAAGAAGAGGATCTGGCGCAGAGCGAGCTTTTTGAGGATGAGGCGCCCCAGACCTGATTCCCGAGACCTGAGTCCTGAGGCCAAGGGCCTGCCCCTAAACCCTGCCGGTGTCTGTGGCTGGGGTGGGAGCCTCCGGCGGGGATATTTTTGAACAAAAGAAGCGGGCGCGGTGCAGGCCCGGACCGGCGTGCGCGGCGCGGGTTAGTCTGAGTGGAAATGTTTGGAGAGTTTTAGCCCCTGGCCTTGATAGTTCGAGGCGATGCCAGCCCCGTAGAGGGCGGTGGGGGGGGCGCTCATGCGTTCATAGACCAGGCGGCCGACCACCTGGCCATGTTCAAGCACGAAGGGGGCTTCGTGGCAGCGCACTTCGAGCACCCCGCGGGAGCCGGCGCCGCCGGCGGCGTCATGGCCAAAGCCGGGGTCGAAAAACCCGGCGTAATGCACGCGGAATTCCCCGACCATTGCCACATAGGGGGCCATTTCGGCGGCATAGTGTGGCGGGATCGAGACCGCTTCGCGGCTGACCAGGATGTAGAAGGCGCCAGGGTCAAGGATGATCTGGCCGTTGGCGCTGTGGATTTCTTCCCAATAGGCGTGCACCGGATAGTGGTTGAGCTTGTCCAGGTCGATCACGCCGGTGTGGGGTTTGGCGCGATAGCCAACCAGGGTTGAGCCTTGGGGGCGCAGGTCGACGGAAAAGCCCAGACCTTGGTCGATCAGCGGGGCGGTATCGACCAGGGGCGATTGCGCGTGCAGTTGCGTCAGCTGGGTATCGGTCAGCACCGATTGCCCCCGGCGAAAGCGGATTTGGTTCAGGCGCATGCCTTGACGTGCCAGAACCGAAAAGGAGCGCGGGCAGATTTCGGCATAAAGCGGGCCGGTATAGCCGGCGGCGACCCGGTCAAATTCAGTGCCGTGGTCGGTGATGGTGCGGGTCATCAGATCCAGCCGCCCGGTTGAGCTTTTGGCGTTGGCCACGGCGGAGATATCTTGAGGCAGCGCCAGCGATTCTTGCAGCGGCACCACATAGACACAGCCCTTTTCCAGCACTGCGCCGTCGCTGAGATCAACCCGGTGCATTTCGAATTCGGCCAGCCGCGAGGCGACAGGCACCGCATTGCCCGGCAAGAACGAGGCGCGCATCCGATAGGCGACCTTGCCAAGGCGCAGGTCCAGGCTGGCGGGTTGGATTTGATCGGGCAGGATGTCGGGGCTGGCCAGGATCTGGCCCTTGTCGATCATCTGTTGGATGGATTGGTTCGGCAGCACACCGTTCATATCATCGCCCCCTTTGTGACGCCCTTTGGATATGCAAACGCCCGCAACCTTGCGGCACGGGCGATTTGCATATGTCGGATAGTGGTCGGGCTAGCAGGACTCGAACCTGCGACCTTCCGTCCCCCAGACGGACGCGCTACCAGGCTGCGCCATAGCCCGACATGGGGGCGTTCATACCCGATTTGCGGGCCGTGGCAAGGGGGAATTGCCATTCTTCTTAGTCTTTGCGGTTTTGGGCGTCATTCGTCGCCATCCGGTCGCGCAAAGCGGCCAGATCTTGCAGCAGGGCGGTGATTTGCGGCGCGGCGCCTTGGGGGATTTGTGTCAGCTTAAGCGCAGATGACAGGGTGGCGGGACCGCTGGGCATTTGGGTTTCCTGGGGCAGGGGGCCGATGGCGATGATCGTCGGTTTCGGCCGCGGGGCCTGGCGGGCGCGAATGAAGCTGGGCAGGATGTTTTGCGGATCGCTGGCCGGTGGGGGGGGCGCGGCGTCTGTTTCGCCGCCCGTGGTGTCGCCGGCGTCTGTGGCATCGGCGCGGGGCGCGGGCGGGGCTTCTGCGGCGGTGTCTTGGGCCTCAGAGGGCAGCAGCTGGGGGCCGGGTTCGGGGCTGTCAGCACCGTCCGGCGTTTCGGGCGTGGGGTTTATGCCTTGGCCTGTGGCGGGGGCTGTTTCGGCGGGCGTATCCGGCGCGGGGCTGGCGTCTTGGGGCGGCGCGGTTGGTGTATCCAGGATCAGCGGGGCGTCAATTGCCGGTGGGGGGCCTGCATCCTGCGGCGCCTTATCTTGTGGTGCCTCATCTTGTGGCGCCTTATCTTGTGTCCCGCTATCTTGTGTCCCGCTGTCCTGGGGGGGTGTTCCATCGACGGATGCCGGTGCAACGGGGGCGGCGGCCGCATCCTCAAGCGGTTGCGACAAAGCCGCCACATGGGCAATGCCCTTGTCGCGCAACAAGGCCTGGGCGGCCTTGATGGTCATCCCGTCTTCGTGCAGCAGTTTCTTGATACCACCGATCAATCGCATATCCGCAGGGCGGTAATAGCGGCGCCCCCCGGCCCGTTTGACCGGTTTGACCTGATTGAACTTGCTTTCCCAAAAGCGCAGCACATGGGTCTGCACGCCCAGCCACTCGGCCACTTCCGAGATGGTGCGAAACGCGTCGGCAGATTTGCTCATCGGTTAGGACTTGTTGCCGTCCGCGACGCGGTCTTTCATCAAATGCGATGGGCGAAAGGTCAGAACCCGGCGGGGATTGATGGGCACCTCTTCGCCGGTCTTGGGGTTGCGGCCAATGCGCGCCGACTTGTCACGCACCGAAAAAGTGCCAAACGAGGAAATCTTGACCTGTTCACCATTAACCAGCGCGTCGGACATATGATCCAGCACCGTTTCCACCAATTGCTTGCTTTCATTGCGCGACAGGCCAACCTCGCGGAAAACCGCCTCGCTTAGGTCCGTGCGCGTTAATGTCTTTTCGGCCATGTTATCCCCCTGATTTGCACCAACAATAGTAGTCAGGCAATTTCCGAGTCAATATCAATACCTTAATTGGCTGCAAATGGCCCGGCGCGCGACCGGCCCGGCGTTACCAGCGCAAAACCACCGCGCCCCAGGCCAGGCCGCCGCCTATGGCTTCGGTCACGATCAGATCGCCCGGCTTGATCTGGCCGCGTCCGTATCCAACCGACAGCGCCAGCGGGATAGAGGCCGCCGACGTGTTGCCATGATCCTGCACGGTCACGACGACGCGTTCCATGCCGATGTTCATCTTTTTGGCCGTGCCCTGGATGATGCGGATATTGGCCTGATGCGGCACGATCCAATCGACGTCATCTGCGCTGACGCCGGCGCGCTCCATCGCGGTGGACGCGGTCGAGGCCAGCTTTTCCACCGCATGGCGGAACACCTGATTCCCCTGCATCCGCAAATGCCCCGATGTGCCGGTCGACACGCCGCCATCGACATACAGCAAATCGCGGTGACGCCCGTCCGAATGCAGGTCCGTGGACAAGATGCCGCGATCCTCGGGGGTGCCGTTGCCCTCGGTCGCCTCAAGCAGCAAGGCGCCGGCCCCATCTCCGAACAACACGCAGGTGCTGCGGTCGGTCCAATCCATGATCTTGCTAAAGGTCTCGGCGCCGATCACCATCACCCGCCGCGCCTGCCCCGACAGGATCAGCGCATTGGCATTGCTCAGCGCGTAAACAAAGCCCGCGCAAACGGCCTGAACGTCAAAGGCAAACCCGCCGGTCATGCCCAAATGGGCCTGCACCATCGTCGCGGCCGAGGGAAAGGTCAAATCCGCCGTCGATGTGGCCAGAACGATGGCATCCAGATCGTCGGCCTCAAGCCCGGCATCGGCCAAAGCGGCGCGGGCCGCATGGGCCGCCATCATTGATGTCGTCTCGCCCTCGGCGGCGAAATGGCGCCGCTCGATCCCTGATCGGCTGCGAATCCACGCGTCATTGGTTTCGAGGGTCTTCTCGAACTCCGCATTCTCAACGATGCGTTCGGGCAGGTAATGACCCACCCCTTTGACGGTGGCGCGCAAAGTCATGGTTTTGCTTCCTCTGTGGGCAAAGCGGCCACGCGGGCGGCAAGTTTGTCATTAAATTGCATCATCGACAGCCGGGCCGCAAGCTTGATCGCTGCGGAAACGCCGGTTGCATCGGCCGACCCGTGGGATTTGACCACAGTCCCGTTCAATCCCAAAAACACCCCGCCGTTCACGCGGCTTGGGTCGATCTTTTTGCGCAGCCGCCCCAGCGCCGGAAAGGCAAAAACCGCCGCCAAACGCGACAGGGGCGAAAACAAAAACGCCTCGCGCAGGCGGGTGCTGACCAACCGCGCCGTGCCCTCGCCGGTCTTGATCGCCACATTGCCGGTAAAGCCGTCGGTAACAATCACATCACAGGCGGTGCCGGAAATATCGTCGCCCTCGACAAAGCCGACAAAGGCAAATCCGGCGCTGTGCTGCTGATCGCGAATCAAATCAAAGGCCTCGCGCAGCTCGGCGCGGCCCTTGTGTTCCTCGGTGCCGACATTCAGCAACCCGACCCGCGGATGCGCCAGGCCCAGCCCATTGCGCGCATAAGACATCCCCATCAAGGCATAGCGCAGCAAATCCTGGGCATCGGCGCGCACATCGGCGCCGACATCAAGCATCACATTGAACCCCTGCGGATTGGTCGAGGGATATAATACGGCAATCGCCGGACGGTTGACCCCCGGCAGCTTGCGCAACCGGATCATCGACATCGCCATCAGCGCCCCGGTATTGCCGCAAGACACCGCAACCGAAGCGCGCCCATCGCGCACCGCCTCGATGGCCGACCACATAGAGGTGCCCTTGCCGTTGCGAACCACCTGGCTGGGCTTGTCATCCATGGTGACAACGCCCTGCGCCTCGACGATCTCACAGCGCCCGGCCAGGGATTTGCGCCGCGCAACCAAAGGCGCCAGCACCGCACCAGGGCCATGCAGCAGGAATGATATATCCGGGTTCTTGGCGGCCGACACAGCACATCCGGCAACCACCGTTGCCGGACCCTGATCGCCACCCATCGCATCGACAGATATGATGATGCGCGCGGCCTTCGCCTCTGGTTGATCGGTCTGCGCCGTCATAAAGCGACTGCCCCTCCTAAGCCTTGCCCCTGAATGGGAAAGGTTTAGGCCGCGTCGTCTTCCAGATCAACTTCTGTTGTCAGCGCAACGACTTCCTTGTCGTCATAATGACCACATGCAGCACAAATGTGATGCGGGCGCTTCAGCTCACCGCAGTTGGCACATTCATTCGGATTCGCGGCAACCAGCGAATCATGCGCGCGACGGTTGTTGCGGCGCGATTTGGAAACTTTATTCTGTTGAACAGCCATGTCTTGGGCCTTTTCGTCGGTTCGGGGCCGGGCGCAACGCGTTTTGCATCAGCACCAAGCCATGTTTCGGATCGTTTCCCGTTCGGGCGTGACGTGCGTTTATGCCTTGGCCCGCACCATGTCCAACCCTAATTGCGATAAGCGGCGCAAAATACTGCGAATAGCACGAGGCGCAAGCGATTTTTCGCAAATGACGCGCAGGGCAGACAGGCGCTTGGGTCAAGGCCGCCCCAACTTGGCGTTCTTTTGTTTCCAAATATCCCCGCCGGAGGCTCCCGCACTGTGCCGCGCACGCGGCCTGTCAGGTATTGCGCGGCGTTGCAGCCGGGGACGCAGACGGCGTGCCCGGAAATACACCGACGGAGGCTGAGGCCCGCGGCGGGAGCCTCCGGCGGGGATATTTAAGAACAAAAGAAACGGGCGACGGCGCGCGCCCCGGTTATTCTGGGTCTGTGGGCTTGAGGCGGGTTTTGAGGTCCGCGAGGCCGGCAAAGGGGCGGGCGTCTTCGTCGCGCATCGGGGCGAGGCCGGGCGCGGTGAAGACAGCTTGGCCCAGGGCGGCGCCGGGGCTGCGTGGGTAAAGCGGTAAGGCCAGGACCAGGGCTTCGATCATGATGGCGAAGGGGTCGATCCACGGGGTGAGCGGTTCGATGGTGTCATCTTCGGGCATTTCGGATTCGGGGGCGTCGATGTCATGCAGGTCGCTTTTGAAATAGCGTTCAATGGCTGTGTCGATGCGGGTGGTGACCGGCTCTAGGGTGACGGCGCAGGGCTGGATCACCGTGGCGCCCAGTTTTGCCTGCAATTTCCAGTCGCTTTTGCCATCGGCGCGCAGGTCGCCTGCAAAGGACAGTTTGCGCAGGCCCAGCAGTTCCAGGTCTTTTGCGATTTCCTTGAGCTGCGAAGCGGCGGGGCGCAGGGCAAAGTCTGTGGGTGTGTTTTGCGGCAGTTCGGACACCCGCAGGGCCGTCGGAGAGGGGGGCGTGCGTGACATGGCGGTGACTTTCGTTTCTTGAACCGAAGCGGCTCCTTGGTGTAAGCGGGATAAAAGCCACAGCGGCGAAGGGCAAGAGGGCAGATAAAATGCAGACCACCGATCAGATGCGGCCCCGCCGAATGGGGCGTGTGGCGCGGCGGGCGCTGGCCTTGGGGGTGTTGTGCCTGGGGCTTGGGGCGTGTTCGGCGCAATACGCCAACCATGGCTATGTGCCCGCGCCCGAGGATATAGAGCAAATTACCATTGGGGTGGACACGCGCGCCACGGTGCAAGAGGTGCTTGGCTCGGCGTTGGCGGCGGGTGTGGTGAGCGATGGTGCCGTTTACTATGTGCGGTCGCGGGTGCGTTCGGTCGGGTTGTTTGCGCCGCAGGTCAGCGAACGCGAGGTCGTGGCGATCAGTTTCGCGGCGGATGACACGGTGCGCAACATCGAGACCTTTGGCCTGCAGGATGGGCAGGTGGTGCCCTTGTCGCGGCGGGTCACCAGCTCGGGGGTTGAGAACAAGACCTTCTTGCGCCAGCTTTTGGGCAATGTCGGGCGGTTCAATCCGGGGGCATTTGGCAGCTGAGGATTTTTTCGGGGCGGCTTGGGCCCTTTTGGTGGATGATAAATCATTCATTGCTGTATGATTTTGCGCCCCTTGGCAGATGATAAATCATCCACCAAGGGGGTATGGATCATACAGGACGCGCTTGGGCCATCGACTTGGGCCATTGACGCGGCGCGCTGGGCGGCATAGCTGGCAAGGATGGCACGACTTCCGCTTTTGCAGCTTAGCAACATATCCCTGACCTTTGGTGGCGATCCGGTTTTTGAAAACCTGGATCTTGTGGCGCATCCGGGCGACCGGGTGGCGCTGGTTGGGCGCAATGGCTCTGGGAAATCCACCTTGATGAAGGTTATGGCCGGGCTGGTTGAACCCGACAGCGGGCTGGTCACGCCGGGGCCGGGGGTGTCGGTTGGTTATATGGAGCAAGACCCCGATCTGGGCGGTTTTGCCACCCTGGGCGATTTTGCCATGCAGGGGCTGGACGCATCCGAGCTTTATAAGGTGGAGCGCGCCGGCGAGGGGTTGAAGTTTGACCCGGCCCGCGCGGTCACGACCGCCAGCGGCGGCGAACGGCGGCGCGCGGCTTTGGCACGGCTGATGGCCGGGGCCCCCGATCTGATGTTGCTGGATGAGCCGACGAACCATTTGGATATCGAAGCGATTGCCTGGCTTGAGGATGAGCTGCGGCAATCGCGGCAAGGCTTTGTCATTATCAGCCATGACCGGGCGTTTTTGCGGGCCTTGACCCGTGCGACCCTGTGGGTGGATCGCGGGGCGGTGCGGCGCCAGGAGCGGGGCTTTGAGCATTTTGAAAGCTGGCGCGATCAGGTGTGGGACGAAGAGGACATGCAGCGCCACAAGCTGAACCGCAAGATCAAGGCCGAGGCGCGCTGGGCGGTCGAGGGAATCAGCGCCCGGCGCAAGCGCAATCAGGGGCGGGTGCGTGCCTTGCAGGAGCTGCGGGCGCAGCGGGCCTCGCAGATTGCCCGGCAGGGCACCGCGGCGATGGCGCTTGAGGCGGGGCCGAAATCGGGCCGCAAGGTCATCGAGCTGGACAAGGTTGCCAAGGCTTTTGGCGACAAGGTGATCTTGAAGCCGTTTTCCCTGACTGTGCAGCGCGGGGATCGCATCGCCTTGGTGGGGCCCAATGGGGTGGGCAAGACCACCTTGTTGAATATGATGATCGGCGCCTTGGCGCCCGACAGCGGTGATGTGCGGATTGGCACCAATCTGGCTTTGGCGTTGTTTGATCAGGCCCGCGCACAGCTGGACCCCGATCAGAGCCTGTGGGACAGTTTGACCGGCGATCCCGAAATGCGGGTGTCGGGCAAGGCCGATCAGGTGATGGTGCGCGGTGCGCCCAAACATGTTGTCGGCTATCTTAAGGAATTTTTGTTTGACGAGGCGCAGGCGCGTGCGCCGGTGCGATCCCTGTCGGGCGGAGAGCGCGCCCGGCTGTTGCTGGCCAAGCTGATGGCCCGTGAGAGCAACCTTTTGGTCCTGGACGAGCCGACGAACGATCTGGATGTGGAAACGCTGGATCTGCTTCAGGATTTGTTGGGCAGCTATGACGGCACGGTGATTTTGGTCAGCCACGATCGGGATTTTCTGGACCGGGTGGCCGCCACCACGATTGCCATGGAGGGCGATGGCCGTGCGGTGGTTTATGCCGGGGGCTGGTCCGATTATATGGCGCAGCGCACCGATCAGGGGGCGGTTGCAGGGCCTGTGCCCACCGGCAAGAAGCTGCCGGCGCCAACCCCGGCCAAGACTGCCGCCAAAAGCGGTTTAAGCTTTACCGAAAAGCACCGTCTGGAGGCCTTGCCCGCCGAGATTGCCCGCCTGGAGGCCGAGATCGCCAAGCTGCAAGAGCTGATGAGCGATCCGGCGCTGTTTACCGAAAATCCGGTCAAATTTCAAAAAGCGACCGAGGCGTTGATGGAGCGGCAGGCCCGGCTGGAGGCCAGCGAAGAAGAGTGGTTGCGCCTTGAGGAAAAGGCCGAGGCCTGATCCAGGCCGCAGCGCCCTGGGCCGGGGGCGGGTGCCTCCGGCGGGGATATTTACCGAACAAAAGAAGCGGGCGGGCGCCGCCCCTAGCGCATTCTGAGGGCGCCGTCGATGCGGATGGTTTCGCCGTTCAGATAGCCTGCGGTGACAATGAAGGCCGCAAGGCGGGCGTATTCGGCCGGATCGCCAAGCCGGGCCGGGCAGGGGACATCGGCGGCCAGTTGGGCGCGGGCGTCGTCGGGCAAACCGGCAAGCATGGGGGTCAAAAAGAGGCCCGGTGCGATGGTCATGACCCGGATGCCCGATTGCGCCAGATCGCGCGCCATGGGCAGGCACATGCCGACGACACCGCCTTTGGATGCGCTGTAGGCGGCTTGGCCCTTTTGCCCGTCATAGGCGGCGATTGAGGCGGTGTTGATGATGACCCCGCGGGCGCCATCGGCATCGGGGGCGTTTTGCGCCATGGCCTGGGCGGCAAGGCGCGCGATGTTGAAGGTGCCGACAAGGTTGACATCCAGGGTGCGGCGATAGGCGTCCAGAGGGTGGGCGCCATCCCGGCCGACGGTTTTGATCGCATAGGCGATGCCGGCGCAATTAAGGGCGGCGGTGATGCGGCCCATTTTCTCGCACGCGTAGGCGATGGCGCGCTGGGCCGAGGCATCGTCTGCGACGTCGGTTTCGATGAAATATCCGCCGATTTCCTCGGCCACCTGGGGGCCGCGCGCGGCATCGCGGTCAAGGATCGTGACCTGTGCGCCCATGCTGGCGAAATGGCGGGCCGAGGCCTCGCCCAGGCCGGATGCGCCGCCGGTGATGATTACGGATGATGTGGAAAGGTCCATGGCCGTGTGCCCCCCTGGGTGATGTCGGATCATTTGAACGTGTGTTCAGTTACCAGCAGGCGGGCCGGGATGTCCACTGAAACCTTGCCAGCCAAGCAAACGATGGCTGAGCGCGGGCCAAAGCAACCAGGTGCCGCCCAATTGCTGCGGCTGGGCACCGCTGCGCAGTTTGAAGCGCACCAGGCCGGGGGCATTGCGGCTGTCCAGCAGGCCAAGATCAAGCCGCCGCACCCCGCGCTGTGCCAGGTCTTGGGCCGCGTTCCACAGCAGCAGGTTATGGGCGCACAGCCGGCGCCCGCGGTCGCTGGTATACCCGATGTGATAGCTGGCCGTCGCGCCATGCTGCAAGAACAGCATATAGGCAACAGGCTGCCCCTGCGACACGGCGGTGAACAGATGGGTTTGCTGCGGCGCACAGCGGGCAAAGGCGATGGTCAGCGGCAGCGGCCAATTGCCATAACCGCGGGCGCGGCGCTGGGCCGCCTCGGCGCGGATCAGCGGATGGTCCGGGGTGGCGGGCAAGGGGCTGTGCTGAACGGCGGTGCTGTGGCCCTCGGCCCGGCGCAGCTGATTGCGCCACTTGGGGTGCAGGCGCGCAGGTGTCAGCGGCAAGGCCATCTGCGCGGTAAAGGCTGGCGTCATCAACGGCAATGCACCGCAGAACCCAAGCCCGATCCGCCCCTCGGGGGAAATGATCACCGGCGTGCGCCCCAGACCGCAAGCGATCATCTGCGCCAAAAGATCGGCAAGACGCCCCGGCGTGATGTCCACCCGCGACAGCAAGGCCGCGCGCCCCCAGACAAACCGGCGGCACAGCAACAAGGCCCCTCCGCGCAACCGCACAGGGGTCTGGCCGCACAACTGCAAGGCCCGCTCAAATCCCGGATCCTGCTGTAAACTGTGATGATCTTGCAAATCCGGCGCGCCCATGCCTGATTAGGGCTTTGTAAACCTCAAGGTTCTATTAACGGGCACATGCCACGCCGTTCGTATCCCTATCCCCCACCGCGCCCCAGCGTCGCGCTGGGCATTTTGCTGGCCACGGCCCTTTGCGCCGGCTTCCTCGCCGTGCTTTGCGCGCTTTAAGCCGCCCGGCCTTCTTTTGTTCTTAAATATCCCCGCCGGAGGCACCCGCCCCCGGCCTCAGGCGCGGCCAGCGCGATCTGGCGCTAGCCAAGAACCACCAGCGCATGGCGCTTTTTGCCGGCGCTCAGCTTGATGGGGCTGGACAAGGCGGCTGCGTCAATCATCAGCCCGGCATCGGTCAACGGCGCATCATCCAGCCGCGCGCCGCTTTCGGAAATCAGCCGCTTGGCTTCCTTGCCGGATCCGGCCAGCCCGGCGCGGACGATCAACTGCACAACAGAGATCCCATCGCCCAGCTCACTGGCGCTCAGCGTCAGGGTGGGCAGATCATCGCCGACACCGCCCTTTTCGAACACCTCGCGGGCGGTGGTTTCGGCGGCCTGCGCGGCTTGGGCCCCATGCAGCAGCGCCGTCACCTCATTGGCCAGACGTATCTTGGCCAGGTTGATCTCGGATCCGGCCAGCGCGCCCAGGCGTTCACATTCATCGACGGGCAATTCGGTATAAAGCTTCAGGAACCGGCCCACATCGGCATCGGTGGTGTTGCGCCAGAATTGCCAGAACGCATAGGGCGACAGCATATCGGCATTCAGCCAGATCGCGCCCGACAGCGATTTGCCCATTTTCTTGCCGTCCGACGTGGTCAGCAGGGGCGATGTCAGGCCATAAACCTCGCCGTCGATCACCCGGCGCGTCAGGTCGATACCATTGACGATATTGCCCCATTGATCCGACCCGCCCATTTGCAAGATACAGCCATAGCGCCGGTGCAGTTCCATAAAGTCATAGGCCTGCAAAATCATATAGTTGAATTCAAGGAACGACAGGCTTTGTTCCCGGTCCAGCCGCGATTTGACCGATTCAAACGACAGCATCCGATTGATCGAAAAATGCCGGCCGATGTCGCGCAGGAACTCAAGGTAATTCAACCCGTCCAGCCATTCGGCGTTGTTGATCATCAGGGCGTCGCCGGGTCCATCGCCATAGGTCAGATAGGCGCTGAACACCTGTTTGATCCCGGCGATATTGGCGTCGATCTGTTCGGGCCCCAGTAGGGGGCGTTCATCGGCGCGAAAGCTGGGATCGCCCACTTTGGTGGTGCCGCCGCCCATCAGGGTGATCGGTTTGTGGCCGGTCTTTTGCAACCACCGCAGCATCATGATCTGGATCAGCGATCCCACATGCAGCGATTTGGCGGTGGCATCAAAGCCGATATAGCCCGGATGCACCCCCTTGAGCAGCGCCTCGTCCAGCCCTTGGTAATCGGTGCAATCGGCCAAAAAGCCGCGTTCCATCATCACAGCGATGAAGTCAGATTTAGGATGATAGGTCATGGCTCTTGCTCTTGGGTTGAATTGCACGGCATCTATAGGCGGTGTCACGGCAAAGGAAAAGACCATGGGCCAAAGCTTGGCGAAATCGGGGCCGCTGCGGGCGTTGGGCGCCATGAGCGGCACCTCGCTTGACGGGGTGGATGCGGCGGTGGTTCTGACCGACGGGATCACGATCAGCGGTTTTGGCCCCAGCGCCTATCACCCCTACAGCGCGGATCAACGGGCGATCTTGGCTGCGGCTTTGGGGCAATGGCATGGCCCGGCGGTGCAGGCGGCGGCGCAGGTGGTGCAACAGGCCCATGTTCATGCGCTTGGCGGGTTTCAGGGCGGGGCGGACGCGCCGATTGATCTGCTCGGGTTTCACGGCCAAACCCTGGCCCATGAACCGCGCGGACGCGGCAGTTTGCAGATTGGCGATGGGGCGGCGTTGGCGCGGGCGCTGGGCCTGCCGGTGGTCTGGGATTTTCGCAGCAACGACGTGGCTGCCGGCGGCGAAGGCGCGCCCTTGGCGCCGTTTTTCCATCACGCCTGCGCGCGATATATCGGGGCGACGGCGCCGCTGGTGTTTCTTAATCTGGGCGGGGTGGGCAATTTGACCTATGTCGATCCAGCGATCGTCGATCCGGCGCAGGCGGTATTGGCATTTGACACCGGGCCAGCCAATGCGCCGATCAATGATCTGATGCAGGCGCGCGGGCTGGGGGCGTTTGACCGGGGCGGCGTTCTGGCGGCCTCGGGGCGGGTTGACGGGGCGCTTGTGGATGATTTCCTGGCCGCGCCCTTCTTTGCAAAGCCGCCGCCCAAGTCCTTGGACCGAAACGATTTTGCGGATGTTTCTGCACGGGTGTTCGATTTGGAAACCGCCGATGCGGCGGCGACACTGACCGCCATGGCGGTGGCCAGCGTGCGGCGCGGGCTGGCCCATTGTCCGGCGCCGCCAGCGCAGGTGTTGGTGACAGGCGGCGGGCGGTTGAACGGGGCGCTGATGGCAGGGCTTGCGGCGCAGTTGCCCTGCCAGGTCGCGGCGATTGAATCCGTTGGCCTGGATGGCGATATGCTCGAGGCCCAGGCCTTTGCGTTTCTGGCTGTGAGGGCGGCGCGCGGCCTACCGCTGTCTTGCCCGGCGACAACGCGGGTGCCCCGGCCGCTGTGCGGTGGCCGGCTGGATTGGCCCTAGGCGGGCGCTGGGGGGCTGTTTGTGCGGCGGCAAAGGCCAAAGCACGCCGGGACAAAAGCACGCCGGCAAAAGGGGCGCGCCCGCAACGGCGCAGCCCGGTGCAACGCCCGCCGGGCGGCCCGAAAACCGCAGGTGACACAGGCGCGGCATTGGCCGGGCCGCCTTGTTGGGCCGCGCTTGCGCCCGGCCACCGGCCGGGCGCCAGGCCGGGTACAGGGCCGGATTATTTCAAGATGGACGCCCCGGCATATTGGGCGCTGGCGCCCAGGGCCTCTTCGATGCGGATCAGCTGATTGTATTTCGCCAACCGGTCGGACCGCGCCAGCGATCCGGTCTTGATCTGGCCACAGTTGGTGGCCACCGCCAGATCGGCGATTGTGGCATCCTCGGTTTCGCCCGACCGGTGCGACATCACATTGGTATAGCCGGCGCGATGCGCCACATCCACCGCTTGCAGCGTTTCGGTCAGCGTGCCGATCTGGTTGACTTTGACCAGCATCGAATTGGCGCACCCGCGCCCGATACCATCGGCCAGACGCGCCGGGTTGGTGACAAACAGATCATCCCCCACCAGCTGGATCTTGTCGCCCAGCGCCTCGGTCAGGGCGCGCCAGCCGTCCCAGTCATCCTCGGACATGCCGTCCTCGATCGAGATGATCGGATAATCGCGCACCAGCGCCGCCAGGTAATCGACATTTTCATCGGCGCTCAGGCTTTTGCCTTCGCCGGCCAGCACATAGCGGCCATCCTTGTAATATTCCGTTGCGGCACAATCGAGGGCAAGGTGAATATCCTCGCCGGGTGCATAGCCGGCCTTTTCGATAGATTTCAAAATGAAATCAAGCGCATCCCGCGCCGAGCTGATGTTGGGCGCAAAGCCGCCCTCGTCGCCGACACCGGTGGCCAGCCCGGCGGCAGACAGCTCTTTCTTGAGGGTGTGGAAAACCTCGGCCCCCATGCGCACCGCCTCACCAATCGACGTGGCGCTGACGGGCATGATCATGAATTCCTGAATGTCGATCGGATTGTCGGCGTGTTCGCCGCCATTGATGATGTTCATCATCGGCACCGGCAGCACCCGCGCCGATGTCCCCCCGACATA
>CAKZPD010000003.1 GCA_937138475.1 uncultured Sulfitobacter sp. | reverse complement strand
TGGCTCCGGCGGTAGGGATCGAACCTACGACCAATTGATTAACAGTCAACTGCTCTACCGCTGAGCTACGCCGGAACGGTCCGGGCGATATAGCAGTGGGGATTTGTGGCGTCCAGAGTGATTTGCCGGAAAAATGATCTTTTTTTCTGGACGCGTCAGGGCCGTTTGAATGTGCAAGTTTCGCTGAGCGGGCCATCTGGGTAAACCATTGATTTTGTGTGCAAATCAATGAGGTGGGCCAGGACATTCCGGGTGGCGGCAGCGAGCAGGGACGGGGGGGTATCGGTATAGATGGCGCGGGCCAGGGCGGCGGCATTTGCGGGCTGTTTGGAGAGCAGGGCGAGAATCTCTTGCTCGCGGCTTTGGCGATGATGGATCAGCCAGGCCAGCCGGTCGGCGGGGTGCAGGATCGGCGCGCCGTGACCGGGATAAAAGATCCGCCAGTTTCGCGCGGCAAGCCGGGTGCAAGAGGCCATGAAATCGGTCAGATCCCCATCGGGCGGCGAAACCAGAGAGCTGGCCCAGCCCATAACATGATCGGCGGTAAAACAGGCATCCCCCCAGGCCAGACACAGATGATTGCCGATATGGCCGGGGGTGTGCAGGGCCTGAAGGCGCCAGCCCCGCGCCGTGATCTGTTGGCCGTCACCCAGGGTTTGATCCGGGGCAAAGCTGTGATCAACGCCTTCGCCGCCCGCGATCATGCCGCTTTGCGCCAGGCCCTGCATCACCGCAGAGCGTCCGGCGCGGGCATCGCCAAAAGCCAGAACCGGCGCGCCGCAGACCTTGGCCAGGGGGCGGGCCAGGGGGGAATGATCCAGGTGGGTGTGGGTGACGATGATGTGACTGATGCGTTGGCCAGGGCCAATTGCGGCCAGAATCGCCTGCAAGTGGGCCGGGCTGTCGGGGCCTGGGTCGATGACGGCAATATCCGTGTGACCCAGAAGATAGGTGTTGGTGCCGCGATAGGTCATCGGCGATGGGTTGGGGGCCACAAGGCGCCGCAGGCCCGGCTCCAGCTGTTGGGGTGTGCCAATGGGCGGGTCGAAATCATCAGGCGGGGTCATTGGCTTTGGCTCTTTCTAATGGGCGGGCTCAGGGGTAATGTCTAGCGCATGTCGCCCGAGTTCCTCAAACGCTATATGCCGCGCAGCCTTTATGGGCGGGCTGCTTTGATCTTGTTGTTGCCGGTGGTGTTTTTGCAGATTGTCGCAACGGTGCTGTTCATCACCCGGTTCTTCGAAGACGTGACGGCGCAGATGTCGGAAAGCGTCGCACGCGAGATTGCCCTGGTGTTGGAGCAAGAGCGCCCGGCGCTGGACATTGAGGTGATGCGGTTTGATGGGGCTGTGCCGACCGCGCACCAAAGGCAGTGGTATGATTTTTCCGGGCTGACCATCTTGCGGGTTCTGCCCGAGGCTGTGCCGCAAATCCGTGCCATTGATTTGACCCAGGATCCATGGGTCTTGATCTATGCCGAGGGACGTGGCGGCGGGCTGCAGCTGTGGTTTGACCGGCGGCGGCTGTCTGCGGCAAATCCGCACCAGCTCTTTGTGAATATGATATTTTTTGGGCTGTTGGTCAGCGTGATTGCGATATTGTATCTGCGCAACCAGTTGCGACCGATCAAGCGTCTGGCGCGCGCCGCCGAGGCCTTTGGCCGGGGGCGGCATGAGCCTTATACCCCGGCGGGCGCCACCGAGGTGCGGGCGGCGGGCGCGGCTTTTGCCGATATGCGGCAGCGCATTGAGCGACATATCGAGCAGCGCACGCTGATGCTGTCAGGGGTGAGCCATGATTTGCGCACGCCGTTGACCCGGATGCGCCTGAGCCTGTCGATGATGGAGGCCCCTGAGCGCGCCCAGCTTGAGGATGATGTGCGCGAGATGCAGCAGATGTTGGATGCGTTTCTGGATTTCGCCAAAGGCGCCAGCGAAGGCGGGTCGGCACCGGTCGAGATCGGGACGCTTTTGGAGGCGCTGGTGGACAAGGCCTGCCGGGCCGGGCGGGCGGTGACGCTTGCGGCGCCCGAGGGGGGCGGGCAGGGGCCGGTCAATGTTAATGCGGCAAGCCTGTCGCGGGCGATCGACAATCTGATTGCCAATGGGGTGCGATATGGCACGCGGGTTGAACTGTCGTATCTGCTGACCGAGAAGACGCTGAGAATCAGCGTTGAGGACGATGGGCCGGGCATTCCAGAAGAGCGGCGCGCCGAGGCGACGCGGCCGTTTTCCAGGCTGGATCCGGCGCGCACCCCGACCCTGAGTGGGAGTGTCGGGCTGGGCCTGGCGATTGCCAATGATATCGCCCGCGCCCATGGCGGGGTGCTGCGGCTTGGCACTTCGGCGCGGTTGGGGGGGTTGCGGGCGGATATCGTGATTGCGCGGTGATCACGGCCTTAAGATCTTGGCGGCGATGATGGCGGGGGCCGGAGCCTCCGGCGGGGATATTTAAGAACAAAAGAAGGGGGCTGTGGGGGGAATTGGCGGAATGGTAGGCCCGGCAGGACTTGAACCCGCAACCAAAGCGTTATGAGCGCTCTGCTCTAACCAATTGAGCTACAGGCCCGCCATGGGCACTGGGTAAGCGCCATCTGTGCGGGCGTCAAGGGGCCGAATGCGCGCGGTCTTGGCGTTGCAAGCGGCGTGTGAATGTTCTAACCCGCCTGCATAGGATCAGCCAGCGAAGGAGCCAGATCATGACCACGCCTGAAAAGGGAATCACCTATGCCGACGCAGGGGTGGATATTGATGCCGGCAATGCCCTGGTGGAGCGGATCAAGCCAGCCGCCAAGCGGACCCGGCGATCGGGGGTTATGGCAGGTTTGGGCGGCTTTGGGGCCTTGTTTGACCTGAAAGATGCGGGATACAGCGATCCGATTTTGGTGGCAGCCACAGATGGGGTGGGCACCAAGCTGCGCATTGCCATTGATACGGGCAATGTGGATGGCGTTGGCATTGATTTGGTGGCCATGTGCGTCAATGACCTGGTGTGTCAGGGCGCAGAGCCGTTGTTTTTTCTGGATTACTTTGCCACGGGACATCTTGAGACAGAGCAGGCGGCGCGGATCATTGAGAGCATTGCGCTGGGTTGTGAGAGATCGAATGCGGCGCTGATTGGTGGCGAGACCGCCGAGATGCCCGGCATGTATCCTGCGGGCGATTTTGATCTGGCCGGGTTTGCGGTGGGCGCAATGGAGCGCGGGGCGGATTTGCCGCGTGATGTGGCGGTTGGCGATGTGCTGATTGGGCTGGCGTCGGATGGGGTGCATTCCAACGGTTATAGCCTGGTGCGCAAGTTGGTTGAGATATCGGGATTGACCTGGGATGCGGCCTGCCCCTGGTCGGAGCAAACGCTGGGTGCGGCGCTTTTGACGCCGACGCGGCTTTATGTGACATCGGCGTTGGCGGCGGTGCGGGCGGGCGGGGTTCATGCCTTGGCCCATATCACCGGCGGTGGTTTGACCGAGAACCTGCCGCGTGTCTTGCCGGAAACCATGGGCGCCTGCATTGATCTGGATCAGTGGACCTTGCCGCCGGTGTTTGACTGGCTGGCCAAAACAGGAAACATGACCGAAGCCGAGATGTTGAAAACCTTCAACTGCGGAGTGGGGATGATTTTGGCCGTGGCGCCGGCGCGGGCCGACGCCTTGCAGGCGCTTTTGCACGCCGCCGGCGAGGACGCCAAAGTGATCGGCACGGTGACGGACACGCCGGGCATGGTGTACCGGGGCGCGCTTTTGTGACCGCACGGGTTGCCATCTTTATTTCAGGCGGCGGGTCGAACATGGTCAAGCTGTTGGACAGCATGACGGGCGATCATCCCGCGCGTCCCTGTCTGGTTTTGGCCAATGACCCAGCGGCCGGGGGGCTGGCCTTGGCCCAGGCGCGCGGTGTGGCAACGGCGGTGGTGGATCACCGCCCGTTTGGGTCGGATCGTGCCGCGTTTGAGGCGGCGTTGATGGCGGCCATCGCGCCGCACCGCCCTGATTTGATTTGCCTGGCCGGTTTCATGCGCGTTCTTACGGCTGAATTTGTTCAGCCTTGGTTGGGGCGGATGCTGAACATTCATCCGTCCTTATTGCCCAAATATAAAGGGTTGCACACCCACGCACGGGCGCTGGCGGCGGGGGATACCGTCGCGGGATGTTCGGTGCATCTGGTAACGCCTGAATTGGATGATGGGGCGGTTTTGGGGCAGGCCCAGGTTCCGATCCGGCCCAATGATACCGCCAAGACCCTGGCCGCGCGGGTGCTGGAGCAAGAGCATATTTTGTATCCAGAGGTGCTGCGCCGGTTTGCCGGCGGGGATCGCACGCCATTGCCGCAAGGGTAACGGCGGTTCTGGTCAAAGACCGGCGCGTGGTGTAGCAAAGGCAGCAGATTGCCTGTGTCAGGGCCCAAACAAGAACGCGCATATATGAAAACCATCACGACGACCGAGGAACTGGCCGCATTTTGCACCAAGGCCGCCGCCTATGATTATGTAACCGTCGATACCGAATTTCTGCGCGAGCGCACATATTATTCCAAGCTTTGCCTGATTCAGCTGGCCAGCCCCGGCGATGACGACAGCACGGCCGTTTTGGTCGATCCGTTGGCCGAAGGGCTGTCGCTGGCGCCGCTTTATGCGTTGTTTCAGGATCAGACGGTGGTCAAGGTCTTTCATGCCGCCCGTCAAGATCTTGAGATATTCTTTGTCGATCAACAGGTGTTCCCGGCGCCGCTGTTTGACACCCAGGTTGCGGCGATGGTCTGCGGTTTCGGGGAGCAGGTGGGATATGAAACCCTTGTGCGCAAAATCGTCAAAAAGCCGCTTGATAAGACGTCGCGATTTACTGATTGGTCGCGCCGTCCGCTGAGCGATGCACAAAAGACCTATGCTTTGGCGGATGTGACCCATTTGCGGGACATTTATGAGTTTCTGGCCAAAAAGCTTGAGAAAACCGGCCGCGCCCATTGGGTCGCAGAAGAGCTGGGCGTGCTGACCAATCCGGCCACCTATGTGATCGAACCGCGCGAGGCCTGGAGACGGGTCAAGACGCGCACCGCGTCGGCAAAGTTTTTGGCAATTGTGCGCGAGCTGGCGGCCTTCCGCGAGACCTATGCCCAGGGCAACAACGTGCCGCGCAACCGTGTGTTCAAAGACGATGCGTTGGTCGAACTGGCCACCAACAAGCCCAAAACCCCCGAGGATCTAAGCCGCAGCCGCCTGTTGCTGCGCGAGGCCCGGCGCGGTGATATTGCCCAAGGTATTTTGCAGGCGGTTCAGGCAGGGGTGAATTGCCCGGCCAGCGATATGCCTGCGCCGGACCGGTCGCGCGAAAAGCTTCAGGTAAACCCGGCATTGGCGGATTTGCTGCGGGTGCTTTTGAAGGCCAAAACCGAAAGCGCCAGCGTGGCGGCCAAGCTGATTGCCAGCTCGGCGGATTTGGATGCAATGGCGGCGGGGTTGCGCGATGTGCCGGCATTGAACGGGTGGCGGCTTGAGGTTTTTGGCAATGATGCGCTGCGGCTGTGCGCGGGGGAAATCGCCCTGGCGGCCAAGGGCGCCGATGTTCAGATCATCCCGTTACCGGCGTGAAACCAAGGCATTCTGGGCACCATTGACGCGAATGATGCGCACATCGCGCAGTTGCCGGTCTGACAGGCGCACCGCGGCGGTGACCGGCTGTGATGGGCCAGGGCGGCTGCGCCCTTCCAGGCGAAACGCCAAAATGCCGTCGCCGGCGTCTTGATCCGGGGTTAACTGCACATCGTAAAGCTGTTTGGCCGGGGTGCTGCCCGTCGCGCGAATGATTGCCCCGCCCGGCACGGCTTCGATGATCAGATCGGTGACTTGGGCAACGGGCGTGCCCAAATAGACATCCTTGTCGGAGGCGGCGAACAATCCTTCGCGGGCTTTGGGAATCAGCGGGTTGGTGTTTTCGGGGGCTGGGGCCTCGGCTTTGGTGGCCCCGAACCAGTTGAACGGGTTCAAACGGCTGGTTTGTGCCGATCCGCAGGCCGAAAGGGCAAGGGTGCCGGTCAAAAAAACAATTGCTGTCTTGCGCATGGGGCCATCCGTCAAAAATCCTGTTCCATTCAGGTATCCTATCAAGGCGGGCTTGAAAAGCGCCAAGCGGGTCTGGACCTTTGCCCGATTGTTTTCTACCTCTGACGCAGCATAAGGAACGGCACATGGCGCAGGCAGCTTTTGAAGAACTGGTCGAGGATTTCGAATTCCTTGATGATTGGGAAGACCGCTATCGCTTGGTGATTGAAGAGGGCAAAGCCATGGCGCCGCTTGATCCGGCGCTGAAGGTTCCGGCCACCAAGGTCGAAGGCTGCGCCAGCCAGGTGTGGCTGCATATCAACCCCAAAGACGGGCTGATGCAGTTTGACGGCGAAAGCGATGCGATGATCGTGAACGGCCTGATCGCGTTGCTGCGCAAGCTGTATTGCGGATTGCCGATGGGGCAGGTGCCGGGGGTTGATGCACGGGCGGAAATGGGGCGGTTGGGGCTGAACGATCATCTGTCGGCCCAGCGGTCAAACGGGCTGCGCGCGATGATCGTGCGCCTGCGCGAAGCGGCGCTAAAGGGCTGAAAGCGCCGTTTCCAGATCGCCATAGCCGGTCAGGCGGCGCTCATATTCCAGCCCCAGAAAATCGGCACATTTGCGGGCCTTTTCGGTCAAGGCTGGGTCGTCTGTCTGGGCTTGATACACCAGACGGGTGTAATTGCCGAAATACATGTCGCGCAGCTCTGGGTGGCGGTCCAGCCCCATGGGCTTGACGATAAAGGCATCGAACTGTCGCACCAGAAAATCGGTCAGGTAAAAGGTGGTGATCTCGTCCTCGCTTTGCCGGGCAAAACGGTCGTTGCCTTCAAAAAAGCTATAGCAATGGGGGCCGGCGATCATCTGCACACCCATTTCGGCGCAGGCGGCCTGTAACAGGCCCCCGGTGCCGCAATCGGCATAAACGACAAAGATGCTGTGATAATCTGCGCGATGCCGGTTCACAGCGTCGCGCACGGCGGCGGTGATCTTTTCGGGATACAGGTGGTATTTCGCCGGCAGGCAGGTCAGATCCAGATGGGTCCAGCCATTGATCCGCTTGAGGTCAAGGATTTCGCGGGCCAAGGCGCCGCAGGCAATCAACAGCACCCGCCCCGTTGGGGCTTCAAGCGGCAGCCCCTGTTCCGTCAAGGTCCGATCGGTCAGATTGTCCATTGCGTCCCCTTGATAAAGAAACGGCCTGCCTCGGGATACCGAAACAGGCCGCCACATGCGTAAAGGTCGATGTCTTAGGCCGACATCTGGTTGTGCTTGCGGCCAACCCATTCCTTGGCGGTTTCCACCGCAACGGCGGCATCCCGGCAATAGGCGTCGGCGCCGATGGCTTTGCCGAACTCTTCGTTCAGGGGCGCGCCGCCGACCAACACGATATAATCATCGCGAATGCCCTGTTCGACCATCGTGTCGATCACAACTTTCATATAAGGCATGGTGGTGGTCAGCAGGGCCGACATGCCCAGAATATCGGGGCCTTCGGTTTCCAGCGCTTCAAGATAGTTTTCAACCGGGTTATTGATGCCCAGATCAACCACTTCGAAGCCGGCGCCTTCCATCATCATGGAGACAAGGTTCTTGCCGATGTCGTGGATATCGCCTTTGACGGTGCCGATGACCATTTTGCCAACGCGCGGCGCGCCGGTTTCGGCCAAAAGCGGCTTGAGGATGGCCATGCCGCCCTTCATTGCGTTCGCCGCCAGCAGAACTTCGGGCACGAACAAGATCCCATCGCGGAAGTCGGCGCCGACGATGGTCATGCCGCCAACCAGCGCTTTGGTCAGAATGTCATAGGGCTGCCAGTCGCGTGCCAGCAACAAGTTGACGCCTTCCTCGATTTCCTCTTTGAGGCCATCATACAGGTCGTCGAACATCTGTTGGACAAGTTCTTCATCATCAAGATCAGCAAGAATGATGTCTTCTTCGTCTGACATGGGGTATCCTTTACTCAAGCTCGGCTCGTGCCGTTGCGATTGCCCCCTTTTGACAGAACCGGGGGCATCCACTTTCCGAATTGCGACATCAAGTTTGCACTGTGCGACCTGCGCCGTGAAAAATCGCGGGGATTTGGCTTAAATTTCTATCACGACGCGCTGCGTCTGCGGCTGGTGCGGCGGCCGCGCGGCGCGTTCTCTTCGGTGCCATCATTGGCCGAGGAAAACGCCCCCAGCCGGTCGGTGATTTCTTCAAGCGCGGGCGGGTGGTCCATCACGCGGGTGTCAAGCGCGGCACGCATGGCCCGCAGGTGTTCGGGCATGGTGCCGCAGCACCCGCCAATGATCGCCGCGCCGCATGCGCGTGCCATCACCGCGTAATCGGCCATAAGCGCGGGCGTGCCATCATAGTGGATATGCCCGTCGACATACTTGGGAATTCCGGCGTTGCCCTTGGCGATGATTGGCCGCGACGGGCTTTGTGCGGAAAACCCCAGAACGGTGCGCAACAGGTCGGACGCACCAGTGCCGCAATTGGCACCAAAAGCCAGCGGTGGATTGCCCAGATCGTCAACCATTTTGACCATGTCGCTGCTGGTCAAGCCCATCATTGTGCGCCCGGCTGTGTCAAAGCTCATCGTGCCGACCCAGTCCAGCCCGGCAAGGCCAAAGCCTTCGGCCGCCGCGCGATATTCTTCGGGGGCGCTGATCGTTTCAAGCCAGCCGACCTCGGCGCCGCCGGCTTTCAACCCGTCGGCGGTTTCGTGAAACATCTCAACCGCCAGGGCATGGCTGAGCGCGCCAACCGGTTCCATGATCTCGCCGGTGGGGCCGACCGATCCGGCAACAATCACTTTGCGTCCGGCGGTATCGGCCACTTCGCGGGCGATTTCGGCGGCGACGCGGCTCAGCTCGTGGGCGCGCTTTTCGGCGCCGTGAAGACGCAAGCGCGAGGCATTGGCGCCAAAGGAATTGGTCAAGAACAGATCGCTGCCGGCCTCGACCGCCGAGCGATACAGCTGTTCGATTTTCTCGGGTTGATCGGTATTCCACATCTCGGGGGCGTCACCGGACATCAGCCCCATGTTGAAAAGATTGGTCCCGGTTGCGCCATCGGCCAGCAAAACGCCGCGTTCAGCAAGCAAAGACAAAAGTGGATTGGTCATGTAAGGCCCCAAAATATGCGCTGTTCTTTCCTCCCTTTCACAGAGGGGAAGGTGATGCAAATTCATAATTTTCATCATTGTCATGAAGCAGATGATGGCAAGGCAGGCCCGGTGGCCGCGGCCTGTCAGGGCCAAGGCGGGCGGGCAGGAACACGGCGCGGGCGATGTCGCTGGCGGCCAAGGTCATGGCAAAGGGCTGTGGCGCGGCAAGATAGCGGGGGTGCCAGCTTGGCGCAAAGGCCGATTTGAACCGGCGCAGGCCACAGGGTTTGGCCCAGCACAGGCGCGTCGCCGGGGCAGCCGCCAGCGACAGGCGGGCAACGCCTTGTGATCTGGCTTGGGCGATGGCGTGAATGATCAGGGTTTGAACCGCGCCATCGGCGGCCTGTGGGGCAAAACGGATCAGGTCAAGGCACCACTCAGTTTCACTGTGGTGAAAGCTGACAAAGGCGCAAGGGGTTGCATCGACAAAGGCGCAAAACACCTGTTGGCATTTCAGGTAATCGGGATCAAAGCGCCCGGTGCTGCCCCCGCGGGCGCGGCCACGGGCGGCGATCCATTGCGCATCAAGCCCGGCCAGATCGGCAGGTGACGCCGGTGCGATGGCGATCCCGGCCTTGCGGGCCTTGCGCAGTTTGCGCCGCAGGCTGCGGCAGTGGGGGTGCTTGATGTCGAACCGCAGGGGGTCGATCAGGGCCTCGTCAGCGATGTGCAGACAGGTCCAACCGACCTGCCGGGCCACGGCGGCCTGCCGTGGGCCAACTTTGTAAAGACAGGCGCATTTGTTCATGCCCCGGGCCATCTGGTGCAGATCCTCAAGGGCGGATTTGGGCAGCAGCTGTGGTGCATCCAGAAAAACCGATAGGCTGTGGCGGTGCTGCCAAAGCGCTGCGGGGCGGCCATCCAACAGCACGGTCGCGCCGGAGCTTTGCCGCAAAACTTGGGTTTCGGCCCGCAGGTGGCCAGCGGATTGGGGCGCTGCCGGGCGCTGCGCAGGCGGGGGCAGGGGCGTGATCGGGGCCAGCGGGCGCATCAGGCCAATAAGGGCCGCGCCGGCGGGCACAAAGAAATACAGCACCCGAAAGGCGGCAATCCCGGCAAGCAGCGGCGCGGCCGCCGGCATGGCCCCTGTCGCCGTCGATTGCCCCAAAAGCGTCAGTAACGTCAGCTCGAACGGGCCAAGGCCGCTGGGTGTTCCGCTGATCAATGCGGCCCCCAGCGCCAACAAAAAGACCGGCAAAAAAACCGCAAAGGGCAGGGCGCCGGGCGGCAAAAGCAGATAAAGCGCCAGCGCAGCGGCCAGCAGGTCAATCAAGCCCCAGCCCAAAAGGGCCAGAAAAGCGGGCAGGGACGGCAGCGCCAAAACCCTGCCCCGCAGCCCAAGCGGCGGCGCCCAAAGCACCACCGCAAAGAAAAGCACCCCAAGGGCCAAGATCATGCACGCCGGCCCGGCGGCCCAATCGGGGGCGGGCAGCATCAGACAGGCCAATGCCGTCCACATGCCCAATGCGGTCATGAACGACAGCGATACAAAGCCCGAAATCATCAACGCCAACTTGGGACCAAGCCCGCCCAGCAGGCGAAAGCGCACCAAACCCCCGGTCAGGACGCCAAACCCCAGCGTTTGCGCCAAGGCGATCGCCGCCGTGCCGGACCAAACCGCGGCCCGGCGCGGCACTTGCGTCTGAAAATGCCGGTGGGCAACCAAATCATAATGGCCAATCGCCCAAAAGCTGATGGCGCAGGCCACCGCCGCCACCACCCAGTTCAGCGGCGCAATGGCGCGAAAGGATTCGATAATCTGCTGCGGCGCAACCGCGCGCAGATGCGGGGCCATCGCCCAAAGACACAAGACCAGCACCGCGCAAGGCAGCACAGAACGCAAGGCAAGGCGGGGGAATGACGCGGCAATAACCATCGCGCCGGTCTAGCGGCTTTGTCTTTGACAAGGCTTAATGCCCCGCCAAATGCGCCAAGAATCAAAGGCTTAATTCGGCGGTTTCAAAGAAAATTTATGCTCAATTCGACGCAAGGCCGCCTGTGGGGAAACCTTGCGCCGGCGCGGGGCGGGTTACAAAAGCTCGGCCTTGGCTTGTTTAAGCAAAAGGTGCATCTGGCTGCGGATCAGTGCCTCGTCGGCTTTGCCGTCAAGATCTGCGGCAACCTTGCGATAGACGTCTTCGTCCCCGGCCTCTTCCAAATCGGCTTTGACAACACTGGCCGCATAATCGGTGGCGGCATCGCCGGACAGGCCCAAAAGGCCGGCCGCCCAAAGGCCCAGCAGCTTGTTGCGCCGGGCGGTGGCTTTGAACTGCATTTCGGCGTCATGCACATATTTGTTTTCAAAGGCCGTTTCACGGTCATCAAAGGTGGTCATACGGTCGGACTCCTTAATAAATCTATCTATGAAATTAATATGTGCCCCGCCGGGCGCTCTGGCAAGACATACCCGCGTGAGCACCAAGACACATTCGCTTGCTTGCAGCATGGCAAGGCTTGCACTAAGAGGAGCGCAAAAGGCGCCAGACGATCTAGTGCCTCAGATGGAAAGGGTGCCCATGGCCCGGCGCAAGAAAATCTACGAAGGCAAAGCCAAGATCCTGTATGAAGGTCCCGAACCGGGCACCATTGTGCAGTATTTCAAGGACGATGCCACCGCTTTCAACGCCGAGAAAAAGGCGGTGATCGAAGGCAAGGGCGTGCTGAACAACCGCTTGTCTGAATTTTTCATGACCGGATTGGGGCAAATTGGCGTGCCGACCCATTTCATCAAACGCCTGAACATGCGCGAACAGCTGGTGCGCAGCGTTGAGATCATCCCCCTTGAGGTGATCGTGCGCAACTATGCCGCAGGCTCCATGTCCAAGCGTCTGGGCATCGAAGAGGGCACGCAGCTGCCGCGCCCCATCGTTGAATACTGTTACAAAGATGATGCGCTGGGCGATCCCTTGGTGACGGAAGAGCATATCGCCGCCTTTGGCTGGGCCAGCCAGCAAGACATGGACGATATCCTGAGCCTGGCGCTGCGGGTCAATGATTTCCTGTCCGGCGTTATGCTGGCGGTCGGTATCCGTCTGGTGGATTTCAAGATCGAGGTCGGCCGCGTTTATGAGGGCGACTTCATGCGCCTGCTTCTGGCTGATGAGATCAGCCCGGACAGCTGCCGGCTTTGGGATATTGAAACAGGGCAAAAGCTGGACAAGGACGTGTTCCGCCGCGACTTGGGCAATCTGGCCGATGCCTATACCGAGGTGGCGCGCCGGCTTGGGGTGCTGCCCAAAACCAATACGGCTGTGAAAAAGCCCACTTTGATCAATTAAGGGTGCCCGCACGGGGCGCCCCGAATGTAACGCAAGACAGCTTTGGCAAAGGACGAAGGCGCAATGAAGGCACGAGTGCAAGTGATGTTGAAAAATGGCGTTTTGGACCCGCAGGGCGAGGCCATTCGCCACGCGCTGGGCGCGCTGGGTTTTGACGGCGTGGAAGGCGTGCGCCAGGGCAAGGTGATCGAGCTGGATCTGGCCGAGGGCGCCACCAACCAAGACGTGACCGATATGTGCGAAAAGCTTTTGGCCAACACGGTGATCGAATCCTATACAATCGAGGCCCTGGACGAGGGGGCCGCCTGATGCACGCCGCAGTCGTCGTTTTCCCCGGTTCCAACTGCGATCGCGATCTGGCGGTGGCGTTCAAGGCGGCGGGCATGAAGGTGTCCATGGTCTGGCACAAGGATACAGACATCCCGCAGGGCGTTGATATCATCGGTGTTCCCGGCGGGTTTTCCTTTGGCGATTACCTGCGCTGCGGGGCGATTGCGGCCAATTCTCCGATTTGTCAGTCGGTCGCGGCCCATGCGGCGCGCGGCGGTTATGTGCTGGGGATATGCAACGGCTTTCAGGTTCTGACAGAAACCGGTTTGCTGCCGGGGGCGTTGCTGCGCAATGCCGGGCTGAAATATATCTGCAAAACGGTCGGATTGCGGGTGGCGACACAAGACAGCGCCTTTACACAAGGCTATGGGTTGAATGATCTGATCAACATTCCGATTGCCCACCATGACGGCAATTATTTTGCTGATGATGACACAATCGCCCGTTTGCAGGGCGAAGATCGCGTGGCGTTTACCTATGAGGCCAATCCAAACGGTGCCCGCGCCGACATTGCCGGTGTGCTGTCGGACAATCGCCGGGTTCTGGGCATGATGCCCCACCCCGAGCGCGCAGCAGATGCCGGCCACGGCGGCACGGACGGGCAGGCGCTCTTTCGCGCATTGACCGAGACCCTCGCGACCGCGTGACTTGAGCGCAGGCCCATCCCCCCGTAGATTGACGGGATGAGACCGCAACCCACCCTGCCACCATCCGGGCCGCCACCCGCACCTGCCATCAGTTGGCGGGTGCGGGTGGCGCTTGTGGCGCTTCTTGTGTTGGCGATTGTTGTGGTTTCTGTGGCCAATCGCCTGCTGACCGACCGGTTTACCGAAACAACCCGCAGTCGCGCCGAATTACGCCTGGCGCTTTACAGCGGCAACATGCTGTCGGAATTGCGGCAAAACGCCATCGTTCCACAGCTTTTGGCGCGGGATCCGTCATTGATCGGGGCACTGAATTCGGGGGATTACAGCGCATCGACCCAGCGGTTGATTTCCTTTGTCGAAGAAATCGGCGCCGCGTCGCTGATGCTGTTGGATGCCGACGGGCGCACGGTGGCCGCGACCGACCGCAACCGATTGGGGTCGTCGCATCGCGGGGCGGCCTATTTCGTCGATGCGATCCGCGCCAGCGCCACGATCTTTACGGTCACGCAAGCCGAAAGCGGCGGATTTGGCTTTTATTATTCGCGCCGTGTGCAATCGGGTGCCGATGTCGTGGGCGTCATCACGGTCGAGGTCGATTTGCAAAAGTTTGAGCGCGCCTGGGCCGGTATTTCAGATGCGGTGATGGTCACAGACAGCAGCGGTACGATCATTTTGGCAACCGAGCCGCGCTGGCGCGGCCGTGCCGAAACCGATGCCCTGGCCGAACAAACACCGCAGAATGCTATTTTGCGGGCGATCAAGGCCACCACCGATTGGACCGCGCTGCCGGCCGATGCCTATTTGCGCGGCGAAGCGGTGATGCGTCTGGAAAACCGGATCCCGTTTCAGGGTTGGCGGATGGCCAGCTTTACCACCTATTCCTCGGTGCGCGAACGGGTGAACGGGGTCTTGGCGATTGTCATCATGGGGTTTGCGATTCTTCTGGCGCTCAGCTTTTATGCGCTCAGCCGAAGATCGGCCCTGCGGATGATGCTGTTTGAACGCGAATCCGCTGAATTGCGGGCGCTGAATCTGGCGCTTCAGCGGGAAATCGCCGAACGCAAACGCATGCAGGAAACCCTGGCCGTTGCCGAACAAACCCTTGAGCAATCGAGCAAGCTGGCCGCCCTTGGGGAAATGTCTGCCGCCGTCAGTCACGAATTGAATCAGCCTCTGGCCGCGATGAAGACGTATTTGGCGGGGGCGCGGCTGCTCTTGCGGCGCAACCGGCTGGAAGAGGCCCTGTCGTCTTTTGGACGCATAGACGATTTGATCGAACGCATGGGCGCCATCACCCGGCAGCTCAAGTCCTATGCGCGCAAAGGCGGGGCGACGCTGACCCCTGTCGATCTGGCCGAGGCCCTGGCCAGCAGCCTGGCCATGATGGAGCCCCAATTGCGCCAGCGACACGTTCAGATCAACCGGGTCCTGCCCGATCAGCCGGTGCGGGTCTTGGGCGACAGGATGCGGATCGAACAAGTGCTGGTGAACCTCTTGCGAAACGCGCTGGATGCCACCAAATCTGAACGAAACCCCAAGGTTGAGATTATTCTAACAGGGGGCGAGGTCGCCTCGCTTTGCGTGCGCGACAATGGCCCCGGAATTGAAGACATGGATGAATTGTTCGCGCCGTTCTATACCACCAAACAACCGGGGGATGGGGTCGGCCTTGGGCTGGCGATCTCATCGGGGATCGTTGGGGAAATGGGCGGGCGGTTGCTGGCCCGGAACGGTGCCGGCGGCGGGGCGATCTTCGAAGTGCAATTGCCCCTGATCAGCAATGCACCCAACACACAGGAAGCGGCAGAATAACCATGGCACAGGCGATGAAAATTGCGATTGTCGACGATGAACAAGATATGCGGCAGTCGATCAGCCAATGGCTGGCGCTGTCGGGCTATGACACCGAAACTTTCGCCAGCGCCGAAGACGCGCTCAAGGTGCTTGGCCCCGATTATCCGGGCATCGTCATTTCGGATATCAAGATGCCCGGCATGGGCGGCATGCAGTTCCTCAAGAAATTGATGGGCAATGACAGCGCCTTGCCGGTGATTATGATCACGGGTCATGGGGATGTGCCGATGGCCGTCGAGGCAATGCGCGTCGGCGCCTTTGATTTTCTGGAAAAGCCCTTTAACCCCGACCGCATGTCGGAACTGGCCAAAAAGGCAACCGGCCTGCGGCGGTTGGTGATGGACAACCGCGCCCTGCGCCGCGAATTGTCCGATGGCACGCAGTTGATGAAAAAGCTGATTGGCCAAAGCCCACTGATGGACAGGTTGCGCGAAGATATCCTGGATCTGGGGCAGGCCGACGGCCATGTGCTGATCGACGGAGAGACAGGAACAGGCAAAACGCTGGTGGCCCATGCGCTTCACGCCGTGGGCAACCGGGCCGGGCGTAAATTTGTCCTGGTCAGCTGCGGCGCGTTCGAAGAAGACAGCCTCGGCAAACGGCTCTTTGGCCCGATGCAGCCCGAAGACGCGCAGCTTCCAGCCATAGAAGAGGCCCGCGGCGGCACGCTGGTCCTCGAAGACATCGAGGCGCTCAGCGAATCCCTTCAGGCCCGCCTTCTCAGCGTGATCAACGAACAAGGCGCCCCTGCCGAAACCCGGATCATCGCCATCTGCAACATGCAAGAGGCCGGCCGCACCTGCGAAGACGCCCTGCGGGCCGATCTGTTCTTCCGCTTGGCGGCCCTGCGCATCACAGTGCCTCCCCTGCGCCTGCGCGGCGAAGATATCTTGCTGCTCTTTACCCGCCTGTCGGACCAATTCGCCGAAGAATATGGCTGCGATGCGCCCAAAGTCAGCGCCCAAGAAGCCGCGCAATTGCTCCAGGCGCCCTGGCCAGGCAATGTGCGCCAGCTGATCAATGTGGCCGAACGCGCGGTCCTGCAATCGCGGCGCGGCGCGGGCACCATCGCCTCGCTGCTGATGTCGGATCACGAAGACATGCAGCCGGTGATGACCACCGAGGGCAAGCCGCTCAAGGAATATGTCGATGCGTTTGAGCGTATGCTGATCGACAACACCATGCGCCGGCACAAAGGCTCCATCGCCTCGGTGATGGATGAACTCTGCCTGCCGCGCCGCACCCTGAATGAAAAAATGGCCAAATACGGCCTCCAGCGCTCTGAATATCTTTAATCCGCTGGCCGGCCTTTCTTTTGTTCTTAAATATCCCCGCCGGAGGCATCCCCACCTGTCCGCGCGCGTGCCCCCGTCGGCGGCGCGCCCACCCCCGGCGGGCAATTTGATGCAGTTTGCCATTGTATTTGCCGGCCATGTGCCTTTATCTAGGGGAACCGGCGTGCGCCTTGCCAAAATCTCGGATTGGCGCGCCGGGGACGAGTTTCGCTGCAACGGTATGGTCACGGCAGATTGCTGACCGCCCTTGTTGGCAGATTGGGCCGGACCACCGGCCAGTGAACCACTGATGTGTTGCAAGG
Source organism: uncultured Sulfitobacter sp. (assembly GCA_937138475.1). Taxonomy (GTDB): domain Bacteria; phylum Pseudomonadota; class Alphaproteobacteria; order Rhodobacterales; family Rhodobacteraceae; genus CAKZPD01. The sequence goes on along the minus strand of CAKZPD010000003.1, from coordinate 3,229 downwards.
CCCATGGCCCCAAAACCACAGTTATAATGGATGCGCGGCACCATGCCCGTATCGGAGAAGAACCGCGATGAAGCGCGCAGAGACCAGGAGCAGACGAGCAACGACCCCACTGGGTCGGCCCATTCCTTTGCATCCGCGCCGCTTCGTATTCGCCCTGACAAGACATATCCCGCATCACCGCCTTTCCTTGGATCGGCAGCGGTCGCGGCTGTGCAATTTGGAAATATGCCCAAGAAAATGCTTATCGATGCCACCCACGCGGAAGAAACCCGCGTTGTGGTTGTGGACGGAAACAAGGTTGAAGAATTCGATTTTGAATCTGAAAATCGGCGCCAACTCGCCGGAAATATCTATCTCGCCAAGGTAACGCGGGTCGAACCGTCGCTTCAGGCGGCCTTTGTTGAATACGGCGGCAATCGCCATGGCTTTTTGGCCTTTTCGGAAATCCACCCCGATTATTACCAAATCCCCGTTGCTGACCGTCAGGCCCTGCTCGAGGAAGAGCGCGCCTATGCCGAAGCGCAGCGCGCCGAGGACGAGGAAGAAGACAAACCCAAGAAGGTCACGCGTTCGCGTCGCTCGCGCAGCAAGGCGGCTGAAACCAAAAGCGATGACAACGTTGTCACCGCCGAGGTGCGCTCGGAACAAATTGCCGGGATGGAAACCCTGGACCTCAGCGATGAGGTCGAACAGACCGATCCTGCGGCGGATGATGCCCAGCCTTTGACCTCCGAGACCCCTCAAAGGGGCGCAGCCGCTGGCGATGACACGCCACAAGATCCATCCGCGGACCCATCGGGCGATCTGGCCAGCGACGAAGACGAGGCCCCGAAAGGCGCCGACGCCAGCGCCAAGGACGACAGCATTGAATCGGTCGCCGAAGAAGACGATCAGGAAGATATCCGCCCGGTGCGCAAGGCGCGTCCGCGCCGCTATAAGATTCAAGAAGTCATCAAAGTGCGCCAGATCCTGTTGGTGCAGGTCGTCAAGGAAGAGCGCGGCAACAAAGGCGCGGCGCTTACCACCTATCTGTCGCTTGCCGGTCGCTATTGTGTGCTGATGCCCAACACCGCACGCGGTGGCGGTATTTCGCGCAAGATCACCAATGCCGCCGACCGCAAGAAACTGAAAGAAATCGCCAGCGAAATCGAGGTGCCACAGGGCGCCGGTCTGATCGTGCGCACCGCAGGCGCCAAACGCACCAAGGCCGAGATCAAGCGCGATTACGAATATCTGCAACGGCTATGGGAGCAAATCCGCGAGCTGACGCTGAAATCCATCGCGCCGGCGAAGATCTATGAAGAAGGCGATCTGATCAAACGGTCGATCCGTGATCTTTATAACCGCGAGATCGACGAGGTCTTTGTCGAGGGCGAGCGCGGCTATCGCATCGCCAAGGACTTCATGAAAATGATCATGCCGTCCCACGCCAAGAACGTGAAGCTGTATAACGAAAACCTGCCCCTGTTCGCGCGCTATCAGGTGGAAACCTATCTGGGCGGCATGTTCAATCCCACGGTGCAGCTGCCTTCGGGGGGATATATCGTGATCGGCGTGACCGAAGCGCTGGTGGCGATTGACGTCAACTCTGGCCGGGCGACCAAAGAAGGCTCGATTGAGCAGACGGCAACCAAAACCAACCTCGAAGCCGCCGACGAAGTGGCGCGCCAGCTGCGTCTGCGCGATCTGGCCGGGCTGATTGTCATCGACTTTATCGACATGGACGAGCGCAAGAACAACGCCGCTGTCGAAAAGCGCATGAAAGACAAGCTCAAGACCGACCGCGCGCGCATTCAGGTGGGGCGCATTTCGGGCTTTGGTCTGATGGAAATGTCGCGTCAGCGCTTGCGTCCCGGCATGATCGAGGCAACGACCCAGCCTTGCCCATCGTGCCATGGCACAGGGTTGATCCGTTCCGATGACAATCTGGCGCTGTCGATTTTGCGACAAATCGAAGAAGAAGGCACGCGCAAACGCTCGCGCGAGGTTTTGGTGCGCGCCCCGGTCGGGATTGCCAATTTCCTGATGAACCAAAAGCGCGAACACATCGCCCAGATCGAAGGGCGATATGGCCTTTCGGTACGTATCGAAGGCGATCCGGCGTTGATCAGCCCAGATTTCACCATCGAAAAGTTCAAGACAGCCACCCGCGCGGTGCCGGCTGTGACGGCACCTGTGGTGTCGGTGGATACGTCGATCATGGATCAGGTGGACGAAGATATCCCTGACGAGGACACCCCCGAGGCGGTTCAACCCGAAGAAGATGATGCCAACAAGCCCAAGCGGCGCCGGCGCCGGCGGCGGCGCAGCCGGGGCGGGCGCTCGGGCAATGGTGACGACAATGGGTCTGATACCGCTGAGGACGCAGGCGACAATGGTGCGGATGGGGCCGATGCCTCGGAGGCTGGCGCAGACGCTGATACCGGCGGCGCAACCGATCAGGCCGAGACCACGGCAGAAACACCTGATGTGACCACTACCCCCGAGGCCCAAGGCGGCGACACCGCCGAGGCCGCACCCGCAGCAGAGGAAAAGCCCAAGGCCAAGCGCAGCCGCCGCCGCGCCAAGCCCAAGCAAGAGCCGGCCGAGGCCGAGACCACGGGCGCCGACGCACCCGAAGCCGATGCGCCCGCCTCCGAGGCAGAACAACCGGCCGAAGCCGCGCCCGAAAAGCCCAAGCGCAAGACCCGTGCGCGCAAGCCCAAGGCCGCTGCCACAGTGCAAAGTGACGCTGCAACAGACGAGGCCAGCCCCCTAGAGACCAGCCCAGAGGGCGGTAATCCAGGTGATGTTGGCGCCTCTGTGCCTGATCCGACGGCGAGCCCGTCTGACGCCGATGTTGCGCCGGCGCCTGAGCCTGTGGTGCTTGAGGCTGTTGCTGCAACCCCTGCGCCCGCGCCGGATGCCGCGCCAGAACCCGAGGCCACGCGGGACGAAAAACCGGCCAAGCCCAAGCGGCGCGGCTGGTGGTCATTGGGCGGTTAATCCCCGGCGAGAACCTGATAAAAGGGCTGCAACCATCTGGTTTGCAGCCCTTTTCTTATGCAAAGACGCGCGGCGGTGTCGATGAATTCTGCCGGGTAATGAATTTGCCAAATGCGCCCAAGCAGGGCTTGACGGCATCGGCTGCTTGGCATAATTCAGGCGCAGGACGCGGGCGTTGTGTAGTGGTAAGACCTTAGCCTTCCAAGCTAATGACGCGGGTTCGATTCCCGCCGCCCGCTCCAAA
>CAKZPD010000002.1 GCA_937138475.1 uncultured Sulfitobacter sp. | reverse complement strand
GGGAATGCCCCTTCTGTCCCGTTCTTCAATTCAGCGACGCGGAGACGGGCGCTGTCGAGGTCAATGTCCTCCCAACGCAATTCGGTCACGTTCTTCGCACGGAGGCCTGTGAACAGCATCACCTCCCAAGCTGTGCCGATAATCAGGTTGTGGGCTTTCTTGGCTTCGATCAGGTCAAGGGCGGGCCATGCCACGTCCACATCGAACTTCACTTTGTTGTTCCGCGCCCGGTATTTCACCTTCTTGAGTGCATCGGCCACGTTCGGGATACGGCGGACAACCGATGCACGTTTAAACGCCGTGCCGATGATCTGGCGCAGGTGCTGCTGCGTCGAGGTCGGTTTGCCGTTTGCGTCCACATAGGGCGCAAGTGCGCGTTCGAGATCGGGCAGCGTCAGTTCGTCGATGGGCCGGTCGAATAGCTTGGCAAGGTGGCGTTCGATTTGCTCCCGGTAGTAGGTCTTCGTCTGCTCCGACGCGTCCGACTGTTCGATGTGAGACTCCATCGCGTCGCGCAGCGTGCAGATGCCCGTCGAGCGATCATCTGTTCGGGTTGTGATCGCCTCCATCTTTTCCTTCGCCACATCGCGGGCGGCAAAGACGGTCGGCAGGTCGGGCCATGCGCCCAGCGTGACGGAGCGCACCTTGCCGTCGATGCGCTTCGATAGCACCCACGTCTTCTTGGTGGCTCCGACAGCGAGGCGGATACCGCGCGCGTCGGGATCGGGTTTCACCGATGGGTCGGAATACATGATGGTGTTGCCCGGTGCGTGCTTGATCTTCGCAATGGCGGGCCGTGTGGTCAGGTTGTGTTTAGGCATCTCTGCAACATCCTCTGCAACATTCAGTGAGGACATGTTCGGTTCTCTACCGGTGGTTGCACAACTTGTTTTTCGTTGCAGAACAGTGCTTTACCTTATTTTACTGATCAAATACGGCGAACCACCCTTGGCGAGTCGTTCCCTGTTAATCAATTGGTCGTAGGTTCGATCCCTACCGCCGGAGCCAATCAACCACTTGGTGGTCAGAAAAAATGGCGATCCTTAGGGATCGCCTTTTTCGTTTCTGGAATGGTCTTGCAACGCAGGCGCGGAACGCAAGTGATGCGTTGCAAACCGAAACGTCGGCCATCACCGCAGCATATTCTTCAACAAGATAAGCATATTTCCGTTCCAACACGCGACCGGCGGCGGTCGCAGCCCCCCCTCCGCGACCGGAACCGGTTGACCAGCGCAAGTTTGACATGCGCCCCAATGCTGTCGATTGCCGCCAACACGGCCGATGCCGTGACATGCAATTGCTCAGCGGCCCCAGAGATGGGGCCATCGGCCAAAACCGTTGTAAAATATCGCATGGATTAAACCAAATCGGCCATGATCCCGAAAAATCAGAGGACGATCATCAGTTGGTTTTGCTTTTCATAGGCGCCGACCAGTGTCAAACTGAGCAAAATTTTGCAGGCAGAGGGACGCATGTCCGATACCAGACTGAAAGGCTGGAACCACCAGCCGGACGTGCCGTTGAAGGTTTCGCCGGTCTTCTGTTGGCCTCTGAATCCGGTCGAAATCGCACGGTGGTTCTGGAACTCATGGTTCATGATCACGGAAAAGCTGATCATCGTTGGCATTGCTTTCGCCAGCTATTATTGGTTCCAACCCCCGCTTGAGGAAACCAGAAGCTTTGCGTTCGACTGGATTTCACAGATGTATGTGCGAAACCTGTTGCTGGCTTTCCTCATTGGGGGCGCGTTGCATCTGTGGTTCTATACGTTCTCTGCGCAGGGGCAGAAACTCAAATACGACCCGCGGCCCTTGATGGTGAATGGCAGGCAGTTCACCCTTGGCGGTCAGGTGCGCGACAATATGTTCTGGACGCTTGGCACCGGGGTTGCGTTCTGGACCAGCTACGAGGTGGTGCTGTTTTGGGCGCTGGCCAATGGCTATATGCCGATGGTCACCTGGGCCGCGAATCCTGTGTGGTTCATCGCGATTTTCTTTCTGGTTCCGATTTGGGAAAGCTTGTATTTCTATGTCATTCACCGAATGATCCACATCCCGTTCCTGTACAAACACGTTCATTATCTGCACCATCGCAATATCAATGTCGGGCCATGGTCGGGCATGTCGCAGCACCCGATCGAGCAGATGATCTTTCTTGGATCGGTCTTTGTTCACCTTCTGATCGGTGCCCACCCGGTGCATATCCTCTTTCATCTTCAGTATTATTTCCTAACGGCGATGACGACGCATACGGGGTTTCAGGGGTTGCTGATCAAAGACCAGAACCGCCTGGCACTGGGCACGTTTCATCATCAGATGCATCACCGGTATTTTGAGTGCAATTACGGCAGCCTCGAGGTGCCCTTCGACAAATGGTTCGGCACGTTCCACGATGGCACCCTCGAAGCCAATGAAAGAATGCAAGAGCGGCGCAAACGGATCATGGGGAAATGACCAACGCACCGACCACACTGAATCTTTAGGGCCTCAAAGGGTTGCGCCCGATCGCCTTGTCGCGGGGATTGGCGGGGGTGGTTTCGAACGCGTCGCTCAATGCCCCCGACCTTGATAACAACGTGTTTGGCTTGTGTTGTTTGCATCACGCTGCAAACATTGAACTTGGCAACAGTCCTTGGCTATTTGCTGTCCAACCTGGTGGGAAATTCCCCCTTTTGGCGCATATCCTCTTGCCATGGCGAAACGCCTTTGGTTACTTGGCCACGACTTAGGTCCACAGGATGCAGGCAATGATGGTCATTTACCACAATCCCGATTGCGGAACATCACGCAATGTGTTGGAAATATTACGCAAAACTCATGGCGAACCGGTTGTCATTGAATATTTGAAAGAGGGCTGGACCAGGCCGCAGCTCCTGGGGTTGTTCGCCGCCGCAGGGCTGACCGCACGCGCGGCGCTGCGGGTCTCCAAATCGCCAGCCGAGGCCCTGGGCCTGCTAAGTCCTGACACAAGCGATGCCGATCTCATCGACGCGATGATCGCGCATCCGGTGCTGGTCAACCGGCCGATTGTCTGTGCCCCCAAAGGGGTCCGGCTGTGCCGCCCCTCCGAGACCGTTCTGGACCTTTTGGATACACCGCCCCAAGGCACGCTTACCAAAGAAGACGGCACCCCGATCCCCCCACACAAGGCACCGCCCGTTGACTGATCATAGCACCACCGCCCAGAATACGCCCGCTTTGGATACGGCCAGCTTTCGCCCCATCGATCCGGGCCTCCTCCAGGCGCCGCGCAACGATCGGGCGCCAAAGATCCTGATGCTCTATGGGTCGCTCCGGGCCCGCAGCTTTTCGCGCCTTCTCAGCCAGGAAGCCGCCCGCGTGCTGACCCGGTTCGGGGCGCAAACCCGGCTGTTCGATCCCACCGGCTTGCCGTTGCCCGATGCAAGCGACGCCGACCACCCCAAGGTTGCCGCGCTGCGAGAGGCCGTGACCTGGTGCGACGGCATGGTCTGGTGCGCCCCCGAACGCCACGGCGCCATGAGCGCGGTGATGAAAGCGCAAATCGATTGGATCCCCCTGTCGCTGGGCGGGGTGCGCCCGACCCAAGGCAAAACCCTGGCCGTCATGCAGGTCTGCGGCGGCAGCCAAAGCTTCAATACCGTCAATCAGCTGCGCATCCTGGGGCGATGGATGCGCCTGCTGACCATCCCCAATCAATCCGCCGTTCCCAAAGCCTGGAGCGAATTTGACGAAACAGACCGGATGAAACCCTCGCCCTACTACGACAGAATGGTCGACGTCATGGAAGAGCTTATGCGCTTTACCGTGCTGACCCGCGACATCCGCACGCATCTGGTCGACCGCTACTCAGAACGCAAGGAATCCCACGCCGAGCTCTCTGCGCGGGTCAACAGCGCCTGACCAAAACCGCCTTCTTTTGTTCTTAAATATCCCCGCCGGAGGCTCCCGCCCCCGCGTCTTGCACATACCGCCGCTTTAGAAGCGACCGACCCCGTATCCTCAGGCGGCGCGAAATCCCGTGGCGATCACGAATTTCTCCGAACTGTCCGCCCGCGACGAAGGCGGCTTGATATTGGCCACTTTGGTAAACCGCTGTTTCAGCAGCTTTTGCAATTCGCCCTCGGCACCGCCGGCCAGAACCTTGGCCACAAAGGTGCCTCCGTCCTCAAGGACATCAAAGGCAAAATAGGCCGCAGCTTCGCACAGGGCGATAATCCGCAGGTGATCGGTTTGCTTGTGCCCCGAACTCGAGGCAGCCATATCCGACATAACCACATCGGCCTTGCCGCCAAGCCAGGCGCGCACCTGTGCATCGGCATCATCGGCCATGAAATCCAGCTGATACAGCGTCGCCCCGGCCAGCGGCTCCATTTCTTGCAAATCAACGCCCAGAACCGTGCCAATCGCCTTGCCCGATTTTTCGCCCAGCGCGTTGACCCGCTTGACCGCCACCTGGCACCAGCCACCCGGCGCACAGCCCAGATCGACCACCCGCGCCCCAGGCACAAGAAAACGGAACCGCTCGTCCAGCTCAAGGATTTTATAGGCCGCGCGCCCGCGATATCCCTCGGCCTTGGCCCGTTTGACATAGGGATCATTCAACTGCCGCTGCAACCACCGGGTTGAGCTCAGCGTGCGCCCGCGGGCCGATTTGACCTTGACCTTCAGGTCACGCTGCCCGCGCCCTGAGGTGTTCTTGCCGCTTGGGGTTTTTCCTGTCGGGGATTTTACCATCAGAACGCTCCGTCTTCCAAAACACCATCGGCGCACATTTGCGCATAAAGCAGCCCCTCTCTGAGGCCACGGTCCGCGACGGTCAACCGGTTTGTCGGCCAACAGCGCATCAGGGTTTGCAATATCGCCGCCCCTGACATGATCAGCGCCTGCCGATCCTGACCGATACGCGGATCGGCACGGCGCCCCGCCGGCCCCAATTGCAAATAGGTCTGGATCACCTTGTCGATCTGCTGGGTGCTCATGTGCAGCCCGTCCACCTTGGTGCGGTCATACCGGCGCAGCCCCAGATGGCTGGCCGCCACCGTGGTGACGGTTCCCGATGTGCCAATGATCTGAAAGCTGTCTTGGGGCGGCATATCGTTATAGGGGGCGAAATCGGCAAGGTTTTCCTCAAAATACCAGCTCATCAATGCAAAGCGCGCGGCGTCGTCCTCGACGTCGCTGAACTGATCCCGCAATGTCGCAACCCCAAGCGGCACGCTGATCCAATCAACGATGCGCGCCCCTTGCAAATCGCCGCGCGCCGCGTGAAACCCCTGATACAACCGCATGATCGCCTTTGACCGGTCGGCCCGCGGCACCGCCTTAAGGTCGATCCAGACCAATTCTGTTGATCCTCCGCCAATATCCACGACCAAAAGGCTCTCGGTTTTGGCACTGACCAGCGGCGCGCATGAAATCACCGCAAGCTGGGCCTCTTCCTCGGGTTTGATGATATCCAACCGCAAACCGGTTTCACGCTGAACGCGTTTGATGAAATCATGCGCATTCAACGCCCTGCGACAGGCCTCGGTGGCGACAAGGCGCATACGCTTGACCTTGTTCTTGCGCAGTTTCTGTTGGCAAATCCGCAGCGCCTGAATGGTGCGCAGCATCGACCCGCGCGACAAGCGCCCGGTGCGTTCAAGCCCCGCGCCAAGCTGCACGGATTTCGAAAAACTGTCCACCACATGAAATCCACGCCCACGCGGTTGGGCGATCAACATGCGGCAGCTGTTGGTGCCCAAGTCCAGCGCGGCATAAAGCCCCGGCGGGTTGGGCGGTACTGGCGCGGGGCTCAGAGCCATCAAATTGTCGAGCGCGCCCGCACCTTTGGGACGCTGTGGCGCCATGGGTTGCGCCTTTCATTACGAGTTACCCCCAAGCTAGCCCTCTCGTCGCGCCTGCGCAAGCACCCGATCACCACAACCCGGCCCGGCAAGGTGAAATCCGCTCAGTATTTTTATGATTATTTTGGGCCGCCCCTCCCCTTTTGCCAGGCCTTGCGACGCCCTACAAAAGCCAGAGCGTCGCACAATGCCTGCTTTCTGTCGAAAAACGACACCGAAGCGCCCGGCACAGCGGTTAGACAAGGCCGCAGATCAAGATAGGAATCACCCCATGCCAGACGTAACGATTGTATATTGGCGCGACATCCCGGCCCAGGTCATTGTCGGCAAAGGCCGCCAGGGCGCCAAACGCCCATTGCCTGAACGCTTTGAACAGGCCATCGACCGCGCGGCGATGAAGGTCGGCGCTCAGGACACCGATGCCTATCTGGCAGAATGGCGCAAAGCGGCCCCCGTCAGCATCGAGGGCGATCCAGCCGCCATCGCCGATGCCGAAGCCCAGCGCATCGACACCGAATATGATCAAGAGCGCATCAAAGCGCTGATTGCCAATGATGGCTGGGCCTAACCCCACGCCTGCCCCAAGCTGAAAGACCCAAGCGATGTCTCTTTTGAATTTCAAACGCAAATCCAGCGATACCCCCAAACAGCCCGATGCCAACACCGAGGCATTCCTGAACGGGTATTCCATCGAGGTCATGCCTCGCACTGCCGAAAAGGTCGAAAACTTTGCGGATATCCTGCCCAAGGGCACCCGCGTCTATATTGCCCACATTGAGGGCACCCCGATCGAGGACATGGTGGCCACGGCCAAACGCCTGAACGCCGAAGGTTTTCCGGTCATGCCGCATTTCCCGGCCCGGATCATCAAGGACAAAGCCACGCTTGCCGATTGGATCGCCCGATACCAGGGCGAAGCCGACGTGCGCCAGGCGTTGTTGCTGGCAGGCGGCGTTGACAAACCCCATGGTGATTTTGACAGCTCTATGCAGCTGATGGAAACCGGGCTTTTTGATCAGGCGGGGTTTACCAATCTGCATGTCGCCGGGCATCCCGAAGGCAACCGCGATATTGATACCGACGGCAGCATGACCAATGTAACCAGCGCCCTGCACTGGAAAAACGATTTCCAAAGCCGCACCGATGCCAAAATGGCCATCGCCACGCAGTTCGCCTTTGAGGCCGGTCCCATCATCAAATGGGCAGACGACCTCAAGGCGCAGGGTATCACCTTGCCGATTCACATCGGCATTGCCGGTCCGGCCAAACTGCAAACCTTGATCAAGTTCGCGATCGCCTGCGGTGTTGGACCATCTTTGAAGGTCTTGCAAAAGCGGGCCAAGGACGTGACCAAGCTGCTGCTGCCATTCGAACCCACCGAGGTCATCGCCGAACTGGCCGCCCATAAGGCCGCGACCCCCGGCTTTAACATTACCCATGTGCATTTCTTCCCTCTGGGCGGGATCAAGACCAACGCCACCTGGGCCATCGAAAATGGCGGCGCATCTGCCGTTCCTGCAAACGCCGTCTAAAGGACCAACCCCATGACCAAGACCATCGTTGAATCGAAAACCAAAACAGCCGTAATCGGCTTTGACCAACCCTTTTGCGTAATCGGAGAGCGCATCAACCCAACCGGCCGCAAAAAGCTTGCGCTTGAGCTGGAACAGGATGATTTCACAACCGTTGAGGCCGACGCCATCGCCCAGGTTGCCGCCGGCGCCACGGTTCTGGACATCAACTCGGGCGCGGTTTTTGCCAATAAAATGGCAGAAGATCCCCGCTATGCCGACAACAACTTTGTTGAACCGCCCCTGATGAAGGCCCTGATCGAACGGGTGCAGTCCATCGTTGATGTGCCTTTGTGTATCGACAGCTCGGTGCCCGGCGCGCTGGAATCGGGTTTGGCGGCCTGCGAAGGGCGCCCGCTGCTCAATTCCGTCACCGGCGAGGAAGAGCGCCTTGAGATGGTGCTGCCACTGGTGGCGAAATATAACGTGCCGGTTGTGGCCATCTCGAATGATGATACCGGGATTTCCGAAGACCCCGACGTGCGCTTTGCTGTTGCGAAAAAGATTGTTGAGCGGGCCGCCGATTTCGGCATCAAACCGCATGATATTGTGGTTGATCCGCTGGTTATGCCCATCGGCGCCATGGCAACCGCCGGCCAGCAGGTGTTTACATTGGTGCGGCGCTTGCGCGAGGAATTGGGCGTGAACACCACTTGCGGTGCATCGAACATTTCCTTTGGATTGCCCAACCGCCATGGCATCAACAATGCGTTCCTGCCGATGGCCATGGGCGCCGGCATGACATCCGCGATCATGAACCCGGTTGCTTTGCCGGTCAATCAGACAAAAATCGCCGAGAAAAAGGCCGAGATCGAAGCCTCGGGCATCATTTTGCCAGCTGATATCGACGACGAAACCTTTGTGCAGCTGTTTGGTTTGGGATCGACCCTGCCGCGCGCCGGCAAGGAAATGGAGGCCATTCGCGCCGCCAACTTCTTGACCAACAACGACCCCCACGGCAGCGCGTGGATCGAATTCAACAAAACCGCCCCCAAAGCCGGTCACGAAGGCCGCGGCCGCGCGGGCCGCACCGGAGGCCGGCGCCGGCGCGCCTGATCCGCAGCGCCGATTTGATACCCAAGCCCTCCGCAATTCGTTTTGCGGGGGGCTTTTTCTTTGGTTAACCGATAGATTAAAAGTGACCGGTTTTGCCGCGCAATTTCCCGGCGCAAGGTAACATAGTCTTAACAGACCGCGCTTTACAAAGAACCCGACGGGCCGCCCGATCAGGAGGATGTAATATGCGCATATCCAACCCCCAGACCCTTTGCCGGGAAAACCGATGATGCTTTGCCCCGAAGCAAAACTGGATCTTCCCGCAGCCGGCGCGTTGCATGCGGCCCTGCGCGCTGCGGACCCCGCAACGGTTTGCGTCGACATGTCCCAAGTCACGCATTTGGGCGCCCTGTGCGTTCAGGTGTTGATGGTCGCCGCGCGCAGCCGGATTGCCGCCGGCGGCGGGCTGAGCATGATCAACACCACCGACCGGGTGCTGGATCAATTGCGCCTGATGGGGCTGACACCTGAAACAATTGCAAAGGGGGGGCTATGACGCTCGAAATCCTTGCTGTCGATGACAGCCGCACCATGCGTGACATGATCCGCCTGGCGCTCTCATCCGCTGGTTTCAAAGTCCACACCGCCGAAGACGGCGTCAACGGGGTTGAGGTTCTGGATGGCATCCAACCAGACGCGATCATCACCGATATCAACATGCCGCGTATGGATGGTTTTGGTTTCATCAACGCTGTGCGCACCCAGGAAAAGCACCGGGCGACGCCGATCTTGGTCTTGACCACCGAAGCCGCGCCCGAACTAAAGGCCCGCGCGCGCGATTCAGGTGCCACAGGTTGGATCGTCAAACCCTTTGATCCCGAAAAGCTGGTCAAAGCACTGAAAATGGTCGCGGGGTAAGCAACGATGGGCGATCCGAACGATCCTATGGCCGAAATAAAAGCCTCATTCTTTATTGAGTGTGAAGAGCTGCTTGAAGCCCTGCAAGACGGGTTGCAAACCCTCGAAGACGGCGGCGGCGACGATGAAACCATCAATGTGGTGTTCCGCGCCGTTCATTCCATCAAAGGCGGCGCCGGGGCCTTTGGCCTTGAAGCGCTGGTCAGGTTTGCACATCGTTTTGAAACCGTTCTGGACGAAGTGCGGGCGGGGCGCCTCGATATCGACGCCGAGGCCCTCAAGGTGTTTTTCTTATGCGGCGATCACCTGTCCGATCTGGTCCGGGTCAGCCGCGATGACGCCCCAATCCCCAGCGCGCAAAGCGATGCCCTTTCTGCCCAACTGGATGCCATGCTGGGCGATGCCCCCCAGGATACGCCGCAAGACGATCCCATCGACTTTCAGCCCATGGGCCTGTCCTTCGACTTGGATCTGGATGATGAACCAGACGCGCCGCCGGTCTATCAGATCACTTTCACCCCCAGCGCTGAGCTTTTTGAATCCGGGAATGAACCGTTTCACCTTTTCCGCGCCCTTGAGGAGCTTGGCCCCTGCCAGTTTAACTGCGACAGCACCCGCCTGACCGATCCACCCGATTTTGAGCCCGAGCAAAGCTATCTGAGCTGGAAGATTGATCTTGCAAGCACATGCAGCCGGGCCGAAATAGAAGCCACCTTCGAATTTGTCGAAGGTCTGTGCAGCCTCGATATCGTGCCAAGCGGCCAGGAACCACCCGGTGACCTGTTATTGGACAGCGCTTTGCCCGACCTACCGGCCCCCAAGCCGCTTACAGACAAGCCGGTCGCAGAAATCACCGCCCCTTCGGCCGATCTGACCCCAGACATGCCGGAAACGGTGGCCGATCTGCCGTCCCCGCCCCCCAGCGCCGCGCCTGCGGCACGGCCCGATCCGGCAAAACCTGCCGCAACATCGGGGCCAAAATCCGTGGTGCGTGTCGATCTGGATCGTATTGAACGGCTGGTCAACCTGGTCGGAGAATTGGTGATCAACCAGGCGATGCTGTCGCAAAGCCTGGAGCAATCCGGCCTGTCCCCCCATTCCGACGCCATGAGCGGCCTTGAAGAATTTCAACGCCTGACCCGCGATATCCAAGACAGCGTCATGATGATCCGCGCGCAGCCGGTCAAATCCTTGTTTCAACGCATGTCGCGCATCGTCCGCGAGGCGTCCTCGGCCGTGGGGAAAGACGTGCGCCTGATCACCGAGGGCGAAGCGACCGAGGTGGATAAAACCGTCATTGAACGTCTGGCAGATCCGCTGACACATATGATCCGCAACGCTGTCGATCACGGGTTGGAAACCCCGCAGGACCGCGCCGCGGCCGGCAAGCCGGCACAGGGGCAGGTCCACCTGAAGGCGGCGCATCGCTCTGGCCGGGTCATCATCGAGGTCTCGGACGATGGCGCGGGCATAAATCGCCCCAAGGTGCTGCAAATCGCCATCGACAAGGGGCTGGTCCCGGCCGAGGCGTCGCTTAGCGACAGCGAAATTGATAATTTATTGTTTTTACCGGGCTTTTCAACAGCCTCTGTGGTCTCTGACCTGTCAGGGCGCGGTGTCGGCATGGATGTGGTGCGCAATTCCATCCAAACCCTGGGTGGGCGCATTTCGATTTCATCTACCCCCGGTCAGGGCACGGTGTTTTCCATTTCGTTGCCGCTGACCTTGGCGGTGCTTGACGGCATGGTTGTTCAGGTCGCCGATGAAACACTGGTCCTGCCTTTGAATGTTGTGATTGAAACGCTGGCGCTCAATGCCAGCGACATCGAGATGGTGCGCCCTGGCGTGCAGGTTGTGCGGGTGCGCAGCGGCTTTGTGCCGCTTTTCGATCTGGGCAAGGAACTTGGCTATCGCGCGCCATTGCAGGATTATGACGGATCGGTTGTGCTGCTGATCGCCCACGAGGATGGCAGCCGCGCAGCGCTGGTGATCGACAGCATCCAGGACCAACGCCAGGTGGTGATCAAAGGGTTGGACGCCAGCTTTTACCGCGCCCCCGGCATTGCCGCCGCGACCATTCTGGGCGACGGGCAGATCGCCCTGATCATCGACACGGCCGACATTATCTCAAACGCCAGCGCCGAAAGCGCGGCGCCGACGCTAGAAGGGTTAATCGCATGAATGAAAAAGACAAAGCCGCCGCCATTGAACTGTTGACGTTCCAGCTAGCGGATCAGGAATATTCGCTTGATATCATGTCTGTTCGCGAAATCCGTGGTTGGACCCGCACAACGCCTTTGCCCCATGCGCCCAGCTATATGCGCGGGGTTATCAACCTGCGCGGCACCGTGCTGCCGGTGATGGATCTGTCTGAACGACTGGGCCTGAAGCCGCTTGAGCATACCGAGCGAAACGTCATCATCGTGGTCAATCACGAAGACACCATGACCGGCCTGTTGGTGGATGCGGTGTCCGACATTATCGCGATCACCGCCGAAGACCTGCAACCCCCGCCCGAAATTCAAACCTCGGCCAGCCCCAATGTGGTGAATGCCCTGACCCTGATTGACGACCGAATGATCCGGGTTCTGGATCTTTCCGCGATTGTCATACCAGAGCAAAGCCACGCCGCATGACATCAACGGTGGATAAATTCGGCGAACTGGACAGTGACAGCTTTCAGGCGATCGCCCGGTTGACCTATGATTCATGTGGGATTCAGCTGGTCGAAGAAAAGCGCTCTATGATCCAATCCCGCCTGCGTCACCGGCTCAGCGCGCTTGGACTGCATGAATTTGCCAGCTACAGCCGGTTTGTCTGTTCGGAACAGGGGCGCGATGAACGGCGCCACATGATCTCGGCGTTGACCACGAATGTCTCGCATTTTTATCGCGAACGGCATCATTTCGACACCTTGAGGGACGAAATCATCCCAAAATTGGCGCGCAAACTGCGGCAGGGCCATCGCGCGCGCATTTGGTCTGCCGGCTGCTCCAACGGTCAAGAACCCTACTCTATCGCCATGGATTTACTTGAGGCCCTGCCCGAGGTCGCAACCCTCGATTTTCGAATTTTGGCAACCGATATTGATCCCAAAGTCGTCCGCTTCGCCCAGGAAGGGCGCTATCCTGAACGGATGCTTGAGGGGGTGCCTCCGGATCGGCGCGCGAAATATTTCACCAAGCCTTTGACGCCGGGCGATGACCAATATTGCATCAAGGCGCCGGTCAAAAATCTGATCCGCTTTCGGGAACTGAACTTGCTGGGGAATTGGCCGATCAAGCAGCGCTTTGACGTTATTTTTTGTCGAAATGTGGTGATCTATTTCGACGCAGGCACACAAAACAGCCTGTGGCCCCGGTTTCGCGACGCCCTGGATCCGGAAGGATATCTGTTTCTTGGCCACTCTGAACGCATAGCCGACATGGAGACCGCTAAGTTTTTTATCGCAGGCACAACAACTTACCGCCCCACATCGGCCCCGGCCCAACCCTTGTTTTCTTCTCAAAGGAAATCGTGAATGTCGCTCAGAGAGAAAATCCGCATCATGGTGGTGGATGATATGTCCACCAGCCGGGGCCTGATCACCCAGGCCCTTGACGCCTTTGGCATCCGCAATGTTGCGACGGCTGAAAACGGCAAAGACGCCTATCGCGCGCTCAGCACGCATCCGGTTCATCTGGTGATCTCGGACTATAATATGCCCGAAATGGATGGCTTGCAGCTTTTGCATCACCTGCGCAGTGGGCCAAAAACCAAAGGCGTCGGCTTTATCTTGATCACCGGCCGGGCCGAACAACAGATCATCGACCACGGCAAAAAGCTTGGCATGAACAATTATCTCAAAAAACCGTTTGACCAAAATGGCTTGCGCAATTGCATAGAAGCCGTCGTTGGAAAACTGTGATGAGCAAGATTATCCTGCCACCCAGCGATCTGATGCCGCGGATCGCCCGTCATCTTGACGAACTGGCCGAAACCCTTGGCGATGTCGAAAACGCTCTGGGGGACATCCTGCCAAGAACGCTTGAAGATCGGGCGATCTTGCGGCTGCAAACCCTTGATCAAATTCGCCAATCAGTCGAGGATCTGAGCGTGCTGATGACTTTGATCGGGCAGGCGTCGCTTTCCAAAAAGGTCTGCCTGAATGAACTGTCGGACAAGGACACGCAATTAACCCTGCAAAGCACCAAGAACCTGCTGAAAACCGCGCCAAACTTTACCCAAACAGCACGGGACGTGGGTAACCTGGACCTGTTTTGACCTAATTTATTGATAATTATCTGAAAAATGGTACGGGTGAAGGGACTTGAACCCCCACGCCTCGCGGCGCCAGAACCTAAATCTGGTGCGTCTACCAATTCCGCCACACCCGCACATATCGCATCGCGATGGGCTGTCTTTATCAAAGCAAGATAGCGAAGGCGAGAGGAAAACACCGAATATTTCTGTCCGACCTCTGATTGGCCAGGCCACGCGCTTTTATCGTTTGCACAAAAAATAGGCGCATCGCTCAATTATTGATCAGCCACCCCCACTGCGGCGCGAATATCGACCTGCATCCTGCACAAGACATGGACCTTTTGCCTTTGGCGTGGTTTGAAACGCTGTAATTCCTGAAGGAGCTCGCCATGAAAAAGATCGAAGCCATCATCAAACCCTTCAAACTTGATGAGGTCAAAGAGGCCCTGCAAGACATGGGCGTGCAAGGTCTTTCTGTGATCGAAGTCAAAGGGTTCGGTCGCCAGAAAGGCCACACTGAGCTCTATCGCGGCGCCGAATATGTCGTGGACTTTTTGCCAAAAGTAAAAATTGAGATCGTATTGGACGATGACCAGGTCGATGCCGCGATCGAGGCGATCGTTGGCGCGGCCAAAACCGAAAAAATCGGCGACGGCAAGATTTTTGTCAGCCCGGTTGAACAAACAATCCGCATTCGAACCGGCGAAACCGGCTCGGACGCGCTCTAACCCTACCCTAATCCAGAAAGACATCATCATGAACAAAGACTTCGTTCAAATGCTTCAGGACGACGGTATCGAATATGTCGATATCCGCTTCACCGATCCTCGGGGCAAACTTCAGCATGTGACCATCGTATCTGACCTGGTCGATGAAGACTTCCTTGAGGAAGGTTTCATGTTTGACGGCTCGTCCATCGAAGGCTGGAAAAGCATCGAAGCCTCGGACATGAAGCTGATGCCCGATGTTTCAAGCGCCTATATCGACCCATTCTATGCCGAAAAAACCATCTGCCTGCATTGTTCGGTTGTCGAACCAGACACCGGCGAAGCCTATGATCGCGACCCACGCGGCACCGCCGAAAAAGCCGAGGCCTATCTGAAATCAACCGGCATCGGCGATGTGGCCTACATGGGCCCCGAGGCAGAATTCTTCCTGTTTGATAACGTAAAATATTCCAACACAATCAACAAAGTATCATACGAAGTTGATGCATCTGATGCGTCTTGGAATACTGACACCGACTATGAAATGGGCAACATGGGCCACCGCCCAGGCGTCAAGGGCGGCTATTTCCCGGTGAACCCCATCGACGAAGCCCAAGACCTGCGGTCTGAAATGCTGTCCACCATGAAGCGCCTTGGCATGAAGGTCGACAAGCACCACCACGAGGTCGCCTCGTGCCAGCACGAATTGGGTCTGATTTTCGACACATTGACCAAGCAGGCCGACGAATTGCAGAAATACAAATATGTGATTCACAACGTTGCCCATGCCTATGGCAAATCCGCAACCTTCATGCCCAAGCCCATCGCCGGCGATAACGGCACCGGGATGCACGTCAACATGTCGATCTGGAAAGACGGCAAGCCCCTGTTTGCAGGCGACAAATATGCCGACCTGAGCCAAGAGGCGCTGTATTTCATCGGCGGTATCTTGCATCACGCAAAGGCATTGAACGCCTTCACCAACCCTGGCACCAACAGCTACAAGCGGCTGATCCCCGGCTTTGAGGCGCCGGTTCTGCGCGCCTATTCCGCGCGCAACCGCTCGGGATGTGTGCGCATTCCATGGACAGAATCGCCCAAGGCAAAACGTGTCGAGGCGCGCTTCCCCGATCCGTCAGCCAACCCCTATCTGTGTTTTGCGGCCTTGTTGATGGCCGGCCTTGACGGCATCCAGAACAAGATTGATCCCGGCGAAGCCATGGATAAAAACCTTTATGATCTGCCTGCCGAGGAACTGGCCGGCATCCCAACGGTTTGCGGATCCCTGCGCGAAGCCATCGACGAGCTGCGCGCCGATATGGATTTCCTGGTCAAGGGCGATGTGTTCACCCGCGATCAGATCGAAGGCTATATCGCGCTGAAGATGGAAGAGGTCGAGCGTTATGAACACACGCCCCACCCCATTGAATTCGCAATGTATTACAGCTGCTAAGTTGTAATTTGCTTGTGTGATTGGGCGCCTCCGTCAGGGGGCGCCTTTTTTGTGCCCGCTTTTTGTGCCATTGAACATTTGCCTCGCGGCAGCGCTACGGTCATAGTTGCAGCATAGTATTTGGTATTGAGGCAAAATGATTAAGCATTTGACCCCGCTTGCCGCGGCGCTTTTCATCGCGGTTTTTCCGCCCGTCGCGGGTTGGGCCCGCAGTTGCGGCGACACGCAGGCCGGGTTCAGCGCCTGGAAAACCCAGTTCGCCCAAACAGCAAAATCCGCCGGCGTCGGGGAAAAAGGTCTGGCAGCGCTGCGAAATGCACAATATGCGCAGGCCACGATTTGGGCAGATCGCAATCAAAAGTCTTTCCGCTATTCTCTTGATAAATTTATGGAAATTCGCGGTGCCGAGATCATTGTCCGCCAGGGGCGCGCCCGGAAATCGCGACAGGCAGCCTTTTACCAGTCGTTGGAAAAGACCTTTGGCGTTCCGGCGGGCGTGTTGATCGCGATCCACGGAATGGAGACCGCATTTGGCCGGTTCATGGGCGACAGCAATGTCGTCTCGGCGATCGTGACTTTGACCTATGACTGCCGGCGCGCCACGTTTTTTGAACCTCATGCCCTCGCGGCGCTGATGCTGGTCGATCGCGGCACCATCACCGCCACGACCCTTGGCGCCAAACACGCCGAGCTGGGCCACACGCAATTCTTGCCCGGAAATGCGCTGCGTTTTGGCATAGATGGCAATGGCGATGGCCGGATCGACCTGTATAACGAGGCAGACGCCCTTGCCTCGACCGCCAACTTTCTGCGGCAAAAGGGCTGGCGACGCGGCGCGCCCTTTGACAACGGGACGCGAAATTTCCAAGTTATCCAAAGCTGGAACGCCGCCGGTGTTTATCAGCAGGCCATCGCCCTGATCGGCGCGCGCATCGACCAACCCTGACAGCCGGCGCCACAAGACGCCGAACGGGCGGCCGTATATGACCCCCTCAGGCTGCCGGGGCGTTTTTTACAACATAGGTGTGGATGGAAAACAGCACCGCCCCGGTGCGCGGCAGGCGCAATATGCACTGACGCTCGGCACGGGTGAACCCGGCGCTGGCCGCATCGGGGGCGATCCGGCGCTGATTGCTTGGGCGGGGTTGGAACAGATCCGGCGCGTCGTAATGCAACCGGTTGAACCGCCACAGCGGGCGCCCCGGTTGCACCCCATCAAACAGCCGCTGCACCCTGCGCGCAATGCTGCTGTCATAGCTTGCCACAGGATCATGAATTTTAATCAAGGGCTTACCCACCTTTTCCGCCAAGGACCAGCTGGCCGGAAAGCACAGGACCGCCCCGGTCAAAACATGTTCATCCCCGTGTTTCTCAAGCACGCAGATGTCCTCTTGGATCAGCCGGCCCAAGGTCAGCAGCGGCGCCCCCGGATCAAGCTGAATCTGCTGGCCATCCGGACAGCGCACGCGGTCGGCCGTTCTTTCGAACCCCAGATCAGGCAGAATGGCCAAGGCCGCTTCCAGTGCCTCGTGGGCGGCGGCCGAACCATCGCCCCACAAGACCGCGTCGCGCGTGCTGTCCAAAAGGGCCCGGCGGCAGCGCATCTGCCCGGCGTATGCATCGTCGCGGCGCAACCACCCATTGGCGTCAAGCGGCGCGACACCTGGCAGGGGCAAGGGCGTTTCCATCTCGGGCGGCAACTGCGCTTGCAGCACCGGCGTCATTTGTTCCATCTTTCCCCCAGGCCTTGCAAAAACGACATGCTTTATGTCGGCCTCAGGTAATACTTGTCCGCCAACCTTGGCACAGTATTTCAAAGAAAATACAATCGAAAGCCCCCCTGACATGAACTCTCATTTTCGCGACACCCGCAAGATTGATCCAGCCAAGGGCGACAAGCTTGGCGATGGCACGCCCAACGATCTGAACCGCGTGGAAATTGGCCCCACCCAGCTTGCGTTCAAAGAATGGGAAGGCGCCGGGCTGACTTTGCCCAATCTGGACAATATGCGCGCCTATCGCCACGCGCGGTTGACCAAGCATATCGTCGACCGGGGCTATTGCGGGCTTTTGATGTTTGACCCGCTGAACATTCGCTATGCGACGGACAGCACGAATATGCAGCTGTGGAACACCCACAACCCCTTCCGCGCAGTATTGCTTTGCGCCGACGGGTATATGGTGATCTGGGACTATAAAAATTCACCTTTCCTTAGCAAATTCAACCCTTTGGTTCGTGAACAGCGATCCGGCGCAGATTTGTTTTACTTTGACCGCGGTGACAAAATTGACGTGGCGGCCGATACATTCGCAAACGAGGTGCGCCTGCTGGCCCAGGCCCATGGCGGCGGCGGCAAGCGCCTTGCGGTCGACAAGATCATGCTGCACGGGTTGCGCGCGCTTGAGGCGCAAGGCTTTGAGATCATGGACGGGGAAGAAGTCACCGAAAAATCCCGCGCAATCAAAGGGCCTGATGAAATTTTGGCCATGCGCTGTGCCAGCCACGCCTGCGAGACATCCGTCAAAGCCATGGAGGATTTCGCCCGCGCCCAAGTCCCCGGCGGCACCACATCCGAGGATGATGTCTGGGCCGTGCTACATGCTGAAAACATCAAGCGTGGCGGTGAATGGATCGAAACGCGGCTGTTGGCATCGGGGCCGCGCACCAACCCATGGTTTCAGGAATGTGGGCCGCGCATCTGCCAGAACAATGAAATCATCAGCTTTGATACCGATCTGATTGGATCTTATGGCATTTGTGTCGATATTTCCCGCTCGTGGTGGATCGGCGATGCTGCGCCCCGGCCTGACATGATCTATGCGATGCAGCACGGGCTTGAGCATATTCAGCACAACATGGAAATGCTTAAACCCGGCGTGATGGTCCCCGAGCTGACCCGGAATTGCCATGTGCTGGATGATCAGTTTCAAGCGCAGAAATATGGTTGCTTGATGCATGGCGTCGGGCTTTGCGATGAATGGCCCCTTGTCGCCTATCCCGACAAGGCGGTGCCGGGCGCGTTTGATTACCCGCTTGAACCGGGCATGGTCCTGTGTGTCGAGGCGTTGATTTCCCCGCAAGGCGGCGATTTTTCGATCAAGCTTGAGGATCAGGTGCTGATCACCGAGGACGGGTATGAGAATTTGACCCAATACCCGTTTGATCCTGCGCTGTTGGGGCAGAATTAACCCCTAGTTTTGCTCAAAGGTGCCGACAATCTTGATGTTGCGGATGCGGAAATCGTCCAGCTCACCGGGTTTTTCGGGGTTCGGCACCTCGTTGCTGCATATCTCGATCGCGTCGGGGGCGGGAATGCCGCGCGGCAAAGAAGCGACGACCTCGACTGTGTCGCTCCAGAAATTGGGGCGTTCCCGGTTGGGCGGTGGTTTTTGGTTAAAGAACGGCCGAATCGCCCCGCCAATCACCAGCGAGGTATTCTCGGCACCGTATACCTGCGCTGTCACCGTCACCCCGGCAAGCCGCTCGGGGGCGGGCGCAATCGGCATCTTGAGACAGCCCCCCAGCAGCGCCTCCCAGTCGCGGATGTTTTCATCGCCCAGGTGAAAGGTCTTGTCGCTGACGAAAATATCGCGTCGCAGCATCGGCAACGAGGTTTCGACCTGCCCTTGCAGCACCACGAACTGGGTGATTGTGTCCATTGCCGCCATCAGTATCCCGAAATTCGTGCTGTCGGCGCTGACCACCGCCGGGCCGGCGCGGTGAATACCGATCATCGCCCCATCGCTGTCGGCAAAAATCGGCGCGCCCGAGCTGCCGGGAAGCGTATCGCACAGGTGAAACAACTGGGTGCCAACGCTGTCGGTTGCAGGCCGGGCGGCACGGCACTGACCGCGCGTGACATGTTTGGGCAAACCACCGGGATGATGGATCACCAACAACCCCGCGCCCGGTCTGGGCGGCGCCCGGCGCACGGTTGCGGTGCCCCAAACATCGCCGGGGGCGCCTTCGACCTGTAAGATCGCATAATCCAGCGCCTCATCGCTTTCCACAGGAATAGGCCCCACCCGATACGCTTTGGTGTCTTGGGTATTGCGCTCATCATAGTGGTTCATCAACAAGGTCACATCGGTGATCCCGCCCTTCAGATCAAGCGTGCTGCGCAGATTGGGAACACAGTGGTGATTGGTGATAATCCGGTCGCGGGTGATCAACGTCGCGGTGCAGGTCGAAAACTGCCCGTCAGCAAATCGGATATCCAGCCGCCCGACCGGCCTGCTCATCTTTCGCAGGCGTTCATCGGCATTATAATTGTTCAGCCGCTCCATGTTGTCATTGGATGACACAATGGATTCCAACGTGGTCCCGCCGGCGGATTGACGGGCAACCAGATTGGCGTTGCCCCACTGCCCCGCATCAAAGAACACCCCTTGGGCGAAACCCGGCTGTCCGGCAAAAAAGACCAAGGCACAAAACACAATCTGAGATAGCATAAATTTCTGAACCATCCGGGAGCCCACCTAAATGTTTAAATTACGATCACTTGTTAACGCGTTTCTTCTCACGGGCGGAACCATCGCCATGTCATTGTATTGTGCGGCATTTGCGGCCATCGCTCAACCTTTGCCTGGCCAGGCCGAGCAAGATATCTTCATCGCCCCGATCAACCATGGATTGCAGGCATCTGCAGGGCAACCCGGCGCCGCGACACTTTGCACCCCTGGCACCGCCCTGCCCAAGGCCTTGCAGGATCCCTGCCTGCGCTATCAGATGGCCCAGATTGACTGGCAGCAGCAGCAGATGCTTGCCGCACAGACCGCCGCACAGCAATCCCAGGATTTCGCCATCGCCACCCAGCAAAACGCGCTGATGGCGCTGCGTGCCCAGCACCGGCGCAGCGGCATAATCTTTTGGCTGGTTATGGTGATGGTTCTGGCCGGCAGCATCGCCGCCGGGCTGCAATTCAGACAGGCCTGGCACAGCCCCAGCACCACCCCGACGGAAATCACCGTTTCTGACCGCCAACTCTCGGTCAAGACCACTTGGATCGGCGTTGTTTTACTGGCGCTTTCCATGGGGTTTTTGGCCCTTTATTTGTCCTTGGTCTACAAGCTATCGCCGGTTTTTCCGCTCACTGCACCGTGAAGACCTGTGGCTTGCCCCCTGCCCCTCAAACCGCCATCCTCGGCGCGACACAGGCAGGACAAAACCAATGCCCACAGAACGCGTCTCCTTCAAAGGCCACTCCGGCGCACAACTCGCCGCGCGGCTTGACCTTCCCGCTGGCCCGCACCTGGCAACGGCGCTCTTTGCGCATTGCTTTACCTGCGGCAAAGATATCGCCGCCGCCCGGCGGATTTCAGACCGGTTGGCCGCCGAAGGCATTGCCGTGCTGCGCTTTGACTTTACCGGCCTTGGCCACTCGGCGGGGGAATTCGCCAGCACCAGCTTTTCCTCAAACATAGAAGACCTGCTGGCCGCCAGCGCCTATTTGCAAGCGCGCGATATGACACCCAGCCTGCTGATCGGTCACTCACTTGGCGGCGCGGCGGTGCTCAAGGCCGCTGCGGATCTGCCCCAGGTCAAGGCCATCGCCACCATCGGCGCCCCCTTCGATCCGGCCCATGTTCTGGAAAACTTTGCCGCAGACCTCACCAGAATCCAACGGCACGGCAAGGCCAAAGTCTGCCTGAACGGCCGCCCCTTCGATATCTCAAAAAGCTTCATTGACGATCTGTGTGAAAGCCAACTGGACCACGTCCTGCCCCGGCTCAAACCCGCGCTGCTGATCCTGCATGCCCCGCGCGACGCCATTGTCAGCATCGACAATGCCGCCAAGATATTCCTGGCCGCCAAACACCCCAAAAGCTTCCTCACCCTTGATGAGGCCGACCACCTGATCAGCAACCCCGACGACGCCGAATATGTCGCCAGCGCCATCGCCACCTGGTCCAAACGATACCTGCCACTGGCCCGCCCGGCCCCGCCGCCCGGCGCCCCCGAGGGCATAACCCGCGTGCGCGAAGCCGACCCAAACGGCTTTTTGCAAGACGTCACCTCTGAAACCCACCACAGCTTGGCTGACGAACCGCGCGCCTATGGCGGAACCAACAAGGGCATGTCACCCTATGGCTTTCTTGCCGCGGGCCTTGGCGCCTGCACCTCGATGACCATCCGCATGTATGCCCGCCGCAAATCCTGGCCCCTCACCGGCATCAGCGTCGACGTCAGCCATGAAAAGGTCCACGCCCAGGATGCCAGCGCCGCACATGGCGACAAGATCGACCTGTGGCACCGCGCCATCACCCTGCACGGCACGCTCAGCCCGGCGCAACGCGAAAAACTGCTATCGATCGCGGACAAATGTCCCGTCCACCGCAGCCTCTCTCAAGGCGCCCGCATTCGCACAACCTTGGCACAGTAACCGCTTCTTTTGTTCTTAAATATCCCCGCCGGAGGCTCCAACAGCGCCCCAGCCGCATCGCATAAAAAAGGGGCGCGGCCCTTCAAGCCACACCCCTGATCTGCTCAGATGTATTGGTCTCAGCGGCGCGCCGCCGCCACCACTTTCCACACCAGCGGCAAGATCACCGCCGCCAGGGCCAGTTTCAGCGCATCGCCCACCAGGAACGGCGTCAGGCCCCAGGCCAGGATCGGCTTGTCCCAGCCATAAAGCGTGCCCAGCCACAACAGACCCGGCACATAGATCAACGCATTGCCGATCGCCATGGCGCCCGCCATCCAAACCATGGACCGGTCCCAGCCACGGCCAGCCAGGACACCAAGGGTCAAACAGGCCAGCACATACCCGACAAGATACCCGCCGGTGCCCCCCATCATATAGCTCAGCCCGGCCTGTTCGGCGGATGACCCGGCAAAAACGTCAAAACCCAACGCGCCAATGATCAGATAGCCCAGAACCGTCGCCAGCCCCAGGCGCGCGCCATAGGCCGACCCGATTGTCAGCACGGCAAAGGTGCCCATGGTGATCGGCACCGGCGATGGCCACATCGGCACTTTGATCTTTGCGGCAACGGCCAGAACCAAGATCCCCGCCAGCACCAGCACCACCTGTTTGACCAGCTTGCTGGCACCGATCCGGGCCGTCAGGGTCTCGGCCAAAACCGGATAAGACGCTATTGATTGCATATTTTTTCTCCTGTTGATCTGTTGCCCCGTCAATGCCGCACCCGCAGCATCAACGCAAGTCGATTTCACTGACCCGTTGGTAATGGCTTAGCATGACATAGGATTTTCTCGGCCCCGAAACCGTCCATTCCACGGTAAAGGCTGGCCAGTCCTTGAACGCATAATCCCCGCAATACAGATCCGGATCGCACCAATGTCGGGTGGCACCGCCCCCACCGGGCACATGGTGAAAAAACCGCCCGTCGTCAAACCAAACGCTCAGATCGGCGCGCCAGAAATATCGCCTTTGTGCCGGCATCGGGGCGGCGTTTGCGATCAGCATCTGACCGGTTTCCGTATAGGCCAGACCGCCCTTGGCCGCCGCCCAATGCGCCTGGCCGTCAAACCGCGCCTGTGTGCCGTCCGCATGATCTATGCGGCGGCTCAGTTGCCACAGCCCTTCAAAATCACTGATTGTGCGCGCTTTCATCGCATCCCCCTTGCCCGCGCCGGCCTAATCGCTTTGCCGCTTGCGCGCAATATCACCCGACCTTGAAGGCCCAAGCGCTTCGCTGTATGAGCCAGCCATCCCATTGAACAACCCCAAAAGGTAGGCCCGATGATCCCACGCTATTCCCGTCCCGACATGGTCGCGATCTGGAGCCCTGAAACGAAATTTCGCATCTGGTACGAGATCGAGGCCCATGCCTGTGACGCGATGGCCGATCTGGGCGTCATCCCGCGCGAAAACGCCCAGGCCGTCTGGAAAGCCAAAGACGTTGAATTTGATGTCGCGCGGATTGATGAAATCGAGGCCGTGACCAAACATGACGTCATCGCATTCTTGACCCATCTGGCCGAACATGTCGGCAGCGACGAGGCCCGCTTTGTCCATCAGGGCATGACCTCGTCGGATGTGTTGGACACATGCTTTAACGTTCAACTTGTTCGCGCCGCAGATATTTTGATCGCTGACATGCAGGGGCTGTTGGCCGCCCTCAAACGTCGCGCCCTGGAACACAAGGACACCGTTCGCATTGGCCGCAGCCACGGCATTCACGCCGAACCCACAACGATGGGCCTGACCTTTGCGCGTTTTTATGCCGAAATGGATCGCAACCTGCGCCGCCTTGAAACCGCGCGGGCAGAAATTGCCACCGGGGCTATTTCGGGCGCTGTTGGCACCTTTGCCAATATCGACCCGGCGGTCGAAGCGCATGTTTGCGCGCAACTGGGCCTTGCGCCAGAACCGATCAGCACCCAGGTCATCCCCCGTGACCGTCACGCCGCATTCTTTGCCGCGCTTGGGGTTGTTGCCTCGTCCATCGAAAACATCGCAACCGAAGTGCGCCACATGCAGCGCACCGAAGTGCTTGAAGCCGAAGAGTTTTTCTCGGCCGGGCAAAAGGGTTCCTCGGCGATGCCGCACAAAAGAAACCCGGTGTTGACCGAAAACCTAACGGGTCTGGCGCGTTTGGTGCGTATGTCTGTCGTGCCTGCCATGGAAAACGTCGCCCTCTGGCACGAGCGGGACATCTCGCACAGCTCGGTTGAGCGGAACATAGGCCCAGACACCACAATCACGCTTGATTTTGCCCTGGCGCGGCTGACCTCGGTGATCGACAAACTGGTCATCTATCCTGACAACATGTTGGCCAACATGAATAAATTTCGCGGTCTGGTGATGTCTCAGCGCGTCTTGCTGGCGCTGACACAGGCGGGTGTATCGCGCGAAGATGCCTATCGTCTGGTGCAGCGCAACGCCATGAAGGTTTGGGAAGAAGGCAAGGATTTCAAAACCGAGCTTTTGGCAGATGCCGATGTTCTGGCGGCCCTTAGCGCCGAAGAGATCAAGGAAAAATTCGACCTTGGCTATCACACCAAACATGTGGACACGATCTTTGCCCGTGTGTTCAAGGATTGATGCACCGGCGCTGCCCCGTTGTTCGGGGCGGCGCGCCTAATCCTTGCCCAGCGATTTGCGCAGCGACTGCATCGTGGCGTTTTCTTTTTCAGAACTGTCACAATCGGCCGTCATGGTCATCACCGCCTTGGCGCGGTGCTGAATGCCGTTAAAACGCACCTGATCGTATTTAGCGGCCAGTTGCAGCATCAGATTTCGCCCGGTTTTCGTTTGCACCCGTGCGGTGCCGTTAGAAAACCGAAATACCTGCCGCGAGGTCAAATCCTGCACAACGAAATCACTGTCGCTGACGGCACAGCGGTTCACCAATGTGACCACCGAAACAATGGGTTGCGGATTTGGATCTCCAAAGGCCATGATCTGATCACGCCCAAGCCAAAGCGCCAGAACCACCAACACCCCCGCCGCACCTAAAAGAACCGCTTTGATCATTATATCTCCTGTTTTGGTAATTTGCCGTGACACTTGTTAAAATGCAAACATTGCCCGTTTAAAATGATCGGCAGCGGATGTCTTTGTTTCAGATCAAGCCGATGGATTTACAATCGCCCCCCAAGCAGGCACCTTGCCAGGGTGCAACCAAGGCCGCCAACATGCCCGTCCATTATGTTTATCTGATCATCGCCATCGCTGCCGAAACCATCGGCACCAGCGCCCTGCAAGCCAGCGCCCAGTTCAGCCGGCTTTGGCCTTCGGTTCTGGTTGTTCTGGGCTATGGCACGGCGTTTTATTTTATGGCGCTTGCGCTCAAGTTCATGCCGGTGGGCATCGTCTATGCGATCTGGTCCGGGCTTGGCATCGTCTTGATTGCCCTGATCGGCTTTGTTGTCTTTGGACAAAAGCTGGACCTGCCGGCGGTGGTTGGGCTGCTGTTTATCATTTTCGGCATTTTGGTCATACATTTGTTTTCCAATTCCGCCACACATTAAGGCTTTTGCCGCTTTACCCCTAGCTTTCTGCGTTGCGGCGGGGTATGCGCGCGTCAAATCTGTTGAGCGGACCTCTGCTCACCCACTCCCTGACAAAGGTTACTCATATGGATCTGCGCAATATTGCGATCATCGCTCACGTTGACCACGGCAAGACCACACTGGTGGACGAATTGCTGAAACAATCGGGCACCTACCGCGAAAACCAGGCGACAACGGAACGCGCCATGGACAGCAACGACCTTGAGCGCGAGCGCGGCATTACCATCCTTGCCAAGGCCACTTCGGTGGAATGGAAAGGCACCCGTATCAATATCGTTGACACCCCCGGCCACGCCGATTTCGGCGGCGAGGTTGAGCGGATTTTGTCAATGGTTGACGGTGTTGTCCTGCTGGTTGATGCCGCCGAGGGGCCGATGCCGCAAACCAAGTTCGTCACCTCCAAGGCGCTTGCATTGGGGCTGCGCCCGATTGTGGTGCTGAACAAAGTTGATAAGCCCGACGCCGAACCTGACCGGGCGCTGGATGAATGTTTCGACCTGTTCGCCAATCTGGGCGCCGATGATCAACAGCTGGACTTTCCTGCGATGTATGCCTCGGGCCGGTCGGGCTGGGCGGATATGGAATTGGATGGACCGCGTCAGGATCTGACCGCCCTGTTCGACCTGATTGTCAAACATGTGCCCGCCCCCGCACAGATCAACCGCCGCAGCGAACCCTTCCAGATGCTGGCCACCACCTTGGGGTCGGACCCATTCATCGGCCGCATCCTGACCGGCCGGGTCGAAGCAGGCACCCTCAAGGCCGGCGAAAGCGTCAAGGCCCTGTCGCGCAACGGCGATTTGATCGAAAACTTTCGCGTCACCAAGATTTTGGCCTTTCGTGGATTGGGCCAGCAGCCGATCGACCTGGCAGAGGCCGGCGATATCGTAACCCTTGCCGGCATGTCCAAGGCCACGGTTGCCGACAGCATCGTCGCCCCATCGGTCAGCGACGCCCTGCCCGCCCAGCCGATCGATCCGCCAACCATCACCGTCACCTTTGGAATCAACGACAGCCCGCTGGCCGGACGCGATGGCAAAAAGGTTCAGTCACGGGTGATCCGCGATCGTCTGATGAAAGAGGCCGAATCCAATGTCGCCATCAAGATCAGCGACACCCCCGGCGGCGAAGCCTTTGAGGTCGCCGGCCGCGGCGAGCTTCAGATGGGCGTGCTGATTGAGAACATGCGCCGCGAAGGGTTCGAGCTGTCAATCTCGCGGCCGCAGGTGCTGTTCAAAGAAGAAGACGGCGTGCGGCTTGAGCCGGTCGAAGAAGCCACAATCGACGTGGATGATGAATATTCCGGCGCCGTCATTGAAAAAATCACCGGTGCCCGCAAAGGCGAGCTGGTCGAGATGAAGCCCGCCGGCGCTGGCAAGACCCGCATCGTCGCCCATGTGCCGTCGCGCGGTTTGATCGGCTATCACGGGGAATTCCTGACCGATACGCGCGGAACCGGCGTGTTGAACCGCGTGTTCCATGGCTGGACCCCGCACAAGGGATCGATTCCAGGACGCCGCGCCGGGGTCTTGATCTCGATGGAGAATGGCACATCGGTGGCCTATGCCCTGTGGAACCTGGAAGAGCGCGGGCGCATGTTCATCGGTGCGCAGGCTGATGTGTATCAAGGTATGATCATCGGAGAGCACAGCCGCGACAACGATCTGGAAGTGAACCCCCTCAAGGGGAAAAAGCTGACCAACGTGCGCGCCTCGGGCACCGATGACGCGGTGCGGCTGACCACCCCAATCACCCTGTCGCTGGAAGAGGCGATTGCCTATATCGACGACGACGAATTGGTCGAAGTCACCCCCAATGCGATCCGTCTGCGCAAGCGTTTCCTGGATCCGCATGAACGCAAGCGGATGGCGCGTTCGGCCTGATCAAAAATCACAAAGGCCCGCCAGATATCTGGCGGGCCTTTTTTCGGCTTGACCGGGATGTGAAACATCCACCCAAATTACCGCAGGGCCAACATATCGCGGGCCCAAGAAACCCTAGGTCCATCTGACCGGGGCGGCTTATTCCGTCAGTTCAACAATCACCAGCTCGCGTTCAGCGGCGCCTTTGGCATGGCCAAGCGCCTCTTGGTATTCGGCGGAATGATAGCATGTTTCAGCCGCCTCGACCGATGGAAAGCGCGCCACAACATTGCGGGGGTGGGCGCGCCCTTCCAGTTGCACAAACCGGCCACCACGGGCGATAAATTCACCGCCATGGGCAGCAATGGCTGATGTGGCCAACGCCGCATAGCGGCCATAGGCATCCGCATCGGTAACAGTGACATGAGCAATCCAAAGAGCCGCCATTTTATGATCCTTTCAAGACAAGTTCGGCCGCGTCAATCGCCGCCTGCGCATTCGTTGCATCCTTGGCGCCGCCCTGGGCCAGATCGGCCCGTCCGCCGCCCCCCTTGCCGCCAAGCGCCGCAACCGCAGCCTTGACGATATCGACCGCAGATATCTGGGTGCTTAGGTCTTTGGTCACGCCCGACGCAACCGCGGCCTTGCCATCTGCGTCGGCGATCAACAGCACCGCGCCGCTGCCCATGCGGGATTTGTGTTCATCCACAAGGGCCGGCAGATCCTTGCCGGTCACGCCGCTTAGCACCTGCGCCAGGAACGGCACGCCGCCAACCTCGCGGGTTTGCGGTGCGGCCTCAGCGCCGCCGCCCGACATGGCCAGCTCTCGCCGGAGCTGCGCGACCTCATTGGTCAACGACCGGCGCTCATCAAGCAACGCCCGCACCCGCTCGGGCACATCGGCCACCGATGTTTTCAACGACTCGGCCACCTGCACCAAGGTGCGATCTTGCGCCCGCAAATGCGCCAAGGCCGGCGCCCCTGTCAGGGCCTCGATCCGGCGCACGCCAGCGCTGCTGGCGCTGTCGCTCAGCAATACAAACGCGCCAATATCACCGGTTTGGCGGACATGTGTGCCGCCGCACAGCTCAAGCGAATAGGTGTCGCCGCCGGTGCCCTTGCCCGAGCCGGCCAGATGCCCCATCGACACGACGCGCACCTCGTCGCCATATTTTTCACCAAAGAGCGCCTGCGCCCCCAAGGCGCGCGCATCATCCGGGGTCATGATGCGGGTTTCAACCACCGCGTTCTGACGGATAAAGCTGTTCACTTCGGTTTCGACCTGGGCCATCTGTGCCGGCGTTACAGCCGCATTGTGGCTAAAGTCAAAGCGCAGGCGGGTATCGTCATTCAACGATCCACGCTGTGCCACATGATCGCCAAGCGCGCCGCGCAGCGCCTCGTGCAGCAGGTGGGTGGCCGAATGGTTGGCGCGGATCGCCGTGCGGCGCGCCCGATCCACCCGCAGGGTCGCCGCATCGCCTGTGGCGATTTCACCTTCGGTGACGGTGACAAAATGCACGAAAACGCCCGCAGTCTTGCGGCAATCGGTAACGCGGCCTGCACCGCGCGCTGTGCGGATTTCACCGTAATCCCCGACCTGGCCACCGCTTTCGGCGTAAAACGGCGTTTGGTTCAACGCGATCTGAACCGTTTGCCCGGCGCCGGCCTTGGCGATGCTGGTGCCGCCATCAATGATGGCCATCAGCTGACCTTCGGCCTCTTCGGTGTCATAGCCCAGAAAATCTGTCGTGCCGTGCTGATCGGCCACGTCAAACCAAATGGTCGCATCGGCGGCTTCGCCCGATCCTGACCACGCAGCCCGCGCCTTGGCCTTTTGTTCAGCCATTGCCGCATCAAACCCGTCGGTATCAACGCTGCGGCCTTTTTCGCGCAGGGCATCTTGGGTCAAATCCAGTGGAAACCCATAGGTATCATACAGCTTGAACGCCGCAGCCCCCGGCAGCTCTGCCCCTTCGGGCAGGGTGCTCAGCTCATCATCCAGCAGACGCAGACCACGGTCCAACGTTTGCTTGAACCGGGTTTCTTCCTGCAACAGCGTCTGTTCAATCATCGCCTGGGCCTGGCCCAACTCGGGATAGGCCGCGCCCATCTGACGCACCAAAGCCGGCACCAGTTGATGCATCAACGGATCCTTGGCCCCCAGCAAATGCGCATGGCGCATGGCACGGCGCATGATCCGGCGCAAAACATAGCCGCGCCCGTCGTTCGACGGCATCACCCCATCCGCCATCAAGAACGAGGTCGAGCGCAAATGATCCGCAATCACCCGGTGATGGGTCTTGCCGGGGCCATCGGGATCGGTGCTGGTGGCGTGGGCTGATGCCTCGATCAAATTGCGCATCAAATCAGTGGCATAGTTGTCGTTGGTGCCCTGCAACAGCGCGGCGACCCGTTCAATGCCCATGCCCGTGTCAATCGACTGGTTCGGCAGGGGTTTGCGGGTGCCGTCCTCGAACTGCTCGTATTGCATGAAAACCAGGTTCCAGATTTCGACAAACCGGTCGCCGTCCTCTTCTGGGGTGCCGGGCAACCCGCCCCAGATGTGATCGCCGTGATCATAGAAAATCTCGGAACAGGGGCCGCAGGGACCGGTCGGGCCCATCATCCAGAAATTGTCGTCTGTAGCGATACGGATGATGCGATCATCGGGCAGACCTGCGACCTTTTTCCAGATCGACGCCGCCTCGTCATCGGTGTGGTAAACCGTGACATACAGGCGCTCCGCCGGGATGCCCAGTTCCTTGGTGATCAAGGTCCAGGCAAAGTGGATCGCGTCAGCCTTGAAATAGTCGCCAAAGCTGAAATTTCCCAGCATTTCAAAGAACGTATGATGGCGCGCGGTATAGCCGACATTATCAAGATCGTTATGCTTGCCGCCGGCGCGGACACATTTTTGCGCCGTGGTGGCCCGGACATAATCGCGGCTTTCAACCCCGGTGAACAGGTTCTTGAACTGCACCATTCCCGAATTGGCAAACATCAATGTCGGGTCATTGCGGGGCACCAGCGGGCTTGACGGCACAATCGCGTGCCCCTGTGTCTCAAAGTAAGACAAAAAGGTGGTGCGAATATCGTTCAACGTTTTCATGCGGTCATAGCCCTTGAGCAAAGTGTCTTTGGGTTCAAATACCCTTGCACTGCGGCGCTGTCCATGGCTGTGGGTGCCCTGTCCATGCAAAAAGGGCCGCGCCGATCTGGCGCAGCCCTGTCAACCTGATGTATTGCCCGGCGGTGGCTTAGCCCTCGACCAAGGCGTCATCGTCGCCGGCGCCTTTGGGCATATCAAAATCCAACCCGTGCGCCGCGCGAATTTTATCTTCGATTTCAAGCGCCATTTTCTTGTTTTCACGCAAGAATTGCTTGGCGTTTTCGCGGCCCTGGCCGATGCGTTCATCCCCGTATGAGAACCAGGAACCCGATTTATCGACCACACCGGCCGCCACCCCAAGATCAAGCAATTCGCCCATCTTCGAGATGCCTTCGCCATACATGATGTCAAATTCCACCTGCTTGAACGGCGCCGCGACCTTATTTTTGACGACTTTGACACGGGTGGCGTTTCCGACCACCTCGTCGCGGTCCTTCAGCGCACCGATCCGGCGGATATCAAGCCGCACCGAGGAATAGAACTTGAGCGCATTCCCCCCGGTCGTTGTTTCGGGCGATCCGAACATAACCCCGATTTTCATCCGGATCTGGTTGATAAAGATCACCATACAGTTTGAACGGCTGATAGAACCGGTCAGCTTGCGCATGGCCTGGCTCATCAGGCGGGCCTGCACCCCGACCGAGCTGTCGCCCATATCGCCTTCCAGTTCTGACTTTGGGGTCAGGGCGGCAACGGAATCGACGATAACCATGTTTACCGCCCCCGAACGCACCAGCGTATCGGTGATCTCAAGCGCCTGTTCGCCAGTATCAGGTTGGGAAATCAGCAGCTCATCGATGTCAACGCCCAGTTTTTTGGCATAGGTCGGATCCAGCGCATGTTCGGCATCGACAAAGGCGCAAACCCCGCCGGCCTTTTGCTGTTCGGCAACGCAATGCAAGGTCAAAGTCGTCTTGCCCGAACTTTCAGGCCCATAGATTTCGATGATCCGCCCCATCGGCAGCCCACCAATACCCAGCGCAATATCCAGCCCCAGCGACCCGGTCGAGCTGCTTTTGATATCCTGAATGGCCCCTTCGGCGCCCAGCTTCATGATCGAGCCTTTGCCAAATTGCCGTTCGATTTGTGCCAAAGCGCTGTCCAGCGCCTTTTGCTTTTCTGCTGATTTCTTGTCGGTCATGCTTAAAAGATCTGCCGCTGCCATTTCACTTTTCCCTTAGTGTCACACCCAAGCGATGGCGGCAATGCGTGCCGACGCGCCGGATTTATGTTCTCGTTAAGTTCTTAGTAGGATCAAAAAGAGAACATTTCAATAAATATTTATCAAAACAGCTAAGACCAATAGAGTTAACGATCGGTTTACATCGGCCGGGCCAGCCCATCGCTTGTGCAGGTTTCAAGTCAAATTTTAACCAATGTCAGTTCAACTGGCGCTGCACTGTTTCCGTCAGCTCGTTCAAGGAAAACGGCTTTGGCAAAAACACCGAGTTGGGGATTTTCATCTGGGTTTCGCCAAAGCTGTCCTCGGCATAGCCCGAAACAAATACGATGCGCACGTCAGGGCGGTTTTTCAACGCTTCGCGCACCCAACTTGGCCCATCAAGCCCCGGCATAACCACGTCGGTTACGAAAACATCAATCGACAGGCTGTCATCCTCAAGCAGTTTCAGCGCCGCCTCGGCCGAGTCGGCCTCAAGAACCGTATAACCGCGAAGCCGCAAGGCCCGGCTGGCAAAGGCCCGCACCGGGGCCTCGTCCTCGACCAGCAGGATCACCCCATCCGCATGTGTTGCGGCGGGCTTTGGCAGCTCTTCTGATATGACCAGCCTATGATCGCTTGGCCCATCCATCACCGGAAAATAAAGGGTAAAACAGGTGCCTTTGCCCACGTCGCTGTCAACAAATATATAGCCCCCCGTCTGCTTTACGATGCCATAGGCCGTCGACAGCCCAAGGCCGGTGCCTTCGCCCGTGCGCTTGGTGGTAAAGAAGGGTTCAAAGACCTTTTGCAGCTTGTCCGCCGATATCCCCACGCCTTCATCGGCCACTTTGACCGCGACATATTCGCCGCGCGGCACAGTGGCCCGGTCGCGTTCAAGCGGTTCGGAAAAATGGATACATTCGGTTGAAATACGAATTTCTCCGCCCTCGGGCATGGCATCGCGGGCGTTTACCACCAGGTTCATCAACACCTGTTCCAACTGCCGCTTGTCCGCGCGAATAGCCTTGAGCACCGGATCATGGCTGAGGGTCAGCGTCACTTTTTCCCCCACCAGACGGTTCAGCAAATGGGTCAGATCGGCCAGCGTATCGCGCATATCGACTGTTTCAGGCCGCAGGGTCTGTTTGCGGGAAAACGCCAGCAACTGTCCGACCAAAGCCGCCGCGCGGTTGGCGTTTTGATTGATCTGCACCAGGTCGCTGTAATCCGGGTCGCCTTGATCATGGCGCAGCAACAACAGATCACAATGCCCCGAGATCGCGGTCAGCAAGTTGTTGAAATCATGCGCAACCCCGCCCGCCAGCTGACCAATCGCCTGCATTTTCTGGCTTTGCACGAATTGCGCCTCAAGCGATTTCAACTCGGTCGCGTCGCTCAGAACGGCAATCAGGCGCGGGCTGCCGTCTTCGATCACACGGTTCAGGGTCACTTGGACAAAGACCTCTTTGTCGGTGCGCCTCAGGCGCAAAAACTCAGAATTTGGGCCGCCGCGCCCCTCGGCGGTTTCCGCCAGCCAATCCGTGATCGACCGGCCCAGCCCCTCCATCAATTGGGACAGGTGGATATCTTCCTTGAGCGCCAGCCCAACCAAGGCAAGCGCCACCCGGTTAAATGCCTCGATTGTGCCATCAGGTGAAACC
The DNA here is from genome assembly GCA_937138475.1 of uncultured Sulfitobacter sp. Lineage (GTDB taxonomy): Bacteria > Pseudomonadota > Alphaproteobacteria > Rhodobacterales > Rhodobacteraceae > CAKZPD01. The sequence continues at coordinate 13,662 of CAKZPD010000002.1, read as the reverse complement.
TTGATCAACGGCACCGGCAAATCCTGAAACGCCCGCCATTCCAGCAAGGCTTCGGTGGTGCGATGGGCGGGCAAAAGGTAAATGGCGCGCCGCCCGCTGCCGGCGTCAACCTCGGTGACCAATGCCCGTGTCACCCCTTCGGCGCAGCTGATCTCGGTGATGCTGCCGCTGGAAAACGGCAGCTTGGGAAACACATCGTCAAGCGATTTGATTGTCTGGCCGATCAGGCGTTCTGCCGCATCATTGGCAAAAAGAACCTTATCCTGGTGGCTTAGCATAAGCATCGGCAATGCTGGTGCGGCCTCGTGCCCGTCGGGCCGGACCATTTCGCCCAGCGACCACAAAAAATGATCCGGCCCCACCGCAGACGCGGCAAGGGTGATCCGCCCTTTGCTGGTTTTCAGCTCTTCTTCGGCGTGGCGGTTTTCACGGGCGCGGGCGATCATCCGAAACACCACCCCATCGGGGTTGGCGACATGGGTGGCCAGCGCGTCTGCGATGCTGTGAGGTTGATCCACCCCATAGGTTTCCGCGGCAATCGGGTTACAGGCCAACAACCCACCGGACGCGTCCGATATCAGCAACGCGGCCCGATCATTTTCGATAAAGTTCTTCAAATAACCCAAAACCGTCGCCGACCGCCAGCTTTGCCAAAGCGCCGCAACAAAAAGCGCCACGACCAAACCCAAAAGCCCCAGCGACACGGCCCAGGCCACCTTGCTGATCAAGGCGGTGGATACAAGCACCCCCGTAGCGGCGCAAACGGCGGAAATGATCAACAGGGCCAACAAACGCAGGCGGGCGCGATCCCAAAAGGTCGCCCGCCCGATCAGCACTGAAGAACCATTTACCAAGCTGCGCCCTCACTTATCGCGAATCGTTTCAGCATTTACACAAGCGTCGGGTTAAACCTTGCTTAACCCCAGACAACATAAGGGCTTAAAGTTGAATAACGCGCTAACTATGCACGCGTCAAGTGTGCCACAAAAAAGCCATCCCCGTCATCCCCCACCAAAAACTGCCGGTGAAAGCGGCACGTCCAATCAAGGTTGCGCGCCAAAAAGGCATCAATCCGCTGTGTGTTTTCCACCGACAGAACCGAACAGGTGGCATAGGCCAGCACCCCGCCCGGCGCCGTCAAAGACATCGCCCGCGTCAACACATCGTCTTGAATTTTTGTCAGCTCATCCAAGCGTTCGGGCGTCAATGTCCATTTCCCCTCGGGGGCGCGGCGCCAGGCGCCACTGCCTGAACATGGGGCATCACACAGCACCAGATCAAAAGGCGCCTGCCCGGCGATCTGCTGGGTCTCAAGCAGGGTCACCTGCGCCCCGGCCCGCAATGCACGGGTTGGCAAATCTTGCATCCGCGCCGGGTCAATATCATGGGCGAACACTGTATTTTGGTGCGTCATCGCCAGCGCAAGCGCCTTGCCGCCACCGCCTGCGCAATAATCCAGCACCCGTCCGCCCTGCGGCAATTGCTGCACCACCGCCTGCGAGGCCGCGTCCTGAAGCTCAATCAGGCCGGTGGTAAAGGCGGTGCTGTTGCGGATCTTGCGCGCGCCTTGGGTCACGCTTAGCGCGGCATCGCTTAGCGGGTTCAGGCGCACGTCGATGCCTTCGGCGGTCAGCGCCTCGATTGCTTGGTCACGGGTGGTTTTGGCCAGATTGACCCGCAAGGTTATCGGGGCGCGCTGTTGCAACGCCTTGGCGCAGGCACCCGCGTCGTCGCCCAAGCTGTCTTGGAACAAGGGCACCAGCCAATCGGGCAAATCCCATTCTTCGGCTTGGGTCAAGGGCGCGGACTGGGTGATTTCGTCGGGGGTGATCGGCGCTGGCCCATAGCCCTGCCCGTCGAATAAAGACGCCAGATCAGCGCCCGCCAAACGCAACGCGCCAATCATCAGCGCCCGCCCGGACTGTCCCCCCCCAACCGCCGCAGCGCGGCGTTTTTGGCGCAACACATCAAAGACATGGTCGCGGATGGCGGCGCGGTCCTTGGATCCGGCAAAGCGGTTGCCCCGCGCCCAGCGCGTCAATGCCTGTTCCGCCGGCCGCCCGTCGGCGATCTGGTCCAGCACCTCGATGGCGGCGGCCACGCGGGCGCCGGGGGTCACGGGCGTGCGCCCAAGATCAATGCGCGCATCATTCAGCCGATCCGGTAATTGGGGCTTTCACGCGTGATCTGCACGTCGTGAACATGGCTTTCGGACAGGCCGGCGCCGGTGATTTTGACGAACTGGCAATTGCGGCGCATTTCATCCACGGTTGCGCATCCGGTATAGCCCATGGCCGCCCGCAGCCCCCCCACCAATTGGTGCACCACCGCGCCGGCGCTGCCTTTATAGGGCACCTGCCCTTCGATGCCTTCGGGCACCAATTTGTCGCTGGCAGCGTCTTTTTGGAAATACCGATCGGCCGATCCGCGCGCCATGGCGCCCAAACTGCCCATCCCGCGATAGCTTTTGAAGCTGCGGCCTTGATACAAGATCACCTCGCCGGGGCTTTCGTCGGTGCCGGCAATCATCGAACCGACCATGGCACAGGATGCGCCCGCCGCAATCGCCTTGGCGAAATCGCCCGAAAACTTGATGCCTCCATCGGCGATAACCGGCACATCCCCGGCCGCCGCCGCGCAATCCATGATCGCCGTCAACTGCGGCACACCGACACCGGCAACCATCCGCGTGGTGCAGATCGACCCCGGCCCGATCCCGACCTTGACCGCATCGGCGCCTGCGTCAATCAAGGCCCGCGTTGCGGCACCGGTGGCGACATTGCCCGCCACCACCTGCACATCACCGCCCAGCGCCTTGACCCGCGCCACGGCATGGGCCACCCCTTCGGAATGGCCATGGGCGGTGTCGATCACAATCAAATCGGCGCCCGCATCAATCAGCGCCTCTGAGCGCTCAAACCCGGCATCGCCAACGGTGGTGGCCGCCGCCACCCGCAGCCGCCCAAGCTGATCCTTGCAAGCCGTCGGGTTCAGCACCGATTGTTCCGTATCCTTAAGGGTCAGCAGGCCGGTCAGCTTGCCCGCCCCATCGGTCACCAGCAGCTTTTCGATCCGGCGGGCCTTCATCAGGCTGATCGCCTCGTCCCGGTCGGCGGGCTCTTGCAAAATCGCCAGGTTATCCGCGCTCATCATCACGCTGACGGGGGTTGCGTCATCGCTGGCAAAACGCATGTCGCGGTTGGTCACGATGCCAACCACGCGCCCGCCTTCATCAACCACCGGAAACCCGGTCACGCGATACCGCTCTTGCAGGGCTTTGGCGTCGGCCAATGTCTGATTGGCCCGCAGGGTGATCGGGTTATAAACGATGCCGCTTTCGAACCGTTTGACGCGCCGCACCTCTTGGGCCTGTTCGGTGATGCTTAGGTTGCGGTGAATAACCCCCATGCCCCCGGCCTGTGCCATGGCAATCGCCATGCGCCCCTCGGTCACTGTATCCATCGCAGAGCTGAGCAGCGGGATATTCAGCGAAATCGCCTGTGTCACACGGGTGCGGGTATCGGCTGTTGACGGCAAAACCGAAGACGCCCCCGGCACCAAAAGCACATCATCAAAGGTAAGAGCCTCACGAATCTCCATGGCAAACCTCGCGTTTGGAGTGTGTTCATTTGGCGGTTTCCTATTTCACGCCCTGACCGAAATTAAAAGAGCCCCCGGCGACTTTTTGGCAAAACCCTTTGCCGGGCCGCGCATGGCCCAGAAAAGTCGCATTATGCCGCCAATTTGGTATTATTTGCCGCTGGCTGCCTTTATCTTAGTTCATCCAAGGCTATCTTTGGGCAACTTTGCATAACAGGTGACATATAACATGAGCAGCGACCCCCTTGTGGTTTTCACGCCTTCGGGCAAACGCGGCAACTTTCCGGTCGGCACGCCGATCCTGACCGCCGCCCGGCAGTTGGGGGTTGATCTGGATTCGGTCTGTGGCGGGCGCGGCATCTGTTCCAAGTGCCAGATCACCCCCGGATACGGCGAATTTTCCAAACATGGGGTCACAGTGCGCGCCGATGCCCTGTCGGAATGGAACAAGGTCGAACAGCGCTATAAGGACAAACGCGGATTGATCGACGGCCGCCGCCTGGGGTGTCAGGCCACGGTGCAGGGCGATGTGGTCATTGACGTGCCGCCGGAATCGCAGGTGCACAAACAAGTGGTGCGCAAACGCGCCGAAGCGCGCGAGATCATTCTGGATCCCTCAACCAAGCTGTTTTATGTCGAGGTCGCAGAGCCCGACATGCACGACCCGTCAGGCGATCTTGAGCGTCTGCGCATGGCGCTAAGCGCGCAATGGCAGCTGGAAAAGGTCCATGCCGATCTGCACATCCTGCAAGAAATGCAGCCGATCCTGCGCAAGGGCAATTGGAAGGTCACTGTCGCCGTGCATCTGGGCGACGAAGAAAACCCCCCGCGCATCATGCACATCTGGCCGGGATATTATGACGGCACCGTTTATGGGCTGGCCGTTGACCTTGGGTCCACCACCATCGCCGCCCATCTGTGCGATTTGCAAACTGGTGCGGTCCTGGCCTCGTCCGGGGTGATGAACCCGCAAATCCGTTTTGGCGAAGACCTGATGAGCCGGGTCAGCTATTCGATGATGAACGCCCGCGGCGCCGAGGAAATGACCCAAGCGGTGCGCGAAGGGATGAACGGGCTGTTCACCCAGATCGCCACCGAGGCACAGATCGACAAGTCCCTGATTGTTGATGCGGTTTTTGTCTGCAATCCGGTCATGCACCACCTGTTCTTGGGCATCGACCCGTTTGAGCTGGGCCAGGCGCCCTTTGCCCTGACCACGTCCAATGCCATGCGTTTGCGCGCCGATGATCTTGAGCTGAACATCCACCCTTCGGCGCGGGTCTATATGCTGCCCTGCATTGCAGGTCACGTGGGGGCGGACGCCGCTGCTGTGGCCCTGTCCGAGGCGCCCGACAAATCAGAAGATTTGGTGTTGGTGGTGGATGTCGGCACCAACGCTGAAATCCTGCTGGGAAACAAGGAAAAGGTGCTGGCGTGCTCATCCCCCACTGGCCCTGCCTTTGAGGGGGCCCAGATCAGTTCGGGTCAGCGCGCCGCCCCTGGCGCGATTGAACGGGTTGAGATTGATCCGGTCAGCAAAGCGCCCCGGTTCAAGGTCATCGGGTCCGATCTTTGGTCAGACGAGGAAGGCTTTGACGCCAGCATCGCAGGATCGGGTATCACCGGGATCTGCGGGTCTGGCATCATCGAGATGGTCGCGGAAATGCGCATGCAGGGTATCGTCGATGCCCCCGGCCTGATCGGATCGCCCGAACAGACCGGCACAGATCGCTGTTTTCTGGATGGGCGCACCTATTCCTATCTGGTGCATGACGGGCGGCCAAACGGTGGCCCGCTGATCACCATCACCAACCGCGATATCCGCGAAATCCAGATGGCCAAGGCGGCGCTTTATTCCGGGGCACGTCTGCTGATGGATAAATTCAACGTCGACAAAGTGGATCGCGTGGTGCTGGCCGGGGCCTTTGGTGCCCACATCAGCCCCAAACATGCCATGGTGTTGGGCATGATCCCCGATGCCCCGATTGAAAAGGTGACTTCGGCCGGGAATGCCGCCGGCACCGGCGCGCGGATTGCCCTGCTCAATACCGCCGCCCGCGGCGAGATCGAACAGACCGTGCGCGCTATCCACAAGGTGGAAACCGCCATTGAGCCCCGCTTTCAAGAGCATTTCGTCAATGCCAGCGCCATCCCCAACGCGGTCGAGCCATTTCCGATCCTGTCCACCATCGTCACCTTGCCGGATGTCACATTCAACACCGGCGGCGGCAAATCCGACGGCGGCGGACGGCGGCGGCGGCGCGCCTGATGGGCGATAATTCGGACCAGCGCCTGTTTTGGTCGCAAGAGGCCGGGCAGCAATGGGTCGCCCATGATCGGGCCCTGTCGGCCCATTTTGCCCCTGTTCTGGATCGCCTGCTGGAACATGCGCAAATTGCCCCTAAGGCCAAAGTCTTGGACCTTGGTTGTGGAACGGGCGCCGCCAGCCGCGCGGCGGCGCAGGCGGTTGGCCCGGCGGGACATGTGGCCGGGGTTGATATTTCGCCCGCGATGATTGCCGCCGCAAAGCAGCAAACCGACGCAAAGCAGCTTGAGTTTCTATGTGCCGATGCCGCGAATATGGCTTTTGCGCCAGGCAGCTTTGATGTGGTGATCTCGCGGTTTGGCGCGATGTTCTTTGACGACCCCCCGAGCGCCTTTGCCAATATCGCCAAGGCAATGCGTTCCGGCGCGCGGTTGCACCTGGCCTGTTGGGCCGGATCAGAGCAAAACCCGTGGTTCACCCTGCCCGCCCGCGCCGCGCGCGCGGTTCTTGGCGCGCCGCCCAAAACCGACCCTGATGCGCCGGGACCGTTTGCCTTTCGCACCCCCGAAAGGGTGGCCGGCATTCTGGCCGCAGCCGGCCTGACCCAGGTTTCCTCCGCCTGCGAAGAAATCACCATCACGCCGCCCGGAACCCTTGGCGAAACGGCGGCCCTGATGGCCGATGTGGGGCCGGCCGGCGGCGCCCTGCGTTATTTTCAGGCCGATTACGCCGAACGGCGCGCGGTGGAGACCCAGATTGCCGCCGGTTTGGCCCAGCATGTCACCGGCAGCGGCCAGATCGCACTGCCCGCTGCGGTCATGTTTTACGCCGCCCGCAAGCCGTGATGCTGACGCAGCATTGCCAGGCCAAGTTGTGTGCCGGTTTGGCACATCATTGGGTGCAGCGCGGCGTTGAGCCTTGGGGAGCCTCCGGCGGGGATATTTAAGAACAAAAGAAGCGCAAGGGGATGAGCCGCGCGAGGTTTTTGCCTGTGTGGCAAGCGGTGGTGGCCGCGAGGGTTGAGGGCCATCCCGCCCGAATTTGCGCCGGGGCGGGTTATGCAGCGGTGTTCGCGCAGTGGCCCTATGATGGCGTTTAGGTTTTGCCTTCCATCGCAGCGCGGATGGCCTGGGTAAAGATCGCGCAGAGGCTGTTTGGCTCTTCTAGGCCGACCGAAACCCGGAAGAACCCTTCGGTCATGCCAAGGGCCGCGCGTTGTTCCGGGCTTAGCGTCCGGTGCGATGAGGAGGCCGCGTGAGAAATCGTGGTGCCGACGTCGCCTAGCGTTGGCGCGAAGGACAGCCCTTCTGCGGCGCGGGTAAAGGCATTGGCCGCCGCACGCCCACCGTCGAGTTCAAAGCTAACCATGTTGCAGAAGTTCCCCGCCAGCAACGAGCGTGCCCGTTCATGACCGGGGTGGTCAGGCCGTCCAGGATAGAGCACCGCCCGAACCCCGGCCTGGCTTGCCAGGTGATCTGCCAAGATCGCCGCTGTGGCCTGTGCGCGGTCAAAGCGCAGCTCGAACGTCAACATGCCGCGTTCGGCAAGCCAGCTGTCGAAGGGGCTGGGCGACATGCCGGTGGTCACGCAAAACACCCGCAAACGGTCGTTCAGCGCCGCATCGCGGGCCGCCACATAGCCCAGCAGCACATCCGAGTGCCCTGCCAGCAGCTTGGTCAGCGAATGGATGACGATATCCGCCCCCGCCGCGAACGGTTGGAACGCGCGCGGTGTGGTGAACGTGTTGTCAACCGCCAGCAGCACCCCAGTTTCGCGCGCAAGGGCCACCAGCCCGTGGATATCAGCGACTTGCAGGGTTGGATTTGACACGGTTTCCACCAGGATCACCCGCGTTTGGGGGGTGATCGCGGCGCGCATCGCCTCTAGGTTGCTTGGGTCCACCAGCGATGTTGAAATTCCCAGCCGCGGCAGGTCTTCTGTCATCATGCGCAGAGACCGCCCGTAAAGCTGATTGCCGCCGATCACATGATCGCCCGCCTGCGTCAGCCCCAGCAACACCGCCGACACCGCCGCCATGCCGCTTGAGGTGACAACACCGGGATGCGGCGCCCCTTCCAGCCGGTCAAGGCGCGCGCCGACCACATCGGCGTTGGGTTGGCCTTCCCGCGCATAGGTATAGCCTTGCAGCTTGCCTTCGTATTGCTGATCCAGCATGTCGGGCGTGTCCGAGGCATAGACCACAGACGGGCTGAGCGGGGTCACAACCGGGCGACTGGCCGAGGCAGGCAACGCATCCGGACGAATCAGGGATCCTTTTTCGTTTTTCATAATCAGCCCTCGATGCGCCGCAGATCGCGGCGGAAGCGTTGCATATTGTTTTGATAGTTCAGCGCGCTGGCGGTAAGCATGTCGATGGTTGCCCTGTCCAGTTGGCGCACCACTTTGGCAGGGGCGCCCATCACCAGCGATCCGTCGGGGATTTCCTTTCCTTCGGTCACCAACGCCCCGGCACCGATCAGGCAATTCTTGCCGATGCGCGCGTTGTTCAGCACCGTCGCCCCCATTCCGATCAGCGTGTTATCACCGATCACACAGCCATGCAGCATTGCCTTGTGGCCAATGGTGCAATTGCGCCCGATGGTCAGCGGGCTGCCCATATCCGTGTGAAACACGCAGTTTTCCTGCACATTTGTGCCCTCTGCGATCTCGATCATCTCATTGTCGCCGCGCAGGGTTGATCCGAACCAGACCGACACCCCGGCCCGAAGGATCACCCGGCCGATCACATTGGCATCGGGTGCGATCCAGCTGTCATCGTCAATCTGGGGCACAGCGTCACCAAGGGCATATAGGGTCATGACAGATCCTCGAACTGGGTTTGCAGATTGCGCACATGCGCGGTCAGCTGGGGTTGCTGGCTGCGGCGCAGGCGCGTGGCGGTGATGATTGTCTTAAGCTTTTCTTCGGTGGCGTCCAGATCGTCATTGACCAGCACAAAATCATATCCGCCCCAATGGCTGATTTCGTCCCAGCTTTTCTCCATCCGGCGGGCGATGGTTTGGGCATCATCTTGACCGCGCTTTTCCAAACGGTTGCGCAGCTCGGGGATCGACGGTGGCAGCAAAAAGATCGACAAAGTGTGCATGCCAAGCGCCGAATTATTGATCTGCTGCGCGCCCTGCCAGTCAATATCGAACAGCACATCCCGCCCCTGTTCGATGGCCTCTTGCACAGGGCCACGGGGCGATCCATAGAAATTGCCGAACACATGCGCATGTTCCAGCATATCGCCATTGGCGACCATGGACTTAAAGCGTGCCTCGTCTGTGAACAGGTATTCACGCCCGTCCACCTCGCCCGGACGCGGCGCCCGCGTGGTTGCCGAAACCGAAAAGGCGATATCCTTGTCCCAATCGCGCAGCCGCCGGGCCAGGGTGGATTTCCCCGCCCCCGAAGGCGAGCTGAGGATAATCAACAATCCGCGGCGGTTTTCCTGGCTCATTTCGTTTTACTCCACATTCTGGACTTGTTCGCGCATTTGATCGATCACCGCCTTAAGCGCCAGCCCGATCTGCGTCAGCGCGCTGTTTTGTGCCTTGGCGCACAGGGTATTGGCCTCGCGGTTGAATTCCTGCATCAGGAAATCCAGCTTGCGCCCGATGGGGCTTGGGCCTTGCAACAAATCGCGCGCTGCGGCGACATGGGCGCCCAGACGGTCGATTTCTTCGGTGATATCGGATTTGACCGCAATCAACGCCAATTCTTGCGCGATCCGCTGTGGGTCGGTGCCGTCGGTATTTTCCATCACCGCCGCCAAGGCGCGGGCCATCTGGGCTTTGGCCTGCGGGCTGCGGTCAGCGGCGGCGACCTGGGCCTTGTGCGTCAGGGTTTCGATCTGCTGCAACTGTGCGGTCAACAGGCCGTGCAACGCCGCGCCTTCGGTGTCGCGCATTTGATTGAACGCCTGGATCAGTTGCGGCACCTCTTGCAGCAGCGCCGATTTCAGCGCGCTCGCGTCGTCGACCTCGATCACCTGCTCAAGCACACCGCGCACCCCCAGCACATCGCTGGCCGACGCCGGCGCCAGGGCGATACCGGCATCTTTGGCCTGGGCCTCGACCATGGCCAGCGCCGTCAGCACCGCATCAAGCTGCGCCGGGTTAACCGCCAAGCTGCTTTGGGCCTCGTCCCGCGTGATCCGCAGGCCAAGGGTCAGATTGCCCCGCGCCGCCGCCTTTCCCAGCAGCGCCCGCAAATCCCCTTCCAACCCGTCGATCCAATCAGGGACACGCAGGCGCAGATCCAGCCCCTTGCCGTTGACGCTGCGCAGCTCCCAGCTCCAGCGATGTGGCGCCAGCGCCCCACCCAAAGACGCGAACCCAGTCATCGAACGGATCATATGCAGTTCCTTTACATGCAAACACGATGCTGGCTTGGTTATGGCGATTTTGCCGGCTCCGACAACCCCGCGCCCAGCCCAGAGCGCAAAGAGTTAACCAAAGATTGAGATTTTGCAGAAATTAGAGAAAACTTTTGATAAATTTCCGTCGAACTCGAATTCTCTGCGCGTGCAGAACGCTGAACGCAATTCATTCCGATGCCCGAGGCAAGAAACCACCTCATCTCGGTTCATAAGGCAGATACAATGGACAATTTCACTAAAAACATAGAGAATGTCATTTCAATGACACAGCACCAATCAAACGCGGGCTATTCGCCCTTGGCGCAGGTCAGGGCCTATTGGGACGCCCTGCGGAACGGGCGCCTTATGCCGAACCGCACCGAGATCGACCCCCGTGGGCTGCAAAACGCGTTAGAGTATTCATTTATTGTCGAGCGCATCGCACCCGGCGTGGCGCGGGTGCGGGTCGCAGGCAGCCATCTTGGCGATCTGACGGGAACCGAAGTGCGCGGCATGCCCTTGGGGTCGTTGCTGAATTCCGCATCGCGGCGCCAAATCAGCGATACCTTGGAAGAAGTGTTCGAAACCCCCGCCGAGGCGACGCTGTATTTATCAACCCCCAAGACCCTAAGCAAGCCAGCGCTTGAGGCGCGGCTGCTTTTGCTTCCGCTCAAAAGCGATTTGGGCGATGTCAGCCGGATCCTGGGCGCCATCGTGGCGCGCGGCGATTTATCCAGCGCACCGCGCCGCTTTGACATCGACAGAATCGACCTGCAACCGATCCTGACCCCGGCGGCGGCCCAAACCCCCGCCGAGACACCCGCGCATACCTCAGGCCAAACGCCGGGTCAGACCGCGTCGGCGCCGGTTGCCGGCTTTGCCGAAACCGCCGCGCGCTTTGTCAATCGCCCGAAAAACGTCAGCCCAAGCGTTCCCTACCTGCGTCTTGTCAAAGACGACAGGGAACAACCGGGCCAGGAATAATCAGGCGCCCACGGCCTCGGCGTTGGCTTTGTTGCGGCGCTGCGTCAGCTCTTCGGCGACAAGGAATGCCAGTTCAAGCGACTGGCTGGCGTTCAAACGCGGATCGCAAGCGGTGTGATAGCGGTCCGACAGGTCTTCTTCGCTAACGGCGCGCACGCCGCCGGTGCATTCGGTCACATCCTGGCCGGTCATTTCGAAATGCACCCCGCCCGGCACAGTCCCTTCGGCCCCGTGCACCGCGAAAAATTCGCGCACCTCGCGCAGCACCGATTCAAACGGGCGGGTCTTGTATCCGGTCGATGATTTGATCGTATTGCCATGCATGGCATCGCAGGTCCAAAGCACATTGGCGCCTTCTTCCTGCACCGCCTTGATCAGGCGCGGCAGATGATCCCCCACCGACCCCGCCCCAAATCGCGCGATCAGGGTCAGGCGCCCTTCTTCGTTGCTGGGGTTCAGCTTGGCCATCAGCGCCTTAAGATCGCTGGCTGTCATGCTGGGCCCGCATTTGAGGCCGATGGGGTTTTGAACACCGCTGGCGAATTCGACATGGGCACCATCCGGCTGACGGGTGCGATCCCCGATCCAGATCATATGCCCGGAACCGGCCAGCCATTTACCGGTGGTGCTGTCCACGCGGGTCAGGGCCTCTTCGTATTCCAGCAACAGGGATTCGTGGCTGGTATAGAATTCGACGGTCTTGAGCGTATGCGCGGTATCGGATGTCACCCCGGCCGCCGCCATGAAATCCAGCGTGTCGGAAATGCGGTTCGCAATCTCGCGATAGCGATCGACCTTTTCCGTTTCGGTAAAGCCCAAGGTCCAGGAATGCACCTGGTGCACATCCGCATAACCGCCGGTCGAAAACGCCCGCAACAGGTTCAGCGTCGCCGCCGCCTGGGTATAGGCCCGCATCATCTTGGACGGATCAGGGATCCGCGCCGCCGACGTGAAATCCAGATCATTGATGATATCACCGCGATAGCTGGGCAATTCCACGCCATCGATCACCTCGGTGGGGGCCGATCGCGGCTTGGCGAATTGCCCGGCCATCCGGCCCACCTTGATCACCGGCACCTTGGCGCCATGGGTCAGCACGATCGCCATTTGCAGCATGATCTTGAACGTATCGCGAATAGCGTCCGAGCTGAATTGCTCAAAGCTTTCGGCGCAATCGCCCCCCTGAAGCAGGAACGCCTCGCCCCGCGCCGCAGCGGCCAGATGTTTCTTGAGGCGGCGCGCCTCGCCCGCAAAGACCAGCAAAGGAAACTTGGACAGCTGGGCTTCAACCAATTGCAACGCCTGCTGATCAGGATAATCGGGCATCTGGATTCTTGGCTTTGCGCGCCAGCTTGACTTGGTCCATTCGCTCATTGTTTTTCTCCGATCCGTGGCTTCGGGTGCTGTTGCCCGCGCTTTTGGAACCTATACAAAACCCGATGGCAAGAGACCATATCACAAATTCGTCCTCTTGACGCCGCTTTCGCACCATGAGCATGGTCCCTTTACGTGCTTCACCCAACCCGAGACCCCCATGCCGCAATCCCGCTCTGCTGTTCGCGTCACCCCCACCCCAGACAAGCCACGCCGCTTTGTCTTTGTGTTGCTGCCGAATTTTTCAATGCTGAGCTTTGCCTCGGCGGTGGAAAGCTTGCGCATTGCCAACCGGATGTCGCAAAAATCTTTGTATGAGTGGCGGATCGTCGGCGAAGGTGGCGATTTCATCAATTGTTCGGCGGAAACAGGGTTCAAGCTGGATGGCGATCTTGAGGATCTGGCCCGCGACGATACCGTCTTGATTTGTGGCGGCATCGACGTTCAGGGCGCCACCACCAAACGGTTGCTGGGATGGCTGCGCCGCGAGGCCCGAAAAGGCATCATCATGGGCGGGCTGTGCACCGCGGTTTATTCGCTGGCCAAGGCCGGGCTGATGGACGGCAAGCGCGCCACCACCCATTGGGAAAACCAAGACAGCTTTGCCGAGGAATTCGACGAGGTCGAATTGACAAAATCGGTCTTTGTCGTCGACGGAAACCGGATGTCGACGGCGGGCGGCACATCGTCCATCGACCTGATGCTGAAATTGATTGCCGATGAACACGGCGAGGATTTGGCCAATTCAGTCGCCGATCAGATGATTTATTCGTCGATCCGCACCGATCAGGATACCCAGCGCCTGTCGGTTCCGACCCGGATCGGTGTGCGTCACCCCAAGCTTAGCCTGGTCATCCAGATGATGGAGGCCAACATAGAAGAGCCGATCAGCCCGTCCGCCCTGGCCAAGGATGTTGGCATGTCCACCCGCCAGCTTGAGCGGCTGTTCCGGCGCTATCTGACCCGTTCGCCCAAGCGCTATTACATGGAGCTGCGCTTGCAAAAGGCCCGCAACCTGCTGATGCAAACCGACATGAGCGTGATCAACGTGGCGCTGGCCTGCGGCTTTGCCTCG
>CAKZPD010000001.1 GCA_937138475.1 uncultured Sulfitobacter sp. | reverse complement strand
CAGCAGCGCTGGCCCGTTCGTCTATCGGTTAGGACGCCAGGTTTTCAACCTGGAAAGAGGGGTTCGATTCCCCTACGGGCTGCCATTTATCGCGCAAATACCCCCGACTACACTTGTTGTATCGCGTTGAAATAGAACCGCTTTTTACAGGCGTTCTGACGTCTTTGTCTGCTGACCGACCCCTGTGCCGCGCGATCTGATCATGGGGCGGACATCACGATTTTATATAAAGAACCGCGACAGCCTGAACCGCTTTGGACAGCGCGTTACATTCTTTTACAAAGCTGCTGAGCGCCGCAAGGCTAAGCGGCGCGCCGGTTGACAGTTGTTCAATTTGTGGCTTCAGGCGCTCCCATTTTTTCTGAACCTTTTTCAGGCTGAACGGAATGAACCCGTTGGGGGGCGCGGCGATGCCTGCGGCCTCATCACCGTTTTCAAGCAGGGCCAACGCTGTTTCAATGGCACGGGCGGCTTTGATTATCTCATCCCGGCTGTGGGCCCGCGACAAATCAATCGAGATGAAACAGGCATCTTTGGCCACCTGTGCCAAAAGCATCCGCTCGTGCGAGATCAGGTTGATTGCACGCGCAAGATCCGGGTCAAGCGCGATGGCGCCATAATGGCTCTCGGCCCGGTCCGCTGCCGTTTCGGCCTGGACGCGCATCTGGGCGTCAATTTCGATAACTTGGGTCACGGGAACGCTGTGGCGATCGCCTGAAACGATCTGGCGCGTTGCTGGGCCAAGCACTTGCCAGCTGCCTGCCATCTGCCCAAGCGCCTCAAGAATGGCCGGGTTTTCCTCGGCCAGCAGGCCCAAGTCATTATCGCCGTGGGCCAGGCCATCAAGCACGTCCTCGAACTGTTGCGCGGCAAACCAGGCGCGTTCCGCATGGGTCGCCGCGTCGACATCAGACAGCACCATACAAACCGACAAGATCAATTCTTGGCTCAGCAGACGTTGATTGCCGGTGTGGTTGATCTTGTTTCCGGCCTCCATCTTGGCGGTGATGCGTGGCCCGCTGGCCTGCCCCGCAACCGGCAGCAACAAACACAGCCCAAGAACCGACCCTTTGATGACATCCATATTCAAACCGCCTGACGATTGCCTTTGGCGCCTTGATGCCGCGAAAATACTTAACCTGCGGTTAGGAGACCACAAAAAGCGTCGTATTTTGTCGATTTTTGATGATTTGGAGCGGGCGGCGGGAATCGAACCCGCGTCATTAGCTTGGAAGGCTAAGGTCTTACCACTACACAACGCCCGCG